>JBGQJU010000119.1:0-15922 GCA_041499185.1 Pyrinomonadaceae bacterium | reverse complement strand
GGCCTGGTTCTTGACCTTGATCTTGATCCGGCCATCATGGGGCAGTCGCTTTTCGGATATGTCCAACTTAGACATGATCTTGACGCGCGAGATCAAAGCGTCACGAAGTTTCAGCGGGGGATGCATGACGTCATACAGCACACCGTCAATGCGAAATCTGATACGAAGCTCCTTTTCGTACGGCTCGACGTGAATGTCTGAGGCTCCGCGTCGCAGCGCGTCGACGAGAAGCACGTTGACGAGCCGAACGACGGGCGCGTCCTCGCTCATCCGCGAAAGCGTCGTGAGGTCAATCTCCTCGTTGTCATCAAGGACCTCGACGGCTTCAGCGCCGTCATGGGCGAAGTCAATACTGTCGAGAGAAACCAGATCGGCGTTGGTGATGCCGCCGCCATTCGAGCCTTTAACGCCCACGCCTTCAAGTACAGCGTCATCAATGGAAACAGTGGCTAACTCGATCTCCCTCGTTATGCCGTAGTACCTTGAGATTGCCTGTTGAATACTCGCCTCGGCGACGACGACTGGCTCAACGTTCAGGCCCGTCATAAACTTTATGTCGTCCATCGCGAAGACATTGGTTGGGTCAACCATCGCGAGCGTCAACGTCGCGCCGACTCTCGAGAGCGGCAATACGGAGTATTTTTGCGCTACTTCCTGCGGAATGAGGCGCAGTACTGATTCGTCGATTTGGAAAAGCTCGAGGTTGACTGAGGGAATGCCGTACTGCCGGGACAGGACCGCCGTAATCATGTCGTCCGACACCAGGCCCAGCTTGACGAGGTTATATCCGAGCCGGCCCCCGTGTTCGCGCTGATAGTCGAGCGCTTCTCGCAGGTTTTGCGGGCTTATTAAGTTTTCGCGGACGAGGATTTCGCCTAGTTTGGCCGACATGTTTCGCTAGGGTTCAGAAGGTTAAGAGAGGGCGGGTTCAGGAATCGATCCTGCCGCAACAGTTTCCACCGAACCACGGCCAAGACAAGCCGGTCGGTGCCAAACACCGTTGCACAGGCATAGTACAGGTTGAACCATTACACTGTCAAGCGTCATTTTTGGGCGGAAAAGGGAAGGAAGCGACTCGTCCGGGAAGGACTTGCGAACGTCAGATGAGGGGCAATGAAGTTCCGCTGCAGTCTGGTGTCCCGGAGAGTCCGTACCGAATGGTTTGGAGAAAACGTTAAGGCCGCACCAGCAATGGCCAGTGCGGCCTCAACGTCGGAGAAAAAGCGGCTTCCGGCTTAAGGCCGTCGACGGCGGGCCGGAGTAGTCTTCTCAGGGACGACGTTCTCGTTGTTCTTCAGATTTTCAAGCACCGCTTTTATGTCTGCCTTAAATGGGTGCGTATCGGGCGCTTTGTCGACAAAGTGCTGCAGATAATTTGCAGCCTCTTGATACTTAGCCTTGTCGCCTGTGCCGTACAGCGCGAGACCTGCGCCCAAATTCGCATCTGGATCGTCAGGCTTCACGGCCAGGACCCTTTGGAACTCTGCGAATGCCTTGTCACCTTGGCCCGCGTCCAAAAGCATCTGAGCAGCCTCCATCTGCGCTTTGGCTTTCTTGGCTGGATCGGGTTCTGCGCTAATGTATTCGTGATAGGCCGTGAGCCCAGCGTCTGCTTGAGACGGGTCAACTTTACCTACAAACAGTCTCATCGATTCGGCGCGCGTGGTCAGTGCTGCCAGTTTCCTGTTGTTCTGCGCAGCCTGAGCCGCCGCATCGGCAGGCGCTTCTTCTTTCTGCATCAGTTGAACGGCTTTCGTGGCATCCTCGGCGGATTGACGAAAATCTTGCTTTGCAAGATCAAATGCAGGTACTTTTGAGGCGGCGTCCCCTGGTGCTTTGACCGCCGCGTTATAACGGTCTACGCCACGCATACGGAAAGCCATAGCAGCCTGCGTATAAAGTGCGGCCTGTTCCGGATCGGCGGCCAAGCCTTCTTGATACTGCTTGATCGCTTCGTCGTAATTCTTTGCGAAAAGCGCCGTGTTGCCTGCCTTAAAGGTACGCGAGACAATCTCGTTTATTTCGGCGTTGCGCTTGTTCCTGGTGTCAATCTCGGCGTTCTTCTTGTCTACCTCCTCGCGCTTAGCCTTATCTGCAGCGCTCTCGCCTCCCCCACCCGTTGACGACGAGCTTCCTCCAGGCGTCATTTTCTTGATTTCGTCGAGCGTTAGGCGCTTACCGTTACCTGGAGAAAGCACTAATTCATAATCGTTCTCCTGCTTAACGTTGACGTTTGGCAGGAATGCAGGCTGTGCGTTCGCAAGACTGGCGGCGATTATGTAATTGCCAACGAAGGGGAGCCCGGCAAAGACAAACTCGCCTTTCTTGTTTGTTTTTGTATTGAACTTGCCAGCTAGATCAATGCGGTAGACGTCGATTACGGCGTCAGCGGCAGGAACCATGCTACCGTCTGCCTGCTTCAGTTTTACGTGGCCGCGAAGTGGTGCAGTCTGGGCGCACGTCGCAACAGCCAATAAAACCAACAGAGCGATCGCGGCAAGGTCCACGAGAAGGTATTTGCGAAACATCTATTATTCCTCCAACAGAAATGGCCGGGTGCTATATGATTACAGGAGAGTAACTCATAAGATGCCCCGACTTTGCCACCGGTTGTAATTGTAAGCCCTTAAGTGCCCCTAAGTTAATAAGCAAGCTGACTACTGTCAAGCACGTACGGTATGGGATCGGCGACCGATGCCTCGCGAAACGCGCGCAGCCGAAGCGCACATGAATCACAGTTACCGCACGCGCGTTCCGATTCCTGATAACAGGACCAGGTCAATTCGAAAGGCGCGCCGAGTTGCTTCCCGCGCAATACTATTTCTGACTTTCGCATCGCGATCACAGGCGTCCTAATCTCGATCCTGGTTTCCGGTTTGGTGCCGATCTCGATCGCTCGTTGAAAAGCATCATAAAACTCGGAGCGGCAATCTGGATAGCCGGACGAGTCCTCCGCCACTGCGCCAATATAGATGTAGCGCGCGCCGATGACTTCCGCCCAGCTCGTGGCAATCGAAAGCAAGTGCGCATTGCGGAAGGGCACGTAACTTGTTGGTATTCCGAGGGCCGCCAGGTTAGCGGCCATGACCGGAATATTTTCATCAGTCAACGACGAACCGCGGATCCGCGCGAGATGCTCGATAGAAACGGCGAGCTGTCTGGTTACCTTGTAGTAATCAGCGATCTCTTCGAAAGCTTTTCGTTCGCGTTGTTCAGTGCGTTGGCCATATGACACGTGTAGAAAAGCCACTTCCTCGTTTTCTTCGCGAGCGATCGCCGCCGTTACGCAGGAATCCATTCCGCCGGAAACAAGGCAGACGGCTAAGGATGATGGATGAAGGATGAAGGATGAAAGCCCGGCTCCCTGGTCACCGACTATTTCATTACTGCCGCCCATATTGCTTCTCTGCTTTGGGGTTGATGAGTCGGCGGTTCTCATTCATCCTTCATCCCTCCGCCTTCATCCTTAGTTTAGACGCCGCGTGTCTCCGGTCCCCAAACGTACTTGTGTAACTGAAGTTGCATCCTCAAATTGAGCCCACTGCTCGCGACCCAATCCGCTAAATCCTTGAGATCAATTGCTCCCCAGGCGGGCGAGATCAGCACGGCGCGCGTGCGTTGCTCCAACTCGAAGCGTTTGATCACATCCGTTCCAAAGTCCCAATCAGCTCGGCTCGCAATGACGAACTTAACTTCATCTCGATCGGCTCGTAGCCGTTCCAGGTTGGGCCAGTGATTTCGATCTTCTTCACCTGAGCCTGGGCACTTCACATCCAGGATGACACGAGCGCGTTCGTCTATCCCTTCGGTTGAAAAATACCCACCGGTTTCAATCAAGACTTCAAAGTCCTCATCACACAGCCGCTCGATCAAAGTGAGAGCCTCTTTTTGCGCGAGCGGTTCGCCGCCGGTGACTTCTACGAGACGACAGCCAAATGCGCGCACTTGTTTCAGCACGTCATCAATGGAAATGTGTTCGCCGCCAGTAAAAGTGTATTCGCTATCGCACCAGACGCATCTCATCGGGCAGCCCGTCAGGCGTACAAAGGTGCAGGGGCGCCCGGCATGAGTGGATTCGCCCTGAATTGAACGAAAAATTTCTGTGACCCGAAGCATGAACAATAATCAACTGTAAAGTTAGACTCTATCTTACGCATTTCGGATAACAAAGTCAGTCGGCCAAGGCGCTCCAGCGGCAACGGCCGGCTAATGAATACATCAAAGGAACGAGCAGGAGCGAACCAAACAAGCAGATGGGCGTGGTAGCATAAGGAAGTCGAAGGAGGCGGACAGAGTTAACCCCCGAGTGAGCGAGAGAAACGCAGAGATCGAAAAGCTGGTTGCCGAGGGCGCACAACGTTTGCTGGCCCGCGCTGATGATCGCTATTCGCTCGATACTGACGCCGTAATCCCTCGCGTCAGAGCATCGCTCGACAAGTATTTATTGAGGGACGCCCAGGATGTGTCGGCTAAAGCAATCGCTGATTTCATTGATCAGCTTCAAGCAGACGATCTGTGCCTGGTGCTCGCGTGCGAAAGCGGCGATCCGTCTGCGTGGAGCGATTTAGTCGAGCGTTATTCGACGGCCGTGCGTTCCGCAGCCCGTTCCGCCGCGGGAAACGAAGACGCGGCGGAAGATGTGGCCCAATCCATTTGGGCCGAGCTGCATGGTTTGCGTTTACGCGAGGACGGCCGGCCAGCAAGCAAGCTGGCGTACTATTCAGGCCGCGGCTCACTCGCGGGGTGGCTGCGCGCGGTCGTGGCTCAATTGGCCGTCGATCAGCACCGTAAACAATCTCGCCTGGTCCAGACTGAGGACGACGCGGATTTTGATCGGCTAGCCCGCGAGGGGATTGACGGTAAAGAGACGCATCCGACAACCAGCACAGCGCTGAATCCGGAAAACGCGCTTTCGGACAAACGGGAGCGAGCAGAGGTGGAGAAAGCGCTCGCTCGTTCGATTAAGGAACTGGCAGACGAAGATCGTCTGCTCATTAAGCTCTACTATTTCGACGGCCTCCGGCTGCGCGAGGCGGGTGCAGTGCTTGGTGTGCATGAAGCAACTGCAAGCCGCCGACTGGCGCGCATTCAGGTTGAGTTGCGGCAGTCTGTGGAAAATATTTTGACCAAAGAGTGTGGTTGGACAAAGACGGAAACCGAAAAGTCATTTGCTGAACTCGCTTTGCATCTGGAATCTGATATCGAACTATTGCTGGCTGCCGAAGGAGTTGCGAAAGACAAACGGCCTCGGCCGGTCGACTAGCTTGCAAGAGATTGGCCGCAAGTGGGGCCGCTCGACAACGTTCTTAGGTGGGCGCTGAACAGGGTCATCGAATGAAGCAAGCTGAAAACAATGAAATCGACATTCTGCTGCGAGGTTTGGCACAACGCGAGCGGGCGGCTGCTAACGCGCAAAGCGTGCCCCAGTCAGCCAAGGCAGTTCTTCCCGCGGCGACGTCCTTACATCTGGACGCGGACGAGTTGAGCGCTTATGCGGAGAACGCTTTGCCCGTGACGACGCGGGCGCGCTACACGGCGCATCTTACCGACTGCGACGACTGTCGAAAGATCGTTTCTCAATTGTCAGTTGCGACTGGTCTGCCTGTCGAAGCACGCGTCGCCGGCCCCGAAATTGTAGTGTCGACATGGAGTGAAAGGCTTGCGGCTCTCCTTTCGCCGCGCAAGTTACGTTACGCGATGCCGGCTCTCGTCCTCTTCGCGGTTATCGCGGTCGGATTCTTTGCGTTGCGTCAGAAGAAAGAAGCATCGTTAGTGGCGCAGAATGGAAGCGCCGAAACCCCGCGTGTGGCTGAAACACAAGTTGACAGCAAGCAGTCTGCGACCTCACCGGCGCCGCGTGGATCAAAGACGGCCGGGAATGAAGAACCGGCAGGCGATCAAAGGCATTCGAAAGCACAGCCGGAGACGCGTGCGGGGACCACCGAGAAAGCTGCTACTTCGTCCGGAGCCGCTGCGTCCCCCACCGCTGCGCCCGCCAAAGACAAGGAATCGTCGAAAAACGAAACTGTCGCGACCGCTCGGCCGTCATATGCGCCTGAGCCGACTCCATCAGCAAAACCGACCACGGAAACGGCCAGGGCCGAAACCGCCAAGGTTGCAGACGAGTCTCGTGAAAAAGAAGAAGCCGCGGCCCGAAAAAAAGAGGCTGACAAGACGGGTACCTTCGCAGTCACCGCTTCCAAGGATGCTCCGGCTTCGCCGCAAACGGGATCTGCTCAAGCTCCGGCAAGAAAAGCAAAGACAGCACCGGCTAATGGGAGACTAATGGGAGGAGTTGCCGGCGCACGCACTGACGACCAGGCTGAGATCCGCACGATCGCCGGCAGACGATTTCGCCGGCAGAACGGCGCCTGGGTTGATACAGCCTACGAATCTTCGCAATCGACAACCAACGTCGCGCGCGGCTCGGAACAGTATCGCGCATTGATCGCTGACGAACCCGCCATCGGGACAATAGCGGAGCAATTGAGCGGCCAGGTAATCGTCGTTTGGAAAGGCCGCGCATACCGCATTCACTGAAGGCAAGCGTCACATCATCCCGAACTTCCTGCACGAACCCTGCGTACTACAAGTCACTTTGCATTCCGATCCAAACGAGACGGTGATAAAGTAAGGACCCGTATTTCGGAGGCGCTAATGTACTGTCCATCCTGTGGTGCCGAGTCCGCACTTGAGTTGAACTATTGCAACCGCTGTGGCGCGAACATGGCGTCGTCAATCGTCCCGGCGCGCGAGATCGTTCCGGTTAGTTTGACGAAACCGGCGGTGGCCATTGGGCTGACTACGACGCTGCTTACGCTCGGTGGTTTTATTGTGCTAATTGAAGGCGCAATCAAGCTGGCGCAAGTCCTCAAAGATCAAGAGAATATAATTCCGTTGATCATATTCGGCATCGCGACGATTATGGTGAGCGACATCATGTTGATTCGGTTGTTATCGCGCATAATCAGAGCTTCGCTCGACACAAAACCCATTGCACAGTTACCGAAGCCGGCCGTGAAAGAAGTTCCGAGACAACTGGGCCCACGGCTGGAGCCCATACCGAGCGTGACCGAACACACGACGCGCACGTTTACTCCGGCCTTCAAAGAACCGTCTGATCGTGGCACTAGATAGACGACCAATTTGAGGAACCTGATGTGATGATCTTGTCGAGCCCACGTCTTCGAATAATAGTCTTACCGCTTGCACTCTTTGCTTTATTTTCGAGCCTTTCGCCCTTCGGTTTCAATTCCAACGCGCAAACAAAGACGAAGCCGCAGCGTAAAGGCTCTTCGAGTTCCCTTCCCGCCGCGCGAACGAATCGCGAGATCGCGCGGCTCGTTCGCGAAATCGACGCGCGCAACATCGAGCGCACGATTCGCAAGCTCGTTTCCTTTGGCACGCGCAACACGCTTTCCGAACAGAACGATCCGAATCGCGGCATCGGCGCCGCGCGCGACTGGCTCTACGCTGAGTTTCAGAAGGCCGCGGCGCAGTCGGGCGGGCGAATGACGGTTGAAAAGCAGACGTTTGAACAACCGAAAGCCGCACGCGTTCCCCAGCCAACGATGCTCACGAACATCGTCGCAACGTTGAAAGGGACGCAGCCCGAATCAGAAAAACGAATGTATGTCGTCAGCGGCCATTACGATTCGATGTGCTCCAGTCCGACTGACGCGAAGTGTGATGCGCCCGGCGCCAACGATGACGCTTCGGGTACGGCGGCTGTTTTAGAAATGGCGCGCGTGACGGCGAAGTACAAGTTTGACGCGACGATCGTCTTCATGACCGTGCCGGGCGAAGAGCAGGGACTGCTCGGCTCGACTTACTATGCCGAACAGGCGAAAAAGAACAACCTCGACATCGAGGCGATGTTCACAAACGACATCATCGGCAGCTCACTCGGAGGCAACGGCGTGCGCGATGCGCATACCGTGCGCGTGTTTTCCGAGGGCGTGGCGTCGAATGAAACTACTCAAGAAGCGACGACGCGGCGCAGTGTCGGCGGCGAGAATGATTCGCCTTCGCGTCAACTGGCGCGGTTCATCAAGGAAGTTGGCGAACGCAATGTGCCCGCCATGAAAGTCTGGATGATCTATCGGCGCGATCGTTACGGGCGCGGCGGCGATCATCAACCGTTTCTCGAGCGCGGTTACGCCGCCGTGCGTTTCTGCGAACCGAACGAAGACTATCATCACCAGCATCAGAACGTGCGCCTCGAAAAGGGCGTGCAGTACGGCGACCTGCCGGAGTTCGACGACTTCAATTACATCGCCAACGTCGCGCGCGTAAACGCCGCGGCGCTCGCAACGCTGGCGCTCGCGCCCGCGCGTCCGAAAAATGTAGTACTCGCCGGCGGCCTCTCCAACGATACCGAACTGAAGTGGGATGCGAATAAAGAAACTGATCTGGCCGGTTACGAGATCGTCTGGCGCGACACGACGTCGCCTGTCTGGACAAACTCGCGCTCGATCGGGAACGTTACCACCTACACAATGAAAGGCATGTCCAAGGACAACTACTTCTTCGGCGTGCGCGCTGTTGATAAGGACGGCAACCGCAGCCCCGCGACTTATCCGCGACCCGCGCCTCGCCGTCAAGGCGCCGCGCCTCCGCCGGGCGGCTGATTGTTTCGTCTTCTCTGTGCGTCCTCAGTGATCTCTGTGTCTCCGCGGTGAGAAGCGCGAATCAATTCAACAACCGCGACAGCCAATGCATGATGTTTAGCGCAAGTTGCCGATTATCGATCCCTTTGCGATTCATGCCCATCTGAATCTCCTGCTGACCTAATAGCTGTGCCAACTGTCCGCGCACCACCTGCGCGGAGAGCATCGCCGCTTCGCCGAGCACAACGACTCGTCCTTTGCCGAAATCGAAAGCGATCCCCTGCGCGCGGCCCGCGGCGCTCGTCCCGGCTCTGCCGCCCGGCGAGACGCGGGCTGTCACGCCGGGAGGCAGGGGTGTGCCGTCAGGCAAATGATCGATAGTGCGCCCTTCGGCAGCTTCACCTTCAGCAGGCCGCGTGATGTCGAGCGCCGTATCGCCGAGTTGGAGGAAAGCGACACTGTCCGCCGGCCCTTTCAAAGATTGGCCCGTGAACGTGATGACCCGACCAATTCGCTCACTCGCGTCGCGGCCACGAGTGATTGGATGATCGCCCAGCAGTTTGTTCTCGCGTGAGAAAAGCAGAAAGCTCAGGTTGCGAGTCTCCGGATCGAAGTTGACGTTGTCGCTCGTATGTCCCTTGCTCATATCCACGTCAAAGCGCTGCCCCATGTTCGCTGCAGCCGCGCCAAACGGAGCGTGGTCCGCGATCAGCAATAAGCTTCCACCTGCGCGCACCCAATCGCGCACCGCGTCACATTCTTCGTCAGTGAAAGCAGGCTTGCTTGCGTCAGGCATGTTCTGCCGCTCGGCGCCCAGCGCATTCGCAATGACCAGCACGTCGTAGCCCGCGAGCGTCTTCTTCTGAAACTTCTCTTTGTTCGGCGTGATTGAGTACCCGTCATTCGTGATTAGATCCGCGAATGGCTTATAACGTCCCGTCGCGGTGTGAAAATTATTGTGTGCTTCGTCAAAGAGAATCTTCGGATGGCTCTTCGTGTAGGCAGGCCGCGCCACCTTCGCGTCAAAGTCAGGGTCGGCCATCTGCTGACCGTACGTGGCGGCGAAAAGAAATGTGCCGCCCATCAGGACGCAAAGAAGTCGCACTCTCCAAGTTTTCATGTTTGAACCTCGCGCGGTTGTTGTTTCTATATTCAAGTGAGGGCGTGATTAAGTTCCAAAAACAGAGGCGGTTTGAGGAAGTCAGAACCCTGTCCTTGGATGAATTAGTTGGGTTGTTCGAGATCGTGCTACACGACATCCCGGTGGGCCTCCGCCGGGCGGCTGAGCCGGCTGTTCACGCAATTGAAAGCTCGCGTGCGTGCGTGATGTCGCGCCTGCCAACAGGTCTCACTTGAGTTGCCTCCAGCGTCACAACCGCAGCCGTATGACCGTCAAGAGTCACAAACTCCACTTCGTACGCTTGCCCATCTTTGTAAACGTGGACCACAGTACCGACGTCGCCTGCTTCCAGCCCTTCGCTGACTAGCGGTGTGGTCAGGACAACTCGTTCGTGTTCTTTAATCATATCCCTATTCCTCGTGTGGATATGCCGTCACCAGGCGGGGAATGGTTTCTCCACTATCAACGATCCAGACGGTTCGCACCACAGGCGTTTTCCCGACCGGCGTTTCGATTGCGCCATCCACAATATACTTCTTCCCGTGAACAGACTCCATGCTCTGCGATATTGGACACCTTGTGGCGAGCCTGCGTAGGGCCATGGCCAGTGTCTCCCAGTCGTTCCGAAGAAATCCCAACGCGATGAAGAAGTCTGCCTTGCCGCCATTGTCAGGGTGCTCCCGGTTGAGCAAATAATCCGTGATCTTCTCGCGCTCCACTCGAACAAGGCTGGCATTTGGAAGTTTCATTGAGCGTTAGCCTTTTAAGTGATAGGCCAGCCGCCGTGCTCTTCGATCACGGAGTCGATGTCTGACATCAGGCGGATGGTTTCGTTCAGGGCGGAGACGATGCGCTGATAATGCGTTAGATCGTCGTAAGTGAGGTTGCGGCCTTTGCGATCCTTGAGCCACTTCTGAGAGACCTGATAACCGCCGACATGGAAGTTCCAAACTTCGGGAAGCACGCCTTCGAAGTATTGTTCGCGATTGATCCAGACGCGGCCATGCTGGCGTCAGAGTGGGCGTACAATCCATTCCTTGTCAAGCCTTAATCCCAACGAAGATCATCTACATTCTGCGATTCAGGCGTGCGTGGTTAACGGCTCCTTAGGCCCGGCGAGTCTGATTAGGTCTGGTGCGTTCGCAATTCTTTCAATTTGGCTTTCTTTGCTTCAAGATAGTTAGCCCATTTCTGAATCATGATCTTTAACTTATCTGTTGCTGACTTATCCAAGGGCTGGACGGATATCATAAACCCTGAATATTTATCGTAATCAAAACCCTCAAGTAAGTGTGCGCTGGCATCTGAATGTGCATAAGCAGTGTCGCGCATCGCTATGACCCGGTTATGTAGCTCGACTTCATCTTGATTCAATACTTCACCGGTAAAATCTTGGAGCGAAGATGCTTGCCCTTTGAAATTGTAGCTTCCTTTGAACGGACGCGAGTAGGAGATAATCAACGAAGTATTAAATGCTAGATGGACTAGTCGTCGTAGCTCAGTCTTCTTTTATCATGCAAACCATTTTGGAGAATGTGCGAGGCAAATTTTCGCGCTTCGCGGAAATCGTTCAGGTAGATATACAAACGAGGCATCCGCCACTGTGCCGCCGCAAAAAACGCATCGTCCAACGGCGGAATATCCGAAGTATCAATTTCTTCATCCGTCATTTGGTCGATGCGCGTCCAGTCCGTCTCTGATGGCTTCTTCAAATTTGTTCCCAAGCAGAAGCCCGCGCGTTAGCAAGGGCTCCCAGTTGTCGGGCAGGGCTCGCTAGCTGAAGAAACAGAGCCCTTGCTAACGCGCGGGCTTCTGCTGATCTTCGTCCCATTCAAATCGCACCGAAGAAGTTTAGTCGGAAGCCACTCAATGGGACAAGCCCGACACGAAGGTGCGCCTTTTCTCAACCTTCCGTCTACCTGCCGCGTCTAAGGTGGTGCCAGAAAGTTATTTGGATTAGAGTTAGCCTCTCCAGTGTTTGAATAATTGATACTTTCGAGAATCGAGATGGTGTTGATATGAAAACCTTTGCAAATACACGGATTCTTACGCGAACGGGCGTTACGAGCCGAGCAATCGCGCTCGTCTCCATGCTGGCTCTGCTAGCCGGCATGTTTGGCCTTGGCGTAGTGGCCCAGCAGGGCGTCAGTGGGCAGGAGATGCAACCTTCGCGGAAGCAGTCGGCGCAAAAGACGCGGCTGAGTGAAGACCAGCGCATCCTGCATGTGCTGAACCGGCTCGGGTATGGCGCGCGGCCGGGCGACGTTGAGCGCGTGAAGGCGATGGGTATTGAGAACTACATCAATCAGCAGCTCCATCCTGAAAGCATTGCCGACCCTGTTTCCGAAGCGAAGATTAAGGACAGAAATCTTTCCACGCTTTCAATGACGACGGCGGAGTTGTACCAGAAGTTTCCGCAGCCGGGCCAACTACTGCGACAGCTTCAACAGCGAGGCGCTCTGCCGGGTGATCTCGCCGCGGCGCGCGACAATCGCGTGAAGGGCGGGGCCAACGCCGCGCCGAATGCGGGCGACGCGAAGAAGAGCGGCGAGGCGATGACGCCCGAAGCGATGCCGGGAGAGACGGCCAGGAATGCGCCGGGCAACAATCCTCCGGCTCTGCCTAATGCGAACCCGCTGGACAACGAAAAATATCGCGAGGCGATTCGCGAATACTATCAGAAGAATGGACTGCAGCCGCCGCAGCGGATTACCGCGGAGTTGCAGGCTTCGCGAATTCTGCGCGCGGTTTACAGCGAGCGCCAGTTGAATGAAGTGATGGTTGATTTCTGGACCAACCATTTCAACGTATTCATGAACAAAGGCGCGGACCGTTGGCTGCTCACGTCTTACGATCGCGACACGATTCGGCCCAATGCGCTGGGCAACTTCTACGATCTGTTGCTGGCCACGGCCGAGAGTCCCGCGATGCTCTTCTATCTCGACAATTTTCAAAGCGTCAGTCCGAATGCAAACTTAGGAAACGGGCCGAACGGAAATCAAATGCGTCGCGGACAAGCGGGTCACGATCCACTGCGCGAGTTGTTGCGCGGCGGCCGGAATGCGCGACTGATGACGAATAACCCGCAGCAGCAGAGACCACAGCAGCAGCAACAGGCTCGGCGCGGCATCAACGAAAACTACGCGCGCGAGCTGATGGAGCTGCACACGCTCGGCGTCGATGGGGGCTACACGCAGAAGGACGTGCAGGAAGTCGCGCGTTGTTTCACCGGTTGGACGATCTTCGCGCCGCGAGGTGGCGCGGCCGCGGCCCAGGGAGTCATGAATGGCCGGCTGGCTGACATGTTGCGCGAGAATGCCGGGAAGTTTCAATTCAATCCGCGCGCACACGACGACGGCGAGAAGATCGTTTTGGGCCACAAGATTCCCGCGGGGGGCGGAGTCAAGGACGGACTCATGGTGCTCGACATTCTCGCGCACCATCCTTCGACGGCGAAGTTTATCGCCACCAAACTGGCGCGCCACTTTGTGATGGACGATCCATCACCGGCGCTGATCAGCAGCGTTGCCGCGGCCTTCACGAAGAGCAATGGCGATATTCGCGAGACGCTGCGCGCGATCTTCTTCTCGCCGGAGTTCAACTCGGCGGAAGCTTATCGCGCGAAGATCAAGCGGCCGTTTGAGCTAACCATCAGCGCGATTCGCACGCTGGGCGCGGACACGAACGGCGCTCCGGGAATTCATCAATGGATTGCGCGCATGGGTGAGCCGCTCTACGGCTTCCAGACGCCGAATGGCTATTCAGATACGGCGGAAAACTGGGTCAACACCGGCGCGTTGCTCGAGCGTTTGAACTTTGGTCTGGCATTGGCGAGCAATCGCATTCCCGGCACACGCGTCGACCTCTCGAAATTTGTCGGCGACTCGGCGAAGGGTGAAACCGTGGATAAGACCAAAGTCATGGATCGTTTTCTGAATCTGATCGTCGCGGGCGATATTTCTCCGAAGACGCGAGAGACGCTTTTGAAGCAGCTCAACGATCAGATTACTTTGCCTCCGCCGCCTGCGCCTCCGCAGACAATGGCGAACCAGGAGATCGCCGGAATGCCGTTGGGCGCTCCGGGTGGGCCGGGCCAGTTGCCCCGGCGTGGACCGGATGCGGTGATTACAGATCCAGTGACGAAGATTGTGGGATTGATTCTGGGTTCACCGGAATTTCAACGACAATGAAAGCAGGGGACGGGAGTCAGGTGCCAGGCGTCGGTAAAGACCTTGACCTGCCGGCACCTGACACCCGATACCCGATACCTGAAAACGGAGTTTTGACATGAATCGAAGATTCTTTTTGAAGTCAGGTGGAATCGCGCTGGCAAGTATTGGCGTTTCGCTTTCAGCGCCGTCGTTTTTGCAACGCGCGGTTTTAGCGCAAACGCGCGATCGACTCACCGGCGGTCGGCGCAAGACGCTGATCACGATCTTTCAGCGCGGCGCGGTTGATGGATTGAACATGGTCGTGCCGCACGGCGAGCACGCTTACTATGATGTGCGTCCGTCGATTGCGATCCCGCGACCTAAGACTGGTGATGCCGAAAGTGCAATCGATCTCGATGGCTTCTTTGGTTTGCATCCATCGTTGGCGCCGTTCAAGCCGCTCTGGGATTCGAAGCGGTTGGCGATTGTTGAAGCGGCGGGCTCGCCCGACAACACGCGTTCACACTTTGACGCGCAGGATTACATGGAATCGGCGACGCCGGGAGTGAAGTCGACGCAGGACGGCTGGCTCAATCGACTTTTGCAAAGCAAGCCCGATCCCGATCGCTCTTTGTTCCGCGCGGTTTCGATGACGCAGAACATGCCGCGCGTGCTGCAAGGCAAGGCGCCGGCGCTGGCGATCTCGAACCTCAATGATTTTACAATCCGCGCCGGACAAAACTCCGCGGCGGTGCAGGGCGGATTTGAAGCAATCTACGATCAAACTGCCAACGACGTTCTCGGTGGCACGGGCAGGGAAACTTTCGAGGCCGTCAACTATCTGAAGAAGGTCAACCCCGGTCAGTACAAAGCTGAGAACGGCGCGCAGTATCCGCGTAATCCATTCGGCAATGCGCTGCTGCAGATTGCGCAACTGATCAAAGCCGGCGTGGGTCTCGAAGTCGCTTTCACGGATATTGGCGGTTGGGACACGCACGTCAACGAAGGAAACTCGCGCGGGCAGCTCAGCAATCTGCTGCAACAGTTCAGCGCGGGTATTGCGGCGCTTTACACCGACCTGGGTCAGCGCATGGACGACGTCGTTGTGCTGACGATGTCCGAATTCGGTCGCACCGCGCGCGAGAATGGCAACCGCGGCACGGACCACGGCCACGCGAACGCGATGTTTGTGGTTGGCAACAGCGTGCGCGGCGGTAAAGTTTACGGACAGTGGCCGGGTCTGAAGACCGATCAATTGTACGAGGGCCGCGACCTGGCATTGACGACTGATTTCCGCGACGTGTTTGCGGAGCTTGCGAAACGTCATCTGGGAACGCCAAATCTCAAGACGGTGTTTCCGGGCTACGACGCGAGCGAATCAAAGTTCCGGGGTGTACTAGGATAGAATTTCACCACAAAGGCACGAAGACACAAAGGAAGAATACGAGAGGGAGGCACAGGCACCGACGTCTGAACCCTCGGGGACTTTGCTTGTTCGCTCATAAGACGATCCGCTTAATGCCGTCTTTGATGAGTGGAACGTTGAAGTTAATCAGCAGACCAAGTCTCAGACCTGTGAGTTTCAGATAGGTTAGCAGTTGTGCGTCAAACACAGGGATCATCTTCTCCACTGCTTTGATCTCGATGATGACGAGCTTCTCAACGACCACGTCAAGCCGCAGACCGCCTTCTATGCGTAGTCCTTCGTAAATAATCGGCAGCGAAACCTGGGTTTCTACAGACAACCCACGTTGTCTCAGTTCGTGGGCCAGACAAAGTTCGTAGACGGACTCAAGGAGACCTGGGCCGAGCGTTCGGTGAACCTTGAAAGCGGAGTCAATTATTGCTGAGGCCACGCGTTCAGTCTCAGGTGCTATTGGCTCAAATACTTTCATTTCTTTGTGTCTTTGATGTCATGAAACAGGCACCTCCCGCCGAGAGCGGTTACACTCAAGGCGTTTTGGGTTTGCGATCACAAAAGGAGGTGCCCGATGACAGTATACTGCGGAGTTGATTTTCATGCGCGGCAACAAACGGTTAGT
>JBGQJU010000118.1:0-15935 GCA_041499185.1 Pyrinomonadaceae bacterium | reverse complement strand
GGCCGATCGTCCGGTACTGATCTCCTTGCGTGCGGCTGGCTCTTCAGTAGTGAACTCGCCGGTGGCCTCGCCGACCTGGGGGAATGATTCACCGGCAATCACGCTGGCGTTGCGTTGGAATTTGGGAGTCTCAGGGTCAACTTTGTGGTCGATACTGTCGCCAGGTTGAATAGTTTTGTCGTTCTGGCTTTGACCATCGGCTTCTTTCCCGGTGATGGCGGCGCTTGGATCGGAGTTAGAGGGATCACTCATCGAATAATTACAGATCGTAGTCCTTCAGCTTCGTTAGGAGTGTCTTATAGCTGACTCCTAAAGCTTCCGCTGTGCGAGCCTTGTTCCCTTCATTTTCTTTGAGGGCTGAGGCGATCTTGCGTCGCTCCGCAAATCGGATTGCGCGGTTGGCAACGTCCGAGAGCGTTCCTGAAAGATCGAGCCCGTCGAGTCCTTCTGATTCTTTTGTGCCGGGCGCCACTAATCCGAGATCCTTTGGCTCCAGCGTCATTGTGTCGGAAAGGATGCACGCGCGCTCGATTGCGTTTTCCAGTTCACGCACGTTGCCGGGCCACTGATGTGCGCGTAATGCCGCGCCGGCTGCCTCGCTCAAAGCTGCTTCGCGGCCGCGCAATTCTTTGCCAAGCTGAGCCGTGAAATGCTTTGCCAGCAAAATGATGTCCTCGCCGCGCTCTCGCAAAGGAGGGACCTCAACGGGAAAGACCGCGAGACGGAAGAACAAGTCGCGGCGAAACTCCCCACTTTCGACGGCCGCCCT
Organism: Pyrinomonadaceae bacterium; assembly: GCA_041499185.1. Taxonomy (GTDB): domain Bacteria; phylum Acidobacteriota; class Blastocatellia; order Pyrinomonadales; family Pyrinomonadaceae; genus JAOAPY01. The sequence goes on along the minus strand of JBGQJU010000118.1, from coordinate 15,166 downwards.
TAGATCCCGGTTGGTAGCTGCGACGACGCGTACGTCCACCGAAATCTGCGCGCGTCCGCCGATGCGATCAACTACTTTCTCTTCAATCGCGCGCAGCAGTTTCCCTTGTACGGCGAGCGGCAGTTCTCCAATCTCATCGAGAAAGACTGTGCCGCCTGAAGCCAGCTCGAACTTTCCCAGTCGCCGATCGCTTGCGCCTGTAAAAGCCCCACGTTCATGACCAAATAGTTCGTTTTCGATCAGTGTTTCCGGAATCGCGGCGCAGTTGATCGCGACGAAGGGCTGGTCACGCCGATTTGAAAGGTGATGGACCGCCAGCGCGAAGAGTTCTTTGCCGACGCCCGATTCGCCCAGCAGCAAAACTGTGGCTTCCGTCTGGGCCACGCGTTGCGTTTCACCGACCGCACGCTTGATCGCTTCGGACTCGCCAATGATGCGCGGAAAGCCATAGCGGCGGGACCATTCCTCGCGCAGGAGAATGTTTTCGGTGCGCAGCCGTGCCTGTTCAAGCGCGCGTTCGACGAGCAGCAAAAGGTGATTCGAGTCGACCGGCTTTTGCAGAAAGTCGTGCGCGCCGTCCTTCATTGCCTGGACCGCTTCATCGATCGAACCAAATGCAGTCATCACGATTACCGGCACATCACTATCGGCGGCGCGTGCAGCGTGCAAGACGTCCAGGCCGGAGCCGTGGGGCATTCGCAGATCTGTTAGGACCAGCCGATGTGGAGCGCGAGCGATCTCCGCGACAGCGGCGCGCGCGTCGGGAGCTTCGGTTACCGTATAACCGGCATTCTCGAGAGTGAGGCGCAACACACGCCGCAGGCTGTCTTTGTCTTCAACAAGAAGGATGTCAGGCATGATAAGCAGAAGTCAGAATTCAGGAGTCAGAATCCAGACGAAGGCTGTTGCGATCACTTCATTCTGGCTTCTGAAATCTGCGTCCTGACACCTGGTCTCATGATTCATCGTTCGTCGCTCATGTGTCAAGCGCACTTACGATTACGTCATCGCGCTGAAACAACCAGCCGAGCGGCCATTCCCTTGGTGCAGCCAAAAGTGGACTGCAGGGTTTTAGAGCGTAGAAGTTTTTTCTTTGAAGGTTGAAGACAAGACGGGAAGTCCAGCCAACTGAAAGTCCAACTCGAGGACCTCAATGCTCGAATTGTGATGCTGCACGCGTCGCGGATTGCTGGAGAGGCCCCGCGCAAGTTTTTCGACACGCAGCACCGCGATCACGATTAGGCTCGATCAGATTTAGCCTCGCTGTAAAGCTCGCGGTGTTTTTCCCGCGCCGCGCCGATCGAGAAAACTATTTCCCTCTTGCCGAGAAACAATGCCCTTGCGCACCAGATCATTAACTGCTGCCTCAAATGTAACCATGCCGTGAACCTGTCCAGTTTGCATCGAGGAGTGGATCTGGAACGTTTTTCCTTCTCGAATGAGGTTCGCCACGGCTGGAGTATTCACCAGAACTTCGACGACCGGCGCCCGGCCAGTCCCGTCTCCGCGGCGAACCAGCGACTGGGCCACAATTCCTCTCAAGCTCTCGGACAGCATTACGCGAATTTGCGGTTGCTGCGCCTCCGGAAATACATCGATGATCCTGTCAACTGTTTTTGTGGCGCTATTCGTGTGCAGCGTAGCGAATACCAGGTGCCCTGTCTCAGCCGCCGTGAGCGCCAAAGAAATCGTCTCCAGGTCGCGCATCTCTCCAACTAAAATCACGTCCGGATCTTCCCGCAGGGCGGCCCGCAAAGCTTTGTGGAACGACTTAGTGTGGCTGGAGACTTCTCTCTGATTGATCAATGACTGCTCGTTGTGGTGAACAAACTCGATCGGGTCTTCGATCGTGATGATGTGCGCTTTCTGATTTACGTTAATCGTGTGAATCAGCGAGGCAAGCGTGGTGCTCTTACCGGAACCCGTGGGACCAGTGACGAGAATGAGGCCTTCTGAAAAGTTCAATAGACTATCAAGGTGTTCGGGAAGCCCCAACTCTTCAATGGTCTGAATGTGCTCTGGGATACGTCGAAATACAGCGCCAACACCTTTCCTCTGTCTGAAAACGTTGACGCGGAATCGCCCAACTCCCTCCAGCGAGTAACTACAATCCAGGTCCCAACTTTCAAGAAAAATCTGTCGTTGTCTTTCTGAGAGAATCTCAAGCACGAGGGCCTGACAGACTTCGGGGCTCACATCTTTGTAGTTGAGCTTCACCATCTCACCATGGATTCGTAGATAAGGGGCAGAACCGCTGGCGAGGTGGAGATCGGAAGCGTCTCGCTCAGTCATGTGGGTTAGCAGTTCGTCAATTTTTGCCATGGGTGGAGTTGCTCAAGTTGTGTTTAGCGAGGCTCTGTGACGTGGCCCGAACTAGTTTGGATCGCCGGAGCGCTCCTCGACTACTTTGCCACTTTCTTCTTTGACAAGGTCCGCAGTCCGTTGGCAAGGGCAAGCATGACCGTCAATACTCGCGGATTGCAACAACCCGCGGACCGGTCAGGTTAAGCGCCCTGCTGATCTCGTTTGAATCGAACTGGATGGTTGAGGTTCCACCTCCGCTAGTATCATAGTACGGAGGAAGAAACGGGTGCGGCAGACCATTCTCTGATGCCGGCCAGGTCCTGGCAAACTTCGCAAGCATTATGGCGCCTTCCGCTACGCCATTACCACCGCCGCTCCGGGTTATGGTTCCGTTGCCCAATACCATGATTAATCCATTGAAGCTCGGATTCCCCTGAGTAGTCAGCGTTCCCGTTACTACCAAGAGCCCGGCTCCGCTGTCGAGCACACAGTCGCCATCAACAAAAGTAAATAGAGGGTTTGACGAGTCTCCGTAACTGGCCGGTGTCGAACTAAAGTACCGGCCCATAGCCTGCGCCGTGGATTGAAGATTGTTAAGCAGCAACCGTGCCTGGTCTGCCGACTGGAGATACATGGGAAGCTCTGGAATCCCGAACTGCTGAACCTGTGCCGAGCCAGTAACGGTCGTTGACTTACTAACATCGATCACACCTGAGACCAACAAGTAGTCAAGCGCGTTAGTAACGCCGATCACTGGGATCGCATTCGCCGGATTAACATTATCATAGCCGGAATATGACTTTGCATTGCTATCACCTATCGCGAAGTTGCCCATTACTGTGCCATCGTCGGCTCCGCGCAGCAGAATTGTCGAGACTGCAGAATACTCAAAGGCAAAACGGTCGAGCATCACCTCCATCTGTTTCTTTGCCCCTTTTGGCCCGTAGCCGGTGACATGCATCAGCAACCTGTTTGGCTGACTTCCCGCAGGTGTCGAGTCGGGATCGGAGAGCGTAACCGCATAACCGAGGCTTGGAGTAGTACCCAGCGTGACCACCGAGGTTCCATCCATATTGCCGTCGTAGTTTAACCAGTTACTGAGGGTGGGATTGTCTGCGGCGTTTCTGAAGTTTGCCGGCGTTCCTGCGGGATTCGATGGCACGGCGCCCCGCAGCACGTTTAACGTGGAATTGACTCCGGCTTCCGCGCAATAGTACGCCTGACCTTCAGCGGTTGAGTCAACCGCCAACGTGGTCGCCATGCTTGTAGTTAGGAGAAGCGCGCCACCCGCAGCCAGAAGGAGCGTGGCAACCAGCAGCGTAGTAACCAGGGCCGCACCGCGTTCCGTGGACCGGTTATCGTTGTTCCGTTTTTTTGAAGTCAATTTCATAGCAACAAGCCTCAACGAATCAGTAATGGGAGAGTTTCATCTTAGTAGACCACCGAACCCGCGTTCCTTAAAGTAACGTCGGAAACCAGGAGCACATTGGAAGCGGGCTGAAAACCGGCGGTGTTTGGTGTGCCAAAGGCTGGCAACCGAACACAGGCCGCGATCACGATGTAACGGGCGGCATCCGGAGTTACTTCGGCGCTCGAAGGATTAGTTATGTCGCAGTCAGCACTTTGGTAGCTGACTCTTTGCGCGAAGTAGTGTATACGCAGCGAGTCCATCCGATTTGCCAGCACTGTCGATTTGAATTGGCCGGACCCCACGACTGCATTAGCGTCGTAACGAACGAGGTAATTCGTGTTAGGGGCAGCATTGATGAAATACTTCACATCCTCACCCGGATCCTGCACATTGGCTCTCGAGGCATCGCTAACGCTAGGCGAAGTGTCGTAATGATTTAGGTTGGAGCGAATGCGAATGGAGTTGGAGTCTGAATCACCGGCAACCACGCCGTTTCCCTGCAAGTCGAAACCGGCGTTCGCGATCTCGCGCGACATGATGTTGAGGGCACGTTGCGCATCAGCCAGGGAGTCAGTCACGGCGTCCTGCTTGCCGCGAATCCTGAACGCGCTCGATAATACCGTGCTGGCTATCGCTAACATCGCAATGGTCGTGGTCATCGCTATAAGAAGCTCTATCAACGAGAACCCGGCAGCGTTAGATTTCGTTTCTGGCAGTTGATTCATACCCCTTTCCTTTCCAATGGTCTCACCGTGCTTCCCTTAACGGATTGCACGCTGAGTCCGGAGCGAAACTGAACCCAGCGCGCTTCCGCCTAAGGGCGTCACCTGAATTGTGATTGTTTTCAGCGTTGGCTGGCCACTGACGCTATTCAAGTCAGTAATCGTCTTAACCACTGTGTACTGCCGACCAGCGTTGGTTACAGTGGTGGTCGCTCCGGACGTTGCGGTCGCGGTTAGGCTTGAATCTGTAAAGGCCACATTGCGGAGTTGCTCCATTTGCCGTTGCGCGACCCCGATTGCCAGCTCGCGGTCATTGGCTCCCTGATTATTGTTGATTGCGTAGGCGAAGACCGAAATCGCTCCCAGGACCGCGATCATCATGATAACCAGTGCGATCGAGGTCTCCATTATCGTGAAACCGCGCTGCCGCTGCAGGCGATCTTTCTTTTCGCCAATCGATATGTCACGATTTTGCGCCAGTGAACTATTCATACGACCTCCTGCCTTAGTTCGTTACCGAAACAACTACGCTCGTGGAGCCGCACGCCGTCGAGAACGTAACCGTAAAGTTGCCACGCGTGTTGTCGAGCGAAGTGATTGTGAAAGTCGCCGATCCATTTGCGCTGATAGTGGCTGACGAAGGAGTCACACTCAAATTGCTCGGAACAGACGACGGAGAAACAGTTCCACTTGCGCCGGCGCTCAGTGTGATCGTGACAGTTCCCTTTCCTCCGTGCTTCGAGATTGAGAGCGAGGACGGGCTAATAGCAGCCGAGCAAGTCGCTGGCGTCGGCGTTGGTGTGGGCGCGGGGGTTGGCGTCGGCGTCGCCGTTGGCGTGGGCGTCGGCGTCGGTGTGGAACTTGGTCCAGGCGTTGGCGTGGGCGTCGGCATCGGCGTCGGTGTGGGGCTGGCTGTAGGCGTCGGAGTAGGAGTTGGCGTCGGCGTCGGTGACGGAGATGGCGTTGGTGTCGGCATGGGATCGGGCAAGGTATCGCCGGATACATTGGAATTAAGATTCACCGCCGGGATCACATCGTCCAAGTAGACCTCGCTGCCGACCGTTACGTCACCCGAACCTGACACGTCGACTTGAAGCGCAGAATCACTACTGCCGCTGTTATTAAGCGCAAACGTTGCTCTCCCACTCAGGGGCCTGCCACGCCAGTCGAAAGCCACGGTTTGTGGGTCTGTGACGAAGACGACTCCCCCCTCTAGATCGAAAGTTCGCGTTGTAAGTGTTGCGCTGCCGCCGAAACCCATGGTGACGGTATAGGAGGTTGAACTAAGCACTTGCACAGTTGATTCGGAACCCGCTTGAGCGCGACGTCTTACAGAGTCGGCTCGGGTCTTCTCCAAGTAGCCGGCAAACTCTCTAGCCGAATTGGTGCGTCGCAAGGACGCGCGTGCCGATCCGATCGCGAAGACCGCCATTGCACTGAGAACTGTTGCCACCGCCAGGACCACGGCCACCTGTATCAGGGTGAAGCCGTCTTCTGCCGATGTGCTGTGGAACCTTTGGCTAGTCTGGCGTCTTTTTTGCGCGTCCATTCTCGCCTCCGAAACGCATATCTTTCGACGAACAGCAAGGCCATTGAAGCCTGTGCGCAGTGACTATTGAGCAACCGACATGCCAGCCGCAGTTTCGGGGACAAAACGAAGAGTTTTCATGGTGACCCCGCATTGCTCCTTTGGACTTGTTACTGAAAGTAACGACCAAAGGAAAGCCACTTCACAGTCCGCGAGCCAGCCGGCCTGTCTCGTCAGGGTGGGTCAAACCCAACTGCTACAGCTTCAGGAAGCTAAGCGACAAACGGCGGAATTCCGAGCGCCTTGGGCGTTTAGATAGAACCGAAGGTCTTTGCAAGCAAGGCAGGAGCTTTTGGCCGGTACCCTCAGGGGAGATTTCTTGGTTTGCATGGTTGAGAGCTTTTGCTTTCCGAGTGGACTGGCCTAGCGCCCTCATTCAAAAGCCTGCTTCCTAAGGGTTCGTCCGCTTGTGCGCAGTGCCGCACGCTGCGTGTAAGCCGGGCGTAAGGCGCCCCGGCGGCCCAAGGGTCGTCGGGGCGCAATACTGTTCGCTCATTTCCTCGTGTTCACTCTCTTCTTGCAGCGCAATCATCTATGATGGAATCCGCGCAGGCGATTGTGACTAATATTTCTTTCGCCTTGCTTGATATGATTGCGTTGACATGTTCCAACTCGACTCATAGAATCTCGTTGTTGACAAAGTAGAGTGCAACGCGATCAAGAGCCCGTCACGTATAAGAGAGTTCGTGCCGTCCACAAAGCGCGGCGCAAGGAGATTCGGGTCCGGCTCGCCGAGTTCGAGGAAGTGTGGCGCACGGGATCGGACGCGCGACTCTGGGAGGAACTGGCCTTCTGCATCTTTACCGCAGGAGCGTCGGCGCGTATGGGCTTTCGAGCGATCGAAACGGTTAGATCGCTACTAATCGAAGGTGGCAGGGAAGAGATGACCCGCGCCCTCAAGGAAGCGGGTGCGCATCGTTTTCCGGTGACTCGTCCTGGTTACGTTGTGGTGACGCGAAATTATTTGCGCGAACGCTGCGGGATGCGCCTCCGCGAATTGCTGGTTAGCTTTGCCGACCCGGTGGAGCGGCGCGATTGGTTGGCAAGAGAGCGACGAATCAAGGGACTGGGTTACAAAGAGGCGAGCCACTTCCTTCGCAATGTGGGTTTGAGGGGCTACGGCATTCTTGATAAGCACGTCGTGCGCTGTCTTTCGGATCTCGGTGTCACAGACTCCCCGAAACCACCAACAACGCGGACGCGGTATTTGGAGATCGAAGAAAGACTGAGACGATTCGCGCGCGACATTCGCATTGACTTTGATGAGCTCGACCTGGTGCTCTGGTCAATGAAAACAGGGGAAGTGTTGAAGTAGCAAGTAGCGAATGTAGAGTGAGGAAAGAAGATCAACACTCAGAACTCGAGCAGCAATAATGAAGTACACTAATGCAAGAACCGTGACGGTCAGATTGGCGGTCATGAGTTTGGCCGCCATCGCCGTTTGTCTTTTGATGCCCACGGCGGCTCCCGCCTCTCCTGGCTCCGACAATAAAGCACTCACGCAAGCTGAGCGCGCCTTGCGCCAGGGCGAATACGAACGGGCCGAACAGATCTACCGTGAACTGCTCAACAAGGACGCGCATGATAACGAAGCGCGTCTTGGCCTCAGCTTTGCACTGCTCAAGCAGCGAAATCTGCAACCCGCGTACGACCACGCAGCGCGGGCGCTTCTCTTGAATCCGCTGTCGGCGCGAGCCCATGCGCTACTGGGAGCGGCTATCCTTGCTGCCGGAGGTTTCCACGAGTCGATTGAAGAGTTTCGAACTGCGCTCAGTTTTAACGAAGATGAAGCTCTCGCCATCAACGGGCTCGCGATGATCGACTTCTACGAAAACCGCGTGGATCTGGCTCTAAAGGGATTGCGCCACGCTGTTGAGCTCGCCCGTAACGAACCCGATTACATTTTTAATCTTGGGCAGGCCGCTGCGCGCAGCGAAAGATACAAGGAAGCGGCAGACTCTTATGAACGCTTTCTCCAAATTTCGCCGAAGACTGATGAGGATCGTCGAGCACGGATCCGAGGGCTGATCGACTTCTTGCGTTATTTGGGCAAGCAAGGATCGCTTTATGATCTTGGTGGTCCGAATCGAACAATCGTCCATTTCGAAGCAGTCGACACGCGGCCGATTTTACTGGTTCGAGTAAATGGAGAGAAATCCCCCTTGCGCTTTGTGCTCGATACCGGCTCGGGGATGTCGGTTATTTCTGAAGTGACTGCCAAGCGATTGGGACTGCGCATCGTGGCCCGGGGCGGATTGGCCCGCGCGGTTGGCGGTGGCGGCCGGTTCGAAATTGCGTACGGCTTTCTATCGTCATTGGAGATTGGAGAGGTTCGAGTTCAGAATGTACCCGTTTACATAAGACACTTTTACGATGAGAAGACGCCTGTTGATGGATACATTGGCCTGTCAGTGATCTCCAAGTTCATCACGTCGGTTGACTATGGAGAGTGCACGCTTACGCTGACGCATTGGCGTCAGTCGGTGAGTGCCGATCCGTCGAGCGCGGTAAATGGCGCTGGCTCGCAGCCGGCCAATGGTTCCGGAGCGACGCTGGTTCGTGGAGTGGAGATCCCAGTGCGCACTACCGCAAGCGGATTCTTGAGCGGCGAAGTCCGACTGGAAGGGTTCGACAAGCCGTTCAACTTCATCATCGATACTGGTGCGACGGTGTCGGTAGTCGCGGAAAAGCTAGCCGCGCTTGATGAGTTAAGCGGCCACGTACAGTCAAGCAACTTGCGCGTTTTTGGTGCCGCCGGCATCGCCGAAAACGTCAAGATGTTGGTGCTTCCGCGAATTATGCTCGGAACTTTTCAGCAGGAGAGACTCGGCACGGCGGTGCTGGATCTCGAACCAGTGAACGAGACCGCCGGATTTCAACAGAATGGGATTCTTGGGGGGAATTTCTTAAGTCATTTCCGAATCTCCTTCGATTTTCAGCGCGGTGTGATTCGGCTCGAACCGTTGAATCAAACGCCTACGAGCAGTGAGGGCGTCAAACCCACGAGGTGAATGACGCACACCAATGCAGCCAAGCCTTTATCTGGAGACATCGGTCATCGGTGCATACCTCGACAACGGCGAGCCGTTCCGGCGTGACCTGACGATCCGCTGGTGGGAGCACGAGATGAAAGATTATCGCGCGGTTGTGTCTCCCCTGGTTTCCCGTGAGCTCGAGCGCATCCCTGAGCCACATCGGTCTTCTTATTTGAACCTTGTAGCTCCTCTCGAGCAGGTTGAGCTGACGGAGGAAGCCGCGATCCTCGCCGACGGTTACATTTCGCGCGGGATCTTTCATCGCAAGTACATCGCCGATGCGCTGCATGTGGCGATTGCCTCTTACCACAAAATAGACTATCTAGTAACGTGGAACTTTGGTCACCTGGCCAACGTTCGCCGTCAGGCACGCATTCGTCTTTTTAACACTGCAGCCGGGTTTTTTGTGCCGATGATTGTGACGCCGGAGTTCCTGGTGTCGGAAGCAACCGAGAGAGTGACGTGAAATGACCTATGTACCGTAGACCCAGATTTCTTGAGGCGCTACATGCAATCCGCGAAGAGATGTCGCGCGAAGTTGATTACGATGTGGACCTTTTTGCCGAGATGGTGCGCTCCGGCGTGCGCCCGCTCCGTGGACCCGAACGCAACATTCGCGGTTTCAAGAGTCGCGCGCCGCGCGCCGAAGACTCGAACGGCGCCACTACTCAGCACAAACAGCGCAAACGCGCTGGAAAATAATCGACACAGTGATGAATGATAAGTAGTAATTAGAGCGAATTCGATTTCTTAATTCTTGCAACGTAGTTATGAATCTGACGTTCGAGACAATCGGGCTTGAAGTACCAAGCGAGAAGGCGTTCAACTATCTGGCTGAACGCGCGGGTGATCAAGGTGAGCCGACTCAGCTCTCGCGTCGCGGTGCTGTGTTGCACGGCCGCTGCTGGAAGCTGGGTGAAGGCCTGGAAGTCTGGACGGTGTTGTACGAGTCCGGGAGCGGCGACGTGTTCTACGCAGATTGCCGTCCAGGATTTCGCGCGCGCTACATTCAGAGCATCGGTCCCTGGGCCCTTACCGAGTACGATGAAGAGGGCGAGGCGGTGATTCACGGCTATTGCCAGGGCACAGACTGCGACGTCCTTTTTGAGCTGCAGAATCTGACTGAGGTTGGTCCTGCCGGATTTCGCGCGCAGGAACTTCACGTCGGACTGTGCGGCCTGGCTTATCGTGCTCGCGTGCGCAAGGGAACTGCCAAGCCGCGTTGGCTGCCGCTGGAAAAAGCCGCTCCGTCGCGCGCCGCGCACGAGAACGATTGGAGCCTGTCTGGACGAGTCATTGCTTTCAAACCGCTTAGAAACCCACTCTCTGGCAGTGAGCTCTACTGGATCCACGTTGATCTGGAACGCATGAATCTCGAAGTGTTAGTAAACCGGCGCGCCCTGCGCGGTGACGCCCTCGTGCCGGGCGCAACTCTGGATGCTGAAGTCTGGTTGCAGGGTCATGTGCTCGACGAACAGGCGTTGCGTTCACGGTATGAGGGCGTCGACCAGGCATACGGCCCGGTGAGCTTCTGGTCAGCACTCAAACGCGGAAACTGAAGCTGTCACTAGTGTTCTGTCCTACTAATTGGTGACAGCATAGACGCTCTCCGAGAATCGATTTTCCATTTCTCATTTGTCATCTTATTATCGATTCGTCGCAGTGCGATGAAAATGGAAGATGGAAATTGGAAAATGACAAATGGAAAATGGATTGCCCTGATCCTCATCGTCCTCATAGTTGCTTTCGGCGCTTACTTCTTCAATCAATACTGGATTCATCGCTATGACGCTCTGGTTGCGAGGCAGGCAGGGATCTATCGCCTCGATCCAGATCTGGTTTGGAGCGTGATTTACGAAGAGACGTACTTCAGCCCCTGGAAAATCGGCAAAGACGGCGAGATTGGACTGATGCAGGTTACACCCGCCGTCGGGCGCGCCTGGGCCGCGGAGACCGGCATGCACGAACTCGAGCGGCAGATGGCTGGCGATCCGCGCAGCGCCCTTCGTGATCCGGAACGAAATATTCAGATCGGTTGCTGGTATCTCGAGAAGTCCTACGAACAATTTCGCGATGTGCCAGACGCGGAAGCGCGCATGATCGCCGCCTATAACGCTGGTCCAAGTCGAGCCGCGGAGTGGAACCGCACAGCGGAAGGCACTCCCGCGCCTTCAGGCGATGAGTTCATTAAGCGCATCGACATTCCCTCCACACGCGCGTACGTGATATCTATCCTCGAGCGCTATCGCAAAATTAAACAAGCACGAGGACAGAGCACGACCAGCGTGCAACGGTAAACAATAGGTGCGTTTGAGTGTGGTTGGCAGTCGTAGGGGTGGACCTGCGTGTCCGCCCAGTGTTTTGATCGAAAGAAATGACAACCCTCTACAGCGCCCGCTGGGTTCTTCCCATTTCTTCCGCGCCGGTGCCTGATGGCGCAATTGCGGTGGAAGGCGAACGCATTGTTGCCGTGGGCCAACGTGCGGCGATCGTGGCGCAGTCTCCGGAAGCCACGGTGCACGACTTCGGCGAAGCAGCCATCCTTCCCGGTCTTGTCAACGCTCATTCTCATCTCGAGCTAAGCGCGATGCGCGGTTTTCTTGAAGCCGAAGAGTCAGACTTTTCCGCCTGGCTTAAGAAACTAACCGTCGCACGCTTGGAAAAAATGACAGCCGATGACCTTTACGTTTCAGCCGCCTGGGGTGCGTGCGAGGCGGCCCGTGCGGGCATCACTTGTCTGGGCGATGCGAGCGACGCGGCCGTCGAAAGTATGAAAGCGCTGCGCGACGTGGGTCTGCGCGGTACCGTGTATCAGGAGTCTTTTGGTCCAGATCCGCGACTGGCAAAGGAGAACTTCGACGAGCTGAGGAATAAAGTCTCATTGCTTCGTGAACATCAAACTCCTTTGGTCAGAGCCGGAGTTTCACCCCACGCCCCATACACGGTCTGTGGGCCACAGCTTGAAATGATTGCCGACTTTGCGGTGGCGGAAAAACTGCCGCTGATGACGCACGCCGCGGAATCATCCGCCGAAGAATTATTTGTGCGTGAGGGAACGGGACCATTCGCCGAGAGTTTGGCAAAGCGTGGCATTCAGTGGCGCGCGACGGGTAGCTCAACCATTCAGTATTTGGAGAAACTCGGCGTGCTTCGCACACGCCCATTGCTGGCGCATTGCATCAATGTCGACGCCGCGGATATCGCGACGATCGAACAAGCAAGAGCACGCGTCGCGCATTGTCCCAAGTCAAACGCTAAACTGGGTCACGGTCAAGCGCCGTTCGCAGAGTTTCTCAACGCCGGCATTGCCGTCGGGCTTGGCAGCGACTCGGTGGCGAGCAACAACACGTGCGACATCTTTGAGGAAGCGAGGTTTGCCGTGTTGCTTGCACGCGCAACTACGCGAAAGGATGATGAGTTGAAGATGATAAGGGCAAAAGATGCTTTGTCGTCGGCGACGATCGAAGGCGCGCGCGCCCTCGGCTTTGAAGGGCAAATCGGGGAATTAAGGCCAGGATTGCAGGCTGATTTTATCGCCGTCTCTCGCAGCGGAATGCACCAGCTTCCGTCATACGATCCCGTCAGCACTCTGATCTTCGCTTCATCCGCGCGCGACGTGATCATGGCCGTTGTCGCGGGCAGGGAAGTCTTTCGCGACGATCGCGTGACAACGGTTGACGAAGATCGGTTGCGCGCACGAATGAAGGAGATAGAAACTAAGTTGCGGTTTTAGAGGCGACTATTCACGGATTGCGTCGCCCACGCGAATCATGCCCTCGGCCAGAATCTGCGCACGCAAGCCGCCGCGATGTACCAGGCCCGGCAAAACGCTTTCATGGCTTAATCGAGCGAGATGCGAGCAGGGTTCGCACAGCTTCAAGCCGCGAACCCTGATCTCCCCAATTTGAAACTCACGCCCCACCAGATGATTCAACGGTACGCCGCGCGTGACGATGTTGCGCCGTGCTGCTGCCGTGGGAAACTCGATTTCCAGTTCGCGATTGAATGCTTCGATGGCTTCGCTCTCAATCAAAGTCAGCTCGCGATCGGGTTGAGGCTTCGAGAAAGTTCCCGCTTGATTGAAATACCGATCGCCCTCAAGCCCCTTTTCCGGAACTGCATGCGCCTGCTCGACGGAAACCAACGCACTTTCGGCCGCCGGGGCGATGTTGATTGAAACTACGGAACCTTGAAACATGTTCTTTCTCAGTTGCTCACGTGGCCGAAGCAGTGATCGCCTCGTCAAAAATCTCCAGCGCGACGTCGACATTTTCTCGGGTCAAGATCAGTGGCGGCGACCAGCGAATTGAGTTTGTGCCACAACCCAGGAGAATCAACCCGCGCTCGAAGCAGGCAATCTCGACGCGATCGCGTAGTTTTGGATCTTCTTGTCGGCTCGCTTTGTCCTTCACGAATTCCACACCGAGCATCAGGCCCATGCCGCGCACGTCGCCGATGCAATCATGTTTCTGCATCAGCTTTTCGAGGCCCGCCTTCAGATAAGCGCCAACCTCCGCGCTGTTGCGCACCAGACCGCCCTGGAGCAGCTCGATTGTCTTCAACGCGCTCGCGATGCAGACTGGATTGCCGCCAAACGTTGACGCGTGCGCGCCCGGCTTCCAGTCCATCAGATCGGCGCGCGCGACCGTTGCGCCAATCGGAAGACCAGAACCAATGCCCTTGGCAATCGTGATGATATCCGGCTTCAGATCGTAATGCTCGCACGCGAACATCTTGCCCGTGCGGCCCATTCCCGATTGCACTTCGTCTACGATCAGCATGATGCCATGCTCGTCGCAGATTCGGCGCAGCCCCTGCAGAAAGTTCTTTGGCGCGGGCACATAACCGCCCTCACCTTGTACTACCTCTACAACGATACCGGCTACTTCCTCGGCTGGCGTCGTCGTTTTGAACAAACGATTCTCGATCCAGTTGAGCGCGCCCTGACCGGCGCCACCGTCGCCACAATCTTCGGCGCTGAATGGATTGCGATACTCGTTCGGATAGGGGACGTGAACGACGTCGAGCACCTGGCGTTTGAAGCCAATACGCTGAGCCACTTTCGACGAAGTCAACGAAAGCGAGCCGAGCGTTCGTCCGTGAAAGCTATTGAAGAACGCGATGAACTTTTCGCGACCGGTCGCGTGCATCGCCAGCTTCAAAGCAGTTTCAACTGCTTCGGTGCCGCTGTTGGCAAAATGCGTGCGTGTGGGTGACGGAACCGGAACGATCTCGTCAAGCTTCTGCGCGAACTGCGGCATTAGGGCGTAGTAATAGTCCGTGCCGCACATGTGGATTAGCCGCGCTGCCTGGTCTTGAATCGCGCGCACGACCTCCGGGTGGCAATGGCCCGTCGAACAAACAGCGACGCCGGCATTGCAATCAAGAAAGACGTTGCCGTCGACGTCCTCGACCCAAACTCCTTGCGCGTGATCGGCGACAAGCTTGAACGAAGGTCGCGGATAAGACGGTGTGACAAACTGTGCATCTGCTTCGATAATTGCTCGGCCCTTCGGACCGGGCAAAGCGGTCTTGATCTCTGGTCTCTTCGGTGGTGCTAAAGTGGTGGACATGATCTCTCTCCTTTTCTAGAAATGAGTTTCGACAAGACAACGAAAACCTGTCGCAGGTTTAGCGATGCGATTCAAAAGGAAAGACGGCGGGGCTAGTCCGCGAAAAGATCGGCGCGGGAATCAAGGGGACGAAAATGTAGTGGCTGCGGATTGAACATTGCTTTGGTTGCCGGCTATTGGCTATTGACAGCGCCCAAATACTACCACTTCGGCGACGGCGTTTCCAGCAGGCAGCGCGTCCCTCTGAGCGTGGACGCTCGTCTAAAACGACAGCTGCCTAAAGCTTGCAAAAACTAGCCAGGGTTGAGACCATATCCCTCCGCAGAGCAAACAATTGGTTTTCTAGTATTCCGCGACCTATTTGGCAGTATCGGTGACCGGGAGACATGGTCCGCCGATCCTGAAAAGCATCACTGACGCCCATTAGCATAAGGAGAAGAAAATGAAAGCAAGACGGTTATTCTCAAACAAGCTGACGTGCCGTTGTGTGCTCGTCTGCGCGATGTTGTTCGCATCAGTAACTGTTTTTGGCC
>JBGQJU010000117.1:0-16411 GCA_041499185.1 Pyrinomonadaceae bacterium | reverse complement strand
TCTCTGCGTCTCGGCGGTGACAATAGTTCCAAGACACTCACCGCGGAGTCGCAGAGAACGCAGAGTATGCGCAGAGACTAATGACCACGCTCCTTCTCGTGGGCTTCAATCGCCGCAAATGTTCCGCCGCTCTGGCCCGCGGTGACGCGCGTGCGCACGGCTTCGATGCTGGCTTTCGAGCGATCGAGAAACACCTGCGGGTAGACGCCCATGAACAACATCAGCACCAGCAGCGGAACCAGCAATCCGATCTCGCGCGCGTTCAAATCGTGTAACTGTTCATTCTTCGGATTTGTGACTTTCCCAAACACGACGCGTTGCAGCATCCACAACATATAAACCGCCGCCCAGATCACTCCCGTACCTGCGAACATCGTAACAATCCACGCGTGACGAACCGCTACAGACGTCCACGAGCCAATCATGATCAAAAACTCGCCGACGAATCCATTCAGAAACGGCAACCCGATTGATGACAGCGAGGCGATCACGAATAGTGTTGCGAACCACGGCATCGGTGTCGAGAGTCCACCAAACTCGCTGATCATACGCGTGTGCCGCCGCTCGTAGATCATGCCAACAAACAAAAACAATGCACCGGTCGACACACCGTGGTTGAGCATTTGATAGAGCGCGCCTTGCATACCCAGATCAGTAAACGAGAACAAGCCGAGCACCACAAATCCCATGTGGCTGACGGATGAGTAGGCCACCAGTCGTTTCACATCCGGCTGGACCATCGCGACCAGCGCGCCGTAGATGATTCCAATGATCGCGAGCGTGATCATTAGGGGCGCAAACTTGCGCGACATCTCAGGAAACAGCCCAAGATTGAAACGCAACAGTCCATATGTGCCCATCTTCAGCAGCACGCCGGCGAGTATCACCGAGCCGGCCGTCGGCGCTTCGGTGTGCGCATCGGGTAGCCACGTGTGCAGCGGAAAGAGCGGGACCTTGATGCAGAACGCAAAAGCAAACGCCAGGAACAACCAGAACTCGGCGCGCGAAGAGAGCAGCCCTGCATTCGCTCGCATCGCTTCAAGTATCGTCGCGTAATCAAAAGTATTGTAGATGAAATACAGCGCGATAATCGCAACCAGCATCAACAAACTGCCGACCGCCGTGTAGATGAAAAACTTGACTGCCGCGTAGATTCGTCGCTCGCCGCCCCAGATGCCGATCAGCAAAAACATCGGTACGAGCGACGCTTCGAAGAATAGATAGAACAGCAAGAGATCCAGCGAGACAAAAACGCCGACCATCGCACTGGCGAGCACCAGCATGAAAACGTAGTACGAGAGTTGGCGTTTTTCAATTGCGGTCCAACTCGAGAGAATTGAAATGGGCACAAGCAACGTCGTCAACAAAACAAGCCAGAGACTAATGCCGTCGACGCCGACGTGATAACGCGCGCCGATCGAGCTAATCCAAGAGACGTTTTCTTCGAGGCGAAACTCAGCCACAGCGCCGCCCGCGCCGTGAATCAACAGCAGCGACAGCAAGAACGTGGCCGTCGAAAACGCCAGAGCGATCCATTTGTAATGCTCCTCGCGCCGGTTGGGCACAAAACTGTAAGCAACGGTCGCAAGCGCGCCGATTACCGGAACGAGAATCAGTGCTGTTAGCAGGTGTTGCGGCATAAACTAGTGAAACAGAAGACGAACGCCGTAGTAACTGAAAAATCCGATGATTGCCAGCGCACCGAAAAGAATGATGGCGGCATAACTACGAACGAATCCGGTTTGCAAGTAACGAATCACGCCGCCGGCCTCGGTCACGGTTCGGCCCAGGCCGTGCAGAAATCCGTCAATAACTTCCACGTCGAAGAATTTCCAAAGCCCCTCGCGCGAGCCAACTTCGATTGGATTGATGATCGCAGCGTCGTAGATTTCATCCACGTAATACTTGTTCTCCAAAATGCTGGGCAGCTCGAGCAGAGGACGCTTTTGGAAAATCACCCAACCAATGCCGATGCCAACCAAACCCACCAATAGAGACAAGACCGCAAGGAGACGCTCTTCGCGAATCTCCTCTGGGGAAGGAATCGCTTCACCTGTGTTTGCGCCTTCAATGAAGAATGCAGCGGGAGCCCCGTCGATCGGTTGCGGCGGCGGCGACGACCAGCGAACTTCGGGCGAACTCTGCTCAGCGGGTTCGGATTTAACCACTGGCTCCAACGCGCGCTCGATGTAATTGACGGGCTTGCCGGAGAACAGCGAGCCGAGCGCATAGGGAACGCCGATGAAACCGCCGATCGTTGAAAGCACCGCGAGCACGATCAAGGGCGTCGTCATCAACCATGACGATTCGCGCGGTTCGATTGCGCCATGCGAAACATGATCGTGATGAGCGTGGGCAGTTTCCGCATGGGCGTGAGATTCACGGAATCGCTCCCCACCCCAGAACGTCATCACCATCAAGCGTGTCATGTAAATCGCCGTTAGTAAGGCGGTGATGATGCCTATGACCCACAATGATTTGCTGAACGCCGCCGGCATGTTGACCAAGCCGGCGCCCAGCGCTTTCACGCTCCAGGTCTTCCAGAGAATTTCATCCTTGGAAAAGAATCCGGCGAACGGCAAGATCCCGCAGATCGCCAGCCAGCCTGCGAGCATCGTCACGAAAGTGACGGGCATGTACTTCTTCAGCCCGCCCATACGGCGCATGTCCTGCTCGTGGTGCACGCCTGTGATCACCGAGCCGGAACCGAGAAAGAGCAGCGCTTTGAAAAACGCATGCGTGACGACGTGGAAGATCGCGGCGACGAACGCGCCAATGCCACAAGCCAGGAACATGTATCCAAGCTGCGAGATCGTCGAGTAGGCCAGCACCTTCTTGATGTCGTTTTGCGCGATGCCGATCGTCGCCGCGAACAGCGCGGTCACGGCTCCGACAATCGCCACAATGAACATCGCCATCGGCGCGTGCATGAAGATCGCATTGCAGCGAACGATCATGTAAACACCCGCCGTCACCATCGTCGCCGCGTGAATCAGAGCAGAGACAGGCGTTGGACCGGCCATCGCGTCGGGCAGCCAGACGTAGAGCGGGATCTGTGCGCTCTTGCCAGTCGCGCCAATGAAAAGCAGGATCGCCACCGAAGTGATGCCACCCGCAAAGAGCGCATGCCAGGTGAATGGATCGGCGGCCAAGTTGCCAATCGTCTGCAAGGCGTTACCTGACTTGTCAAAAAAACTGATCGAACCCGTCAGAAAAAAGACCAGCATGATCCCCATCACGAAACCCCAGTCGCCAACACGGTTCGCGATGAAAGCTTTCTTTGCGGCGTCGCCCGCTTCCTGGCGGTCGGTGTAGTAACCGATAAGCAGATACGAACACAGCCCGACGCCCTCCCAACCGACAAACATCAGCAGGAAGTTGTCGGCCAGCACCAGCGTCAACATCGAGAACATGAAGAGATTCAAGAAAGCGAAGAACCGATAGAACCCCTTGTCCTCGTGCATGTAGCCGACAGCGAAGACGTGAATCAGAAAACCGACAAACGTCACGAAGAGCGCATAGATGCCGCTGAGCCGGTCCATCGCCAGGCCGAAGTCCGCGCGAAACTTTCCGACCTGAATCCAGGTCCACAGATGATCGAGAATCGGTTCCTTAGTTATCAGCGCGCCGTCGGACTTAAAGGCGAGATAAAAAGCAACGATGGTCGAGATGCCGACTGCGCCGCAGGCCACGCTGCCAATAAACTTCTCATTGCGCACACGGCGACCGATGAACCAGTTAATGGCCGCGCCCGCGAGCGGTGCAAAGATGATCAGACTGAGAAGGTTGTTTTCGTGCATTCACTGACTACGGACCACTACAACTTCATAATGCTCGCATCGTCGACATCCAGCGATTCGCGATTGCGGAAGATGGCGATGATGATGCCGAGGCCTACCGCGGCTTCAGCGGCCGCCACAGTCATCACGATAAAAACAAAAAGCTGGCCTGAGACGTCGCGAAAATAGCTCGAAAAAGCGACGAACGTGAGATTCACGGCGTTCAGCATCAGCTCGATGCACATGAACATCGAGATCACGTTGCGCTTGATGATTACGCCCGCTACGCCAATCGTAAACAGAATGGCTGAGAGCGCGAGATACCATGAGAGTTGCGGGCCCATACAATCGCTTCAGTCTCTTTTGTTTGGGTCGTGGTCGTCTGGCACACCTAAAACTCTCGCTGCCTGCGCGCTGCTGTGCGTTTCAAACGGCGAGACATTGCCAATCGCCGTTGGATTCAATACGTCCCTGGCTAAAACCTGTGCGCTGGGCACTACGCGAGCGACCGGCGACAAGTTGATTACGCGGCGCGCCAGCGTCATCGCGCCGACAATCGCCATCAACAGCAGGATCGATGTGATCTCAAACGGCAGCAGGTATTTCGTAAACAAGCCGGTCCCGATGGAAGCGGTCAAGCCGACGCTCGAATTGTTGTCGCCCGGTGTGAATGGCGCGGTCGGCACGGAATACAGGACGAATGCTATCTCGGCAATCAGAATTGCCGCCAGGCCGGTAGCAACGGGCACCAAATAACCAAGCCGTGGGCGGCGATGCTCCTCCTCCTCGACGTTCAGCAACATGATAACGAAAACCACGAGCACCATAATCGCGCCGGCGTACACGATCACTTGCACGGCGGCGATGAACGGCGCCGCCAGCATCAGATACAAACAGGCGAGCGAAATGAAAACGCCGATCAGCGAGATGGCGCTGTAAAGGGGATGGCGCTGCGCCACCACCGCAATAGCGCAGCCGATTGCCAGTCCGGCGAAAAGTATGAAGAGAAGTGTGGTCGCCATAGTTAAGCGCTGTGTCTCAGTATGGTCAGATCCAATTCAGAAATACGAGTGTTGCCGTGATCAAAATATTCAGAATCGTCACCGGCAACAAGAACTTCCAGCCAAAGTTCATCAACTGATCAAAACGAAACCGTGGCAAAGTGCCGCGAATCCAAATGTAGAGAAAAAGAAAGAACAGGATCTTCGCCAGGAAATAAAAGACGCCGAGCAGCGGCAATTGCGCCACGCCCGGCCCGTTCCAGCCACCGAGAAAGAGCGTCGTCGCCAGCATCGACACGGTGATCATGTTGATGTATTCCGCGTTGAAGAAAAGCAGGAACTTCATCGAGCTGTACTCGGTATGGAACCCCGCGACGAGTTCGGTTTCCGCCTCTGGCAAGTCGAACGGCACGCGATTGGTCTCCGCGATGGCCGACATCAAATAAGTGATGAAACCGATTGGTTGATAGAGAATATTCCAGTGCAGTCCATTCCAACCTGACTGTTGCTCGACGATGCTGTATATGTCTAAGGTGCCGGCAATCAAGATGACGCCTATCAGCGACAGACCGAGCGCCAGCTCGTACGAGATCAGCTGCGCGGCCGAGCGCAGACCGCCCATCAGGCTGTACTTGTTGTTTGATGACCAGCCGGCCAGCGCGATGCCGTAAACGCCGATGGAGGTGACGCCCAGCACATATAGGAGCGCCACGTCGAAGCGCGCAATTACCAGTGGAAACGACCAGTGTAAAAGCGGGATGGAGACGATTGGCCCAAACGGATAAACAACAATCGCCATGATCGCGGTCGTTACGGCAATCACCGGCGCGAGGAAAAAAACAAACCGCGTTGACTGAGCAGGATTCACGTCCTCCTTCATCATTGTCTTGATGAAGTCAGCGAACGGTTGGAGCACACCGCCGTAACCAACACGGTTCGGCCCGAGCCGCCCCTGCAGAAACGCCAACACGCGGCGCTCGGCAAGCACGGTGAAGGCCACGAGCAACATGATCGACAGAAAGGCGATCGTGATCGCAACGAGCACCAGCGCCGAATGAACGAGAGGGTTATTCCAGTCCATGAGTTACATTGCCGATTGCCGATTGCCAATTGCCGATTGAATCCAAAACGGGCATTCGTCTTGAATATTGGTTCCCTTACTGATCAGTTCATTATCAAAGGCCAATGTCCCACGATCGCCAATCGAAAATCGGCAATTGGCAATGCCTTCAATCTCCTGCTGCCACTGCCTCGCGCCGCAGGTTTTCGTCGACAGTAATCTGATACACGGGCGAGATTCGCAGGGTTTCCGGTTTCGGATTGCCGGCGGCGAGCAGATGAAACTGCGGCACCTTGTCGGTCAGCGTTCCGACACGGAAAAGTTCGTGCCCAACAGAAGGGGTTTCTGTGATCTTCGTCGCAGTCTCGTCCATACGCTCGACTGTCTGGCGGATGGCCTCGAGTTCGCTTGCCAGGTCGCGCTGGGGCGCAATCGCGTGCCTCACCTGCACTGGTTTCGTTTCGTCTTTCAGCAACGGATAGCGCAAGTCCGCATATGCAGGGACATGATCGGCAATTTCGCGGAACACGGCGCCGGCGGACATCTGAAATCCAAAATCGACGCCCAACTCTTTTGCCAACTGATCTACGATCATCCAATCAGCTTTTGACTGGTGTACGGGTGGAATCGATTGGCGCACGCGCTGAACAAAGCCGTCATTGTTTGTAAACGTGCCATCGGTTTCGGCAAACGAAGCAGCAGGCAAGACGACGTCGGCGAAGGCTGTGGTTTCAGTCTCGAACAGCTCCTGCACGACGAGAAAATCGAGTTTGTTTAAGGCCTCTTCGCGGTCTCTCAATTGTTCGGGCAGGACACTTCCCGCCACATAAAGCGCTCGGATCGTCTCGCCGGTAGCATCAAGCACTTGGGTCGCGTTCATCGCACCATTCATCATCCCCATGTCCAGTGCGCCGACGCTATTGTTGAAAAGCGGCAGCGGATGCAGCAGCACGCGCCGGCCTTCACCTGCCAGCAAATAAGGCAACTGGGCTATTACCGCTTGCGCAGCTTCGCTGAGTTCGCCGCCGAACATGATAATCAGGTCGCCCTGGGTCTCGTTGATCGTTGCGCGCGCGGCATTGAGTTCGCTCTGGTCGATGCCCATCTTGCGCGCCGCTAGCGCGCCATTCGACTTGTCCGCCAGCGCCAGAATCGCCGCGTCTTCCGAACCTGGTCGAATATGAATGAACTGCGCAGCCTGCTCGTTCAAGCGAATCGGAACACGGTTGATAATGATCAGCTTCGTCCCGCCATTGCGCACTGCCTGGCGAATCTGTTTGCCGGTGAGCGGCTGCAATTCTTCCGGCTCGCCGCCAATCAAAAGAATAGTTTTGGCGTAACGAATGTCGCGATGCGTGGCCAGTGGCGCGCCAAGATTATCGAAGAAAGGCTTCAGACTGAAGGCGTCGCTTGTCGTGTAGTTTTCGGTGCCCACAAGTTCCGTCGCAAACTTGCGCAAGACGTAGAGCGCTTCGTTAGTAATCCGCGGACTGCCAACGATGCCAATGGCATTTGGTCCGTGCTGGTTCGCAATCGAGTCCAGCTTCCCGGCCACGTGCCGAATCGCTTCGTCCCACGTCGCGGGTATTAACTTGCCGCCCTGCTTATAACGAATCAGCGGCGTGCGAAGGCGCGCTTCGTGATTGACAAAAGGATGGCCGAAGCGTCCTTTGATGCAGAGGAATTCGCCGTTCAATCCATTAACGTATCGATCGCGCGCAACGATGCGCATCAGATCGCCACCTCGTGAGCCGAGCGACATCTGGCAGCCATCCGAACAATAGGTGCACGTCGATACCGTCTGCGTCAATTCCCACGGACGCGCTTGGTGACGATAGGTTGCATCGAGCAGCGTTCCGGTCGGGCAGACTTCGATGCAATTGCCGCATTGCGAACAATTCAGCCAGCCTCCGTAGGTACCGATTACGGTGTTTGCGCCACGCCCGCCCGCTTCAATTGCGTCTTCGCCCATCCACTCGTCGCAGACGCGAGTGCAGCGCTTACACAAAATGCAGCGCTGCGGATCGTTGGCCACCATCGGCGAAAGGTACTTTTCGGGTTGCGCATTTTTTCGTTCAGTGAATCGCTCTTCCAGGCCGCCCCAATCGAACGCCATCTCCTGCAACTCACATTCGCCGCCGCGATCGCATACTGGACAATCGAGCGGATGATTCGCCAACAGAAACTCCATCATCGCGCGCTGAGCCTTTTCGATCTCTTCGCTTTGCGTGGTCACAATCATGCCGTCGGTGCAGATGATCGTGCACGAGGTTTGCAGCTTCGGCATCTTCTCGATGCGCACCAGGCACATGCGACACGATGCCTGCAGCGCGAGATCGGAGTAGTAACAGAAACTTGGGATATCGAAAGCGTTTTCGCGGCACACGTCGATTAACCGCGCGCCTTTCGGCACCTGGAAGTCTTTGCCGTTGATGGTGACTTTGATCAGGTCGGCCATGCCAGGATCTCTTATTGCTCTCGCGAAATGTATTTTTCTACAACGTTCACGAGAGCGTTGATTCGTTTATCTGTATCCTTGAACTGCGAGTCGTGCAGCTCCGCGATAGCCAGCAACGCAGCGATGGATTCTTCATGACGAGTCATTCGCACATCGGCTTTCGCTTGGTTCTCGGCAAATGTCGCCTGCTGCTCGATAACTGTGCCCAGGAGATTTTGCAATCGCTGGTATTCTTCTTCTGTCATAACAACCTCACTTAGAAACCCGTTGGCCGTTAGGAGGAGCGCTTGCTGCCAAACGCCTCTTGAAATCTTCCGGAAACCTCTTAATCGCTGACTGAATCGGCCACGCCGCCGCATCGCCGAGCGGGCAGAATGATTTGCCTTCGATGTTGTCGCAGAGATCCAACATCAATTGAGCATCTTCCGGTCGGCCGCCACCGTTCTCGATGCGCTTGAAAATCTTCACCAGCCAATCCGTGCCTTCCCGACAGGGCGTGCACCAACCGCACGATTCATGTTTGTAAAACTCAGTCAGGTTCTTGGTTGACTCAAAGATGTCTACGGTCTCGTCCATCACGATGAATCCACCCGAGCCGACCATCGAGCCGGCTGCGACCAGTCCTTCGTAATCCATGCGCACGTCTTTTCCGATGATCTGATCGGCGCGCATGATGTAAACCGACGAGCCACCCGGAATGACCGCCTTCAACTTCTTGCCGTCGGGAATTCCGTGGCAGTCTTCCATGATGAACTTTTCCATGTGCGTATAGCCCATTGGCAACTCATAAACGCCGGGCTGATTGACGTGGCCTGAAACTGACCAGAGTTTCGTGCCGCCGCTCTTTTCGGTGCCCAGCTTTTGATAAGCCTCGCCGCCCATCTTGATGATGTCGGGCACAGCAGTCAGCGTTTCGACGTTATTTACGACAGTGGGACATGCATACAAGCCCGATACAGCAGGGAAGGGAGGCTTCATTTTCGGGTGGCCGCGCATCCCTTCCAGCGAGCTGAGTAGCGCAGTCTCTTCGCCGCAGATGTATGCGCCTGCGCCCGTGTGCGTATGAATCTCGCAGCAAAAATCAGTGCCGAGAATCTTTTCTCCGAGCAAGCCGGCCGCCCGCGCTTCATCAAGCGCTTGTTCCATGATGTCGATGAGATACTTGTACTCGCCTCGCGTGTAGATGTAGTTCACTTTCGCACCCAGCGCATAGGCCGCGATCAGCATGCCTTCAATCAGCATGTGCGGATCGCGCTCCAGCAGGTAGCGATCCTTGAATGTGCCCGGCTCGGATTCGTCGGCGTTGCAAACAACATATTTTTCTTTCGGCGAATCTTTGGGCACAAAGCTCCACTTCATCCCCGTCGGAAAACCCGCGCCGCCACGCCCGCGCAATGCCGACTTCTTCACTTCATTGATCACATCGTCCGGCGACATCGAGTCGAGAACTTTTTTGATCGCTTCGTATCCGCCGTTCTGGCGATACACGTCCAGCGACCGCGAGTTCTCGAGATGTACTCGCCGAAGCTGAAGTGGCTCACATCCGATGGCGCCGATAAACATTTGTTTTCCGATTGCGGAGTCGCGCTCAGGGCAACGAATCCAAAATCTGATCCACCTTATCCAGCGTTAGATTCTCGTGATAATCAAAATTGATCTGAAACATCGGCGCGGTACCGCATGAGCCGAGACATTCGACCAGCGATAACGAGAATCTTCCGTCGGCCGTCGTCTCGCCTGGCTTGATGCCCAGCTTTTCGCAAACGTGTTCAGTAATCTTTCCCTCACCCATGATCTTGCACGAGAGCGTCTTGCAAATCTGAATGTGATACTTGCCAACGGGCTTGGTGTAGATCATCGAGTAGAAGGTTGCGACCTCCCAGATGTCGGTGATCCGCAAGCCCAAACGATTTGCCAGATAAGAAACTCCGGGCGGATCGAGATAGCCGCGCTCGCGCTGCACGATGAACATCAAAGGCAGAATGGCCGAACGTTTCAACGGATACTTCGCAAGATGACGATCAATCTCGGCCTCGACTTCAGGCGAGAACGTGGCAACCTCGTCCGGCATTTGAACGGGTTGCGAGAGCGGCTGAATTTGTATTGGCTGTTGACTCATTGCTCTTGGCCAGTGGTCAGTGGTTCGTAGTCAGTAGTTCTGATCACCGACGCTGAAAGTTCCTGACTGAGGAACTCAGTACGAAGTCGCTATCCTAAAATGAAACCACTGACCACGGACTAATGCCCACTGACTATCTATCAATTTCCCCAAGCACAATATCCAACGACCCGATAATTGCGACGATGTCGGCGACCATCGCGCCCTTGGCCAAATCGGGCAGCGCCGAAAGATTCACGAAACTCGGGCCGCGGAAATGCACGCGATCCGGTTTCGGCCCGCCATTCGATTTTACGTAAACCCCAAGCTCGCCTTTCGACGCTTCGATTGGCTGATAGACTTCGCCCACGGGCACATCGAATCCTTCAGCGACGATCAGGAAATGATGAATCAACGCATCCATGTGCGTCTTCATTGCTTCGCGATCGGGAAGTACGACCTTGGGATCGTCGGCCTTAACCGGGCCAGGCTTCAAGCGCGACAGGGCCTGCGCGGAAATCTTGTGCGACTCCTTCATTTCACGCATGCGGACCAGGTAACGCGCCCACACGTCACCATCGTCTTCGGTCGGAATCTCGAAATCATAATGCTCGTAACCTGTGTAGGGATTGGCGCGACGAATGTCCAACTTGACGCCGCTGCCACGCAGGCATGGTCCGGACAAGCCCCAGTCTACAGCGTCTTCCGCTGAAATGCGTCCAACGTCTTGCGTGCGCTTCTGAAAAATACGGTTGCCGGTCAGCAGTTTATGAAACTCATCAACCGCGTGCAGGAAATCATCAAGAAACTGTTTGACTCGTCGCTCGAAACCCGCCGGCAAGTCCATCATCAAACCGCCAACCCGAAAATAAGATGGCGTCAGGCGACCACCAGACGCAGCTTCGATCAGATTCATGATCTTCTCGCGCTCGCGAAAGCAATAGAAGAAGACCGTCATCGCGCCGATGTCCAGCGCGTGCGTGCCGAGCCAGACCAGATGCGAGGCAATACGTTGCAACTCGCACGTGAGCACACGAATCGTTTGCGCGCGTTCTGGTATCTCCATCCCAAGTAGTCTCTCGACCGCCATCACGTAAGCAAGATTGTTGCCGAGTGGATTCAGGTAATCCATCCGGTCCGTAATGACGATCCCTTGCTGATACTTCTTATATTCGAACAGCTTCTCCATCCCAGTGTGGAGATAGCCGATGTCGGGTGTCGCTTTCACGACCATCTCGCCGTCGAGGACCAATTCCAGCCGCAACACGCCGTGTGTCGAGGGATGCTGCGGCCCCATCGAAATCGTCATCTGCGTGTCGAGTGGGCGATCGACGATCTCGAATTGCGGCGGAATGTTTACGGTCGTGCTCATTACAGAAGATTGCCACAGAGACACAGAGGCACAGAGAACCTCCGACAAAGAGATAAGTCAACGCGTTTTGAAATTCGTTACGCGGTCGTTTCCTTGTTTATCTATCTCCATCTTCTCTGTGTCTCTGTGGCTCTGTGTCTCTGTGCCTCTGTGGCAAATTATTTCAGGCTGTAGGGTTCATAACCCCGTAACGGAAAATCCTTGCGCAACGCGTGCCCTTGCCAATCGTCAGGCAAGAGAATCCGGCGCAGATCCGGATGGCCGTCGAAGATGACTCCAACCAGATCGTAGGTCTCGCGCTCGTGCCAGTTTGCGGTGCGCCACACACCTGTCACGGTCGGTACGTGAACGTCCGCATCGTTCAACAGAACTTTCAATCTGAGACGGTGATATAAAGTTGTCGAAAACAAGTGGTAGTTGACCTCGAAGCGCGGCTCTTCTTCAAGGCCGCGATCGGCGCCGCAGAGGTCCGCTAGAAAGTCGAACTGTGAATTGGGCGTGCTCTTCAAAAACGAGCACACCGCGACGATGTGCTTGCGGGGCACGATCGCCGTAACTTCGCCAAACGCCTCGATCACATCAGCGATCCATTCCGGATGCTCACGCTGCAACGCCGTCACCAACTGGGACGGCGTTAAGTTTGTTGTCGATGTTGTGGCTGGCCCTGACGAGACCCGCTCGGTTTCCAAATCTTCTGTCATGAGAAAATCAAAACCCGCATTCGATAATCAGAAAGACCGCCGGCGTTCATGTCTCGAAGCAATTGTGTAGGGCCGCGATTCAGGTGTTCCTGACTGCCCGATCGTCGAGCCGTCGGTAACCGGCAGCGTTCCCGGGCCAACCGCTTCCCGCGCTTCTTCTTCGGGAATATCTTTGCGGTCGCGCACAGACTCTTTCATCACTTTGTCTTGCAGCATCATCACCGCGTGGATAAGCATTTCCGGCCGCGGCGGGCAGCCAGGAATGTACACGTCGACCGGCACAATCTTATCGACCCCTTGAACGATCGCATAGTTATCAAAGACGCCCCCTGACGTGGCGCAAGCGCCCATCGAGATTACCCACTTCGGCTCCGGCATCTGATCGTAGATGCGCCGCAGGACTGGCGCCATTTTGCGCGAAACTCTCCCCGAAACAATCATAACGTCTGCCTGGCGGGGACTGGCGCGAAAAACTTCAGAACCAAAACGCGCGAGGTCGTTGCGCGAAGACGTCGCGTTCATCATTTCGATCGCACAACACGCAAGCCCAAACGTCGCCGGCCAGAGCGACGACTTGCGCGCCCAGTTGATCAATGAATCGAGTTGCGTCGTTAAGACTTCTGGTAACGCCTCTCCGATGATGTTCTCAAGTCCCATAAAAGCTCCCTGAAGCGGCCTATGCCGCGGTTCGCGTCTTCTCCGTTTGACGCTTCTCAACGTCCGCCAGCAGTCTTCCTTCGGCCTCGGCTTCACGTCGCGCGCGCTCGCCCCAGTCGAACGCGCCTTTCTTGACCACGTAGATATATACTGCCAGCAGCAGCGCGATGAAAATCATCATCTCCGCATAGACAAGCGTTCGCAGTCCGTAGGCAGGGCCGGCGAGCGTCTTGAACACAACGGCCCAAGGCACCAGAAAAATGACTTCAATGTCGAACAAGATGAAGATCATCGCGATTAGATAGAACTTTACAGAGAAGCGCTCGCGCGCGGACCCCACCGGATCTTTACCACACTCGTAGGGCATCAGTTTTGTGCGTGTTCTTTTTCGTTGCCCGATAAACTGGGAAAGCAGAACGTTGGTGACCGCAAAGCCGGCGGCGACAATGAACATCAAGAGAATCGGCAGATAGTCGTAGAGTCTAAACTGCATCGCGCGCGCAATCCTCTCCAGTCTCGACGAACGGACGTTTGCGTCTACTGATGGCCGAATGAAGATTGAGAATCATTGTACAAGCGAATCGTAGAGCAACAGGCAGAAGGTGTCAAGCAACGTTCCGGTTGCTTCAAACGCTTTCGGAGAAAAGAAGATTGACCCTCAAAAAAAGGCTGTGCTACCGTTCAAATGGGACCCCATTCGAGCCGTAGATGAAGATCGCTTGAGGCGATTCGGAATTCGGATCCAAGAACGTGATCACGGGTTACAACACAGACGTGGAGCATGATGGCGTTGTCTATCATGTGCAGACCGAGGACAAAGGACGCAACACGCCGGTCATCTTGTCGCTCGTTTATACCGGCGGCCAGATTCTCGCCAGCAAACGTTCGCCATACAACGATCTGATTGCCTCCGGATTCAGCGAAGCGGCGTTGGCGGAGAGACTGAAGCGCCAGCACCGCCTGATCTGCGCCGCGATTAATGCCGGCCGGATTGAAGAGCTAAAACGCCGGGCAACGCCTGCAGCAGAGCAAGCGACCTTGCAGGCCACAGAGCAAGCGTCGGAACCAGAGGCCGCAGTAAAGGAGCCAGTTGAGGAGTCGCCTCAGGCAGAGCAACCTTTGGTTCCACCCGTGGTCCGGCCGTCCGCAAGAAAACCGTCACCGTATACCGTTTATGATCCCCGACGCCGACCGGCGGTGGAAGAGATGGTTGAATTGGAGGAGGGGCTCCGGATTAGTCTTCCCGATCAGGATGATTTTCGCAGCGGAGACTCGTTAACGCTGCAAATACTTGTGACGCAGCTTACCAGGAAGGGCGAGAAGCCGATCAACAGCGCGGCAGTTTCCATCAAGGTTCTGGGGACAGCGTTTCGGCCGTTAATCTACTCAGTGAAGACGAATCGCGAAGGCGTTGCCACTGTTTCGACTGAGATACCGCAATTCACTTCTGGTCGCGCAGCCATTCTCATCCGGGCCACTGCGGGCGACCTTTCCAGCGAAACTCGGCGCGTAATCCATCCGGGTTAGTGAGGTTAGCGGACGCTTTGCGCATTCACGTCAATGGCGAGTCACACGAAATCGCGGACGAACTGTCGCTGCAAGATCTGGTTGACCATTTGAATCTCCCGGTTGAGCGCCTCGCGATTGAGCTTAACCAAAGGGTCGTCAGACGCGGCAATTGGCCGGCGATAATTTTGAAAGAAGACGATCGCGTGGAGATCGTCCACTTCGTCGGTGGTGGGTTGGAAAGATGAAGACGGGACGAGCTACCAGGCGATTCAGTGAGCCTCCAGCAAGAACAGCCGTCGGTTGTCCCCATTTAGCGGAGCAGCAGTGAAGATGCTTAAGAAGTTTCTGGGCTTGATCGCCTACCTAACAATCCTGGCTGTGATGGCGGTCACCGCGAAAGCTGATTCAACTTTCTCGGGAAAGCTCAGCGGCGCGCAAACGGTGCCGCCCAACGCCTCGAAGGCAGTTGGAATCGGCACCGTCATACTTAACGATGCGGAGACGAGGATTACCATTTCTTTAGACTTCTCCGGTTTGGGAAGCAATCAGACGGCGGCGCACATTCATGGCCCCGCTGGTCCTGGCGCCAACGCTCCCGTGCTCTTCAACCTCGGCTCGCAAGGCATGACCAGTGGCACGTTCGTCAATCTAAGCGCCGCCGTCAGTCCAGGACACGTGGCGCAGTTGCGAGCGGGGAAATGGTATTTCGATGTACACAGCACCAAGCTCTTCGGTGGAGAGATTCGCGCGCAGATTCTGCCCGGCGAAGCGTCGGCTAATAATGTTAACGGCGGCGGTTTGCGCATCCATCGTCTCTGTTCTAATGAATTCAAGGACGAGTTAGTCACCTATGACTACACGCAACGTTTTTGTTTCTTCGACCTTCCGGTGTAAAGTCATTACATATCCAAATAGAAAGAGCTTTAATTCATGTCAACTGCAATACAGGCTCGGGCCCCTAGTTTTGAGATTGCCGGCCGCGCTTTTACTTCCCGCTTGATCATTGGCACGGGGAAGTATCGGACATTTGACGAGATGAAGGCGGCGCATCGCGCCTCGGGCGCGGAAATCGTAACCGTTGCCGTGCGTCGAGTGCCGCTGGATCGCAGCACCGAGTCGTTTTTGGATCATCTTGATCCGGCGCTGGCGATTCTGCCAAACACGGCTGGTTGCTACAGTGCGGAAGAGGCAATTCGTACGGCGCGGCTCGCGCGCGAAGCTCTACAAACCGACTTGATCAAGCTGGAAGTCATCGGCGATCAGACGACGCTGTTTCCTGACAACGAACAAACCTTGGAAGCGGCCCGCGTTCTGGTCAAAGAAGGTTTCATCGTCCTGCCGTATTTCAATGACGATCTCATAATGGCCAAGAAGCTGCTCGATGCCGGCTGTCCCGCGGTGATGCCGCTCGCCGCGCCGATCGGGTCAGGCCTGGGCGTGCAGAATCCAGCGAACCTGCGCATCATGCGCGAGCAGTTGCCTGACGCGACGATCATCGTCGATGCGGGAGTGGGAACCGCGAGTGATGCAGCGATTGCGATGGAACTCGGCGCGGACGCAGTGTTGATGAACACAGCGATTGCCGAAGCTCGCAATCCGGCAAAGATGGCGGAGGCGATGAAGCTAGCGATCGAGGCCGGAAGATTGGCGTACGCTGCGGGTCGCATGCAGAAGCGCCTATACGCGAGCGCGTCGAGTCCAGTCACGGGCGTCGCACGCTAATTCAATTCTTCCTAGGCGAGCGGAACCTTCAGAATCTAAGGACAGGAATGCGTT
>JBGQJU010000116.1:0-16490 GCA_041499185.1 Pyrinomonadaceae bacterium | reverse complement strand
TCCGGCTTATCTTCAAGATCGAGCCCACGATGCTTGACGTTGCCGACGACGCCGACAATTTCGTACCACTTCGGAGTCCTGCTTGAAAACGAAACGCGTTTCCCCAGGGGCGTTTCGTTGGGCCAGTACTTGCGGGCCACTGCCTGGTTGATAATTACCACTTGCGGCGTATCGGGCAGATCGTGCTCGGTGAAGTCGCGCCCTTTCAGCAAGGGGATCCCCATCGTGCCGAAGTATCCGGCGCTGACGAATCTGATCTGTTCATCAGGATGTGGCTGTCCGGGAGCGATCGGCTGACCTTCGATCGTAAAGGTTCGATCGCCGCCACTACCCCCGAAAGGCAGCAGGTTGATCGCGGCGACGGATTTCACTTCGGGGCGCGCCTTCAGACGATCAAACAGTTGCTCGAAGAACACCCTGCTCTGCTGAAACTGTGGGTATTTCGCCGTCGGCAGGGCGACTCGCATCGTCAGCAAGTTCGCCGGCTCGAATCCGGGCTTGACTTCCTGCAAGCGCAGAAAGCTCTTAATCATCAGCCCCGCCCCGATGAGCAACACCAGCGCGATCGCAAACTCTGAGACCACCAGCAAGCTTCGCAGACGCAGCCGCCGTAACCCGTCGGTGCCGCCGCGTCCTCCCTCTTTGAGCGCTTCATTCAAATCCGTTTTTGCAGCTTGAAAGGCGGGAGCGAGACCAAACAGCACGCCGGTAAGAACTGAAATGCCGAGCGTGAACAACACTACGCGGTAATCCAATCTAATCTCTTCCAGGCGAGGCGTATCTTTCGGAATCAGAGCAACGAGCACCTCGACTCCCCAAATCGCCAGCGCCAGACCGGCCGCGCCTCCCACGGCGGACAGCAATAAGCTCTCAGTAAGAAACTGTCGCATGACCCGCCTCCGGTTTGCTCCCAGCGCCGAACGAATAGCGATCTCTTTGTAGCGGGACGCGGCGTTGGCCAATCGCAGGTGAGCGACGTTCGCGCAGGCTATCGCCAGCACCAGACCAACCGCACCCAGCAGCACGAACAACGCTCTGCGCAGATTGCCGACGAGATCTTCGCGCAACGAGCGCACCGTTGTGCTGAAGCCGCTTGGGTAGGTCGTCCGATGCTCCTGCGAGACCCGCGCAGTCACGGTGTCAATGTCCGTCTGTGCTTGAGGCAGAGTAACGTTCGGTCGCAGGCGCGCAATCACGTTGAGAAAATGCGAGCCCCGATTGTTTTCCGTTAACAGATCCGGCGAAAGCGCTAACGGCTTCCAGACTTCGGTTTCTTTGTCTGGAAAGTGAAAGTCCGCGGGCATAACGCCTACGACGATTGCCGTCTTGCCGTCGAGGTTGATCGGCTTGTTGATGATTCCCGGATCAGCGCCGAAGCGCCGTTGCCATAGTGAGTGACTCAAAATCACCACCTGGTCGTGATCGAACTGATCCTCTTCGGCGAGGAAAGTGCGGCCCCGCTGCGCGTCCAAACCAAGCGCGGAAAAGAGACTCGCTGAGACAATCGCGCCGTGCAGTCGCTCGGGTTCGGCGATACCCGTCAGGTTGAACCCCTGCGTGGTGTAGGCGGCGATCTGATCAAATGCCTTGCACTGCGTTTTGAAGTCCGTAAACTCGGGCGCGGAAAGCTCGATCTCCTCAAGGCCGGTCTTATGGAGATTGCCCCAAATAACCATGAGCCGCTCCGAATTTCGATAGGGCAAAGGACGTAAAACGATTGCATTGACAACACTGAAGATCGCACTGTTCGCGCCGATGCCGAGCGCGAGGGTAAGTACGGCGATTAACGTGAAGCCCGGGTGTTTCCGCAGCGATCGGAAGCCGTAACGGATGTCTTTGATCAATGATTCCATAATGTCATTTCCAATTTTCGATTGCCGATTGCCGATTTGCCTGCGCCGATCGATTTGAACCGGCGATGTCCAAGAATCAGTTGCGACGTCGCTCAAATCGGCAATTGGCAATCGGCAATCGCAAATGTCTTCACTCATAGCGCAGCGCTACCAGCGGATCGACTTTCGTTGCCCGCCGCGCGGGCAGATAGCACGCCAGCAACGCCACCACAATCAGAGCCACTGAAACGCCCGCGAACGTCGCCACATCCGTCGGCGTTACGCCAAACAAGAGAGTGCTCATCAATCGCGTCAGACCGAACGCGCCGGCGAGCCCGATGACGATGCCGGCCAACACCAACGTCATTCCGCCGCGAACAACTAGTTTCAAAACATCGATTGCCTGCGCGCCGAGCGCGACTCGAATACCAATTTCATGAGTGCGCTGCGTTACCGTGTAGGACATCACGCCATACAGCCCAACCGAAGCAAGCAGCAATGCCAGCGCCGACATACCGGCGAGCAGCCACATCATGAAGCGGCGTGGCCCGATTGAGATATCGATCAACGACTGGAGGGTCCTGACTTTCCACACCGGCTGATCTTTATCAACCGACCAAACCGCTTTGCGCACCACAGCAGACATGCTCATGGGCTCAGCCTTGGTTCTGACCACCAGCGTGGCGAAGATGAATGGATTCTGCGCGTAGGGCACGTAGACTTGCGCAGTGCTCTGGTCGTCAAGACCGTAGTGCTTCACGTCACCGACAACCCCAACGACCGTAACGGCGAGATTGTCTTTGACGATGCTGTCTCCAAACAGGCGCACCTGCCGGCCCAGCGGATCTTCATGGGGCCAGTAACGCTCGCGCATCGTGTGATTGATAATCGCTACCGGTGGCGCGCCCGCTCGATCCTGTTCGGCGAAGACTCGGCCCGACAGCAAAGGGATTGTCATGGTGGAAAAGTAATAAGGGTCAGCGAGGTTGCGCTCGGCCTGGGGCTCCTGCCCCTTGGGTGGTTCGGGATGATTGAGCGGAACAAAGCTGATGGAGCCGCCATTGCCGCTATACGGCAGCGCGAGTATGACGGAAGCAGATTCAACGCCTGGCAAAGCACGCACGCGGTCTGTGACCTGCTGGTGAAAGTTCCATTGTTGCGCGCCGTCAGGATACTTTGTGCGCGGCACGCGATATTCCATCGTCAAGAGGTTCTCGGAATTGAATCCCGGCGCGACGTTCAGAAGTTTCAGAAAGCTCTTGATCATCAAACCCGATCCGATCAGCAACACCAGCGACAGCGCGACTTGAGTAACCACAAACAAACCGCGCACACGGGTCGGCCCGGCTGAGGACCGGCCGCCTTCCTTGAGTGCTTCGTGAACATCGGGTCGCGAAAACCTCAGCGCCGGCGCCAGCCCAAAAATGATTCCCGTCAATAACGATATTCCGAGCGTGAAACCCAACACCGTGAGATCCAGCTTTGGAGAAACACCCGCCGGTAGTTGCGATGGAGAGTTGGCAACCAGCAAGTGCGTGCCCCAAACGCCGGCGAGGAGGCCGAGTATTCCTCCAGTTAGAGCAAGCAGCACCGTTTCAGTAAGCAGTTGCCGCACCAACTGAAGACGACTGGCGCCCAACGCCGCACGCAACGCGAACTCCTTCTGTCTCCCCGCGGCGCGAGCCAACAGCAAGTTCGCCACGTTGGCGCAGCCAATCAGCAGCACGAAACCGACAGCGCCCAATAAGACGAGCAACAAAGGACCAAAGCCTTCTACGACCACGTCCTGAAATCGCAGCAGCAAAACGCTACGGTCTGCGTTGGTCTGCGGATACTGCTGGGCCAGGCGGCTGGCGATCGTAGTCATCTCCGCCTGCGCCTGGTTCAACGTGACGTTCGGCTTCAAACGCCCGATAACCCCGGACGCGGTCTTGCTGCGATCCTGCGTAAAGTTTGGATAGTACTGGAGCGGCATCCACACGTCGGAATCGCCGTAGGGAAAGTGAAAGCTCTCCGGCAAGATTCCGACGACCGTGAACGGCTGGCCGTTGAGCGTGAGGGTCTTTCCGATCAGAGTTGCATCAGAGCCAAAGCGATCGCGCCAAGTGTTATGACTCACCACTACGACCCGTACGGCTCCAATCTGATCCTGTTCCGAGGAGAACGTGCGCCCTTGCGCCGCATCAACTCTTAGCACACGGAAAAAGTTTCCGGTGACAAATGAGCCGATGACGCGCGTCGGCTCTTCGCTGCCGGTGAGGTTGACACTTTGCGGCACAACGCCGGCGAGGTCGCTGAAGAGCTGGCTCTGCTTTTGCCAATCCTGCAAGTCGGGATAAGCGACCCAGGTCCGCGGTGTTTTGCTATCCTTCGTAAACACCATTACGAGTTGCTGCGCGTCGGCAAATGGCAAGGGCCTTAGCAAGACTGCATTAACGACGCTAAAGATTGCCGTGTTTGCGCCGATACCCAGCGCGAGCGTAATGACCACGATTGCGGTAAAGCCAGGACGCTTGAGCAAACCGCGAATTCCATAGCGAATGTCCTTTAACAGGGTGTCCATAGTTCCATCTCCAATTTCTAATTGCCGATTTTTAACTCCCTTCCCTTTGGGAGAGGGTCGGGGAGAGGGCTTGAGTATCGAACCGCTCAGCTTACGTCCCTCTCTCCCAGCCCTTCTCCCGCTGGAACACATCGACAATCGGCAATCTGCTACTCGTACCGCAGCGCCACCAACGGATCGACTTTCGTTGCGCGTCGCGCAGGGATGTAGCTGGCGACGATCGTGATTCCGGTCAGCAGCAGCGCCACGACCATCAGCGTTAACGGATCCGTCGGCTTCACTCCATAGATCAGATCCGTCATTAATTGTGTCAGAACGAGTGCTGCCCCGAGCCCCAATCCCACTCCTATTAACGACAGTACAAGCGCCTTGCCAATTACCAGTTTCAGCACACTTGTCGATTGCGCGCCGAGAGCGATGCGAATGCCAAACTCGTGCGTGCGCTGTGTGACTAGAAACGACACGACGCCATAGATGCCGATCGCGGCCAGCAGCAGACCAAGACCGGCAAACGATCCAAGCAGCAAAGTATTGAAACGCGGCTCCGAGAGTCTGCGGCTTAGCAACTCTTCGCCGCTGGCCACCTGCGCGACTGGCTGGTCGGGATCAAGACCGCGAACAACATCGCGCATCGTGGCTACGTAAGCTGATGGTGTTGCGGTGGTGCGAATCAGCAGCGCCATAGTGGTCCATCCCTCGCGATCGAACTGATAGTAAGGTACATAAACCGTGGGTTGCGGTTGTTGACTGACTGGTCCATCCTTCACGTCATGGATCACGCCAACGATCAAGCGGCGCTTGAATGGCTGTGCTGGTTGTCCGGGCTGCGGTGCAGGCAACAGATTTTCCGGCGGTCCCATCCAGATCGTTTTGCCCAACGGCTCTTCATTGTTGAAGAAGCGGCGCGCAATCGTTTCATTGACAATCGCAACTTGCTGCGCTTTCTCGCTATCTTGCGCGGTGAACTCGCGGCCTTTCAGCAAAGTGATTCCCGCCGTGCGAAAGTAATCAGGACTCACTAAGATGAATTGCACGCTGGGAACCTGACTGAGCGATGTTGCTGTTGGATGGCCTTCGATACTGAAATTCTTTCCCCAACCGCCGCCAAATCCCAGGGGGAGCTGCGAACCAGCGGCGGCGCTCTGCACACCGGCCACACTGCGCACGCGCTCCAGCAAACGCTCGTAGAAATTCAGCGCCTTGGCATCGTCGGGATATTTTGCTGCGGACAGAGGCACGCGCATGGTCAACAGATTAGTCGAGGCAAAGCCGGTATCAGCGTGATTGAGATTGCGAAGAGACCTGATCATCAAGCCCGCGCCCGCGAGCAGCACGAGCGCCAGAGCAATCTCCGCGCTCACCAGCACGCTGCGGAGTCGGTTTCGCCTTCTTCCCGTCGTTGCTCCCCATCCGCCTTCAGTTAGCCGCTCACGCAGGTGAGGGTTTCCGGCGCTGAGTGCGGGAATCACGCCAAAGAACAAAACGGTGAGCAACGAAAGCGCGGCGGCGAAAACTAAAACATGCCAGTCCACGACGATCGCGTTGTGGCGCGGCAGAGTTGCGGGCAAAAGCGATTTGATTAGACCGAGAAGCCAACTCGCCAACAGGATTCCCGCGCCGCCGCCGATTACTCCCAGCGGCAAAGCTTCCATGATCAACTGACGCACCAGGCGCAGGCGGCCGGCGCCGAGACTGGCGCGAATCGCAAACTCTCTTTCGCGCGCGGCCGTGCGGGCCAGCAGCAGGTTGGCGATATTCGCGCAGGCAACCAGCAACACGAAGCCAACGCCGGCCAACAGGACGAGCAACGCGCGGCGCGAGTCACCGACCAGTTCGCCCTGCAGGGATGCCGTGGAGGCAATCTGGCCCTGGTTCTCTTTGAATTGTTTTTCGAGCCCCGCGGCGATCCGGTTCATGTCGGCGCGCGCTTGTTCCAGGCTGACGTTAGGTTTCAAACGACCGACGAGCTGTACAAAATGATTGTTGCGACTGTCCATGTTGTCGTCGGGCGCGAAAGAGATTGGCGTCCACACGTCGACCGGCGGAAGGTTGTCAAAGAAAGCCATGCCCTGCGGCATGACGCCTCTGACCGTATAGGTAGTTCCGTTCAGATTTATCTGGCGACCCACAATGTTTGGATTGCCGCCGAACTGACGCTGCCATAGTCCATAGCTCAACAGCGCAACGCGATGTTGGCCCCACTTCTCGTCTTCAGGCAAAAAGTGCTGGCCCAGTACGGGCGTGACGCCAAGCACGGGAAATAAATTCGACGTAACCGCCGAGCCTTGCACACGCTCGGGTGTTTGGTTCGCCACCGAGAGATTGAAGTCCCTGTAGAAAAACCCGCCGAGCCCTTCGAGAGTGTGATTCTGATCGCGATACTCACGATAGTCGGGCAATGCGCTCCCAGCTTTGGGAATTCCCTGCGACGGCCAGGCGGAAAAAAGCATCACCAGGCGATCCGATTCCGGGTAAGGGAGTGGACGCAGCAGCACGGCGTTGACTACCGAAAAGATCGCGGTGTTAGCGCCAATACCGAGCGCCAGCGTCACGACAACGATGATCGAAAAGACCGGATTCTTGATCGCGGTCCGAAAGCCGTATCGTAAATCTTGCCAAAGCGTCGCCATGTGAAACCTCCTTATCGAAATGGTTGTACTCAACCCAAAGCGATGGCGAGCGGGTTGCCAGCAACCTGAAACAATTTGCACGTTAACCGGTGCCCGACAACCAGGTCATGCTCCTTTTCTGCGCCTGCTCATTCGTATCGCAACGCCACCAGCGGATCGACTTTCGTTGCGCGCCGCGCGGGGAGAAAACAGGCGACCAGCGCGACCATTGTCAATAGCGCCGCAGCCACGCCGAACGTCAAAGGATCTCTGGGCCGAACGCCGTACAACATAGTCGTCAAGCTTTCCAGATATTTCGTCAGCACATACGCGCCGCCCAAGCCGAGCCCAATACCGATCAGCGTCAGCGTCATCCCTTGCTTGAGAATCATCTTCAGCACCTTGCCGCGGCTGGCGCCGAGTGCTATGCGAATGCCGATCTCATGAGTGCGCTGAGATACCGACCATGCCAGCACGCCATACAGTCCGATCGAAGCGAGTTGCTGCGCGAGCAGACCGAAGAGACTTAGCAATTTGGCGAACAGCCTTTCCATGGCGAGTGTTTCGTCGGCCTGCTCGATCTGCGTCTTGATGTTGTTGAGCGGGAGACTGCTGTCCACCTCGCGCACTGCCTGACGAATGGCGCTGACGGCAGCGGTCGGCTCGCCGGTGGTGCGCAGCTCGAACGTCATTGAGCCGATGCAGCACAGGTCCTGCAACCATGAAAGGTAAGCCGTAGGCGGGATCTCGTCCCGCTGGTTGGTGTACTTGGCATCCCTTACAAGGCCGACGATTTCAATTTCGCTGGTCTTTTCAGAATCGAAACCAAACCGTTTGCCAATCGGGTTTTCGTTTGGAAAATAACGTTTTGCGAAGGTTTGATTGACCACGGCGACTCTGGGCGCGTGGGCATCGTCATGCGATGTGAGGCTGCGCCCGGTCAGCAGAGGGATCCCCATCGACTCGAAAAAGTTCTCGCGCACGTGATTGACAAAGACATTGCCGTTCGTAGCTATTCTGCCATCCGCGGCCGCCTTCGCTCCCGACATGTAAAAGGAGTTGGTCATCGAAGCTTCTGAAAGCAACGGTAAATGTGAAAATGTGACTGAACTCACACCGGGAACGGCTTCAATGCGCTCCGACATCTGCTGGTACAGATTGGAAAGCCGTTCATCTTTGTAGCCGATCAAGTTTGGGTCAACGCTAAAGAGCAGAAGGTTGCGCGTATTGAAGCCGGTCTCGACTCGCTGCAAATTAAGCAGCGTGCGCAACAACAGCCCTGCGCCGATCAGCAGCAATAAAGACAGCGACACCTGCGCCACCACCAGTGACTTGCTCAGCAGCGATCGCGAAGCAGCGCTCGAAGATCTTCCGCAGTCCTTTAGCGCCGGCGTCAGGTCAAGCCGAGTGGCCCGCAAGGCCGGCACAAGACCGAAGACAATACCTGTCAAAAGCGACAGCCCGAGGGTAAAACCGAGCACGCGGAGATCAAGCTGAGGATTAAGCGCGGACATTCCTCGACCGCTCCAGGCGCTGACCGACAGCAAACCATCTTTGATCCACAGCGCAAACAAGATGCCGAGCCCACCACCCAGTAGTGCCAGCAGGATGCTCTCCGTCAGCAACTGGCGAATCAACCGCCAGCGGCTCGCGCCTACAGCCAGCCGCACTGCAATCTCTTTTTGTCGCGCTGAGGCGCGCACCAGCAAAAGATTCGCCACGTTGGCGCAGGCAATCAGCAGCACCAGGGCGACCACTCCCAACAACAGCTTGAGCGGTCGCGCAAAGAACCGGCGCACGTTCATTTCGCCCTGACTGCCCGAATCCGCTGCCAGGTGTGGATAATCCTTGGGCTCTAGCGAACCAATTGGGCTCTGTCCCTGCGCCTTCCTTTGATCTTGTCGCGCCATGCGATGCTCGATGACAGATTGTTGAAATGCGCCTTCCAAAGTAGCGCGTGCCTGCTCCAGCGTCGCGCCCGGTTTCAGTCTGCCCATCAATCGCAACCACCAGACCCCGGCGCCCTTCATCTGCGAGCGCTCGCCATTGATCTGCGGCTCCTACGCAATCGGAACGGAGACATCCGGCGACGAACCAACTTGCATAGCGCCCTCAAAGCCTGCCGGCGTGACGCCGGCTACAGTGAATGCGACGTTGTTAAGGTTGATCTGCTTGCCAACTGCTGCTCGATCACCGCTGAAGCGGCGTTGCCAGCATCGGTAGCTAAGCACGGCGACGGGACTCGCGGCGGCGTTGTCGTCCGCTTCGTTGATCGTGCGGCCAAGAAGGGCCGGCACTCCCAACGCTGCGTAGTAATTACCGGAGACGGCCTGCGCACCGACGACCTCAGCCTGGCCGTCCGTATTCAAGTTCAGACTTAATTGGCCAAATGCGAAAACGTCGGACAGCACACTCTGCTGCTCGCGCAGGCGCGCGAACGTTTGGTAAGGGAATGAACTCCGAATAGTCAGTCCGGTCGCCGGATCGCGATTCTGGCTTCCGGTATGGCTGCCGGGAGTGAACTCTTTATTCGAGATTGACTTGAACAATACGAGCCGGTCGGGATCTTTGACCGGCAACTTCTTCAACAGCACGGCATCCATGACGCTAAACAACGCCGTATTCGCGCCCACGCCGAGCGCCAGGGTCAAGACCGCAACGAGAGTGAAGCCGGGATTCCTGGCAAGCATGTGCAAGCCATAACGCAAGTCTTGCCAGAAGTTGTGCATGGTCGTTTCTCCTTCTATTCAACCGCGATCGCTAATTAACAATTGACCCGTTGTTTTTTAGCTTCTGCTTTCAATCCGCAATCCGCAGTTTCGAAATCCGAACTTCCTTACTCGTACCGCAGCGCCACCAGCGGATCGACTTTCGTCGCGCGTCGCGCCGGCAGACAGGCAGCGAGCATGGTGATGCCCGTCAATAAGAACATTGCCAAGCCGATCGTCCGGGCGTCGGTGGCGCTGAGGCCGAATAGCAATCCGGAAATCTGGCTCGCAGCCAGGCGCGTTGCGGCCAGAGCGATTGGCATTCCAATCGCAATTCCGAGCGCCACCAGCACCAGACTTTCACGCAACACCATCCGAATCATGTCAGCGCGCTGGGCGCCAAGCGCCATGCGAATACCGATTTCCCTGGTCCGTCGCGCCACGTTGTGAGACATAACGCCGTATAATCCGACGCAGGCGAGCAGCAGAGCCAGGAGTCCGAAAAAGCCAGACAGCGTAGCCATCATTCTTTCCTGTATCAGTGATTGATCCACCTGGCCTGCCAGAGTATGCAGACCAGTCAACGGGACATTGCTCGCCAAGGCGTCTACCTCTTTGCGAAGCGCGTTAACGACGCGTTCAGGGTTGCCAATGGTCCGGACTTCGAGCGTGAGCGAGCCCATGATCTTCTCGTCCTGCATGCAATTCTTGTAGACAGTTCGATGCGCCGATTCCCGCAAGCTCATATACTTGGCATCTTTCACCACGCCGATTATCGTCATGGGTTGCCCGCTACCCAACGTTACTCGCCGGCCAATCGGATCCGTTCCCCGAAAGTAATAGTTCATCATCGTCTCGTTGATCACAGCTACTCGAGGCATGTTTGCGCCGTCCTGCTCACTAAAGTCCCGACCGAGCAGGAGCGGCGTTCCCAGGGTCTCGAAATACTTAGGCGACACGCTGTTCACGTACACGGTTGGATCTTCATTCGGCTGCGCTGCATGTCCTTCGACAGACGCCGGATAGTCGACGCCCCCACCGGAGATCGGAGTCAGCATTGAGAAGCTTGAAGATTGGACACCGGGTATTTGCCTTGTCTGCTCAAGGACCCGGCGGTAGAAATTGGCAAGCGCGGTGTCTTCATAACCGGCTTTTCCCGGATTGACCCCGGCCAGTAGCACATTGTCTCGATCGAAGCCGGCATCCAACGTCTTGAGGTTGCGAAGACTCCTCACAAACAGTCCCGCGCCAATGACCAGTACTAACGATAGTGCCACTTGCGATACGACGAGAGCTTTGCCGAGCACGGCACCGGACCGACTACCACTTACCGAAAGTGAGTTCTCCTTTAGGGCATCATTCACGTTTATGCGGGTGGCCCGGAGTGCGGGAACAACGCCGAACACCACGTTGGTCAGCAGCGAAGCCATTGCCGCGAAGGCGAGGACCGAAAGATTTGGGCCCAGCTCGAGTTCAATGGGTGTTTGTGAGCTCGACATCAAATGCACCAGAAAACTACTGCCCCAAAACGCCAGCAGCAAACCCGCGAGACCACCCAGAAAAGAGAGCAGCAGGGACTCGGTCAGCAGTTGTCGTATCAATCGATACCGGCTGGCACCAAGCGCCAGTCGCACCGCAAATTCCCTGCGTCGTGAAGTCGCGCGCG
Organism: Pyrinomonadaceae bacterium; assembly: GCA_041499185.1. Lineage (GTDB taxonomy): Bacteria > Acidobacteriota > Blastocatellia > Pyrinomonadales > Pyrinomonadaceae > JAOAPY01. Next base: position 5,112 of record JBGQJU010000116.1, on the reverse strand, counting down.
CGAGCAGCAGGTTGGCAATGTTCGCGCACGCAATCAGTAGCACCAGCGCAACAACCACCATCAGGATCAGGAGAGGTTTGGAGAATTGTTGCCGCAATCGTGAGAGGCCATTGCTGGCCGATGTAACCTGGATCTTTTGCGAAAGGAACTCTCGTCGGTCATGCTCATTCTCGCTCCCAGAGGAACTCTCCGTCAGAACCTGCGTGAAGATCAGATCTAAATCGGCGCGTGCTCGGTCGCTGGAAACGCCAGGCTTGAGTCGCCCAACTACGCTCAGCCAGTTGTAGTTACCCAGACCCAACCAGCTCTTGGGACGCAGCAACGGTTCGGTAGCGATAGGTATCCAAAAGTCCGGCGCGCTGCCGACCTGTAGGCCGAAAAACTCGGGCGGCGTCACGCCGACTATGGCGAAGGGTTTTCCCTCAACCGCGATCGGCTTTCCCACAACGGAGGAGTCGCCGCCGAACCTTCGTTGCCAGAAGCGATAACTAATGACAGCAACCGGCGCACCACCTCCGTTTGAGACTTGATCGTCTTCGGGCACCAGGGGCCGCCCGGTTTGCACTCTAACACCCAGCAACGAGAAGTAATTTCCTGATACGTACTGTCCATTCGCAGCTTCTCCTGAAGAGTCGTCAGTTGTACGCAATGGCGTCTTCGAAACGGCCAGCATTTCGCTGAAGACGCGATTGCGATCGCGGAATTGTTGGAAAGCCGGATAGGAAAAGCCAGTCGCTAATCCTTGCGCGGATGTTCGGCTAACCTCGACCAGTTGTTCCGCGTGTTGGACAGGCAGCATTCTCAACAGTACTGCATCAAGCAGGCTGAAGATCGCTGTGTTAGCGCCGATTCCCAATGCCAGCAACAGCACCACTACCGCAGTGAAGCCCGGGCGCTTCAACAAGCTTCTAATTGCATAGCGAATGTCTTTGAATAACATTTTTCCATACGTCCCATCTTTGGTTCGAAAATGAATTCACTCGTACCGCAGCGCCACCAACGGATTGACTTTCGTCGCGCGTCGCGCCGGGATGTAGCAGGCGAAGCACGCAACGACAAACAAGCTCGCTGAAACAGCCGTGAACGTAATTGCATCGGTTGGCGTCACGCCAAAGAGCAGCGTGGACATCAATCTGGTTAGCGCAAATGCTCCCGCCACTCCCACTACCACGCCAATCAGCGCCAGCATCATTCCGTTTCTCAAGACCAGCTTCAGCACGTCCGCGCGCTGCGCGCCGAGCGCCATGCGAATGCCAATCTCGTGAGTGCGCTGCGTAACCGCATACGACATCACGCCGTAAATCCCCACCGTTGCCAGTGCCAGCGCGACCAGCGCGAAGATGGCCAGCAGCACCGTGTTGAAGCGCGATCGCGCTATCGATTTCGCCAGCAGATTTTCCATCGTGTTCACGTCTTTGATCGGTTGCTGACTGTCAAGTTCGCGCAGCGCGTTGCGCGCGGCTGAAGCGACGTTCGTCGCGTCGCCGCGCGTGCGAATAACAAGCGTCATAAACGGAAAAGCCTGCTCCGCGTGCGGCCAGTACGCCATCGCCTCAGTCTCGCCATCGAGCGCCATATGCTTGCTGTCACCGACGATGCCGATGATTTCCGTCGGCAGGTTTTCCTCCTTCATATAAATCGTCACCCGTTTGCCGAGCGGGTCTTCGTTTGGGAAATACTTGCGCGCGAACGTCTCGTTGATGACGACAACGTGTCGCATCTCGGTCGCCTCTTGTTGAGTGAAGAGGCGGCCGCGTTCGAGCGGAATTCGCATCACGCTGAAATAATTCGCATCGGTCACACAAATGCCGGTGGTCAGTCCTTGTCCCGGAGGCGGTTTCGGTCGTCCTTCTATTTCAACCAGCGTGCCTGCGTGCGGCCCCGCGAATGGCAGGTAGTTGATGGCGCCCGCGGCTTCAACACCCGGCAGAGCTTGCAACCGCTCTACTGCCTGCTTGAAGAAGTCAATTGTCTTGCGGTCCGTGTCATACTTCCACGACGACAAATTCACAGTCATGGTCAGCACGTTCTTCGCGTTGAAGCCCGGATCGACCGATTGCAGCCGGCTAAAGCTTTTTATTAGCAGCCCCGCGCCCACCAGCAGCACGAGCGCCAACGCGACTTGGGCCACAACGAAAGCGTTGCGGAGGCGATGACTGCGCGTGCCGCCGCCGATGTTCTTGCCACCCTCCTTCAGCGACTCGTGAAGCTCGAAGCGCGCGGCCTCGAAGGCGGGAACCAGGCCGAAGATGATTCCGGTCAATAGCGACACACCGAAGGTGAAGCCAAGCACGGGGCCATTGATGGCGACGCTGGCCGCGTCAAGCAACTCGGGCGGACTGAGGGCGACGAGCGCCGCGGTCCCCTCCCACGCAAGCATCAGCCCTAACACGCCACCCAGGCCTGCCAACAGCAAACTCTCGGTCAACAGTTGCCGGATGATGCGAGTGCGACCGGCGCCGAGTGCAGCGCGTACCGCAATTTCCTTCTGCCGTGAAACTCCCCGCGCGAGCAGCAAATTTGCCACGTTCGCGCAGGCAATCAACAACACGAAGCCAACCGCGCCGAGCAGGATCAACAGGGCCTTGCGAATTTCGCCGCTGAATTGGGTGCGCAGCGCAACGAGATTCACACCCCAGTTAGTGTTGAAATCCGGATACTGCTTTGCCAGCCTCGCACCAATCGTATCCATCTCGCTCTGCGCTTGAGCGAGCGTGACGCCAGGTTTGAGCCGCGCGATAGCGCGGGCGAAACGACCGTGACGTTGACGCATTTCGTTGGAAATCTGCCAAGGCAGCCACAACTGGGCCGCCTTGTCGCTCATGGAACCCTTTCTTACGTACCACCCAAAATCTGCCGGCAACACGCCGATGACTGTCACGTCACGATTGCTCAGCGTCAGGTGACGACCAATCACCTGTTTGTCACCACCGAAGCGCCGCTGCCAAAGGCCATAGCTCAACACCGCCACGCCTGGCTGGTTGGGTTTGCCATCGTCGGGTGTGAAAGTGCGTCCCAGGATCGCCTCTACGCGCAGCACTGAAAACAGATTGGGAGTAGCAATCTGCGACGGAATCTCTTCCGGCTCACCTTCGCTGGTCAACTTGCTGCTGTTGTCAAAAAATGCGGCCATGTCCTCGAAGACACGGTTCTGTTCTTTCCAGTCAAAAAAGTCGCCGAGGTTGATGACGTTCTGCGACCTGTCAGCACTACGTGTATCTCTCTCCCACACCATGACCAGGCGGTCGGCATCGCGATACGGCAACGAGCGCAGCAACACAGCGTGCACGACGGTAAAGATCGCCGTGCTGGCGCCGATGCCTAAGGCGAGCGTGATCACGGCGATGGCTGTAAAGCTACGCCGGTTTAGCAGACTTCTGATTCCGTAGCGGATGTCTTTAAAAAGCGTTTCCATAGTGTGCCCTTCCAATTTGCCGGGGCAGAAGCCCGCGCGTAAGCGAGGGCTGCCCAGCCGAGTGGAGCCCTCCCTTACGGTCGGGCTTCTGCCACCTACTCGTACCTCAAGGCCACCAGCGGATCGACTTTCGTCGCGCGCCGCGCCGGGATGTAGCACGCCAGAGCAGCCACCAGCGCGAGCAGCACGGAGACTCCGGCAAATGTCAGCGGATCAACCGGGCTGACTCCAAATAGTAGTTTCGCCAAAAGTTGAGCCACGCCGAAGGCGATCAAAAGCCCGATCCCCAGACCAATAACTGCGAGCGTCATCCCTTGCCTGATTATCAAAAGCAGCACGTCACGGTGCGCGGCGCCCAGCGCGATGCGCACCCCGATCTCGCGCGTGCGTCCGGCGACGACGTAAGACATCACGCCATAAATCCCGATGGCTGCCAGCACGATTGCCAGAACGCCAAAGCTTCCGAGCACGGTCGCGGCCATGCGAAAAGGGAATAACGGCACGCTCATGTGGTCCGTCAGCGTCTGGACGTTATAGAGCGGCAGAGTTGGATCCAGGCGTTGCAGCTCGCTGCGCAACGCGGCGAGCACAGACTGCGAATCGCCGACAGTCCGAGCCACCAGCGTCGCATTTGTGTTGTAGTCGCGTAGCAGGGGCCGATAAAAAGCCGCCTTGGCTTCTTCGGCCAGGCTGTTGTACTTGCCGTCAGCAGCCACGCCGATGACTTCCCAGTAAGGCTTATCGGGACCGCTGAAGTTAAAGCGGCGGCCGATTGCGTCTCGACCAGGAAAGAGGCGCCGGGCGAAGGTTTCATTGATTATCGCCACGCGCGACTCATCTTTATTGTCCCGCTCTGTAAAGTCGCGACCGCGCAAGGGAATCTCCATAGTGCGAAAATAGCCGGGACTAATTTCATTGGGGACGGCGAACGGCAGATTGGTGGTGCCTGTTGTTGACTGCCCTTCGATGTAGATTGAGGTGGAGCTGTAATCGAGCGAAAGCGGGACCGTCGAGGTCAGAGCGATCGAACGCACTCCCGCGACTGACTGTGTTTGCTCGATGAGCTGCCGCTGAAACGCTCGGCCCTTCTCTTCCGTATAGCCTTGCAACCCCAAATCAAACGAGAGCGCCACTGCGTTTTCGGGAGTGAAGCCGGGGCGCGTTCGTTGCGCTACCTGCAAGCTCCGCACAACCAAGCCCGCGCAAACCAGCAGCACGAGCGAGAGGGCCACCTGCACTATCACCAGAGCGTTGCGCAAACGAGAGCGGCGAAAACCAGCCATCGACGCTTCATCTTTTAGCGCCGGCACTAGTTCCGGCCTTGAAGATTGCAGCGCCGGCAACAAACTGAAAAGGATGCCCGTTGCCAGCGACACTGCGAGGGCAAAGGCCAACACTCGCCAGTCCAAACGCAGATCGAATACCAGGGCAATATCAGTTGGCAACTTAATCGAAGCGACCAGGTTATTGATCCACGCCGCCAACAGCAGGCCGCCCAAACCACCACTTAGCGACAGCAGCACACTCTCGGTCACCAACTGCCGTACGATGCGGGCGCGGCTGGCGCCCAACGCCAGACGAATCGCGAGTTCTTTGCGCCGTTCGGTAGCGCGCGCCAGCAACAGGTTTGCCAGATTGACGCAAGCGAGCAGTAACACCAGTCCGACAACTCCCATGAGTACGCCACTGAAGCTGAT
>JBGQJU010000115.1:0-16849 GCA_041499185.1 Pyrinomonadaceae bacterium | reverse complement strand
CGCCTTTCAGAGCAATCGCACCGGACGCATGGAAGTGTGGGTGATGAATGCGGATGGTTCGGCACAACGGCAGGTGACGGGAGCAGATAGCACTCGGTGAAACTGATTGCTTCGGCTGAGCGCTAATCCGCTTCACAAATGACGTGCGCAATGGTCTGACCACCGGGAGCGTTCTTTTGTCTGTGCTCGAAACAGAACGCTGATCCATCGCAAGAGGCGGGGAGATTTAGTTGTTCGAATTCATGAAAGGTAGGGGCCCATGGGAAACAAATTCGGAAGCGATATACTGATTCAGACCGAGGATCCCAAGGAGGCGGCCGCGTTCTACACCGAACAGCTCGGGTTCGAAATCAGTGACGAGACCTCCAACCTGATTAGCCTTCATGGGCAGCACATCAGTCTGTTCATCGAGCGAGGCCCGGCACTCGGGCCAGTGTTGGAAGTGACCGTCGATGGCGTCGAAGAAGCGAAAGCTAGATTGATGAAGCAAGGTTGCGAGATCGTCAAGGACGAGCCGAACTTTCCCAGATGCTACGTTAAGGATCCGTTCGGTCTGATTTACAATCTGACTAACTTAAAGATTCGGGAACTGCCTTTGAACCGAATAGCGAAAACACGAAAAGCTGATACGGGCGGGAAACACATCGAACGAGTGCGGCGCATTTGTCTGGCGCTGCCTGAGACGATGGAAAAGCTTTCGCACGGCGAGCCGACTTTCTTTGTCAAGAAGAAGGTGTTTGCCATGTGCTCGATCAACCTTCACAACGACGGGCACATTGCGGTTGTTTTGCCTGCGCCGATCGGGGTCCAGCAAGCATTGATCGAAGCCGCGCCTAAGAAATACTACAAACCGCCGTACGTTGGCGGGGCCGGCTGGGTGGGAGTCGAGCTTCCGCGCGTCAGCGACAAAGACTTGAAAATGCACTTGCACGAAGCGTGGCGATTGATCGCGCCGCCAAGATCGCAGGCCAAGAGTCAGAACCGCCTGCGGTAGCGGGCGGTTAACGTTCTCTTATGTCACACTTGACGGCTAGAGTTCAACCGCCCGCTACCGCAGGCGGTTCTGACGTAACAGGAGGACCACGATGAATCGCGAAGACCAATTCATTCCCCATTTGATCGTGAGCAACGGGCTCGCGGCACTTGAGTTCTACAAGAATACTTTTGGAGCAGAGTTGGGCGACAACATGATGGCGCCCGACGGTAAGCGGCTCATGCACGGCGAAATAATTCTGGACGGGCACAGGTTTTTCGTCAGCGACCAGTTTTCGGAAAGCGAGGGCGGAAGTTGCAAGACACCGCAGACACTCGGCGGAACCTGCGTGCGTATCACGCTTCAGGTTGACGACGCCGATGCGATTGTGGAGCGCGCAGTCGCCGGCGGCGCACGCGTGCTCATGCCCGTGCAGGACATGTTCTGGGGCGCGCGCTACGGAAGGATCATCGATCCGTTCGGCCACGAGTGGGGCATCAACCAACAGTTGCAGGAACAAAGCCCAGAAGAGACCCAAGCCGCAGCGGATGAGTTCTTCGCGAAGCGGCAATAAGCGAAGCCGCGCTCTGGGCAGCGAGTCAGCCTACCCGGAACAAACTCCGGCAAAATCTGCGTGAGGTCTTGCTTTCAAGATGACCAGGCTTGAGGCGATCAAAATAATTCTCACCGTCGTTAGCGGTATCTGTTGGACAGTTGTCTATATCGAGGGCATTCGCGTCGGCTTCAAAGACAGATCCTATGCGATTCCTTTTTACGCCCTCGCGCTGAACTTCGCCTGGGAATTGCTGCATACGATTTTCGGATTCCGAGCCGGTGTCAGCCTGCAAACGCTTATCAATGCCGTCTGGTTCACGTTTGATGTCGGCATCCTCTACACCTATTTCAAGTACGGCAGGAAATACTTTCCGCGCAACCTTCCGGCGGGCTGGTTCACCGGCTGGAGTATGCTCGGCCTGTTGACGGCCCCGTGCGTTGAGTACGCCTTCATCAGGGAGTTTGGCGTGGCGGTCGGCGCGGGCTATTCCGCGTTTCTTCAGAACTTGCTGATGTCGGTCTTATTCATCAACATGTTAGTCAAACGAGGCAGCAGCGAGGGGCAAAGTCTCTATATCGCCGTCAACAAATGGATCGGCACGCTGGCGCCGACCATTCTGTTCGGTATCGTGGGCGACGGTGGCTTTCCCAAAGGGAGCTTTTTGATTCTGGTGCTGGGAATATTCTGCTCCATCTTTGATCTGACTTATGTCTGGATGCTTTTCAAGATGAAGCTGGCGCGGTCGCGTGCTGTATGAATATCCGAGGTTAAGCGTGATCCGCTTGAATCTGAATTGAGGAATGAATAGGAATTCTTCGTTAACAAGGAGCAGGAGATGAAACATTCGAACAGAGTACTGTTCATAGCAGGTCTTCTATTTGTTTCGGTTGCGTTGGCGCGCATTGAGGTGTCGCCTAAGCTGAGGAGCGAAGGGTCGGGACAAGATCTCGCGGGAATCGAAAAGCTTCATCAGCAGGATGTGGCGGCTACGCTCGCAGGAGATCCAAAGGCCCTGGCCAATTTGTGGACCGAGGATGCGGTGCGTCTCGAGCCCGGACCAGCAGAGATTGGCCGCGCCCTAATCCACACTCACGATGAAGAGCAGAAGAAGGAGCATCCTGAAGTAAAGATTCTCACCTATGCGCCCGAGATTAAGGACGTCAAAGTCGTCGATGGATGGGCATTCGAGTGGGGCTATTTCAACAGCAGTTATCGGGATTCAGTGGCAGGTCCAGCCAAGAGTTTTCGCGGCAAATTGCTGCGCGTCTTGCAAAAGCAGCGCGATGGCTCGTGGAGATTCTCGCGGGTCATGTGGAATCTGGCTGAATGAGGTCTCGCGCGTGCTTCTCAAAGTGCTTCCTCGCGGCTGAAGCGCGGCGTTATGATGCTTACAGGTTCTTAGTTCTAAATCAGTGTATGCGATCTTCAGACTCACGCAGGAGGATATGATATGCATTATTTCAAAGCACGAATTTTTGCCGTAGCGCTGATTCTTGTTTCCATTGGCCTCATCTATTTCAACTGGCATCAACTCTTACAGGAAGGCCGTTACTCCATGAAACTGGCGGCGTTTGGCCCTGTCGTAGGAATAGGCGGAATCTATATCCTGATATTTCCCTCGCGGGGAGGAAAGCCCAACACTGCCAAGGAAAAAATTATCGCCCTAATAGTGTTTGGAATTGGGTTGGTAGCAGGATTGATTAACTGGTATTTAATGGACCCTGGCTTTTTCGGTAAGTGAGGAACCAGATGTCATTGACGTTTTGAGTCTGCCGCCTGCGGGAACAGTATGTTTTCAATTTCGGGCGCAGCATAAAACGTTGGTGACCGCTCAAAAGTTTCGGGCACACCAGGGTCACGTAGATTCGGGGGAAAAGCACATGACAGATGAATCTCAGAAAGACAAAGGTTCGCGAAGCAAATACGCAGCTCTTGGCGTCGCCCTGGGCGCCGGAATCGGAACGGCCGTGGGGGTAGCTACTGGTCATCTGGAAGTTTGGCTCGCGGTTGGCATCGGAGTTGGTGTTGCTGCTGGCGTGGTGCTCTCGCGAAGAGGCGGAGGAGCGAGCGGCGTCTAACACTCGTTCTTTGCTTCGCACGTTGTTGCTAATCGCCGCGCCCGGTCAACTGACCGTTAGGCAGAGTTTTCTCTGAAGAGGTGATGTATGGATAAGGATGCGGCTGAAGAATTGGTTGGAAAGCTTGGATGCGCTGTTATCATAATCAGAGCCGTTATTCTTGTTGCCTACCTCGAAAAGAAATCGGAGGCAACGAAGAAAGCCAGGATAGAGGCCGCGGGGCGAATCCGGAACTCATTCAACCTGGAAGTAGAACGGATTCTACCCGTTCTTGATTCGCACACCTCAGAGCCTGAACGTGGATCACGGATCTCAGGTAAATATGTTGTATCGGAGCTGGGGGTGACAGGCCAATCAACTGGTCATCAGATAGACCCCAGGACTTCGCCAAAGGGTGCAGCCAAATCGTTTTCAATCTTCCCAGATCTCGAAGGAGATTCGTACGGACCTTCGAAAACGCCCGCGCTAGTAATTGTACGCGGATCACTACACGACGCTGCAACTATCAAGAAGTGTGTACGTGGATCTTGGCGGAACATTGTAATCATTCCGGGCGGACTTTAGGAAGTATCGCCCTTCTGCCGCGCTTGAATGAATAGAGCTAACGACGCAGCGCAACTCAGCATCTGGCTTGATCGCGCAATTATCTTCTGGCTCTGTGTTTTCGCACTCTTTGCGCCTCACTCGATCGCCGTGACCCAGGGCGCGTGGCTTGTGGGGATGCTGCTGTGGGTCATTCGGTTATTTGTTTTCCCGCCTCCGAAGACTTACCGCACGCCGGTCGATTACGCGCTGTTGGGGTTCTTCATTCTCACCGGACTCTCTGCGCTGCTGTCTTATGAACCGATGGTATCTATAGGCAAGCTGCGGGCAGCGAGCCTGTTCACGATCGTCTATCTGTTTGCCGAAAACCTTCATTCGCGCCGTTTTGTGCGGCTGCTCGCGGTGACGTTAATCGCCTCCTGCATGATCAACGTCATCTACACCGCCGGCGCGCGCGTTGTTGGTCGAGGAGTAAAAGTCCAGGCAGTCAGGGCTGACAGTCCATTGTCCGCCGGCGTGCTGCTCTGGCAGGGAAAGAGATTACCCTTCGCGATCAGTGGCGGCGACACGGTGCTCGAGGTCGATGGCCTGGGTGTGCGCAATGCGGAACAGCTTGCGGCAGCGCTCGATGCTTCGCCTGGCTCTCCCCTCGCTCATGTTCAGATTTACCGCGGCGAGCTGTTGGGAACGGTCCTGGTTCCGCGCGGACGTTTGCTGTCCGGCGCCACGGCGGAGCAGCGGCTCGGTATTTCAGGCTGGTCCAGGGATCGTGATTGGCGAGCCACCGGTTTCTATGGACACTACGTCACATATGCCGAGACGCTGCAGTTGATCGCTTCACTCGCGCTCGGACTGTTTATCTGTCTGCCGATGAAGAGGAGCCGGAATGGTGGTCTGCTCGTTTTCGCTATCGCGGGATTTGCTTTCGCGCTGCTGCTGACTGTGACGCGTGCGTCGTGGTTGGCTTTTCTCGTTTCGGCTGTCGTGATGCTTGTCCTTGGCACATCGCGCCGTACCATTCTGATTGTTAGCGCCTGCGTGATCCCGATCATTCTCGCCGGTCTGTTCATTCTTCATCAAAAACGCAACGTCGGCTTCTTCGACCGCCTGGATGCTTCAACTACCTGGCGCGAAACCGTCTGGCGCGAAGGCTTTGACCTGCTGGTGAGTAAGCCTCGACATTTGTTGGTCGGCGTCGGCATGGATTCGATCAAAGCGCATTGGCGTCAGTGGGGACTATTCGACAACGGCCGGCTGCCTGTCGGCCACATGCATTCCAACCTGCTGCAAATTGTGCTCGAGCGCGGAGTGCCGGCGCTGATCGTGTGGCTGATGCTGCTCGGTGTTTACGCGCGCACGCTGTGGCGCAGCTTTCGTGAGCTCGAAACTAGAAAGAATAACCACAGAGACACGGAGAGTTCTGAACAGGGACGAAAAGAGAAGGGAGACGCCGAACTGCATTCACCAACGATTGGCACATGGATCGACCGCGGCATTGTGCTCGGCGCGCTTGGCGGTCTCGTAGGCTTCTTCACCAGCGGTTTGGTCCATTACAACTGGGGCGACTCTGAAGTGGTCATGATCTTCTATTTGATCATGGGGCTGACTTTGGTGGTGGAGAGACAACACGAGACTGAAGAATGACAACTCCTCACGTTGAAAGCTTGAAATAAAATATCCTGACGCGGGCCAATTCGCCCTGCGGTACGCTCGAAATGACTTGTCGGGGCGCCCTTCAGAGTGCTATCTCTCTGAGTGGGTGCTTTATTCTTGTGGATTGTATCTTTGAAGTTGAGAGACGCGCCCCAGTTCAAGTCACCTCGCGTGTCTCACGAGGGTGCAGTGTTGTTCTCTATGCGGGCGCTATTGCGATGAAGCCTTCGTTTGTAGCTCGGTCTGCCAAGTCGCGTTTGAGTCTTACCAGACATTCTTCGACTGAACACTGGAGGACATGATCAGTCTGACGGAAGTGGGGTTCGAAGATCACAACCCATTTTTTAACGGATAACAAGACGTGAAGAAGTGTGTCCAGCCGGCGGCCCATCCACTCAACCGCTCCGCCATTTATCTCATGACCCCACAAGGCCAACCCGTCACCGTAAATCTCAAAGACGCTCCAGTTCTCGCCAATGTAGTCCTTGGGCAGAATGTCGAATATCCACGGTTGGAGCTTGGACGGATGGAGTTCAACATACTGGCCCCATCGGTAAATGCTCACCTCTCCGTCAAAGTCGATGCCAATCCCTTTGTAGATGTCTTCATCTTTCTCCAAGCCAACAGGCTCTATCACTCTTGGCAGAGCCAATTGAAAGAGGACATCCATACCGTTGAAACTCGTCGGGCAGATCGGATCTGCAACTGAAGAGAAGCGGGACTCTGTTAGCGGCATATCTCTTGCTAATCATCACTGTGCGAGGGCTCAATGAGCCGTTTTCTCGCCAGATTGAACGATCTTTGGAAGGAAAGGCGATGCAGAATAACCGATATCTGTCGCGATGACCGAAGCGCCGGAAACGATTAGTAGACCAGCGATGAAAAGAACATGAAGAAGTAGCCGGCGAAGTCGAAACCGGTGTCGATGTCAACCCTGGCTCGAGGACCGGAAAAGGTTTGCCGAGTTCCCGAGTTGCTCAAGCCGCCAATATTTCCGGCGCTCAAGCCACCAATGTTTCCTGTGCTCAAGCCCGCGATGTTACCGGCGCTATTAGCCTTCATGCCGCCGATGTTTCCGGCAAAGGCTGTTGAGGAAATCGCCAACGTTAGAAGTGATGCGCAAATTATTGATTGAAAGCGTTTCATTTCAATTTCTCCTGGTGAACAGAGCGTTTACTGGGATGGTCAACTGGATGGTGGATGCTACTTGGGGAAGTCTCGTCCCCATCCCGCTGGCCGTTAACAACCGTTTCGCCCTAACTGTTATCAACGCTTGTGCCACAACGTGCCAATGTGCCGTTGGATTTGTAAATGCTTGTTGTATCAATGGTTATTGAGCGCTCTTGGGGCGGCGGTACTTGAAGCAGAACCAGCACGACAGTGAGTATCGGGTACACAGGCAAGCGCTTCGGAATCACCGAATGAAACCTAAGCTACTTTATTGCAACACTAAGCGTGCGACTGACACGGCAGTATCCACTGCATACCTGGTATTCAGGCCGGCAGGCCGTGAGAGAGACGTAATTGAGGACGGAAGCGCCGTTCGAGAACCACTAAGGCGAGACCGCCCGGCTGGCTAGACCTCGACAATTCTCGTCCTAACCGCAGACCGAAAGAAATGCAGCTGGTAACGAAAGCGAATTCGATTCGAAGCTTGGAGCCCTCGCCACTGACATTGAGCGAGCAAGTCCAGGCATGCTGTGCTATCGCTCGCGAAAAGCTTGAGGTGGGTGACTATGATGCGGGTTGCGCCGTTCTGCAGCGATGGTGGACACTTGGCGAGTGGCCGCGACACGCAGGCCTTAGCACTCGCGCAGGGGCCGAATTACTCTTAACTGCTGGAATTCTGACCGGTTGGCTCGCCAGTACTCAACAGATCCAAGGGGGTCAGAAGCCGGCCGAGAGCCTCTTGAGCGGCGCTATTGCACTCTTCGAGCAACTGGGCGAAAGAAAGGGCGCAGCCGAAGGCCGCATTGAACTTGCGTGTTGCTACTTCTGGCAAGGTCTTTTCGATCTTGCACGCACGAACCTGCGTTCCTCCCTACAAATCATCACCGAAGATGAACGACAATTAAGGAGTGTGGCGCTGATTCGGCTCGCTGTTGTCGAGCACCACGCGGGGCGCCTACATGACGCACACGGATTGCTCAATGAGGCGACGCCGCTCGTGGAAGAATCCCGCCCCTGGATCAAGGGACGCTTTCATCTTGAGTTTGCCACTACGCTGAAGGACCTCGGCATTGCGGAGGGTCGGAGTTCCTACTTCGACAGGGCGCTGGGTCACTACCAAGAGGCACTGCTTCAGTTTCAAGAGATCGGCAACCGCCGGTATACGGCTATTGTCGAGAACAATCACGGTTACTTGCTTTCCACGCTGAAGAGATTTGATGAAGCACAGCTTCACCTGGGCCGGGCGCACAAACTGTTCGAGGAATTTGGCGACCAAGTGAGACGTGCGCAAGTTGACGAGACTCTGGCACAACTCTATCTCGCCTCTGAACAGTACGATTCAGCGGAACGTTCGATCAAACTTGCAGTTGATACTTTGGAAACGAGCGGCGAAGACGCATTGCTTGCGGAGGCGCTGAGTACGCAGGGTCTGGTTCTGTGCAGGTTGGGGCGACGGTATGAAGCCAAACCCACTCTTGAGCGCGCGCAACGAGTCGCCGAGCGATGCGGAGATCGTGAAGGCGCAGGCAAATCTTTGTTGATTCTGATCGAGGAGATGTGTGAACAACTCGGCGATGACGAACGTCGCGAAATCGGCGCACGGCTGGACCAGTTGCTGGCGAATTCTCAGCAGGGCTCAACCCGCGACCGGCTTCACAGCTGTCTCGGTAAAATTGCGGCGGCCCATGCCGAGCACGAACAGCAACGTGAAAAGGCGGCGCACGCTGAGAAAATGGCCGCCCTTGGTGAGCTCTCTTTCGGCGTGGCCCACAATGTCAACAACACTCTAACCGGCATTCTTGGCCGCGCTCAGCTACTGCTGCGCACCACAGACCGGGAAAAAATGGCCGCCGGAATACAGCTCATTGTCAAGAGTGCCGAGGATGGTGCGCAGATCATCAAGCGAATCCAAAACTTTGCCCGACAACGTCCTAACCGCGAATTCGAGGCCGTGTCCGTCGCAGAGCTGCTGAAGGACGTCTGCGAGATGACTCGTCCACGTTGGGAATCCCGACCTGAGACAGCAGCCATACGTGTGGCGCATTATGCCGGCTGCAACGCGATCGTGATGGGCGATCCAGTTGAACTACGCGAAGTCCTGGTGAACATAATCTATAACGCAGTTGACGCGATGCCGAGCGGTGGCGAGATTCGAATGAGCGTGCAGGAAACCACCGAGAGTGTGATTCTAACAGTCACAGACACAGGAACGGGAATGCCACCGGAAGTAAAATCCCGCTTGTTCGATCCCTTCTTTACGACCAAGGGGAAGGCAGGAACCGGAATGGGCCTCGCGGTGAGCTTCGGCATTGTCAGAAGGCATAATGGTTCCATAGAAGTCGAGAGTGAGCTGGGTCGCGGTACCTCGTTCAGCATCTCTTTGCCACTCGCAACGACCGCCACGTCGAGATCTTCTCGATGCGGTTCGTTCGCTCGAGATGTAACAACAGCGCGGCGAAAAGTGCGAGTGTTAGTCGTTGACGACGAAGCTGCCGTTCGCGAAGTGTTGGCTGAAGCTCTCAAGACTGAAGGCTGTGAGGTAGTGGCTGCGGAAAACGGCCAGATTGCACTGACACTCTATGACGCACATAAGGGCGAATTCGACGCTGTGTTTACGGATATCGGGATGCCGGAGATGAGTGGGTGGGAGCTGGCTACGGCAATCCGAAGGCGGTCCGAAACCATCTCTCTTGCGATTATTAGCGGCTGGGCAGATGCTATCAGTCGCGACACGCGGAACGCTGTAAAGGCGGACTGGGTCGTCTCAAAACCTTTCGACATTAACCGCATCGCGGAGATCGCAAACGAGATTGTTGAACGAAAAAGGCTGGCCACATTCCCTTAATATCCAGCACTTCAACTCCACAAAGATATTGATCGGTGCTTGAGATATCTTACCGCGGCGGGGCTCACGCACTAGCGCTAAGTGAATGGCGTTCAAGCTTGAGGTAGAGGCCGCGACGCGTTAAGCCGAGTTCGCGCGCGGCGCGGGAAATGTTGCCACCGTGTTTGCGCAGTGCGTCGGCAATCATGCGGCGTTCTACTTCGGCGAGTGCGTCGGCCAGGGTTACGTTCTGTAGTGAAGTTGTCGGCATAGCCGCAAGACTCGCGCCCGAAGACGGTGGCGAGATAGGCGAGGAAGTTCGTTTGAGTTCAGGCGATAGATGATCCGGCGTTAGAACGGCGCCATCTTCCGCGCGGGCGACAATTCGCTGTATCTCATTGCAGAGTTGGCGCACGTTGCCGGGCCAATCGCAAACCATCAAAAGATCGACCGCCTGCGGAGTGATTTGAATATCTTTTCGCCCAAACTTTGCGGCGTAATGATTGATGTAATAGCTAACGATAGTTGGGATTTCGGAACGACGCTCGCGCAACGGAGGGACACGCAGCCGGATCACGTTTAGACGATAGTAAAGGTCCTCGCGAAAACGCCCCGAGGCCACCATCTCCTCAAGGTCGGTGTTTGTAGCCGCTATGATCCGCACGTCCACTTTGGCTGGACGCTGCTCACCAAGTGGCTGAATTTCGCCCTCCTGCAGAAAGCGCAAGAGCTTGGGCTGCAGGTCCAGCGGAAGATCTCCGATCTCGTCCAGAAAAAGCGTTCCGCCAGCAGCCGTTCGGATCACCCCAGGCGAATCGCTGACCGCGCCCGTAAATGCTCCGCGACGATAACCAAACAAGTACCCTTCAGAAAGTTCTTTTGGCACGGCCGTGCAGTTGAACGGCACGAACACTTTTGCCCGGCGCGAGGACAGCGCGTGTATCGCTCGGGCGACCAGTTCTTTGCCCGTACCTGAGTCGCCCGTGACCAGGACGGTGACGTCCGACGAACGAATCTTGTGAACTTCTTCGACTAGGCGGGTCATTGCCGGGCTTGAATGGATGAAGCCGGGCATCAGGCTCGCGCCCGCGAGCGTGTCCTGTTCCGGCGAGCTTGTGCCCTTCTGAGCGCCGGCTCTGAGCGCGCAAACATCCATCCCCAGCTCAACGATACGCAGCAAAGGTTCGATCGACACACCCTTTGGCAATGTTGCTCGCTCGCGCGGCGAAATATAGACGACCGCCGCCGGAGCATTCGAGGATTGCAGCAAGATTATGCTGGCGTTATGTTTCTCGGCGTAGTGCTCTCGCTCGTCTTCCGTCTTCAGCTCGCTCAATTCTTCCGCAATTCGTGTGCTCTCTGATTCATTACACCCTTGGGCGATTACTACTCGTGGCCGCTTATCCTCGCCCTGCTCGGCAATCAAAACCCGCTCCGCGCTTGTCTCCTGACGCATGATGGCTGCAAACTCGCGCAAGAGAAGTTCACGAGAAGCGACAGCTTCCGCCAGTCGTATGGTCAGCAACTGCGTTAGCGCTGGAGGCTCGTGTTGTTGTTCTGCCGGAATTGTTCGGTCGACCGTTGCCAGAGATTCTTCGGCACGTGCGAGATCAAGGCGTGCGCCGAGTTCGCGAAATGTATTGACGGCGCGTGATAGATGTTCAATCGCGCGGGTCGGCTGCGTGACAGCATAGGCGCGCCCCAGTTCGTAGTGCGCCCGGGCGCCGCGATAGCGATCCCCAAGCATGTCGAAGATTGATACGCTCCGACCAAAGTGTTGCGCGGCGGCGGCAGGATCGGATTGGGCCATTGCCAGCTTGCCGTAGAGCCGTTGCGCCTCGCCTGTGAAATTCAAGTCAGAGTGGGAATCGGTGGCCTCAGTCGCCTTCTGAAGCTGCGCGGAACATTCATCCAACTCTCCGCGCGCGAGACGCACCTCCGCAATGATCAGATGCGATTCGCAGATAGCCTGGCGATCACCAATACCCTCTGCCTGCGCCAGCGCCTCCTCGCCTTTGGCCAGTGCTTGCGACTCATTACCTAACGCGATATAGCAGCGAACCAACGTGCGAAGGGCCTGGCACACATACCACCTGTTACTATTCTCCCTGGCAAGCGCGACGGCACGTTCAACATAGTCCCGCGCTTCCTCCAGATCGCCGCGCAGCATGTGCAACTCGCCGAGCGAATCAAGAATCATGGGCACGTTGCGGGGTTGTTCATCGAGTTCCGACGCCAGTGTCAACGCGCGCTCGAGCGCTTCTTGCGCGCGACCCCACTGACCGATGAGGATCAGATTTACTCCGAGGTTGTTGTAGCCGTTTGCGGCGCTGCCCTTATGGTCCGTGCGTTCGTAGTAATCGATCGCCTTTTCGAGATAGCGAATGCCTTCCTGAGGACGTTTAAGGTACCAGCAAGCGCCGGCCATGTTTGCGTAGATCTTGCCGAGCATGAAGCTGGCGGGATGATCGCCGATTAGCTTAAGTGCTTGCTCCAGGTTTTCAAGCGTCGACTCATAGTTGCCTTCATGCACATCCGCCAGCGAGAGACCGAAATACGCATCCGCAAGTCCGCGCCAGTCACCAGCGTTACGGAAGTGCTCCAGGGCTCGTTCAGAGTAGTCGCGTGCAATGGGATACTCGCTAATGCTGCGATAGACTCGCGCCAGTGCGGAATAGATCGCGCCCAGTCTTGCCTCGTTACCTTCCCCTAACTCCCGCAGTGCAGATTTTAGGAGCGAAATGGCCTTAGGATGATCGCCGTTATAGTTGTAAGCGAGGCTGATCTGGACACGAAGAGTGCTGTCGGCTTCTTCATCGAGTTTGGTCCTCGACTCAGGAGATTCATACATCGCGACCGCCGCAAGCGACTCGTGATAGTGACTCTGCATCTCCAGCGCCGTCGAAAGTGCGCATCGCGCCAGCGCCAGGATCGAAGGATTCTGACGCGCAGCAGTGATGATCGAGGTTAGACGTGATCTGGCTTCAACGGTAAGGCCCTGGTCAAGGAGCGAGTGGATCTCGTCCAGATCCTGCCTGAGCGATTCCTGGGATGGACCACCACGAGTCTGCGATCGCAGGCGCACCCGCGCATCGGCGAGATCAACCACACCTCGTCCGGCGGAGGTCTCATCTGTGCCTCGGGCTTCAGGCCCAGGTTCCACACTCTTGCTCATTTAACTCTTAATAAATTCAGAATAAGCAGCGCTTTCATACTGCACTGCGTTCCGGCTGGGAGGTATCGGCGCCGGCATACCGCCTACCGCACACCGCTTTGCATCAAGCGTGCCCAATTTAACACATGCTGGAGGAGAGCGTCCACCTAATTACTTTCCGCAAAGGCCTAATCAAAGCACCAGAGGCGGCTTGCCAAATCTGAGCCGCAACCGATTGATTGTTTCCAGGACTCTTGGGCGGCTGACCAGTTTGTACTCCAACTGGCGCTTGCCGGGAAAATCGACGAGCATGATTCCCAGCAAGATAGTCAAAATGCCTTGTCCCGGCACGCCGGGAATCGACATCAAAATTCCGAGCAGTACGAGCACACTACCCAGCGCGTTCTTGGCAATCAGGCCGGCCCAGCGAATCGAAGGGTGACGATCAACCCAGAAGTCTCGCGCATGCGACTCTTGAAAATAGGTCGAGGGTAGTTTGACGAGAATGAAGGACACAATAGCAAGGCTAATGCAAAACGTTATCAGAAATATCAAAACGCCCAGCGCCAGTTCGCGAAAACTGAAAAACACGGCTAAGTCTATCGGATGGATCATGCGGTGGCTTTTCTCTCAAGGAACGTCGTGATTGCAAATCGAAATCTCACTAGTCGATCTCTGCGTGCGCAGCCAGCAGCGACTGGAGTACTTCTTTGACGATCTCTTGGGCGACGCCTTGAAGCCGGAAGTCTCCTTCGTTGGCCACCTCCCAAAACTCATCGAGCCCTCTTGCGCCCGCACGCTCAAGAGCGAGAACCTGCACCAGCAGATCGATTACGTCGGCGGCTTTGACGAGTCGCGCCTCAAGGCTCGCGCGTTGCTCGTAATCCTCGTACAACTGCCGATAGAGTGTCTCACCCGCGTCAAAGCCGTTGACGATGTCATCGAAAGCGGCAAGCTCGGCCCGCTTGCGCGCGTTTGCTCCGAAGTATTCCGTTGCTGTCTTTGGCAGGTCGCCAATCCGAGCCTCGGACCAGTCGTGGAGCAGAGCCATCCGCAGCAACCGCTCCATGTCAACCACTGTAGCGCGCGCGGCTAGCTCGTCGGCGAGCATCATCGCCGTTACGGTGACGCCGAACGAATGCGCGGCGACTGATTCTGTACCGGCGGGAAGGCCGCGGAGCGTCCAACCCGTGCGTCCCAGATTCTTCAAACGCTGTAGCTCTATCAGAGTTGAAAGCACGTTGTTCCTGTGGTCCACGTCTCAGGCTCTACTTTAACCCGCGATTCGCCAACTCATCAATCCGCTTCCACGCCCGTGGCAATGTCGCCGGCTTCGCGTTACGAAAAAGAAAATGGCGGTTACTCGACTCTCATCGCGTAACCGCCAGGAGTTTGAACTAAGGATTTGTCTACTGGTTCTTTCCGGCGCTCGCACTAGCCGACTGGCTGTTGACGGGTATCGTCGGACTCTTCGTTCAGGTACGCAAAGCTTGGCGCTAACCAGAGAACTAACGACACCCGTCGTGTTCACAGCCACAGCCAATCTCCATCACGCGCGATTTCTCGGCGTTCTTACAGTACTCGCTGCAATACTTGCTGCCTTGTTCGGGGGGACAATCACAGACCGGATGAGCGCACGTCTTCTCCTGTTGTTCTTCTGCCATACTGCTACCCCTTCGATTCGACAAGCTCCTGCTGAATGATTAGATTTTATTGCTGACTGACGCGGTTGGCAAATGCAACGGTCACCGCAAGACACAAACCAGCCGCCGCGAGTTTTTAAGGCGCGGTGCGCACCGTGATTGTCCGCTGCTTGTTTCCCAGATTGAGCACCATCGGTTTACCGATTTGAATCGGATGTTCTTCGCCGTCGATGGTAATCACCAGATTGGTAGTCGTAGCTGAAAGGGGTGTCTCGGCAGCCGCAGTCGTCTGTTCGCCGCTGCGCGTGAGCAAATTCGTGGCGACAATGCGCCAGGTTGCGGGAGCGCATGTGATGCGGAGACCGGGAGCGTCCGTTTCGGCGGATTCATTCTGCGCCAGCGCGTCAACCTTGAATACACCTTCGCCACAGCGCACGCCCGCGGGGTCGTAAAAAGTTGCCAGGCCCGAGACGTAAGAATAAAAACTCGCACTGACATTCTTGATGACGATTCTAACGTTGGTAACCGGCGCGTCCGGCGCTCCGTTGAGTGTAGTCGTACGCAACGTCGCTTGGAGCGCCGCAGCGCCCTTAGGGTCATGTGCGATCGCCGTCTGCGTTAGAGGCACGGGCCGCTCAGCCGCGCCCGCTGTCTCCTGCTGCGCCGAAGCAACAACCGCGCTGAGTGCAAACAGCGCTGCCAACATTGTAACGATTCTGATTCTCACCGCTTTGGTCTCCTTCGATTCGGACGTTCCTCACGCCTTCAGTTCATCGCGGCCTGCATTCTAGTGCCATCCGCCACGCACAATCAATCTCGCGTGAGTGGTAATGTCTTAGCGCTTGAAGCTTGAGCGGAGAGGACGGCCGTTTTCAGAGCATCGGCATTTGGTTGCCAAGGCAGCAGAGGCAACAGCGAATATGAATAGCCTCGCCTTAATATTCACCCCGCGATCTCTCTCTGGTGAGAGTGCTTGGTCGCTCACTTTTAGACCTTAAAAGCAAGCCGAATCGTGTCGGCTTTGGATCCACCAGATCATGTCTGGTTCTCGATTCTTCGCAGGGAAGATAGGATTACTACCAATGTTTTGGTTTCCCGGATCAGGAGTGCAGCGGCCATCGCCAGAACGACAAGATTCCACCCCTGAGCGCCGATTAGTCTAAGTATCGGGTGCGGCACGAATTCCGGGTGAAGCTGGAAGAAGCTGTTGCTGATATATGAGGCTAGGATCTGACGCGAATTCCAGTACCACAGTAGGTAGGCAGCGTGGACTCCAAGCAGAGCAACCATGGACGTAAAGAAGCCTTCGGCCTTACGGGTCCATAAACCGATGGCACTGACTAGTATCATTATTGCCAAAACTACCAATAACCTCGGAACGAAGAGCACTCTCAGAATCGGCAAGTCATCTCGATCCAACCTGTATAGCTGCGCAGCCAAGCTGCAAACGTGTAGAATCAGGATTACAGCGGCAAAGCCGAAAGCGAAGCGCAGATCCCCTCTTGGTAATCCTCGTAAACCGGTTGTCATTTCTTTGTAGAATTGTTTTCTGCTCATGTTATTCAAGCGCATTTATCTACACGCTTTCAAGATCCCATCGAAACGCCCAAAAACCTCTTCTCTATTGGTGATTACGGGCTGACTGTATCGCGCAAGCGACTATTCTTGCGAGCGTCAAGACCTTTCTGCTCTTTGTCAAGAAAATAGCGCTTTGTCTTCTTGTCCCAATTGATGTAGTAAGGGTCCGATGAACCGTCCTTATTGTAGAAGACCAGAACAGGCCAGTTGTTATGCCAGCTTAGAAGTGCTGAGGATAAGTCGCGCTCACGAAAAAGCCCAGTGCGCGGAGCTGTGCTTTCCATCCTTCGGTACGTTGAAGATAACCATCCCAAACCTACCTGCATCGCTCCAGGTTGTATCGATGACAATGACGGCGAGGTCGTAAAACCAATTCTCTCGGCTGATGTCGCCGGTGACAGCGGGATAGTTGATTCGCTGGTACCAGCTGTCCTTCCCAAACATCTGTTGAAGTTTCAGCTTCGACGCCTCAGAGAAGGCAAAGTCGTCAGCATTCGCCACTCGATATCTACCGTCCAGCGTAAGAGCGCGCCACGCTTGTAAGTCTCCCCAATTTAGGTCCACTCATAAGTAGAGACTTCGGGCATTTTGGTTAGTAGATATTCCCTGGGCGTCATGTCTCCCAGAGAGTCGTGTGGTCGTTCTTCGTTGTACTCTTTGAGCCACTTTTCTGTCTG
>JBGQJU010000114.1:0-16971 GCA_041499185.1 Pyrinomonadaceae bacterium | reverse complement strand
GCCGTCGATGATGCGATGATCAAAGCTCAGTGCGAAATAAGCCATCCAGCGTGCGGCGACGTAGTCTTCACCTTCCGGTGTGGTCATCACTTTGGCACGCTTCTCGATCTTGCCGACGCCCAAGATAGCCACCTGCGGTTGATTGATGATTGGCGTGCCAAAGAGACCGCCGAAGACCCCGGGATTGGTGATGGTGAACGTCCCGCCGCCGACTTCGTCCGGCTTTAGTTGCTTTGTGCGCGCGCGATCTGCGAGATCGTTTGCGGCGCGAGCCAGGCCCGAGATCGAGAGATCGTCAGCGCGCTTAATCACCGGCACGATTAAACCCGAGTCGAGCGCGACAGCCATACCAAGATTGACGTCGCGCTTGTAGACAATCTGATCGCCGCTCACCTGCGCGTTGAAGATAGGAAATTTGCGCAGCGCATTATTGACGGCCTGAAAGATGAACGGCATATACGTGAGCTTTGTGCCCGTCCGCTCCAGAAATGATTCCCTGTGCTCTTCGCGCAGCCTGGCGATCTTCGTCATGTCGATCTCATAGACAGTCGTGACGTGCGCGGAAGTGCGGCGAGAGAGAATCATGTGCTCCGCGATCTTCTTGCGCATGACGCTCATCTGTTCGACGCGATCGCCTTCGGCAGGTTTCACTGGCGGCGGCGCAGCGACAGCAACCACTGGAGTCGCAGCCGGGGGTTGAGTAGGCAGCGGCGCGGCGACTGCGAGCGTACTACCTCCCGATTCGATGAAACTCAAAATGTCATTCTTGGTGACGCGGCCACTCATTCCCGTGCCTTCGAGCTTTGCGATGTCGATGCCGTGCTCGCTGGCGATTTTGCGAACGAGCGGGCTCGACTTTGTGCGGCGTAGTTCTTCAACGGTTGCTGCGCGGCCACCATTGCTGGGCGATTGGGCTACGGTTGCAGGCGCCTTTGACGCAGGACGCTGAGCCGGCGTGCTCTTTGGCGCGGTGGCTGCCGGTGGTGCCGCCGGTTTCGGCGCTGGAGCGGGTGTCGCCGGCTCGGGAGGCGCAGGCGGCGCGGTTGGAGTTTCTGCCTTTTCCGTCGGTGGAGCTTCTGCTTCTCGCGCTTCTTCCGGCTCGGCCACGGGCGCGGCCTCGACAACTGCTGGCGGGGCTCCGCTCTTTGCACCATCACCGCCATCAAGCACTGCGACCACCGTGTTAACTTCGACTGTCTCGCCTTCTTTGAACTTGATCTCCGTCAACACACCGGCGGCGGGCGAAGGTATTTCAGCGTCGACCTTGTCGGTAGAGATCTCGAACAGCGGCTCGTCGCGCTCGACGCGTTCGCCGACCTGCTTCAACCACTTTGTAATCGTTCCTTCCGCGATGGACTCGCCCATCTGCGGCATTACCACTTCTGTACTCATAAACTCTCCAAGAAACAAGCTATCAGCGGTCACTTCTCAGCGTTCAGCCAATCAGCCCTTCGCTGACTGCTGACTGCTTATGGCTGATGGCTCAGCCGTTGTCGGATCGATGACTGACTTAATCTCGGAGACGCGATTGGCCGGGAAGCCACCCTGCTGCGCATGCTCGCGCACCATCGCTTCATTGGGCGCGATGTACACGCAATAGATTTTGTCCCCCGTCACGTAACTGTGCAGCCACTGAATCTGTGGCCCCATTTTTTGCAAGACGCCGCAAGAAGTTTGCGAGATCGCTTGCAACTCAGCTCCGGACAAATTCCCAGCTCCGGGAATTTCTCGTTCGATTAAGAATTTCGGCATGGTCTAGTCTCCATTCTTGAAATGTGTTGCACGTTAATAAGCCGCGAGCTTGCGCGCCGCCTCCAGCACATCTTTCGTCTGCGGCAAATAATAATCTTCCAGGGGCGGCGAATATGGAACCGGTGTATCAAGCGACGCCACACGCACCACCGGCGCATCGAGCCACTCAAAAGCCTCTTCGGCAATGATCGCGGTAATCTCGCCGCCGATGCCGCCCGTGCGCGAAGCTTCGTGTAAGACGATCGCCTTGCTGGTCTTCTTCACACTCGCGAGAATCGCGGGCTTGTCCAACGGCGCCAGCGTACGCAGATCCATCACTTCGACGTCCAAACCTTCCTTCTCTAACTCTTCCGCCGCGTCGAGCGCGGTCAAGACCATCGCGCCAAACGTAATGATCGAAAGATCGCGGCCTTCGCGCGCCGTCCGGGCCTTGCCGATTTCAACGACATAGTCATCCGTCGGTAACTCTTCACGCAAGCGCGGCAGACGATACAGCTTTTTATGCTCGAAGTAGAGCACTGGATCGGGATCTCGGATCGCTGCTTTGATCAGTCCCTTCGCGTCGTACGCGGTCGAAGGTTCGACAATCTTCAAGCCGGCAGTGTTCAGGAAAAACGATTCGGCGTTCAGCGAATGAAACGGACCCGCGCGCACACCTGAGCCGCAGGGACCACGAAAGACTGCGGCAATGTTTGCACCCCAGCGATAGCGGCACTTCGCTGCGTAATTCGTCAGCATGTCGAAGCCCGCCGAAATGAAATCGATAAACTGAAACTCCGCAATCGGCCGCATGCCCATCAAAGCCGCGCCGCACGCTGCGCCGACAATCGCCGCTTCAGAGATTGGGGTATCGATCACGCGCTCTTTGCCAAACTGATCGATCAATCCGTCAGTAACTTTGAAAGCGCCGCCGTACACGCCAACGTCTTCTCCGATCACAAAGACCGTCGGATCGCGCTCCATTTCTTCCCAAATGCCCTGACGAATGGCTTCGACAAGCGTTGCCATCCCGCCGCGCGGCGGACGTTCGAGTTTGTGGTTTTTCTTAACCGCGGTCGACATAACCGTAGTTTTACTCACCGTCAAGTACTTACCGGAACGGAACGCCCCTGAAGATTAAACAGCAATTCTTTGATTGTTTCAAAACCTTTACTTAGCGTACGTCGACGGGATGTATGGATAGTCTGGATTCACAATCAGTTTCTGCCTTTTCGGGTCGATGACGACATCTAAGTCCTCCATCGGCACCGATCCAAGTAGGACTTCACCCTGATCGGACAATACAACGGCATCGACTGTGGTACGTCGGTTCTCGAATCGAACCTCAACCGGGCCAACAACGGTCCCTCGTACTTCAAGGTCATTCGCAAGAATGGCCATGCGCTCGCCGAGCACTCGCAGGCCAAGCTGTTCTTTGACATGATTCGGGATCACAAGCATGTACGAGCCGCTGTCAACCAGTGCATTAACTCGCACTCTCCTGATCTCGTTCTCAGCAAGATACCCCCGGCTGAATAGTGCGGTGTCATCAACGCTAATCAGCTCGATTTCCGCATACACTAATCCCATGGGTTTCTCTCCAGTGGGTGAGACTGTTTCAGGTGGCGCCATGCGATGCCGACTACTTTTGTTTGCTGGTAAAACCATTTCTTACTTCTCCAAAACGTTCGGCCGGAAAGCAGGCGGCACGATCGAGTTGTCGAACACTTGATAAGCCGCCTGCTCGGCATCAGGCATCGGCGACGACTCGGCCCAGGCGCAGTCTTCATCAATCTCCCGCTGCGCATCCGCCGTAATCTCTTCGAGTTTCTCTTTCGTCGCAACGTTCCGTTCGATCAGATGTCGCTCGTAACGATCGAGTGGATCGTTGTGCTTCTCCCACCATTCTATCTCGCCTTTGGGAACGTAACGCTGATCGTCGTGTTCGGCGTGGCCTTTGCGCCGGTAAGTTTTCGCTTCGATCAAAACCGCGCCACCACCACGGCGCGCAAACTCCGCGGCACGCCTGGTCACTTCGTAACACGCGATAACATCGTTGCCGTCAACGATGTGCGCCGGAATGCCATAGCCCGCGGCTTTTTCCGCGAGATCCCTCACCGCAGTTTGCAAAGATGTCGGCGTTGAATACGCGTAACGATTGTATTCGGCAACGACGATCAAAGGCAGGCGCTGGACGGCCGCAAAATTCAATCCTTCATGAAACGCGCCGGTGCTCATGCCACCATCGCCGATATAAGCCAGCGCGACGACAGGTTTTTTCTGCATGCGCGCGGCGAGCAGGATTCCCGTCATCACCGGAATCATGTCGCCGAGATGCGAGATTGGACCAATAAAACCTTTCTCTACGTTGCCAAAATGAATATTCAGATCGCGTCCGCCCGATGGTCCCCAGGCTTTCGCCATGTACTGCGCAAAGATCTCGCGCGGGCGAATTCCCTTCACGAACACTGCGCCAAGGTCGCGAATGATCGGCGTCAGAAAATCCTGCGGCTGCAACGCATAGGCCGTACCGACCGCCGTTGCTTCCTGGCCTAGTGATCTGAAAACGCCGCCCACCACTTTCGTCTGCCGGTAGAGGTTTACCAGACGTTCTTCCGCCAGTCTGGTGAGCTTGAGATAGCGATACATCTCAAGCATCTGCTCAGGCTTGAGTGTCGTGTCGGTTGTGCAGGAGAGCGGCTGGCCATCCGCGGGCCGGCGCGGCGCATATTTCGTGAAGATGCGTATCTCGTGACGCGGCCCGCGTCGACGCTGATGCTTGCGGCGCGGGTCCTTTCCGGAGGACGGCGGATTTCCTTCTGCTGGTTTTGTTTCCTGGTCCATACGCTTAAATATGTATCGACAAGCCATGCACGCCTTCGGCGGCTTCCATCACGGCTTCTGAAACCGTCGGGTGCGCGTGCATCGTGCGGCCTAATTCTTCCGCCGTCGATTCGAGCTGCATCGCCACGCACGCTTCGGCAATCAACTCAGTCGCGTGCGGACCGATGATGTGCACGCCGAGAATCTCGTCATACTTCTTCTCGCCGACGATCTTAACAAACCCTTCCTCTTCGCCGAGAATGCGCGCTTTGCCTGAGGCGGAAAACGGAAACTTGCCCACCTTTACGTCATATCCATCCTCGCGCGCTTTTGCTTCCGTCAGCCCAACCGAAGCGACTTCCGGATCGCAGTAGGTGCAGTTCGGCACTAGACGCAAATTAATTGGCCTCACGTCTTTCTGTCCGGCCATATGCTCGACGGCCACTATACCTTCTTTCGACGCCAGGTGCGCGAGCAACGGCGTCGGCACTACGTCGCCAATTGCATACACACCTTTCTCACCGGTCTGCTGATATTCGTCCGTCCGTATGAATCCTTTTTCGACCCTTATCTTCGTGCCTTCAAGCCCAAGGCCTTCCGTGTACGGCATACGTCCCACGGCAACCAACAGCATCTCCGCTTCGAGTTTGACCTCCTGGCCTTTGGCATCTTTGCCGGTAACTGTCACGCCTTTGTCGCTCTGCTCCATCTTCTCGAGCCTGGTGCCGACCTGCGACTTGATCCCCCGCTTGCGAAACGATCGCTCCAGCTCTTGCGAAACCTCTTCGTCTTCGAGCGGCACGAGGCGCGGTAACAACTCAACGATTGTCGTCTGCGCGCCGAAACGCGAATAGACGGAAGCAAACTCAACTCCGACGGCGCCCGCGCCCATGACGATGAGTGACTTGGGAGTTTCCTTCAGCTCGAGAATATGATCGCTATTGACCACGCGCGCGCCGTCTGTCTCGAATCCCGGAATCGGACGCACCACGGAACCCGTCGCGATGATAATATTCTTTGTATTGATCGTCTCTTTCTTACCGTCCTCGCCAGTGATTTCCACCTTGCCCGGCAGTGCCAGCCGGCCCGTCCCGTTGAAGCGGGTGATCGAATTCTTCTTCATCAAGTATTCGATCCCCTTCGCGTTTTTCATCACGACCTTATCTTTGCGCTTCTGCACGTCAGCGAAGGCGAGCTGAATCTCTGACGCCTGCACGCCAAAGTCCGCCGCATGCTGCATCTGTTCGTAAACGTGCGCCGACATCAAGAGCTGCTTCGTCGGAATGCAACCGCGCAACGTGCAGGTGCCACCCAGGCGCTTGTCCTTTTCCACGATGGCTGCTTTCAAACCCAATTGCGCCGCGCGAATCGCGGCCACATACCCACCCGGCCCACTGCCGATGACCGTCACATCAAACTGTTCGTTAGCCAATGTATCGAGTTCCTCTCTCAGTCGTAGGGGCGGACCGGTGTGTCCGCCCTCGTTTCGTCTTATGTGAGATCCCGGGCGGACACACAGGTCCGCCCCTACAAGTGTTCAGCTACAACGTTTTCGCCGCCAACACGGGCGACACACGCCGCCGCCCCTGATGACCTCTCTTCACGGATACGTTTCCGAAAGCACGGCATTATAGTCCGTGAGACACGCTTCGGCCAATTTGCGACGCAGTGGGACTGAGACGTAGAACGTGGCCCTACTCGATAGCATTAACGCGCTCGTGGCAGCACCACACTCGCAGCGCTCTTAGAGTCTGAACAAATCCAGATAGTCTTTGGTGAGCTTCTCCAGCTTGGCTTTGAACGCAGGGTCACGCATCGACGCGCCGACGTACTTGATCTGAAGACCGGCCACGCGCTTCGCATCGTCAACCAAACTCTTGGTCATTTTGTTCTTTGTGTCTTCGCTGACCTGGTAGCCGCGAATGCCTTTGAGCGTCGCCATCTTCGCCGTCAGGTCGGCCTTCTTCGAGTCGAAGTATTTCTGCGCGTCGTCAACTCCGGCGGAAGGATTGGGCGCCGATTCGACCTTCTTGACCAGCTCGGTTGTAAAGGAATCCAGCTCGGTGACGACCGAATTGATCTCCGCGTCCTTCTTGCAGCCGAGCAGCGGCAGGCAAGCGAGCAGCAGCACGAGAATTGTGAACCGCTTTAGCATTGGGGAGCCTCCACAAGTGTGATTGTAAAGCGGTATCATCTAAATTGGCTCGGCGATGAAAGTCAAGAAAAAGTGGGAAGCAGACGCAGCCGTGGGGGCATGACTCATGGGGCAGAAGCCCGACCGTAAGGGAGGGCTTATTCATGGGGCAAAAGCCCGACCGTAAGGGAGGGCTCATTTCGATAAGGAGAAAAAGACTACAAGATGAAGCATTCCGAAGGCTTTCTGAAATTGGTTAACGATGCGAAGAGCCGCATCCGCGAAGTGACTGTCGACGAGACGCACGCGCGCATGGCAGCAAACGCTGAAGTCCGATTAATAGATGTCCGCGAGGATAACGAATGGGAAGCAGCGCACGCCGCGGGCGCAGAGCATCTCGGCAAAGGCATCATTGAGCGCGACATTGAAACCACCTCGCCGGACAAAGCAACTGAACTGATTCTCTATTGCGGCGGCGGCTATCGCTCAGCCCTCGCTGCCGATGTGCTTCAGCGGATGGGCTATACAAATGTTTATTCGATGGCTGGTGGCTGGAAGGCGTGGAAAGAATCCGGCGCGCCGACTGAGTGAATGAGCGCGTTGTGCCTCTAGCCAGTCAGGAGTCTTTTGGCTGCCTTGAAAAAGACGGCCTAAACTCACTTAGGCAGCCCAGAGCCTCAATCCAGAACCGCGAGATGTTATTATTAGGTCAGTGCTGCCGCTACGGCGGCTTGCAGAAGGCAAATAACAATGTCTCAAAAGGCCACTGAACAAAAACAACAAACTCGCGTCGAGACCGATTCGATGGGCGCGATCGAGGTGCCCG
This sequence comes from Pyrinomonadaceae bacterium, assembly GCA_041499185.1. Lineage (GTDB taxonomy): Bacteria > Acidobacteriota > Blastocatellia > Pyrinomonadales > Pyrinomonadaceae > JAOAPY01. The sequence continues at coordinate 9,457 of JBGQJU010000114.1, read as the reverse complement.
CGGATAAATACTGGGGCGCGCAGACGCAGCGATCGTTACTGCATTTCAACATCGGTGACGACGTGATGCCGCGCGAGATGATTCGGGCGCTGGGGATACTTAAAAAAGCGGCGGCGCTGGTTAACGAAGAACTCGGTAAGCTACCGGACGACAAGCTAAAGCTTATCGGACAAGCATGCGATGAAGTGATTGAGGGCAAGCTGGACGAGCACTTTCCTTTGCGCGTGTGGCAGACCGGCAGCGGCACGCAAACGAACATGAACGCCAACGAGGTGATCTCGAATCGCGCGATCGAGATCGCGGGCGGCGTGATGGGCAGTAAGCAGCCGATCCATGCCAACGACGACGTGAACATGTCACAGTCGTCGAACGATACGTTTCCCACCGCGATGCACATCGCTGCGGCCGAGCAGATGAACAAACTCATCCCGGCGATTCAAACGGTGCATGAGGCGATCGACTTGAAAGCGAAAGAGTTCAAGGACGTCGTGAAGATTGGCCGCACGCATCTCCAGGACGCCACTCCGTTAACTGTTGGCCAGGAGATGTCGGGTTGGGCGAGCTTACTCGAACGCAACATCGACCGGATGAAGGACACGCTGCCGGGCCTCTATGATTTGGCGATTGGCGGCACGGCAGTGGGAACAGGATTGAACGCGCATCCTGAGTTTGGAGAGCGCGCGGCCAAAACAATTGCCCAAATAACCGGCTTGCCTTTCAAATCACATCCCAACAAATTCGCGGCGCTCTCGGCTCACGATGAAATTGTTTTCTGTAGCGGCGCGCTGAAGACGCTGGCTGCATCATTAATGAAGATCGCCAATGACATTCGCTGGCTGGCTTCCGGACCGCGTTGTGGCTTGGGTGAACTAATCATCCCGGAGAATGAACCCGGCTCGTCAATCATGCCCGGCAAAGTCAATCCTACACAGAGCGAAGCGATGACCATGGTGGCGGTGCAGGTTATGGGCAACGACGCCGCAATCACATTTGCGGGTTCGCAAGGAAATTTCGAGTTGAACGTATTCAAGCCCGTAATGATTCACAATCTGCTGCACTCGATCCGGCTAATTCACGATGCCTGTCACGGGTTTGTCGAGTACTGCATTGCCGGCATCGAACTCAATCGCGAGCAGATTGACGACCATTTGCGGCACTCGCTGATGCTGGTGACGGCTTTGAATCCGCACATCGGTTATGACAAAGCCGCGCAAGTGGCGAAGAACGCGCACAAGAAGGGGATCAGCCTGCGCGAGTCGGCGATTGAGTTGGGGTTCTTGACGGGTGAAGAGTTTGACGCTCGCGTTAAGCCGGAAGAGATGACGCACCCGTAATCATTTTCGATTTTTGATTGTGGATTATTAATTTGGGGACCCTTCACTGCGCACTCACAACCATGACCCAACCCAAAAGACCAATCGCAAATCAGAAATCTAAAATCTAAAATTGGTTATGCCCGATCGAAACGACAAGGTAAAAGAGAACGTGTCCGGCGCTTACTACGTCGACTCCTCGTGCATCGATTGCGACGTGTGCCGCGACACCGCCCCTGACAATTTCAAACGCTCTGACGAAAACAGTTACTCGTTTGTTTATAAGCAGCCCGAGACGGAAGAGGAACGGGCGGCGTGCGAAGAAGCCGTGCTCTGCTGCCCGGTTGAGGCGATTGGGAACGATGGGGAGGCCTGAGAGAAAAGGCGAAGCAAGATTTGTGGAGTCAGCACGTTCTTTGGGTCGAGTGCCCGGCGTTTCAAACGTTCGCCCCGGGTATTCGCAGATTGGAAAGGAAAAAGTCATGATTAGAAAACTAGTAGGTGTTGTGATCGCATTGGCGCTCTTCATGATTGTCGCTAGTGCGGGAATAGCGAAAGAGATCACGGTGCGCGGCAAGCTGCAAAGGACGGTTGAGGCCGGTGGCTGGGTCATCGTCGCGGAAAAACAGAAGTACTTGATTCTGAATCCGCAAAAGTTTCAGAAAGAGAAGTGGTTCAAAGAGGGGACGGACGTTGAAGCCACCGGCAAAACTAGAAATGTGATGACGATCTACATGGAAGGTACGCCGTTCGAGGTGCGGTCGATGCGCCCTTTCGAGCAAAGCGGGTCAGACGCAAGCGTCACGGTAACAAGCCTCTGACTCGCGTGATCGTAAGTCGGTTTTTTTGAAAGACTCGTATTCCTCCCTTTGAACCTTTTGCGTTTTCCCCTTATCCTCTGGACATGACTGATCGCGACCGTCACTTTTCTTTTCCGCCCACGGGCCGACAAGTGCGGCCATCCGGGCGTTTGTGGAATCCGCCGGCGGACGTTTACCGCACGCGAGACGGCTGGATCGTAAAAGTGGACCTGGCGGGAGTGCGCTCTGATGATCTGGAGATAGATGTGTACGACGCCAATCTGCGGATTCGTGGCTGCCGCCGCGACACTCTTTACCAGCAGGATTTCAGATATCATCAAATGGAGATCACTTACAGCCGTTTTGAAAAGACGATCCAGTTTCCCTGCTCAATTACAGGAGCATCAGTGGCGCGCGACTATCGTGACGGGTTTTTGATCATTAGGCTGCAATGCGAGCAGGATGCCGCTGGGTAGCCCGGATTATTCATGCAAGTGAACTTGTATACGGTCAGCGTGAACTTTAACGCAAAGGGACGCCGAGGAAATTCGCAAAGGAATGCAAAGAAGGCTTTCCTCCGCGACCTTTGTGCAAAACTTCGCGACGTTTGCGTTTCAATTCGCTGGCTTGTCCTCTCTGCCATGAGTTTGACTCAGGCTTTAAATCAACGGCACGCTGAATTTGGATTACAAGATGTCCGAGACAACCAACAAAACCGCGCCGACGCCACAACCGGAAGCTAGGCCGCCTGAGGGCCAGCCGTTTGAGGTTGCGGTGCTGCCGCTGCAGAACACGACGCTGTTTCCGGAGACGGTCGTGCCGCTGGCCGTAGGACGGCCTCGCTCGGTCGGGGCGGTTGAATCGGCCCTCTCGACCGAAGAGAAACTGATCGCCTGCATCACCGCGCGGCCGGATGTCGAGACGGGCTCGGACGCGAAGCCGGCGGATCTCTACGAAGTGGGAACGCTGGTAATGATCAAGCGCATGGAGCGCGTGGAAGATTCCCTGCACCTGATCGCGCAAGGCACCGAACGTATCAGGGTCGTCGCATGGAAACAGGAAGAGCCGCACCTGCGCGCGACGGTCAAGATCCTTCCCGAATTGACCACGGTTGACGCCGAAGAGGTCGAGGCCATCAAGCGCAACGTCCAGTCAATGATCCAGGAAGCGCTGACGCTCATGCCGGGAGTGCCGCCCGAAGTGGGCGCGATCATGTTGGGCCCTGTCGAGGCCGTGCGGCTGGTTTACTTCCTGGCCTCGATCCTCAATCTCGGCGTCGAGCAAGAGCAGAAGATGCTCGAGGCGAATACAGCGGACGATCTGCTGCGTCTGGCCCACGGCTATCTCGCGCGCGAGCTGGAGATCCTGCAGTTGCGATCGAAGATCGCCACCGAAGCGCAGTCCGAGATGGACAAAGCGCAACGCGACTACATCCTGCGCCAGCAGTTGAGGGCGATTCAGAAAGAGTTAGGGGAAGATGAAAGCGGCGAGCAGGCCGAGGCGCAAATGTTGCGGGAGCGGCTCGACAAAACAGACTTGCCCGAAGAAGTGCGTGCCGAAGCCGAGCGTGAATTGAAGCGTCTCGAAAAACTGCCCCAGGCTGCGCCCGATTACCACGTTATTCGCACCTATCTTGAATACATCCTCGAGCTGCCGTGGAAAAAATCGTCGGAAGACAAGCTGGACCTCAACGAGGCCCGGAAAATTCTGGATGAAGATCACTACGGCCTCGAAGACGTCAAAGAGCGGATTCTCGAATTCCTGGCTGTCATTAAACTACGACCAGACTCGAAGAGCCCGATCTTGTGTTTCGTCGGCCCGCCGGGCGTCGGCAAAACTTCGCTGGGCCGCTCGATCGCGCGCGCGCTCGGGCGCCAGTTTGAGCGCATGTCGTTGGGCGGCGTGCGCGACGAAGCGGAATTGCGCGGCCATCGGCGCACCTATATCGGTTCGATGCCGGGCCGGATTATTCAGGCAATCCGCCGCGCGGGTGTGAACAATCCGGTGATGATGCTCGACGAAGTGGACAAGCTCGGCAACGACTACCGCGGCGATCCGTCAGCAGCGCTGCTGGAGATCCTCGATCCGCAGCAGAACAACAGTTTCCGCGATCACTACATCGATCTGCCTTTCGATCTGTCGAAAGTGTTTTTCATCGCGACCGCCAATCAGCTTGGGCCGATCCCGCCGCCGTTGCGCGACCGCATGGAAGTCATCAAGCTCGCCGGCTACAGCGACCGCGAGAAGCTTCAGATCGCCAAGCGCTATCTGATGCCGCGTCAGATCAATGAGAACGGAATCAACACGGATCAATTAACGATCACTGATGCCGCGCTCGAACTCTTGGCCACGCGTTACACGCGCGAGGCTGGCGTGCGCCAGCTTGAACGAAGCATCGGCAGTGTCGCGCGCAAAGTCGCGCTGAAGATCGCCCAGGGACACACTGAAAGAGTGATCGTTGACGCCGACGACATTCACGATTACCTGGGCGCGCCGAAATTTTATCCGGAGCAGGCGCGCAAAGAGTTGCCGGCCGGCGTCGCGACCGGCATGGCCTGGACCGAGATGGGCGGCGAAGTTCTTTTCATCGAAGCGACGCTCTTGCCCGGCGGCAGAGGCCTGACGATTACCGGACAACTTGGTGAAGTGATGCAAGAGTCCGCAAGAGCCGCGCAATCGTATCTCTGGTCTCACGCTTCGGAGTTCGGCATCAATCCCGAAATGTTCAAAGACTACGGTGTGCACCTGCACGTTCCCGCGGGCGCGATTCCCAAAGATGGCCCAAGCGCAGGCGTAACGATCACCGCGGCGCTGGCCTCGCTTTATACGGGTCGGCGCGTACGGCCGGACACGTCGATGAGCGGTGAGATCACGCTTTCCGGTTTGGTGTTTCCTGTGGGTGGAATCAAAGAGAAGGTGCTGGCCGCCTACCGCGCCGGCATCCGACGCATCATCCTGCCTTCTCGCAACGAAGGCGACGTCGAAGACATTCCCGAAGACGTTCGCAAAGAGTTGGACATCGTTTTCGTCTCACGAATCAATGAAGTCATCGACGCCGCGCTCGAAGTTTTGGTAGCAAATCCGCCACCGCCGCGCGTTCCTTCAGATACATCGCGCGACCGAGCACCGCGCCGGTCCGAGCCCGAACCCGTGGCCGTGCGCCAGGCTTGATATCATCGTCACGCCAAGCAAACAGCCACAGCTGAACGCGGGTGACACAGATTTCAGAAACCGGTATACCCTGTTTCGTCTCATCTGCGATTATCGGCGTAAATCTGTGGCTAAAACCTTCTGACTACTGAGCGCATTCGCCGTTGCTATGGCTCACGACAGCGCTGAAGCGGTGCTGATACTCGCTCGATGTAATGAACGCGCAGACCATACCGCGGAAGTTTCCTGGCTCGCGATTGTTCAAAACGTTCAGCCAGAAGTCGTAGCCGCCCTGATCGATATCGCGACTCAAGTAGGCAAAGTATTCCGTCAGCACGAAGGCCGGGTTGTACTGCGCTTGTTTGAACGCCGCGTTGTCGGCAACGGCGCGCACGACCGCGGCGCGACTCTCGATGGCACTGGCGCCGCTGTTGTAGGTGCTGATCAGATTCGTGCGCTCGCCACTCAGATCAACTCCCGAAGTCTGCACGCTCTGTAACAAGGCATCGACGAACGAGTCGGCGCCTATGTTTGATTGATACTTCGCGACAAACTCCGCGCGTTGTACGAAGCTATTAGCAAACGCTGCCTTCTCTGCATCCAGGTTCGCTCCGCCAATCACCTGCGTCCGGTCAGAGGCGTACTCAACGAACACTGGGCGTCGGCCCAGCGCCCCTTTATACATGTCGTAGATGAATGAGCCCGACTTCTGGAACTCCTCCTCGACGAAGAACGCCGCAGCCACACCAATACGCCGCGATCGGATGCAAGCAGCATCGCTGCCACAGGCGTTAATCTGGTCGCTCCAGTAATTAAAGCCGCCTTCGTCGGGTTCGCGCGAGAGCACATCGACGTACTGCTGGCGCACAAAGTACTCGGCAGTGTCGAGCGGATTCGCAGTGTCTCCGCCTGACGAACCAGTAAACGCCGCTTCCGTCTTGTTGCCGGTCTGAGTGAACGAGCGATTAGCGGGACTGAAAACAAAGTTAGCGCGCGATGGCGTAACGGTGTAGAAGGCGTCGGTTTCGACATTATCGAAATGATAGTTGCCGTTCGCATCGGTGATCGTCTTGCGCGACTGACCGCCGGTCAGGTTGATCACCGCACCGGCAATGGGAGCGCCGTTCGTATCCGTGATGCGCCCGGTCACGCTGCCATTACTCGCCGTGGGCAAGAACGTCGAGTTCATCGTCCACGGCGAGAACGTCGTCACTCCGGTCTTTTCCAACCAGTTGTTAGTTGTGTCGAAAGAGGTAGGAGTAACCGGCGCCCAACCGACACCGTTGAACCTCCTGAGAATCAGACCTACCTCGGTGTTGCCATTCAGTTCGGAGTCCAGATAATGCAAGCGTAACGTGCCCGTGAATCCTCCCGCACTCGGCGTGATCGTATAGGTCCTTTGCACTGCATTCGGAAAACCCATCGACCCTGTCGGTACCGATTTAGCCAGATTGACTGCGATATTGGCCGGCGCAGTGCCGGCCGTGACTTGAATGGTATTGTTTGGGTTGCCAAAGCTCAGGGCGCTGCCGCCGGTGACAAAGCCGGTCCGCGTCACGTTGCCTACAACGTCGGCCGCGCCTGAGGCAGGTCCTGAACTCCCACTCGCGGGCATCGTTATAGTGTTCGTCCCCGTCGTCAGATCGTTCGTCAGCGTGAGAAGGCCGTTGACGGTCTGGCTCTGAGCCAGACTCACTCCTGAACCCGCATTGGCGATTGTGAGATTGTTGAAGGTGGTAAACGTGGAGCCACTGATGGTCTGCGGTGCTGATCCATTGAAGTTCACGGTGTTTCCGTTCGCGGTGAACGAGTTCGCCGCGCCCCCATTGTTGAACCAGCTACCCGACACGTTCATCGTAGTTCCGTTGGTGCCAGCCAACGTTGCATTGAGGTCAATCTGCACATCCTTGAAGGTGCTGGCAGTAGTAAAGGCACCCTGCTGTACCCGCAGCAAACCGTTCACCGTGAGCCCGGCGAAACCGCTGGTGCCCGCCGCATTATTGAGTGTTAGGTTGTTATAGGTCGTGAAGGCAGAAGGAAGTGTTTGCGCACTGGTGCCGTTGTACTCCACCGTATTACCGGTAACGATATATGCTCCCGCAGTAAAAGTAGCAGTCGGCGAGAACACACCTCTTATGCGGATGGTGCCGCCGTTTACGAGAGTAACGAAGTTGGTAGTGCGCGCACCGCTGATGGTCAGGTTGTTGTAGCTTCCCGGTCCTAACGCAGGGATCGTCTGCGCTCCAGTGCTGTTGAAGTCTACCGTGTTGTTGGTGGTGACATAATTACCGCTGCTGAACGTTGCCGTCGGACTAAAGACTCCAGCTATGGCGATCGTGCCACCGTTTACAAGAGTAACGCTGTTAGTCGTGCGCGCGCCGCTGATTGTCAGATTGTTATAACCGACAGTCCCCAGGGCCGGTATTGTTTGCGCGCCCGTTCCGTTGAAATCAATTGTGTTGTTTGTAATTACGAAATTCCCCGTTCCAAACGTAGCAGTCGGACTAAACGTTCCCGCTATACCGATTGTGCCGCCATTTGCGAGAGTAACGCTGTTGGCGCCCGTGCGCGCACCGCTGATCGTCAGGTTGTTGTAGTTGAATGCCGGCACCGTTTGCGCGCCCGTGCCGTTGAAGTCTATCGTGCTGCCGGTGATCGTGTAGACATTGGTTCCCGGCGTGAATACATTGGCAATTCCGATCGTGCCGCTACTGGCCAGCGTGCGCGCACCCGTATTGCTGCTCGTCAGATTGTTGTAGTTGAAAGCGGAGATTGTTTGCGCTCCGGCGCCATTGAAGTCAACCGTGCTGCCGGTAATCGTGTAGACATTGGTCCCGGGAGTGAACGCGCCCGCAACGCCGACCGTGCCGCTACTTGCCAAGGTGCGCGCGCCCGTGCTGCTACTGGTTAGGTTGTTGTAGTTGAACGCCGGAATGGTCTGGGCACCGCTGCCATTGAAGTTAATCGTGCTGCCGGTGATGGTATAAGCATTCGTACCCTGCGTGAACACGCCCGCAATGCCGATCGTTCCGCTACTTGCCAAGGTGCGAGCGCCGGTGTTGCTGCTTGTCAGGTTGTTGTAGTTGAACGCCGAAATCGTCTGCGCTCCCGCTCCGTTGAAGTCCACCGTGTTGTTGGTAGTGATGTAATTACCTGAACTGAAACTAGCGGTGGGCGAGAATGTACCCGCGATCCCGATGGTCCCACCGTTGACTAACGTCACACTATTGGTCGTGCGCGCGCCGCTAATCGTCAGGTTGTTGAAATTGAATGCGGGCACACTCTGCGCGCCCGTGCCGTTGAAGTCGATCGTGCTGCCCGTGATGGTGTGGCCGGACGCGATGCCTCCAGTATTAAAGGTCCCCGCAATGCCGATGATTCCGCTCGAGGCGAGCACCTTGGTAAAGGCACTGAAGGTCAAATTACCGTAGTTCGCGGCGAGAACATTTTGACCGGGGCTGCCCTGGTTGTAATTTACTGTTCCCGTGGCGGCGCTCGTCAGGCTTCCTGTTCCGACCGATGTGCCGTTGTTAATGACGAGTGTGTTGGTCCCAACTCCCAATACTCCGGTCGTCAGAGTCAACGTGCCGTTAACAGTGGTAGTGCCGGCTCCCAGAGTGACGCCACTCCCATTGTTGATCTTAAGGTTACCGTAGGTCGTCGTACTGGCGGTTTGCGCCGCGGCGCCGATGTATTCCACCGTCAAATTGGTCAGCGTCTTATTCGTGATTGTGTACTGGCTGAAGAAAGCATCCGCGCCCGTGCGCGTGACGCGCGCCGTTCCGGTACCCGTAAGTGTTCCCGTGCCGCTGATGACCGCGCCGGCAACTGGCGCGAAGATCGCACTGGCGCCGTTGACGTTCAACGTGCCATTAACGGCGAAGCTGTTGTTGAGCGTGAACGGCTGCGTGGTGTTGGAATCTGTCAGGTTATTGAAGGTGATGCTGCTGGTATTAGTGATGCTCTGCGCACCCGAGCCGTTGAAATTGAACAAACCGGTGCCGGCATTGAAAGTCCCCGACGCAAATTGAAAATTGCCGCCGACATTCGTGGTGCTGTTGTTGCCGGTGAAACTGCCGGTGCCGCTAATGATAAAGTTCGTCGGAGAAATAGTACTGCCGGCGTTGTTGGTCCAGACGCCGTTAGTGGTCACCTCGAGGTCGCCGCCGAGGGTGGTATTGGTGCCGGAAACAT
>JBGQJU010000113.1:0-17280 GCA_041499185.1 Pyrinomonadaceae bacterium | reverse complement strand
TCTGAGCCGCCGTGCGGTAAACTTCAGCCAGACGCTCATCTTTGAGCGCCGATTTCTTTTGTGCTTTCATGGTCCACCACTAAGGAAGGGTTAAAGATAAAGACCTGTACTCCTGTCTATCAAAATGCTAGCTTACCGACCGTACGGTAGGTACTTATACTTCCGAACGCTGTTACTGTCAATTGCTCAATTGCGAGGGGCAATGCACTTGCTTCGGTAGGCGAGGCCGTGAACACCACGTCAGGAGAACTACGATGCCTACTCCAACTCCGTCTGAGACACTGACGAAAGCACGGCAAATTTCTCGGCTGAGTACGGACGGAACTCCGGTGCGCAGGTCAATGTCGTAACCAGAAGCGGCGGCAACAATTATCACGGCTCCGGATTTGAGTTTCTGCGCAACGACTGGGCCGCGTGCCTGGTGGCGACAGTGCTTCGGTTTTGGCCGTGCCCACCGGCGCTGCACGTGGACTTTACGAAGGACATCACTATTTTATGCCGCGAGTCGGTTTTGCTTTCTCGCCATTCAAGGACAACAAGACCTCGATCCGCGGCGGCTTTGGCATGTACTATGATCGAGTCGAAGGCAACATCATCTGTGGTGACAGTCAATGCTGACGCGACAGTAGAAAAGAATCAAACTAAACCTTAAGGGGGAATTCTTATGGCCCGGGAATTAGCGCCTATCAACATCACGCCTGAAACCTGCTTCGTGCCCGGCACTCATAAAGGCAAAGGACGACGCACCGCCGTAGCACCCGGCGACACCGCGGCGCGTTACTTGCACTACGGACGAATCACGCTCGGCGCGGATGATGCTCCAATTAGTTTCCAGAACAACGATCACGAAACCGGTCTTGTCTGCTTGAACGGCGCGGCAAGGGTTTCGACCGCTGGACACAATTTCGAGTTCTCGCGCTACGACGCGCTCTATATTCCTCGCGATTCGGAAATTCAAGTTCAGGCCAACGGAACCGAGGGCTGCGACCTGGCAGAGATCTCGGCGCCGGTTGCAAGACGCTATCCCATTCACTTCGTTGCTTACGCCGATATAAGACAGAATCCGAAGCTGCACCTGATCGCGGGCAAGCCTCCCGCGGAACGCGATCTGAATATCTTGATCGGCGGCAATGTCGATGCAGGACGGATCATGGCCGGCGTCACCTTCTCGTCGCCAGGCAATTGGACTTCCTGGCCGCCTCATGAACACTCGCGCATGCTGGAAGAGGCCTATTTGTTCATCGACATGCCCGCGCCTGCTTTCGGTGTGCAGTTCGTTTACACGAATCCAGAGCGGCCGGAGTTAGTGCAAGTCGTGCGCGAAGGGGACTGCGTGCTGATGCCCAGGGGTTATCATCCCAACGTCGCGGCCCCCGGCGGCCAGATCAACTTTTTGTGGATGATGGCGGCGATGCGCGAAGGAGAAGACCGCCAGTATGGCGTTGTGAATGTACAGCCGGAATACGCTGCCGGCGGATCTGGTCTGGAAGCCGTTGCCGCAAAGTAGAGGAAGGTAAATGTCCACCACTACCCACAACAGAGCCGAACAGTTAAATCACGCGGCCGGCAATGGAGTCGCGCAGTATTTGAACTGGGCGAGTATTCCAATTGAACACCCTGCCGCAGGTATCGAGCGGCAAATGATCGCCGGCGAGAATTTGATGATCTGCCGTTTCCGGTTCGCGCCTTTTCTCGTTACGCCCGAACACGAGCATCCGCACGAGCAGATGTCGATTGTCGTGAGCGGGCGTGTGCGGTTCTTCATTGAAGGCATTGAGCGCCTTGCCGCGCCGGGTGACGTGCTGCACTTTCCGCCAAATTGCCGGCACGGCGCAACGATGATGGATGAAGAAGTGATCTTGATCGACATCTTCTCGCCCGTTCGAGAAGATTTTCTAAACGGGTGAGTTGACAATTCTAGAAGCAATCAAACGGTTCCCGTAGAATTTATTCGACGAGCAGTTCAAACCGAGACGCCACCGACTACGGCGCGGGCTTTCTTTGCCACCGATGATTCCGGCATAATCGGCACAGTGAATCGAACACGCACGCATATCGGCAATTTCCGTTGGACGATCTGTGCGCTGCTCTTTTTTGCCGCTACAATTAATTACATTGATCGCCAGGTAATTGGCATCCTCAAGCCGACTCTCAAACTCGAACTTGGCTGGGACGAGATCGCCTATAGCAACGTCGTCTTCTGGTTTCAGGCCGCCTATGCCCTGGGCTTCATCTTGATGGGCCGGCTCATGGATCGGCTCGGCACGCGCCGCGGCTTCTCGCTCGCCGTCGCTTTCTGGAGCCTGGCAGCCATGGCCCACGCGCTGGCGAGTTCTGTTCTGACCTTCAGCTTCGCGCGCTTCGGTTTGGGCCTGGGCGAGTCGGGAAACTTTCCCGCCTCGATCAAGACAGTGGCCGAGTGGTTTCCGAAGAAAGAGCGCGCGCTGGCTACCGGCATCTTCAACGCAGGAACTAACGTCGGCGCGATCGTCACGCCGCTCAGTGTTCCCTGGATCGTCGGCCATCTAGGCTGGCGTTGGGCGTTCATCATCACGGGCGCGATAGGCTTTATCTGGTTGGTGGCGTGGTTTACGCTTTACCGCAGGCCGCACGAGCATCCGCGCTGCAAGAAAGCCGAGTTGGATTACATCAACAGCGACCCGCCTGACGCGGAGACTAAGATCCCCTGGCTGCGTCTGCTGCCACATCGTCAGACGTGGGCCTTCGTCATCGCGAAGTTCATGACTGATCCGATCTGGTGGTTCTACCTGTTTTGGATTCCGGGTTTTCTGCACGACAAATACAATCTGCCGCTCGATCGTTTTACCAGTGGCCTGCCGCTGGTGGTGATCTATATGATGGCGGACGTTGGCAGTGTTGGCGGCGGCTGGCTCTCATCGACTCTTATCAAACGCGGCTGGCGCCTTGGGCGCGCGCGCAAGGTTGCCATGCTGATTTCCGCTCTCTGCGTTGTGCCGATTGTGCTGGTTTCCGGAACGTCCAGCATGTGGGCCGCCGTAGTGCTCATTGGTTTGGCCGCTTCGGCGCACCAGGGCTGGTCGGCCAACGTTTTTACGATGACTTCGGATTTGTTTCCACGCCGCGCCGTGGGTTCGGTAGTCGGCATCGGCGGAATGGCTGGAGCAGTCGGCGGCATGCTGATCGCGAAAGTCGTGGGCTACGTGCTGCAATGGACCGGTAGTTATTTGCCCATCTTCATTATGGCGGGCTCGGCTTATCTGACTGCACTATTGTTCATCCATCTGCTCGTGCCACGGTTTGCTCCGGCGCCGGTTGACCAGGAGGCAGCGATTTGATTCTCGACACTTTCAAATTAGACGGCCAGACCGCATTAGTCACCGGCGCGTCAGCCGGACTCGGCGCGGCCATTGCCGTAGCCCTGGCCGAAGCCGGGGCGGATGTAGTGGCGCACGGCAACTCGCGCACGCCTGACGCAACCTGCGAACTCATCAAACGCGCCGGGCGTCGCAGTCTGGCCTTGCGTGGAGATCTTGCCGACAAAGAAATCCCGCGGCAACTGATGGCGCAGACACTTGAAGAGTTTGGACGGTTGGATATTCTCATCAACAACGCCGGCACGATTCGCCGCGCGCCGGCGGTTGATTACGGCGAAGAGGATTGGGCCACAGTGATCGAAGTCAATCTCTCGAGTGTCTTTCGGCTTTCGCAGCTAGCAGGCCGTCACATGATCGAACGCGGCAGCGGCAAGATCGTCAACATCGCGTCGCTGCTCGCGTTTCAAGGCGGCATCACTGTTCCGGCTTACGCCGCTTCGAAGGGCGGCGTCGCGCAGTTGACGAAAGCGCTTGCCAATGAATGGGCGAAACACGGGGTCAACGTCAACGCCATCGCGCCGGGTTACATGCGAACAGACAACACTACCGCGCTGCAGCAGGACGAGACCCGCAATCGACAGATACTCGAACGCATTCCAGCCGGTCGTTGGGGCGAGCCTGCGGACCTTGCCGGCGCCGCAGTGTTTCTTTCCTCATCTGCGAGCGATTATTTGCACGGACACATTCTGGTCGTTGACGGCGGCTGGCTGGGAAGATAGTAGGCAGGAGGCAGTAAGCAGGAGGCAGGAGGAAACGGGGCAGTAGCCCGACCCCGGGGTCCCCAGCCGAGCAGCTCGGCTGGGGTGGGACGGTTAGGGAGGGCGCAAGAGCCGTAGGTAAAGATTTGACAATTAACGTTAAACCAAAATCAGAATGTCGGTGGGATTGCATTGCACTCGGCGAAGTGATGCTGCGTCTCGATCCCGGTGACGAGCGCATACACACGACCCGGTCTTTCAAAGTTTGGGAAGGCGGTGGCGAATACAACGTCGCGCGCGGCTTGAAGCGCTGCTTCGGTTTGGAGACTGCGATTGTGACGGCGCTGGCTGACAATCCTGTCGGCCGGCTCGTTCAGGATTTGATCTACCAGGGCGGCGTGGACCAATCAAACATCAAGTGGGTTCGCTTTGACGGTGTCGGTCGCACGGTGCGCAACGGCTTGAACTTTACCGAACGTGGATTTGGCGTGCGCGCCGCCCTTGGCTGTTCCGATCGCGGCCATACCGCCGTCTCACAATTGCGTCCGGGCGATATTGATTGGGAAAGGATCTTTAGCGCCGAAGGCACGCGCTGGTTTCATACCGCGGGCATCTTCGCGGCTTTGTCTGAGACGACTCCGCTGGTGGCGAAAGAAGCGATGCAAGCAGCTAAGCAAAGTGGCGCGATCGTTTCTTACGATTTGAACTATCGCGCGTCGCTTTGGCAATCGATCGGCGGACAAAAACGCGCACAGGAAGTCAATCGCGAGCTGGCGCCGCTCGTTGATGTCATGATCGGCAATGAAGAAGATTTCACCGCCGCGCTCGGCTTTGAAGTTGAGGGCCTGGACGAGCATCACTCGAAACTCGACGTCGAAAACTTTCGCCGCATGATCGAACGCGCGGTAAAGGAATTTCCGAATCTCAAAGTCGTTGCTACAACTCTGCGCCACGCGAAAACCGCGACGCGCAACGACTGGGGCGCGGTCTGCTATTCGGAAGGCGAGCTTTATCAAGCGACTGCGCGTGAAGACTTGGAGATCTACGATCGCATCGGCGGCGGTGATTCGTTTGCCTCAGGTTTGATCTATGGCTTGCTGGAAAACAAAGGGCCGCAGTGGGCAGTGGAATGTGGCGCGGCACACGGCGCTCTGGCGATGACGACAGCGGGCGATACCACAACGGCTATGCTCGCGGAAGTTGAGCGCGTGATGAAAGGCGGCGCGGCGCGCGTGGCGCGTTAGACACGCTCATTGCCGCAAAAAGTGCACAGGGCGCAAACATGGGTAGGGTCTTAACTTGAACTCTGGTACAGAACCGCGAGCGGTAGCGAGCGGGTCGTTGGCTGTTCCCCTGCAGACTTACCCGCGCGCTACCGCTCGCGGTTCTGTACGTGCCGCAAACTATGACACGCGGATTAATCTTGGTATGGATAAGCGCAACCTTCTTGAAGGGATTCATTCAGTTGGCGTGATTCCCGTTGTGCGCGCCGCGTCTGCCGAAGAAGCCATCGCTGTCGCGGAAATCATCGGTGAAGGAGGCATTCCTATTCTCGAAATCACCATGACCGTGCCCGGCGCTGTCGATGTCATCGAAGAACTCAGTAAGCGTTATGGCGACAAGGTTCTCGTCGGCGCAGGCACCGTGCTCGATCCGGAATCAGCACAAGCGTGCATTGATGCAGGCGCGCAGTTTGTGGTTAGCCCTTCGCTCAATCTTCAAACCATTGAAATATGCAAGCAGCAAAGCATTGCAGTTTTTCCCGGCGCGTTGACGCCCACGGAAGTTGTCACTGCCTGGCAGGCTGGTGCTGATGCTGTAAAAGTTTTTCCGTGCAGCGCCGTTGGTGGAGCAAAATACCTACGCGCGCTTAAAGCGCCGCTGCCGCACATAAAGCTGATCCCCACGGGCGGCGTCTCGCTTTCCACGGCGAAAGACTTTATCGCCGCGGGTGCCTGGGCCCTCGGCGTGGGCGCGGATCTCGTCAACACTAAAGCGATAAGATCAGGCGAGCGCGAATCAGTCATCGCCGCCGCACGAAGTTACGTGACCGCGGTCCAAGAAGCACGCGCAGTTATCAACGACTCGCAATGAATCTTGATGAACTAATTAAGTTCTACGATTTCACCGGCCGCTCAGTCGTGGTCACTGGTGGAACGGGGGTGCTCGGCCGCGCGATAGTCGAGGCGCTGGTTGTTTGCGGAGCCAACGTGGCCGTAATTGGCCGGAGTGTCGACAAGGGTGAGGCGCTGGTCGCTTCACTCAAAGGGCCGGGACGCGCTATCGCTATCCGCTGCGACGTATTGAACGCTCCGGAATTGGAAGCTGCCCGGCAAACGGTGCTGGAGAATTTCGGAGGTGTTGATTGTTTGGTCAATGGCGCAGGTGGCAACCGACCCGAAGCTACGACGAGCGACAAGCTTTCGTTTTTCGATCTGCCGGAAGAAACGTTGCGGCAAGTCTTCGATCTTAATCTGCTGGGAACGGTTCTACCGTCTCAGGTCTTCGGCAAGCAGATGGCCCAGCAGGGCGCCGGCGCGATCCTGAATATCAGTTCGATCAGTTCCCTTCGCCCTTTGACACGTGTCGTCGGCTATTCCGCGGCAAAAGCAGCCATCAACAATTTCACCGCATGGTTGGCGGTGCATCTCGCGCGCGCGTACTCGCCGCACATTCGCGTCAACGCCATCGCGCCCGGTTTTTTCTTAACCGAACAGAATCGTTTTCTCTTAACTGAGGAAAACACCGGTCAACTGACAGCGCGGGGTCAGAGCATTATCGACCACACGCCGATGGCGCGCTTTGGCGAGCCGGCGGATCTAATCGGCGCGGTCCTCTGGTTGCTTTCGCCGGCCTCATCATTCGTGACCGGCGCCGTCATTCCCATCGATGGCGGCTTCCAGGCCTTCAGCGGCGTGTGATCTCAGCTACCGAAAAAGTCTTTAGCGGAGCCTGTTCCTAATATGTTGATGAAAACCAAACACGTGGGTTGCGCGATCGCCGTCGTATTCGCTTTAGCTGTTAGTTCGTCGGCAAGCTTGAGACGCCGCACGAATAGATGAAGTCTAGCTTAATAACTGTACAGCGCTTTCGCCGGTGAGCACCGTAAATGACAAGTTCGACAAGTCGCTGAGAAAATTTCGGTTTTCCGAGATCAGGTAGCGAACACCAGCGGCTTCAAGCTGCGCCGCGATCACGGCATCGCCTTTCCTGGCTCCGCGTTGTTCCCACCGCGCCACTAGTTCTAATGGGGCAGGAGCGTAATCCCAGTTGACGGCTTTCGCTTTCGTAAGGGCAAGTAACACACCGCGCATCTCTGTAGTCCGGAGGTTGCGTTGCAGTTCGATCAAGATTTGCAACGGAAGGTAGAGGTTAAGCTCGCTTCGGTTTGTCGAACAGAAGGATTTCGCAAGCCGGGTGCTCGGCATCACGGCGCAACGCGAAGATAAACTCGTTTGTGTCCAGCGCTACCGGCTCATTCCGAATAGAGTTCACCGGCTATCTGCTCCCGAAGTGCGCGCAGTTCCTCTAGCACCTCATCCGACGACTGGTGCGATTTGCGCTCCCTGCTCAGGCGGTCGCGGTATTGAGCGGAGACGCGCTCTAAAACCTCTCGTGTGGTGATATGAGCATCCAGGCCTTCGCTGACCAAGCGGCTCAGCACGTCTTCAAGCGAGCGTTGTTCAGAAGCCGCGGCTTGCCGCACACGGTCGTAGCGGTCTTGCGGCAGGGGCAAAGTCACGGTAACGATTTGTTCGTGCGTGCCCATTAGATGATCCTTCAGACGACGTAAAGCTAGCAAGAGTATTCTCGCCGAAAAGGTGCATTGTCAAGAACATCTTCAATGGGTGGACGCCTCGCGCCGCTATCGCAGGCGGTCGTGGCTGATTCAAGATCTACTTGACCTACCGCTTCTTCTTCAACGCCGCGGCGATTGCCTGCTCCGCAAGCGGCGCCATCACTGCGTATCCTTTCTGATTCGGATGCAGACCGTCTTCGCTCAACTCGTCTTTCAGGAAACCCTTATCGTCAATCATGGCTGAGTAGTAATCGAGATAAGTCTGTCTTTTCTCCGTCGCATATTCTCGCATCCACTCGTTGAGAGCTTTGATTTGCTCTGGCGGCCTTTGCGTCGTGCGAATGATTGGCTTCCCATCTTTAGTTTTTTCGTAGTCGCTAATTGGCAGCAGCGAAGCGAGCATAACGTGAATGCCGTTGGCGCGGGCCAGTTCAGCCATGGAGGTGAGATTGTCTTCGATTGCCGCGAGCGTTGTCGATCCGGTGTTGCCGGCAATATCGTTTGTGCCCGCCAGAATCACCACTACCGTTGGCTTCAGCGCGATCACGTCGGCGTGAAAGCGAACGAGCATCTGGGGCGTGGTCTGTCCGCTGATGCCCCGATCGATGTAAGGTTTGCCGGGAAAGAATCCGCCGTACTTGGGATCGTCCCACGAGTCAGTGATCGAATCACCCATGAAAACAACGCGCTGCTCTTGTTTGTTAGGGGACGCAGTCTTCGCATTATTTTCGCGGTAACGCGCCAGCGCCGGCCAGTCTTTAAGTCGACCCTCAAGCCGCGTGACCGTCGCTATTGCTTGCGCACAATCCGGCGATTCCTGCGCGACAGACTGCGCGTAGCCGGTCGCAATGCAAATTAGCAGAACTACGAGCAAAGCAAGTGATCGTGCCATGAGATCCCCCTCTATCGGGTGAGAATTCACAAAGAGCGTCCAACTGTCACCCTATCTTGTTGCCCACCAAACCAAATATAATAACAACAACACCAAGCACACTAACCCAATTGAGATGCTGACTCTATCACTCGCTTCGATCCTTTTCCGGCTCTCGGGGGAAAACATATCCGGACCTCTGGATGGGGATGAGCGATGCGGCTCTGTCGGTTGGTCGCTCCTCCCGCTAGCCGCGTTGGCAGAAATCCGTTCACCACACGCTCCGCACTTAACGCTGCCGAGAATAATTGCGTTGGGCGCAAACATTCCCATTGCGCGGGTGTCAAGCTCTGCGCCACAGTTAGGGCATTTCATCGTAAGCGAACCGAAAGCGTAAGAGCATCCGGGAAATCAAGCTTGAGGCTAAGACGGACCGGACAGGGAAAGAATAATAAAGTGGGAGATTTCTCCTTGCCTCGCCCGGTTTGTCTTTAGTAGTGAATGACCGCGGTGTAAAAGTCATTAGAATCGGATACCGTCGCACTGGGGCTAGCGGACAGGGTGAGGGTGTGCTGGCCCTGGCTAAGCTGAATCGGAATGTACGCGGGTACGACCGCTCGGTGGGTAGTGTTCCCGTTGGAGAAGACTTGTGCTGCCCCAACTGGTTTAGTGTCGAGACTAATCCCGATTCCAATCATTTGGTTCGCAGCCTGGGACCAAACCGATCCGTTGACTTCTAAATACATAGGCTCGTCGCCGGGGGCGTTGAAGGTAGCCGTTATCGGTAACGGCCCCGCTTGATTAACGATCACTTGTATTGCCATCTTGATCTCCTTCCATTGTTGAAGACTTTGAGAGCCTTAGAGAGTGTTGGAACTCCGGCACGTTATTCCTTTCGCGTACGCGTTGTCAATAGAGATAGTCGTCAGTCTACGCCGCGTTTTAATATCAGAGGATTGAAACCGAAGCCTGGCACTGGTGCAGTTTCATTCCTGAGTTGATGCATTACCCAGCGTGGGCGAGTCGTTACAGAACCGCGAGCGGTAGCGACCGGATCCTACATTCAACCTGCCATCTACATTTTCGCGGGCAGAAAAACGTGTACGACGCAGTTGAGTGCCAGCATCCGGTCGCTACCGCTCGCGGTTCTGTAACGAGCGCTTCTTTGGCGACGGGTTGCCTGAGTTCCGGGCCGATCGCAAACTGCACCAGTACCTGAAGCTCTGGCTAGCGTCCGGTTGTGAGCACGACGCGAAACCGTGCCCCGCCGCTCATCATGCGCTCGTAGGCTTCGGCTGCACTGTCCAGCGGAAAGACTTCGGTCATAGCCCGCACGCCGGTGAGCGCACTGAAGGAAAGCGTGTCCTGTGAATCGATGGACGTGCCGGAGTACCAGCCCGCGACTGACCGGCGGCCGCCAATCAGCAAACCGGCAGACACTTCGAGCGGCTCATGAGGAGCGCCGAGCACAATCAACTTCCCATTAACGGCCAGACCACCCAGTGCCGCGCTCATCGCCTGGGCGTTCGTCACGGTTGCGAGGATGACCTTAGCCCCACCCATCTTGAGCAACTCGCCCGCCGCATCCTGCGCCTGACTATCAATGTAATGTTGCGCGCCAAGCTGCCTGGCTAACGGCTCCTTGTCACTACCTCGCGCAATGGCGACGGTCTTGAATCCCATCTTCGCCGCGAACTGAACGCCCAGATGTCCGAGACCACCGAGCCCGAGTACGGCGACCGTCTCGCCCGGTCGCGCGCCGCTGTTCCGCAGAGAGTTGAAAGTGGTTACCCCGGCGCAGACCAGCGGCCCTGCCTCTACAGCGGAAAGCTCTTCGGGGAGTAGCGCCAGCGCGCTTGCGTGCGCGACCATGTAGTCGGCATAGCCGCCGTCGTAGGTGATGCCGGTAACCTGACCCCACTGGCAGGCAAAGAAGTCGCCGCGACGGCAGGCATTGCAGTGCCCGCAGTATCCGCCGTGCCAACCAACTCCGACACGCTGGCCCTCGGTCCAGCCCGTCACGCCTGCGCCGATCGCCTCAACGATTCCGGCCACCTCATGTCCCGGAACTCGCGGATACTGAATACCCGGAAAGGTTCCCTCCCTGGTCAGCGAGTCGCTATGGCAGATGCCACACGCCTGGACCATGATGCGCACCTGCGCGGCGCTCGGCTCCGGCATTTCGCGTTCCACGAGTTCAAAGGGGCCATTCGCGTAAGGCACTTGCACGACACGCATCTTCGACATAATTTGTCCGTTCGTACTCCTGATCCAAACGGCGCGCCGCCGCTGAGCAATTTAGTTCAATCGCAGGATAACACGTCGCGGATTCCGCACGCGCTCTGCGGCCGCACGTCCGACTTGCCCGCAATCCTGCGATTCTTGCGCGACCGACTGTGCGTAGCCAGTTGCAACGCAAATCAGCAGAACTATTCAGCTTGGCAAAGTGGTGCCTAACGTTCGGTGTAACTGGGCGCAGGCGCGCGAAGCGCGACGGGAGCCAAACAGCACTGCTGTTTTGGCGCTCCGATTCACACCGGGGTTAGGGCACTTCTGCATTTCGCCTCAACTCCGGAAAGTCGCGCAAGAGGAACTGTGCTTCCAAGATAGCAGTAGTCTGCGTCATAGCTGAAGTGATGCTCAATGTGACGCCGCCGACTGGCGCGGCCATGACAAGTTCTTCGTTCGACCCAAGAACGGGTAGCGGCGCAGGGGCATTGGCCGAACGGAACGCCATGGAGTTCTGCGAAACAGTCACCTCCAATGTGGTGCCATCAAACTTGATATCAAACACGTAGTCCCAAGTGCGCGGTTGTGCTCCATCAACAGTTGGCACGCAGGGCAGGCGAAGACGCTTCACAAAGAAGGGCCTCGCGGAGCTTAGGGTTACGGGGTTACCACTGAACGAAACGGTGCCTAGAGACGTGGACGCATACTGGTTCTTGCGAGTCGTCAGCTCGCCCTGGGTGCCGGACGTTGACAGCGTGCCAATGACAGGGCCTCCCGCTCCAAGTGTGATTGAGACCGCACTCGGCGGGCTCGAAAATAAAACAGTACGAGGTTCTCCTATTTCGGTAGGCGCCGGAGTCCCTGGGCCCATGTAGCCGACCGACTGCACCAGAGTTAGCTTCTTGCCTTGAGCCGCTGGAAACTCCGCTGCAATCCATTTGCCCATGTCAAAGCCGCCAGTGAAGATGTTTGACGGCGTACCGGGAACGTCGCCGTGGTTTCGCCCGAAT
Organism: Pyrinomonadaceae bacterium; assembly: GCA_041499185.1. Classification (GTDB taxonomy): domain Bacteria; phylum Acidobacteriota; class Blastocatellia; order Pyrinomonadales; family Pyrinomonadaceae; genus JAOAPY01. The sequence continues at coordinate 5,317 of JBGQJU010000113.1, read as the reverse complement.
GAGTTCCCATCCGACAGAATTGCTTGAACCCAACAGCCGGGGCTTATGGTTCCACCTGACTGTCGTGCAGCAAACTCGTTTGCCATCGCCAACATAGATGAGATCTGGTCGCGTCTCGAGTGGAGAGCAGCTAGGTGCTGGATCCGCCTGCGTAGAGATCGTGGCACTGTGCCGCCGCAGCCATGGACAAGAACTCGTGGCCTAGTGATCGTCACTTCACTAGATCGGAGCTGACTACGTCCATGAGGTGCTGGCGCGAACAGGGCCTCCCAGTTTGAGATTACAAACAGGCGGCACTCTCGGTCACTTACTGCAGCAACTACCACAGTCAGTCGATTGTCGTAGTGTTGAATTGTGGCGACGGCTTGCGTTCCGCGCTGGACAAGAGCCTCGATGAAGTGTTCAAGCGGAGCGTCCGGAGGCGTTGACGCCGCTACATCCTGTATCCATGCACGTGTGTCGTACCCGTTGCCATCCTTCGCGACGCCGGTGAAGGAGATCTGTCCGAGCCAGTGCTTCCCCTGCACCGAAAGCTGCTTCGCTCCATTGGTGGTTTCAGTCGGCTTTCCCTTGTCGCTGAGTCGGTAATCCGAACTCAGGTAAAGCGCGTCCCTCGTTGCAACGGTGATTAGAAGCGTCATCGTGTCAGACTTTTTCGACTGCACCGTTCTTCGTCGCTCAGCGTGTGCCCTAACGCTGAGCTTCTGCAGCGAGGGAGCCCATTCAGGCTTCGCTTCACCATTCAACAACCACCCGCTCAACCGAGTCCGCTGCAAGCGCTTAGCTGGCGCTGGCTTCCAGTTTGGCATATCAGAACCGCGAGCGGTAGCGAGCGGGTCGATAGCTGTTCCCCGCCGAATACCCGCTCGCTACCGCTCGCGGTTCTGTACGTGCGCCGCAAACTAGGACACTAGTGGAATTCGGGTGGACCTGGGATCACCTGGCTGAAGGAGTCTGTGGGATAAAAGTGCCGTAGGCACGAAATGTCTATAGACACAGACGCCGTCGATCTTGAACTCCTTCGCTCGGATAGAATCAAGTGTGTGTGATGCAGGCTATAAACATTTCGCCGCTGCGCGTCTGCTTTTTCCGACAGACTCCTGAAGAGTGTGAATAAAACTGTGCAACCAGCCGCGAAGCGGCGGTATTTAATAGCCCCGTGCGTCAGCGCGGGGTGACGAAGTGACCAACGAGGGGAGCGCCGGAGGTGCGGCACGCCCCATTCACCCAGCTGGTGTCGGCCCTTCGGGCCTCGATTCCGTATTGACGATCTCAGTCCACGCCCTTACGGACGTGGCTATTAACTGCCGGCCCTTCGGGCCTCGGTCGGGTCAACGTATCGACGCGTAGCGTCGGTGTGAATTTAGCCCGGCCTTTCAGAGTATGTGTCAAAACTCAATTTCTTTACGCCGAAGGCGTTCTCTAACTTAGCCCAGGGTAACACCCTGGGACATGGAGGCGCACCGGAGCGTACGCTGAAAGCGTTGAATGATGACCCGATGCGAAACGCACAACTGAACGAATTTTCAAACCCTTACAGGGTTCCAGGTCGTTGGAGTCTCTCTGATCCCAGGGTGTTACCCTGGGCTAAGTTAGAGAACGCCTTCGGCGTATGGAGGTTGTTTATTTTCGCGTGCCACCGATTTTGGACACAGGCTCTTTAAGGACCGGGATAGCCAGCACAAATTCAATTCCGTCGCGTCAGCGACGACTGAATCATCTGCGCGCATTGTTAACTTCCTGTCCCCAGCCTTAAAAGGCTGGGCTATAGTCAGCCGTCGCTCTGCGACGTAAATCAAAGGAAGCTCCGGAGTCTTACGCCTCGCCCGGGAATCTGGCATTCACGACTTTCCACGCCCCACCACCGGGGAATTCGTAAGTTGCCAGGCGCACCCCAACTTGATTTACTCCAACGGCGGATGAACCAGCGTTTGTATTTCGGGAGTATTCAAGTTATCAGGCGTGACCATCGTCACTCCGGTATCAATTCGTTTCTCGACTGATTTGCCGAGCAGGTAGTCGGCCATCGTGCGCACGCCCAGATAACCCATGTTGAAGGGATTCTGCACGACAATGCCCTGCAATTGTTTGTTGCGCATCGCCTCGAGAAAAGACTCGCTCGTATCAAAACCGATGAATGTCAACTTGCCCGCTTTGCCGATGTCTTGCAGCGCCAGCAGCATCCCGGCGGTGGAAGATTCATTGGGCGTAAAGATGCCCTGCAGCTCGTCACCGAAGCGGTTGAGAAGATTTTCGGACGCGCGCTTTGCGGTGTCGCGCGTGGGCCCAGCGTACTGGTCAGACGAAATTAACTCGATGCCGGGATATTTTTCCTTGAGCCGCTGAACAAATCCTGCCTCGCGATCTTCGGTGCTAGCGGATCCTTCCTGATAACGGAGCAACAGCACCTTGCCTTTTCCATTCAAGAGTTCACCCATGCGTTCGGCGGCCAGCATTCCGCCTTTGCGATTATCGGTAGCGACGAAACTCGCGATCGCCTCTGACGCCAGCGCGGAATCGATAATCACGGTTGGCACGCCCGCGCGTTTTGCTTCCTCGACGGGACGAACCAGCGCGCGATTGTCGAGCGGCGCCAGCACAATGCCGCTCACACCCTGGGAAGTGAAGCCTTCAACAACCTGAACTTGTTGCTCACGATCGTCTTCGCGCAACGGCCCCTTCCAGATTACTTCCACCTCGGTGCCCTGCGCGGAAAGCTCGCGCGCCGCTTTGAGACTGCCGGCGTGAATGCTTTTCCAGAATTCGTGAGTAGTACCTTTGGGGATTACGGCGATGGTGAGTTTCTTCTTTGTGCCCGATCCCGAGGGCGAGCAACCGAGAGTGATGAGCACACTGAGAACGATCACGACGGTTAAGACTTTTCGCATGGTTGATTTCCTTCCTGAGACTTTTAGAATTCCCGGCATGGTTCGACTTGACTCCGCGTGAAAGCTTCGGCAATTCCAACAAAGTGGCGCTATCTAAGCAATGTCTCACCATTATTCACGATCACGTACAACTCCTGCGGGCCGTGCACGCCTATAGTTAAGGTTAACTCAATGTCGGCGGTGCGCGACGGTCCGGTGATGAAAGTGATCGTCGGGCTCATTTCTGCGAAGCCGTTGTGGTGCACGGCCGCTAATGCTTCACCCAATGTCAGACAGATGCTGGCAGCCTCGACAATTGCAACGTGGACCGGCGGCACCAGTGAAACCAGGCGATGTCTTTCGCATTCCGACTCGAGCACCAGCGTTCCCGTCTCGGCAATCGCCGCCTGCGCCGTGGTGATGCCAACGTCGTAATCGAATAGATCCGCCGTGGCCGGCGCGACCCTGATCTCGTCGACCTCAACTTCGACGAGTCTTGTCAAACGCTCGACAACAAGCGCATCCGATAGAGCGATACGCCGCGCGCGCAAGTCAGTCTTTTGCAAGTCGGAAATGATGCGGGTCAACGCCTGCGCAATCCCGGGTTCGCTCTGCGCTACGATGCAATGCCCGCCAACAGCTTCAAGGTTTTCAGCGAACATTTCGATCAGACTGTCTGTGTCGTTCCTTTCAGTGTGCGCTGTCTGTCCGTTGTCACTCAGTGGTGGAGTCTCTACGGCTAAGAACGCGCCTGTTTCCTCAGCCGCTTCTGCATGCGCCGCATCGTACGGAGCACTGGCGCCCAAATGATCGCGGATCGATCTCAGCATCGCGTCTCGCGCATCTATGTTGCGTTGGGGATCGATCACGATTTCACCTCATGATTCTTGTAGGCCAGCTCGCGGCGCCACTGTTCGCGGAACGTCCGCGTAGCCAGTGGCCGCATATCGCGCGCCCTGGTCCAGGCTCCGAGTGGCGGAACGATTCGCGAGAGCAGCGCGCCCACCTTTCCAATCCTGCCATCGCGCACAATGAACTGTTGCAGCAATCGACTTAACCTCGCGCTCCATTCATACAATCGCGGTCGTGTCATCACCGCCGCCCAAAGTTTGAAGGCAATTCGCTCCATGCGGCGTTTCCTTAGCTTGCTTTCCGCCTCCTGCTCCTGCCGCCTGTCTTCCGTGATTTCTGCGCGCAAGTACAGCAACAACTCCGGGATGTCGATCTTCACAGGACACACGTCGCGACATGCGCCACACAGACTCGAGGCGTAAGGCAACTGTGCCGCTTTACCTAACCCAATCAGTTGCGGCGTGATGACCGCGCCAATCGGTCCGGCATAGACCGATCCATACGCGTGGCCGCCAATCTGCTGGTACACGGGACAAGCATTCAGACACGCGCCACAGCGTATGCAAGCAAGTGATTGGCGTGTGATCGGGTGCGCCAGCATTCGCGAGCGCCCATTGTCGAGCAAGACGATGTGCAACTCCTCTGGACCTTCGTCTTCCGCCTTGTGCTTTGTGCCGGTAATGAGCGATTGATAGGTCGTCAACCGTTGTCCCGTGCCGGATCGCGGTAACAATTTCAAGAAGACGTCGAGATCAGCAAAGCGGGGCAGAATCTTCTCAATGCCCATCACGGCGATATGCGTCTTCGGCAAGCTGGTGGTCAAACGTATGTTGCCCTCATTCTCCAAAATGAGAATCGTTCCTGTCTCAGCTACCGCAAAGTTAACGCCGCTGATGCCGATGTCGGCGGCGGCGAAACGCTGGCGCAGCACGCGCCGCGCCGCGCTCGTGAGCTTTGCGATGTCGTCAGTCGGCTCAATCCCCAGCTTTGCGGTGAACAACTCGGCAATCTGTTTCTTCGTCTTGTGGATCGCGGGAGCGATAATGTGCGAAGGCGTTTCACCGGCAAGCTGGATGATGTACTCGCCCAGATCCGTTTCAATCGCCTCCACTCCCTCGGATTGCAAAGCATCATTCAAATGAATCTCTTCCGTCACCATGCTCTTGCTCTTGACGACTTTGCGCGCACCGCGATCACCCGCGAGACGACAGACTATCTGGTTAGCCTCGGCGGCATCACGCGCCCAATGCACTTGCGCCCCACGCTTCTCGGCATTAGACGCAAACTGCTCGAGATAATGATCGAGGTGCAGCAGCGCTTCGTCCTTGATCGCGCGCGCCTGGGTGCGCAGCTCCTCCCAGTTTTCTAAACTTCGCGCCGCTGCGAGTCTATGCTTGCCAAACAGAGTCGTCGCCTTGCGCAGCGCGCCACGCAGTTGTAGATCAGCCAGCGCCGCGCGCGCATTCGCGTCGAACGTCTCTGTGGTTAAATGATTCATAACAGATGGTCTGTAGGGGCGGACCAGCGTGTACCCCCAAAGCCCACTGAAAAAACAACCCCCGGCGGGCACCCAGGGCCCCCCCAACAAAAACAAAAAC
>JBGQJU010000112.1:0-18170 GCA_041499185.1 Pyrinomonadaceae bacterium | reverse complement strand
TACGGACTGGTCGTTCACCTCCTGCGGCTCTCCACCACGCATCGCTGCGTCGCAGTGGCATTCGGTTACGGGCCGGAGAGCGTTTGCCTGGAGAGGACTTGCACCTCTCTGAACGTGCGCGCTTCCAGGCGCGCGTGCGGTCAGGCTGCGCCTGACCGTGAACGTTTGCCTTGAAATAACGGCGAGGCTGCGCCTCGCCGCAGGGAGGCAGCAAGGCTACTGTCTCTCACGCCTACAAGCGTGAATAATGTTTGCCGCCAGTGCAGAATCCCGACCCGGTAGCTTATAATCGGAAACGAGCGACGGAGGTGATTATGTCAACCACGGCCGATAAACTGGCGTCGGAAATTCGAGATTTGCCAGACGCGGAAAAGCTGCGTCTGGTGAACGCGATCCTTACTGACCTTAATAGACCGGATCCCGAAATTGATCGCATCTGGGCCGAGGAAGCTCGCAAACGATGGGCAGCTTATAAGGTGGGCGCGATTCCTACCGTGGCTTACGAAGATGTGATGGCCAAATACCGTCGAGAATGAATATCCGCTTCCTCACGCAAAACGTGTTCTGTCGCCAGCTTCGCGGGCTCTGAATCAAAAATGGTTGCGTGATCCCAGGGTGGCGCGCCGAAGCGGCGCTGACCCTGGGCTATTATATTTCACGCTTTCAGCGTGAAGAGCGTCCTGCATTCTGGCGCTCGATCATCCATTGGGGATACATTACGGGCGGGGCGGTGGTGCGCGAAAGTTGCTCGACTTCTTCCGGACTCAACTGCAAATCCGCCGCTTTCAGATTGTCTTCCAACTGCGACATCTTGTTCGCGCCGATGATGATGGAAGTGACGCCGGATTGGGCCAACAACCACGCGAGCGCGACCTGCGCGACGCTCGCAGCTTTCCTTTTCGCAATCTCGTCGAGCGTGTCTACGGCGTCAAACTTTCGCGCTTCGTCAATCGCCGGAAACTGAAAGTTAGTGCGCCGCGCGCCCTCGGGATTTGGATTGTCGCGCCGGTACTTGCCCGAAAGAAATCCGCCCGACAGAGGCGACCACGGCAGCACGCCCACATTTTCTTCGCGACAGAGCGGCAGGAGTTCGTGTTCGAGATCGCGTCCTACTAAAGAATAGTAAGCCTGTAGCGAAACGAAGCCGGCCCACTCTTTCGCCTGCGCCAGCACCAGCGCTTTCATCAAGTGCCGCGCCGACCAATTCGAGCAGCCGAGGTAACGCACTTTGCCCTGGCGCACGAGGTCGTCGAGCGCGCGCAAAGTCTCTTCCATCGGCGTGAGCAAATCCCAGCCGTGCACCTGATAGAGATCGATGTAGTCCGTGCCCAGACGTTTGAGGCTGTGATCGACGGAAGAAAAGATATGCTGGCGCGACAGACCGACGATGTTCACATCACCCGTGCCTGTCGACGCGGCTTCGTTCATCGCGCTGCGTACTTTCGTAGCCACGATCACTTTGTCGCGCGCCACGCCGCAATCTTTCAAAGCCTGGCCGAGGATGGTTTCCGACTGGCCGTAAGCATAGACGTCCGCGGTGTCAAAAAAGTTAATTCCCGCTTCCAAAGAACGCGCGACCATTGCGTTCGCGCCCGCCTGATCGACGACGGCGATGTTGAAGAAGTTTTCGCCAAAGGTCATCGTACCCAGACACAACTCGGAAACTTTCAGGCCAGTGCGGCCCAGTAATCTGTATTTCATGGCTCAATCGTAAACCACTAAATCGTGAATAGTAAATCGTGAAGTGGCATCCGGGCCTATGAAAGAAAGGGGGCGATCCCAGAGGTCGCGCTGAGACGCGCCGTCATAGGTACTCGACGCTATTCGTCATATCAGCCGGAGATAGCACATCGTAAACCAGCATGATTGCGCCAATCAATTCGCCGATTGATCTGAATGGATTAGTGTACGCAATTCCCGCGTGCGGAACGCCCTGGCTGGCAAGGATGAGGAAGTCGGAATCCATCGTTACAATTACTCGCAGTTCTGCGAGCGCGAAAGAAAGTTGCTCCCGATCAGATAAACCCGATTTGCCGGCTTCCTGCGTGGTTAAGACATCGACGCCGCGACGTCGCAGCCCCTGAGCGACAGCGCTTGGGATATGCTCGTCAAGGAAGAATCTAATCTGCTCCATTGAGCAGCTTCGTCTTTAGCTTTGAGGGAAACGAGGCGCGCAACTGCTCCGCGGTTTCGTCGTTGCGACGAATGTCATTGCGTATCTCGTCAACGTTGTCGAAGTAGTAGGCGAGGGCAGCGTGAACGTCGCTGAGACTTAGCTCCGGGTAGAGGACGACGATTTCATCCGGGCTCATTGCGAGATCCTCGTGCCGGACTACGATGTCCATCACGCGAATGCGATGGCCCGCAATGCAAGCCTTCCCGCCGCAAACGTCCGGAGTCTTCGTGATACGATCTGTGATGACAGTTGCCATGGCGTTGAACCACTTGAATTCTAACATGAGGGTCATTGGCGTACCCAGCACTGAAACGCCGTGAATCGCAAATCGTGAATAGAAAGATCCATCGCTACGCGGACGTGCTCAAACGTCGTGAATCGCAAATCGTGAATCGTGAATCGTGAATGGAAAGAAAGGAGGAACGATCTCTGTCGCCCGCTTCGCGGGCTCTTATTCTTTTGTGTGATTGCGTACCCAGCACTGAAGTGCTGGGCTATTGTCATTCGTCCGCTACGCGGACGCGCTCAACGCCGTGGATCGTAAATCGTGATAACAGCCTGCTTCCTCCTGCCCACTGCCTACTGCCTACTGCCTACTGCCTCCTGCCTACCGCCTACCGCTCACATCAATCACTTCGCGGGTTTGTGAAAAACTGGTTCGGGAATTTCGACGTCAAACTTTACTTCCTTCACCAGCGTGACGACGTCGCCGTTGGCGATGTCTTTGTTGACGGTCTTAAAGGGAATCATGACGCCGTCAACCAGCCGGTAGTCGCTGTAGGTTGCGCTCTCCGGCAGATTCTGGCCCGAGGTTTCACTGGAAATAACCGAATCGCGGCGCAACATTAGAAACGATTTGGTTGAGATGTACGCGGTTACTGTGTTGCCTTTCTCCGGCATCATTTCCAGCACGTAGGTATCTTCGTCTCCAACCTTCGCTATGCGCTTGAAGGTGATCGTTTTGAAATTCTTTTTCCAGTCGGCCGGGCCGTAGAAGTCGGCTTCGCGCGTCAGGTCCGCGAGACGCTTGCCGGTGAAAGTTTCTTCCGGCGCAAAACTCAGTTGCTGGCCGCCGCCCGTGCCGTCAAAGTAGTAGACAATCGTTCCGATCTTTTTGCCGAGCGCCATCAGGGTCACGCTTGTACCCGCTTGATTAGGAGCTTTCGCTCTAACCACGCCTTCGCCGGTGACACCCTGGTTCTCGAAATCCACCGCGACGGTGGTGACCATCGACTTGTGTTTGCGAATGTTCTCTTCACCGCCATAAGCGGCTACGACTTTCGGGAGCAGTTCGTCAACCGAGACGCCCGGCGCCGCATCGGGTAGACGAAGAAACGGAAACTGGCCTTCGGGCTGATTGAGAACAATGCCGGTGATTTTGCCTGACGCGTCGCGCTTGACCTCAACCCAGTAGGCATCTGGCAGCGAAGGACTGCGCAGTTTGTCCTTCTCTTTTTCTTCGAGCGGATAAGGCTGCTGGCCCGGCGCCACGAGCGAGGGCTTGCCGTCCCTCAACGCGATCTCAATAACGGTCTTCGACTCCTCTTGCTCGTATGAGCCGAGCACTTCCTTCAGCGAGCCGGAATAGCCGGCGTTCGCTTTTGGCGCTTCTGATACCGCTGGTTCCGTTGCCGCTATCTTCGGCAGCACGGCGTTGCCCTGCGGCTGCTCGAGATACATCTCGGTTTCACTCTCTTTTCCTTTCACTGGCCGAAAGGTGGCGAAGAATCCGTCAGGCGCGGGGTCCGTAAGCTTGTAACGCCGGCCACCGATGTTTTGCAACGGGTAGGTAGGCTGTCCGGGAACCATCAAGACGAGCTTGCCTTCCTTCATCGCGACTTCGAGGTTTACTCCTGCCTCAACCAGCTTGTACTTGCCGACCTCAGTCTTCGGATCAACTGTTGCTGCAACGGAACTGTCCGAGCCGAGGGGAGATTTCCGGCCAACCAGGTTGGACCACACAGTCTCCATCGCAAAATTCACTAGCACAGACGCCGTGACATTCGTCAATAGCACAAAGCCCAATTTTTGATCGGGCATGAAAGCGACCTGCGCGTTAAAGCCATCAATGTTGCCGCCATGCTCGGCCACCTTGTGACCGTCCCACTGCCGCAGAAACCAACCGAGGCCGTAGTCAACCCTGCCGGCGACGTTTATCTGTTTCGCGATCAATTCATTGAAGCCTTTTTCCGAGACGAGCCGTTTGCCGTCGATGACGCCGCCGCCGAGCATCAACCTTAACCATTGGGCCATGTCGCGCGCATTTGAGTTGATGGCGCCCGCGGGCGCCGCGGCGGGAATTTCGCGCATGGGCAGCCGGCGGGTTTGCTTCGTGGTGGCGTTGTATTCGTAGCCGTAGGAGAAGTCAGGGGATTTTTGCATGGCCGCGTCGGTCGTGACCGTCGCTTTCATGCCCAGCGGTTTGAAAATCTTTTCGGCGACGACTTTGTCCCAGGTAGATTTTTGCGCGCGGGCCACCGCTTCACCGGCTGCCGTGTACATGATGTTCTGATACTGAAACTTTTCGCCGAGTTTCGCCGTCGGCTTTGCCATACCGACAACGCGAATCAGCTCTTCGCGATTCAAGACCCCGGTAACCATCGCCAGGTCCGTGCGATTCAAGCCCGAACGATGCGAGAGCAGATCGCGAAGGGTGATTTTCGCGTCAGCCTCCGGGTCGTATAGTTTGAAATAGGGCAGGAACTTTTTGGGCGAGTCATCCAGTGAAAGCTTGCCTTCGTCGGCGCTCATCACCGCGGCCATCGCCGTAAACGCCTTCGACGACGAGCCGATCGCAAACAGCGTGTCCGGTGTGACGGGCACGTTGTGCTCGAAATCTTTTACGCCGAGCCCTTTCATGTAAATGACCTTGTCGTCTTTGACGATCACCAGCGACACGCCCGGAATGCCCAGCTCCTGGCGCTGATGATCGATAGCTTTTTCAACCGCCGCCAGGCGCGTACTTAGATCCGGCGCAGTCGAAGCCGCCTGCGCAGGTGCTGTTTGCTGGGCCGCGATGGGTCTTGCGAACGGAGCAAGGCTGGTTATGACAACGAGCGAGAGTATTAAGAGCAGTCGAGAAAGGTGTTTCATTTTTGGCATGGCCGATCCTCCAGGAATTTCAGCGGGCACTGTTTCGGGTGTTGTATACGTGCAAAGATGGATTTTTGTTTATCTCAGGAGATGGGCTAATCCTCGATTCCTCAAGCGCAACAAGTAGAATGAGCTGCCGACTCTCCTGCCAAGCCTTATCTTACGGCGTGAGGCCGATGCGACGTAAGAGATCATTGAAGCGCGGGTCGGAGCGCAGGTTGTCTAACAACGCATCTGTTTTCAGGAACGGAAGATTGTCGTTACGTTCAGCGAAAGCTTTCTCAAGCCACTCAAAGGCGTGATCCTTGGCCAAAGTCTATGCAGATAGAAGCTTAGGCCGGCGACGCCAACAGCAAGAACGATAACAGCGACTGTGGCGAGTTTGTGCTGCTTGAGTCCTGCAACGATGTACTCGGCGCTTGAGGCACGCGCCGAGAGCGAAGCCGGCCGCCGCGCAACTTCAATCGCCTCGTTGCTGTCATCAGTTTCTTCCCGGATGGTTATCTGGGAAACTGTCTGACTCTCAATTATGACTCCGCCCGGCTCAGCCCGCCCTTCGTGCACGTCCGCAACGAAACGATAACCGCGACCGGGCATGGTGACGATGTAACGTGGCTGCGCGGCCTTCTCACCCAGGGCGCGGCGGACCGCCGACATATTTACCGTGAGGTTCGACTCTTCGAGTATCTGCCCCGGCCAAACCAGTTCGAGCAACTCATCCTTCGTCAGATCGCGCCCGCCGTTTTGGACCAGGACCAGCAATAGATCGAAGGCTTTCGAATAGAGTGCGACCACTTCGCCGCCGCGGGTTAACTGGCGCTTCAGCGCGTCCAGGCGAAATTCGTCAAACTCGTAGACCTGTCGCCGTTCCTCAATCACGCTTTTTAGATCTTTTCGGAAGATTTCGGGCCATTTTTAAAGACATTTCGGGATGCCTTCGTTGAAGATGCGCGCCGTTTCACGCGAGACCGTTTGAGCCAGAACGCAGGATGTCAGCAAGCGCGCGGATGATAGCAGAAGAAACCCACGGAAGGGAAAGCAAATGACGAGAAAGACCACGACCACGATAACCATCCAAACCAGCAGCAGAACCATAGTGCGCCCGCTGGGACCGCTACATACCGTGCCTTGCGAACAATGCGGCGCGGACGCTTCGGTGATGACGCCTGAGGACGTCGTCAGCATTCTGCGCATCCCGCCGGGCAAAATTTACGAAATGCTTGAGAGCGGAAGGCTGCATGTGCTCGAAGAGCCATCGGGATCACTGCTGCTCTGCTTCAATCAACTACCCGCCGCCTCGACGGAAACTGATATTCAAATCGAAGGAGAGAACCAATGACTATTCTACATTTCCCGCTCAGCCGCGTTACGCGGTCATTAATCACTGCACTGTTCTGCATTTCATTGTGCGCCACCGCGGCGCCGGCCCAAACTACCGGCTTCACTTATCAGGGCCGGCTAACTGATGGCGGCACGCCCGCGAACGGCGACTACGAGCTTCAGTTTGTGCTGTGGGACAACGCGAGCGGCGGCAGCCAGATTGGCCTGACGCAAACGCTGAATGCGGTTTCAGTCAGCGCCGGCATCTTTACCGTGACGCTCGACTTTGGCGCGAATGCATTTCCGGGAGGCGATCGCTTTCTGGAAATCAGTGCACGGCAGTCGGGCTGCCGAAGACGTTGCCAAGGTCGAGCCGCTGCTCGTCACTCGGAACGACAAAGGCGAAGTCGAAGGCGTGAAGTACGACCGTATCACCGCCGTACTGGTCAATGCCGTCAAGGAACAGCAGCAACAGATTCAGCAACAGCAGGACGAGATTGCGAGTTTGAAGCAGCTCGTCTGTCGGCACAACCGCCGTGCGCCCAGACGGTAAGCATCAACTACTATACTCTTGACCAAACCGCCACCAGCGGCAGTGACTACCAGGAAGCCATAGGGGTGCTCACGTTCAATCCTGGCGAAACCTTCAAGACGATTACTGTCCTCGTCAATGGCGACACTCAAGTCGAAACCAACGAGACCTTCTCGGTCATCTTCTACAACGCAATTAACGCGAATGGCGGTGGTCTGGCCGCAGGCACAATTCTCAATGACGACGGTGTAGCGCAACCCACGCTACAGTTCAGCCAGGCGAATTACAGCGTGCAGGAAGACCTGACCGCCGTGGCCATCACGGTGACGCGCACGGGCGACACCAGCGGCTCAGCATCCGTTAGCTACGCGACCAGCGACGGCACAGCGCAACAGAAAAGCGATTACGAGATCGCCACCGGCACGCTCGACTTTGCCGCGGGCGAGGCCAGCAAGTCTTTTCAGGTGCTCATCAACGAGGACATGTACGCCGAGGGCAACGAAACTTTTACCGTCTCGCTTAGCAACGCGATCGGCGCGTCGCCCGGCTCGACCGGTACAGCAACTGTCACCATCGTCGACGACTCGCCCGAGTCTTTCACTAATCCGATCGACGCCGCGCAGTCGTTTGTCTACATGCAGTATCACGACTTTCTGAATCGCGAGCCTGATGCCGGCGGTTTGGCTTACTGGACGGGCCAGATCACGCAGTGTGGCAACGACGCGCAGTGCCTCAGCAGCCGGCGCATCGGGGTAAGCGCTGCTTACTTTATCGAGCTGGAGTTTCAGGACACCGGCTACTACGTCTATCGACTCCAGAAGGCGAGTTTCGGCGCCCAGCCCGTGTACCTCCAGTTCATGACGGATCGCAGCAGCATAGTTGCCGGCGGGAATCTTCAAGCCAACAAGAGTGCCTTCGCCGCCCAGTGGGTAAACCGCGCGGCGTTTCTGCAAGCTTATCCCGCCAGCATGTCGCAGGGAGACTTTGTCAACAAGTTGTTCGACACGGCTGGACTCATGCCTTACACGACTGAACGGACGCAGGAGATGCAGGCGTTGGTCGGTAACACTAAGACGCGCGCGCAAGTGCTGCAAGACGTGATCGAAATGCCGGAGTTCAAGCAGCGCGAATACAACCCGGCGTTCGTCTCGATGCAGTACTTCGGCTATCTGCGCCGCGATCCGGATCAGGGCGGTTATCAATTCTGGCTGAACATCCTGAACACCAAACTGCCAAACGATCCAAGCGGTTATCGCGCGATGGTGTGCGCGTTCATTACTTCCGCCGAGTATCAAGATCGTTTCGGCTCACTGCATTCGCACAGCAACAGCGAATGCGGGCCATGATCCGGTATTCATGAGGAAACCAGAGAGAGAGGAGTTAGCGATGATGAATCGAAATGAGAAACATGCCTTACCGAAACCGCGGATGCAGTCTCTGGTCGCGGACCACACTTCGGTCGTTTGGTGTGACCGGTGCAGACGAGACCGCATCCTGGTCGTCACGGGCCGGAATTTTCAAATGGCCTGGTGCCTTAATTGTCGCGGAGCGTTTTCGCTGGCGGTGCGAGAGTCTGATCGGATCTGCGTCCTCGATTCCGTGATCCATCGTTGGATACGGTTAGGCGACAGTCTCTTGATCCATACCGCGGAACGGTTGATTCTGATTCGTCTGGGTCAAACGCGAAAACTGCAGAGACACTGACCAGGGAAAAGCTTGGGCAGGTTAGTGGGCCCTTTGAAGTCTATTCCACCACCCAGGTGTCACCGCTATTGATCAGCTTTTCCAGACTACCCGGACCGCTCTTGGCGATCGCGGCGTCTATCTGGTCGACCATCAAATCTTCGTACGTAGCGCGTTCGACGGCGCGGAAGATGCCGACCGGCTGCGGAAAGTCAGGCTGCTCCATGCGCGCGAGCATGAAGGCGACCGAAGGGTCTTTCAGATAGATATCGTGAACAAGCAGATCGTTCTCGGTGATGCCGTTCTCCCCGATCGTCACGACCTCCGGATGCGCGCCGTTCATGCGAATTCCCTGGTTGCGATCTTTGCCGAAGATCATCGGCTTGCCGTGTTCGAGATAGAGCACGCGCGCGGGACGAACACTGCGGTCAGCAAAGTAATCAAACGCGCCATCGTTGAAGATGTTGCAGTTCTGATAGACCTCGATGAACGAGATGCCTTTGTGTTTGGCAGCCGCTTCAACTATTCCGCCGAGGTGTTTGACGTCGATGTCGATGGAGCGCGCGACAAACGTTGACTCGCTCGCAATGGCCAGGGAAACAGGGTTGACCGGATAGTCAATGGCGCCCGCCGGCGTCGATTTTGTCCGCTTGCCAAACTCCGAAGTGGGACTGTACTGCCCCTTGGTCAGACCGTAGATGCGGTTGTTGAAGAGTATGTAGTTGATGTCGAGGTTGCGGCGAATCGCGTGCATGAAATGGTTGCCGCCGATGGAAAGCGCGTCGCCATCGCCGGTGATCACCCACACGCTCAACTCCGGATTAGCACACTTGATACCGGTCGCGATCGCGGGGGCGCGGCCGTGAATGCTGTGAAAGCCGTACGTGTCCATGTAGTAAGGAAAGCGCGACGAACAGCCGATGCCGGAAACGAAAACGATCTTTTCGCGCGGGATGCCAAGCTCGGGCATCACCTTCTGCACGCTGTTCAGAATGGCATAGTCGCCACAGCCCGGGCACCAGCGCACTTCCTGATCCGACACGAAATCCTTTTTCGTGAGTTGTCCCGGCGGCGGCGCAATTCTGCCCGAGACTGCCGAGCCGACATCGCTCTCGGCTGACACACTCGTGTCGATGTGTGATTTGTTTCCGTTGCCGCTGCTGCCATTACCGCTTGTGCTCATTGTTTCTCCTAAGTTTCTCGCGTCAATACTCAAGGCTGACCGAAGATTTCCGCGACCGCGATGCTAAAGCCGGGCACAACATCGCCACCGTCGAGCGTGTCTTTCTCAGTTAGCATGACAATGTCGGTTAGGGATCGATATACAGTTACTGTATGTAGTTTCGGGCTCACGACCCAAATCATCCGCGCTCCAGCTTCAAGCCATTCAGCAACCTTCTCCTCAACTTCACTGATTCTGTCGTTTGGACTGACAACCTCGACGGCAAGATCCGGAGCACCTGGCCAATAACCCGGAGCATTCCCAACCGCTTCAACGCGCGTTTGGCTGACGAAGGCGATGTCAGGTGCTCGAACGGTGTCCGGATTAGATGAAAGTTGAAATCCTGTTTCGGCGGCATACAGTTCGCCTAGCCCACGATTTCTGATGTGTTGTGCGAGTGGCACGGTTAGTCGAATTGTAATTCTTCCGTGCTCATGTCCGGTGGGCGACATTTTTTTTAGTTCTCCGTTAATGAGTTCGTAGCGAAACCGGCCGCTAGGTAGCGCCAGCAACTCTTCGGCATTCATTAGTTGTACTTCCGTGCTCATCTCTCGATTCTCACGCTCGCGCTGGTGTATGCTCATCACGGCGAGATAACTAAGCTTCGAGGAATCACAAATACTCCTCAACCTTCCGGACAATCTCGCGGATCTGGAACGGCCGGCCCTTAACTTTCGAGAAAGCAACCGCATCCACCAGATACTTCGCGCGGATCATCGTGCAAAGCTGGCCCAGGTTCATCTCCGGAATAATCACGGTCTCGAATCCGGAAAGCACTTCACCAAGATTCTTCGGAAACGGATTCAAGTAACGCAGGTGCGCCGCAGAGACGCTCTTGCCCTGGCCTTGCAACCTCTCAACCGCCGAGCTGATCGAGCCGTAGGTCGAGCCCCAACCCAGCACCAACACCTTGCCAGTCTTCTCACCGAAGACCTCGACGGGCGGAATGTCGTTCGCCGCGCGATCAACTTTCTCCTGTCGCAGTCGTACCATCAGATGGTGGTTCTCAGGATCGTAGTTGACGTTGCCTGTGACGTGCTGTTTCTCGATGCCGCCGATGCGATGCTCAAGGCCCGGCGTGCCCGGAATCGCGTAAGGACGCGCCAGCGTCTGCTCGTCGCGCGCGTAAGGCATGAAGTTCGTCGGATCGGTCGTGAACTTGATCTCGATCTTCGGCAGCTTGTCGATTTCAGGAATAGACCAGGGCTCGGCGCCGTTGGCGAGATAACCATCCGACAGATAGAACACCGGGCACATGTACTTGAACGCTAAACGCACTGCTTCAATCGCCATGTGGAAACAGTCGGCCGGCGTTGCGGGCGCGATCACGATCGCGGGACACTCGCCGTTGCGTCCCCAGACCGCCTGAAACAGATCGGCCTGTTCGGTTTTTGTCGGCAGACCCGTCGATGGACCGCCGCGCTGCACGTTGATAATCACCAGCGGCAGCTCAGTCATCACTGCCAAACCGATTGCTTCCTGTTTGAGCGCGACACCTGGGCCGGAGGTTCCGGTCAAGCCGATATGGCCGGCAAAGCTCGCGCCAATTGCGGAGCACACGGCAGCAATCTCATCCTCCGCCTGAAATGTCTTCACACCGAAACTCTTGTGACGCGCCAACTCGTGCAGAATGTCAGATGCCGGCGTGATCGGGTACGAACCGTAAAAGAGCGGGCGACCCGCAAGCTGAGACGCGGCGACAAAACCGATCGCCGTAGCTTCGTTGCCGGTGATCTTGCGATACTTGCCCGGAGCAATCTGTGCCTTCTTGACCGTGTAATGCGTCGTGAAAACTTCAGTCGTATCGGCAAAATTGTAACCGGTCTTCATCGCGATCTCGTTGGCCTTCGCTAGTTCGGGATTCTTCCCAAACTTTGCATTGATCCATTTGACCGTCGGCTCCATGGGCCGGTCATAAAGCCAGTAGAGCACGCCGAGCGCGAAGAAGTTCTTACTGCGATCCATCTCTTTGCGGGAAAGCTGCACGACGCCTTTCAACGCGTTCATGTTGAGCGTCGAGATCGGCAGCTTGTGCACGCGATAGCCGGCGAGCGATCCGTCCTCGAGCGGATTTGAAGCGTAATTCGCATACTTCAAATTCTCAGGCGTGAAGCCGTCGGTGTTGATAATGATCGTGCCGCCGTCTTCCAGATCAGGCATGTTGACTTTCAGCGCCGCCGGATTCATGGCCACCAACACGCTTGGTTGATCGCCGGGCGTCTTGATGTCTTTGCTGGAAAAGTTCAACTGAAAGCCGCTCACGCCCGGCAAACTGCCTGCGGGTGCGCGAATCTCCGCCGGGAAATCGGGCAGCGTCGAGATATCGTTGCCGACTACGGCCGACGTGTTCGTAAACTGCGTGCCCGTTAACTGCATGCCGTCGCCAGAGTCTCCGGCGAAGCGAATGGTTACGGTTTCCAGTTCTTCAAGGTGTTTTTCGAGGTGTTCGATAGGCGGTTCGATAACAGTGCTCATGTTGTTTGCTATTAAGCCCTCAGTCCATTTTGATGCCGATTTACGATTGCTGATTTGTCCTGCTGGCGGAATCTCCGACAAATTGTAACAGTAAAGACGCAAGCGTCAAAAGCACAAAAGAAGGCAAGAGTAGTTGATCGCGCGATGTCCGACGAACTTTCAAGGACCTCTGAACAAGTTATTGCAGAGGCGGAAGCCCGCGCGTAAGCAAGGGCTCCTAAGCCAATGGACGAGCCCTCCCTAACGGTCGGGCTTCTGCCTCGCGACTTTCATAGAGCCTTCAATTCCTTGTCATACGGCGACATTTCCACCAGACGGCTAATGATGTCGGGCAAGACTTCGAGCGTGTAGTCGATCTCTTGTTCGGTGTTGTAGCGACCAAGCGAGAAACGGATCGACCCCTGCGCCGCCGAGTAAGGGATGTTCATGGCCCTCAGCGTCGGCGAGGCTTCGTGCGCGCCCGAGTGGCAGGCCGAGCCCGTGGAAACGCAGATGCCCGCTTCGTCGAGATGCGCCATGATGTTTTCACCTTCGATGAACTGGAAGGAAATGTTCGATGTGTTCGGCAGACGCTTTTGTCGATCCGGCGTGCCGTTTAAGAGAGCATTCGGAATCGTGCTGAGAATCTGGTCCTCGAGTTTGTCACGCAGACGACTTATGCGCTCGTGGCCGTCGAAGTTTTTAGCCAGCGAGCAGGCGGCGCCTAACCCCACGATGTTGGGAACCGCGGACGTGCCGGCGCGCCGGCCGCTCTCCTGTCCGCCGCCAATGATGAACGGCGGTAGCTTCACGCCACTGCGGATGTACAGCGCGCCGACACCTTGCGGCGCATGCAGCTTGTGACCGGACAGAGCGAATAAATCCACGGGCCAGTTCTTGAGATCAATCGGAATCTTGCCGACCGCTTGCACGCCATCGACATGAAATAGCGCGTCCGAGTTTTCACGCACGATGCTGCCGATCTCTTCAATGGGAAACAGCACGCCGGTTTCGTTGTTCGCGAGCATCACTGAGACGATTCCCGTATCGCGTCGCAAGGCTTTGCGCAGATCGTCGAGATCAAGCTCGCCGTGTTGATTGACTTCGAGCCAAGTCACTTCGCAACCGGTGTCCGCCAGGTGCTCGCAGAGACTTCGCACCGCTTCGTGCTCGACTCGCGTCGTGATGATGTGACGCCTGGCTGGGTTCTGTTCCAGAAAGCCGCCGATCGCCCAGTTGTCAGATTCGGATCCGCACGAAGTGAAAACAATCTCGCTCGTGTCGTTCGCACCCAGAAGTTCGGCGACTTGTTCGCGCGCCTGCTCAACCGCGGACTTCATTTTCTGGCCAAGGGTGTGCGCCGAAGACGGATTGCCGTAATGCTCAGTCAAGTAAGGACGCATCCCGTCGAAAACTTCAGGCGCGACGCGTGTGGTGGCGTTGTTGTCCAGGTAGATCATCTATTAATTACTGAATGAGCCGGACATCAAATCCATAAGTTGTTGCGTTCCTGTAGAGTGGGCCGTCGAGGGTCCATAACGCTGAGTCCAGCGACTCGGCAAGTTGAAGGTAAGCGGCATCGTAAGCACTCTGGCGTTACGACAGGCATCAGCGGTCCCTGTTGGCGCTATCACGCGCCTCCCTGATTGTGGCGACAGCATCGACAGGTGGCAGAGCTTGCGCTATCTTTTCGAGTCGAGCTAGTGCTGCGTCAATCTCCTCGCGAGATTTTTTGCGCCCAACTTGGTTCTGCTTGCGGTTTCCAATTGGTTTAGATTTTTTCGTCATGATGCTGCCTCGATTACAGGGTCCGCCAATCTGATTCTACTATCGACAATCAAACTCAGCCAGTGTTGAGCTGTCACCGGCTTATTCCGTACTCAGGTCGTCTGCAATCAGCCAGAATATCTTCAATCAGCGAATAGCACGACCGGCAACCACCGCCGGCCCTGCAGGCTTTCGTGACATCGGCGATCGTGCGCAAGCCTTTCGTTTCAATCTCGCGTTCTATAGTTGTTTCCGAGACGCAGAAGCAGGTGCAGATCAGCGCTTCATCGCCTGACCATTCATCGCGCACCGAATCACTGTAACGCGAGATCGCCGAGAGCAAGGCTTCACAGGCGAGCGCGGCGCAGTGCTCTCTTTCCTCAGGAAATCCGCCGAGAGGTCCGCTGATTGCGCTCGCGGGAGATTGCGCCAAGGCTGCCGCTTCTCCCGTGGTCTTGCCCTGGATTTGCTCGGTCAAGAATGACGACGACGCGACCAGATAGCCACAACCGGCCGCCTTGAATTTTGCTTCAGCGATGCGCTGCGCTTCATCAATCTGGAGCGAGACGCGCACGACCGCGCCGCACGTAAACGAGCCCGCGCGGCCAACAAAGGCTTCGCCGTTGAGCGCGCCAACATTACGCGGGTTGAGGAAATGCTCTTTCGCCAGACCTGAATAGCAGTGCATTGTGGCTCCGAATCGCGAACGTACGGGCAAGGCTAGTCGCAGGCTCGTGGTTTGTCAAAAAAACGTTAGATCAGATACGCTCTTCGGTAGATCATCCTAATAAAACTTATGTCTCAACTTGTCTCAACTAACAGAACAACTCGTGCTCGCGCGGAGACGCAGGTTGTATGATGGTCGAGGTATCAGCGATCAGGAGGTGAGATCATGGCGGAGTTCGCAAAGGTAGCAACGGCTGCCGAGGTGCCTCCCGGCCAGGCGAAGCTGGTGGAGGCCGGAGGGAAGAGGATCGCCCTCTTCAACGTCGGGGGCGCTTATTACGCCATCGACGATACGTGCCCCCACAGGGGCGGTCCCCTGTCCCAGGGCCCTGTCGAGGGGGAGACGGTGACCTGCCCCTTGCACGGATCGAAGTTCGAAATCAAGACCGGGGCGGTGCTCGCACCGCCGGCCGCCACGGGTGTGGCCAGCTACCGCGTCCGCGTGAGCGGCTTGGACGTCGAGGTGGAGGTCTGATCTCTGATCGGTGGCCGGAGGATCAGTAGCCCGGGAACTCCTCGTAACGGGATGCGGTCCCGGCCGACTTTGCCGTCGGACGCCGAAGTCCAAGTGGTACTGCGAGCACCACAGGATCACGGAAGGTGCCCGTGCGCTCGCATGACGACGGCGCGCTGGATTTTCTGCGCCGGCACCCAGGCGGTGCCGTGGAGGCGCTCGGTGCCGGTGAGGTCGAGATAGGCTTCGTCGATCGAAACAATCTGCACGATGGGCGTGAAGTAGTCGAACTGTTGGCCGATCTCGAACGAGTCGCCGCGGGGTAAGGACGATGGAGATGCGCTGGATGACCGCTTCTGAAACGGTCAACACGTCGGAGTTCGACAAGCAGCCGGAGCCGCCCACCGCGCTGGACATCACACTCGCGTACCACGAGCGAACGAAGCACCGTCCGTTTCGGTTTGCGCCCGCTCTCGGTTACATGGACTGGGACACGCAACCCGATCCATTCCGCCGATTCGAAGGCGCTGCTGTGCTGCCTCTCGATCTCCTGCCGGTGGGACCGGAGCCGCGCTATGAGCCCGCATTCGCGCTCGGCCACAGCACCCGAACCCCGCTGGACCGTGTCTCGATCTCCCAACTCTTCCAGGATGCGCTCGCCCTCTCCTCGTGGAAGCAGGCGGGGAGCTCTCGTTGGTCGCTCCGGGTCAATCCATCGAGCGGCAATCTTCATCCGACCGAGGGCTACCTGGTCGCCGGGCCCATCGCCGGTCTTCATCCTCGGCCCGCGGTCTACCACTACACACCGTTCGAGCACGCGCTCGAGCTCAGGGCGGAGTTGTCGGGCGAAGCGTGGCTGAAGATCGCGGCACAGCTCCCTGAGGGTGCAGTCCTCGTGGGCCTCACGTCCATCCACTGGCGCGAATCGTGGAAGTATGGCGAGCGGGCTTTCCGCTATTGCCACCACGATGCCGGTCACGCGATCGGAAGCTTCGCTGTGTCTGCCGCGGGGCTCGGCTGGGAGGTGAAGCTGCTCGAAAGCGTCACCGACGGCGATCTGGCTGTGCTCCTGGGTGTACACCTCCAGACCGGGGTCGAGGCCGAGCACCCAGACTGCCTTTTGGCCGTTTTCCCCCAGGGGGCCGGCTTCACGATCGACGAGCAGCGAGTGTTCACCATTGTGGGCACGGTGTGCGACGAGCTGCGTGGCGCGCGATGGTCTGGAGCGCCGAACCGGCTGAGCAGCGATCATCATCTGTGGCCCGTCATCGACGAGGTGGCCACCGCAACGGAGAAGCTCTCGCGCCCTGGCGAGGCGTTCTGGTCTCCGATCGTCTTCGAGAACAGCTCCCTCGAGATCGGCGACTCGCCACTCGCGCTTCGCCGCATCATCCACCAGCGGCGCAGCGCAGTCGCACTCGATGGCCATACGGGGATCACACGCGAAGCCTTCTACCAGATCTTGCTCAAGGTCATGCCGGGTTCACGGCAGGTCCCATTCACCACGCTGCCGTGGCGCCCTTGCGTCGATCTCTTGCTCTTCGTTCACCGCGCGGCGGACTTGACTCCCGGCCTGTACGCTCTCTTGCGAGACCCCACGCGCAAAGAGGCGCTTGAGAGAGCGATGGATCGGGCTTTCGCTTGGACGCGACCAGAGGCGTGTCCCGAGTCCTTGCCCCTCTTCTTCCTCGAGGGCGGGGATGCGCGCCGCGCCGCCAAACAGACGAGCTGCGACCAAGAAGTCGCTGCCGCCGGCGTCTTCGCAGCGGCCATGCTCACCGAGTACCGCGCGTCCCTCGAGGCGTTCGGGCCCTGGTTCTACCGCCGCCTGTATTGGGAGACAGGCGTCATCGGACAGGTCCTCTACCTCGAAGCCGAAGCAAGCGGCATCCGCAGCACCGGCATCGGCTGCTTCTTCGACGACCTCACACACCAGGTCTTCGGACTCACGGACGACCGTTTCCAGGTGCTCTACCACTTCACGATGGGCGGGCCGGTCGACGATCCACGCTTGCAGACGCATCCACCGTATCAGCACCTCGGACGTTAGAGTCCACTAGTTACGACGCAAGCAGCCGAGTGGTAACATGAGGACGAATTTCACACAGATGAGTAGTGTGTGCGCAGGTAGAGCACTGGGAGAACAAAAGTGAAGTTACTATCCATTGAAACCACACCTAATCCAAACAGTATGAAATTGAATTTGGATGAGAGGCTGGCCAAAGGGGTCGCGATTACATATACAAACGAAAATAGAGGAGATGGTCCAACCTACATCGACAAGATCCTGGCCATCCCAGGGGTCAGCAGTGTCTTCCGTGTCGAAGACTTTATGGCTATCCAGCGAAAGCCAACTGCTGGATGGGAGGATATCTTGTCCCAGGCCCGCGCCGTACTCGAATACGCCGGTTTGAACAACGCGAAGCCGGAGCCCGCAGCAACGTCCGATAACAAATGGCGCGAGGTAACGGTATCGGTGCAGTATTTTCGAGATCTCCCAATGTTGGTCAAAGTGTCCTCTGGTAGTGAAACGACTCGCTTGCCGCTACCCGAGAGATTCGGTCAGGCTATTGAGCGCGCGATGGGTGCATCGGGAAACATGCTGATGGAGCGAAAGTGGAAAGACGAAGGTCTGCGCTACGGTGAGCTGCGCGACGTCGGCGAGGCGGTGGTGCGCGAGATTTCAGCCGTCTATGATGAAAAGAAGTTAAAAGAATTGGTTGAGAGGGCCTATCACCCTGAC
>JBGQJU010000111.1:0-18210 GCA_041499185.1 Pyrinomonadaceae bacterium | reverse complement strand
CAGCCAGAACAGAAAGCCGCCGATGTCCGGGTCGCGTCTGAGATAACCAAAGTACTGCGTCGCCACAAACGCCCGGTTGTATTCTTCGTCGATAAAGGCGCGGTTGTTGATCGGATTCGTGCTCACGTTGTCATCCGCCAGCCGATACAACACTGCGCCGAGACCTGCCGTGCCACCGCCGTTCTGATTGAAGAGATCGAGCAACGCTGTTCTTTGCGAACCAAGATCGACGCTGAGATCGTTTTTGATGGTCAAGAGCAGCGCATCGACGAAGCCTGGGCCATCGAGTCCGACAGAATACTTATTCTTGAACTCAGCACGCTGCACGAACACCGTCGCAAAATCCAATTGCCCCTGAGCCAGACTCGAACCACCCACCACGCGCGCGCGGTCAAACGCGAACTTCGCGTAGCTCGGCAGCTTGTTTGCCTCCGTCGAATTCGAGCCGTCGGGATTCGGGAACGGCTGAGTGTTACCGAACGCGGCGCGATACAAACGAAACACATACGCTCCTGTCTGCTGATACTCCAGCTCATAAAAATATGCGTTCGACACGTCGATGCGTTTGTTGCGCAGACAGGTGGCGTCCGTGCCGCACTGGGTGATCTGGCTGGTCCAGAAATCCCAACCGCTCGCGTCGGGATAGCGGCTGAGAAAATCGTAGTAATGCTGCTGCACGAAAAAGCGCGCATCATCGAGCGGGTTGGTTGTCGCGGAGGTCGAGTCGTTATCGATGATCGTCAGGGTGGCGACGCTGGGGCTGACAAGCGCTGCGCCACCAGTCGGATTGCTGAGCGCGAGGTTCAGCACTTCATTGCCTTCAACGTAAAGGTCGTTGACTATCAGCACGACGAAGCTCTTGCTCGTCTCGCCCGGACCAAGAGTGACCGTGCCGGCGCCAATGGTGTAATCCGTGCGCTGCTGAGCAGAGAGGTCGCTGGTTTGATAATCCACCGTGACCGTGCCTGAGGTGTCGCCCGTGCGCGTGACCGTGATGGTCGTGCTCGACCCTCCTTCATCCACGCTGTAGCTGGTGGTGCTGAACTGCAAGTTACTGACCAATGGATTGTCATCGTTGATAATCGTGCCGGTGCCTCTCGATCGTGTGATGGCCGCGTTGGTTGGACTGCTAAGGTCAACGAAGAAGGTCTCGTCCGGTTCAACGGTCGTATCGCCGATGACCGTCACCGTGATGGGTTTACTTGTCTGGCCGGGAGTGAAAGTCAACGTGCCCGAAGTCGCGACATAGTCGCTGCCTGCCGTCGCCGTGCCATTGGCTGTTGCGTAGTTGACCGTCACCGTCTGGCCACTCGCCGCCGACAAGCTGACGGTAAAGTTCGCGTTCGTTGTGCCGGAGTTTCCCTCCGCCACGCTCACGTCATTGATTGAAAGGCCCGGCAGCGGGTCGTCGTCCACGATGGTGAGCACGGCGGTGCTCGGCGTGCCTAACGCCGCGTTGCCCGTCACGCTGCTCAAAGTGAGATTGACTGTCTCGTTCGGTTCATTGAGCGAGTCGTTGATGATCGTTATGCTGAACGTCTTGGACACGTCGCCACTGGCAAAGGAGAGTGTGCCGGAGGTGGCGGTGTAGTCCGCGCCAGCCGTCGCCGTGCCGTTGCTGGTGGCGTAGTTGACCGTTGCGGCGACGCTCGTGTCATTCGCACGAGTGACACTGATGGTGGCCGTGCCGGCGTTTTCGTTGACGCTGTAAGTGGTGCTGCTAAATTGCAGCGTCGGTGTTGCCTGCACCTCAAAGGCGCCGATGTCGCTGCCATCGCCGCCACTGACGTTGGCGATACCAACCGGGCGTGCGAAGCCGCGTTGATCGGTGGATGTGCCACCCGAGTCGCCTTTGTCTATGGCCGTGCTGCCGGAAAGCAGTGCGTGTGTCTTGGTCGGGCCACCGTTGTCTTGCAGCGGACCTAGATTCAACTGTGCTGCGGTGACGCCGATCTGATCTGGATAGGGTGTGGGCGAGATGGTCGCGCCGGAGGAGTTCCCGATGAGGTTGTAGCCTTGCGAGATGAGCGCGCCTTTCACATCAGGGCCGCTCGCGGAGGTGTTCAGGGCAATGAGCGTGTTCCTAACTGTGACCGTGCCGTTGCTATCGTTGTAAATGCCGCCGCCGCCGCTGCTGCCCGCCGTGTTGCCTGCGATGGTGCTGTTGGTGATCCTCATGGAGCTGAAGTTGTAAATGCCGCCCCCGAAGAACTGGGCCGAGTTGCCGGAGATGGTGCTGCTCGTGATGGTCACTGTCCCAGCGTCGTTGAAAATACCGCCACCATTTCCCGAGTTGCCGGAGATGGTGCTGTTGGTGATCGTCAGCGTGGCGCCATTGTTGTAAATGCCGCCGCCGCTGGCCGCGGCGTTGCCGGAGACGGCGCAGTTGGTGATGGCCACTGTGCTCCCATTGTTGGAAATGCCGCCGCCGAAATTGCCGGGAGCGCTTCCGTTGGTAATCGTCAGACCGGAGATGGCAACGTTGAAATTGGCAGCGATATTAAAAATGCGGAAAGCCGGCGTGCCGCCGGCGGCGCTGCGCTGCACGCTCAACAGATTCGCGCCGGGGCCGCTGATCGTCAGATTCTTGTTAATCAACAACTCAGCGCTCGTCAGTGCGATCGTGCCCCTGACGTTCGCAGCAAAGGTGATCGTGCTGCCCCCGCAAGCGCTGGCAATGACCGCACGCAATGACCCTGCGCTGCCGTCACTGTTGTTGTTGACTACCAGGTTTATCTCGCTACACCCGATAAGCTGGTCCGGCTGCACTTCGTAGGCGCCAATGTCGCTGCCGTCGCCGGCATTCGCAATTGCCGGTGTATCAATCGGCCGCGTAAAGCCGCGTTGATCGGTTGATGAAAACCTGGATTGCCCTTTGTCTATGGCCGTGCTGCCGGGAAGCAGCGCGATGGTTTGGGTTGGCCCGCCGTTGTTCTTTAGCAGGGGCTTGCCCGTTCCGTCTGTCTCGAGCTTCGGATCAATAGGCGAGGCAGGGGTACCAATCTGGTCGCCCGTTGTTGGAGTAATGTTCGTGCCGGAGCTGTTGCCGATCAGATTGAACCCTTGCGAGTTGAGCGTGCCAACGAAATCAGGGGCGAGGGCCGTGACCGTGTTCTTGGCAATGATGGTGTTCCTCGCATTCACCGTGCCGCCGGCGTTTCGAATGCCGCCGCCGGCGCTGGCAGAGTTGTTGGAGATGGTGCTGTTGGTGGCAGTCACCGTGCCGGTCTGGTTGAAAATGCCACCACCTTCGCTGTTGCTGGAAGAGTTGCCGGAGATAGTGCTGTTGGTGAGGTTCACCGTGCCGCCGCCATCGTTGAAAATGCCGCCGCCGCTGCCGCCGCTGCCCGCCGTGTTGCCCGCGATGGTGCTATTGGTGAGCATGAGTGTGCCGCCGTAGTTATAAATGCCGCCGCCGCCGCTGCTGCCCGTCGTGTTGCCCGCGATGGTGCTGTTGATGATAGTCACCGTGCCGCCGCCGATGAGAATGCCGCCGCCCGCCGTGTTGCCGGAGATGGTGCTGTTGGTGATGGTCACCGTGCCGCCGTCACTCTCAATGCCGCCGCCGAAGCTTGCGGAGTTGCCGGAGATGGTGCTGCTGGTGAGGTTCACCGTGCTGCTGCCGCTGCTGTTGTTGTAAATGCCGCCGCCGTCGCGGCCCGAGTTGCCGGAGATGGTGCTGTTGGTGAGAGTCACTGTGCCGCCGCCGTTTAAAATGCCGCCGCCGCGGTCGGCCGAGTTGCCGGAGATGGTGCTGTTGGTGAGAGTCACTGTGCCGCCGCCGTTTAAAATGCCGCCGCCGCCGGCGCCGACGCCGACGCCCGCCGTGTTGCCCGCGATGGTGCTGTTGGTGAGCGTGAGTGTGCCGCCGTAGTTATAAATGCCGCCGCCGCGGCCTCCGCCGACGCTGCCCGCCGTGTTGCCAGCGATGGTGCTATTGGTGAGCGTGAGTGTGCCGCCGTAGTTAAAAATGCCGCCGCCGTCGTAGTAGATCGTGTTGCCGGAGATGGTGCAGCCGGTAACATTCATCGTGCCTGCGAGGTTTAATAGGCCGCCACCAAAGCCTGCCGAATTGCCGGAGGCGACGCCATTCGTGAAGCTGACCGTGCCCGAGCTCTCACTGTATATTCCGCCGCCGTAATCGTTGCTGCGGGCGCTTCCATTGGAAATCGTCAGCCCGGAGATGGTGACGTTGAAGGAGTCGGCCGCGATGTGAAAGATGCGGAAATCAGGGATGCCGCTCGTCGTGCTGCGCTGGACGGTCAACAGGTTCGCGCCGGGGCCGTTGATCGTCAGATTCTTGTTAATCAACAACTCGCCGCTCGTCAGCGTGATCGTGCTGTTTGCAGGCAGCGAGAAGGTGATCGTATCACCCGACGCGGCGCTTAAAATGGCGTCACGCAATGTACATTTACTCGCGGTACACGTCCCGGTCCCGTCATCGGCGGTGCTGTTTACCGTGAGGGTGGTCGCGGCTCTGCTCATCGGAGGACGGGCGAGCATCAGCGAGAGACCGACCAGGCTCAGTCCCAACAGCAGCGACGGCGTAATGGCGCGCGCTCTGCTCACTTTGATTCTTCTCACCACAGTCTCATCATCAGACTCGCATCTGGATGAAAAATGAATTGCAGCAGACTGCCGTCTCCTTCCAGTTTGAGCTAACCCGGATTGATTTTGAGCCAATCGGAGTGGAATATAGTCGCCTTGCTTGAGCTTCGTAACTGGGTATTTACACAGGGCGGGAGGCGAAGAGCAAAGGGGAAAGGGCAAGTGGCAAAGCGCAAAGGGGAAGGCCCGATGCTCTTTGCCCTTTGCCCTTCGCCCTTTGCTCGCTTAGACCAATCGCTCGCGCAGGGCTTTTGCCACAGCTTGGGATTTGGAATGGACCTGGAGTTTGTTGTAGATGTTCTGGAGATGGAAAGATATCGTGCTCACGCTTATGCTCAACTCAACAGCCGCGGTTTTATAGCTGTGGCCATCGATGATCAGCTTCAGCAGTCCACTCTCCTGTTGGGTCAAACTATACGAAGCGCGCTCGGGAGGGCGAAACTCTCGAAACAAGTTGATAACGCGGCGGGCTACCTCGGGTGACATTGGGGCGCCACCCGAAGCAACTTCGCTGAGGCTTTCCAACAGCCGTGCCGGCGGCGTGTTCTTTAAGAGGTAGCCTGAAGCACCGGCGCAAAGTGCGTCAAAAACATCTTCGTCGTCATCGTAAACCGTCAGCGCCACGACCGGCAGATCAGGATGACGCTCTTTCAACACTTTAGTTCCTTCGACGCCGCTCATTCCGGGAAGGCCGATGTCGGTGAGAACGACATCGGGAAGTTCGTTTCCCATCACTCGCAGCGCTTCTTCCATCGTGCGGAATGCCCCGACACAACGAAAGCCCGGCGAACCGTTAATCAACACGGCGAGGCCTTCACGCACGTCGCGCTGGTCCTCTATCAGCACCACTCGGATGTCCTTGCCGTTTTGTGACAACTCAACCTCGTCCTTATAGTAGGGTCCGACAAACTTCAGTTCGTCGCTCGCCTTCGTGTGTGGCCTCTCCGCCAACTACGACAAACTGAAAAGTTTGTCGGACATTTCTTGGAAGAGAGCGCCTAAGCCTATAACGGAATCGCGCTCGCGTCGCCTGTGAGTTTACACAGGTAGCGCCCTTTTATTAGCGGGCCAGGGAATGCGCCCGGCGGGGAACTCGCAAGCAGATCTCTGTGCCCTCTCCCGGTTTTGAATGTACCTGAAGCTCGCCCCCCAGACCGCGGGCCCGGCGCGTCATGCTTAGTAGGCCCTGACCCTCGCTGGCCGCTTCGAAATCGAAACCCCGACCATCGTCACGTACCGTTAAGACCAGCCACGATCGCTCAACTTGAAAGTCGATAGACGCGCTCGTACAAGCTGAGTGTCGCACTGCATTATTCAAAGCCTCCTTGAAAACAAGAAAGAGGTCACGGCGGACATTGGCGCCAAGCTTCAGGTCATGATCCGCATCAGGTGCGTGAAACTGAAATTCGATGCCGCGCGGAGTGAAGATCTCAGTCGCGAATCGTCTCATGCGCTGAACCAAATCCAACAGCGTGTCGCGCTTAGGATTGATGGCCCAGACGATATCGCTCATCGAGGCTACCGACTCGCGAGAAATATTGGCGATCGACAGGAGCGGACTCTCAACGCCAGGGTTGCCGTTTCCCAACTGGCTGTGGGCCACTTCGCTCAAGATAGCAATTCTCGTCAGATTCGAGCCGATGTCGTCGTGTAGATCGGCGGCGATATGGGTTCGGATGTTAGCAACTTCAACAATGCGCGCCACGCGATAGCGATAGAGCGCGTAGATAGCCAGCGCGGCAGCCAACGCGGTTAGCAAAACGAACCACCATCGTCGCCAGACCGGCGGCAAGATCGTAAAGGTCACACTCGCGGGCGCGGAACTCATGTTTCCGGTCGAACTAACGGCGCGCACGAGAAACCTGTAACTGCGCGGAGCGAGATTCGCAAAGTTGACCGTGCGCTGTTCCGTTGGCGCGCTCCAGTCGGAATCAGCGCCTGCGAGTTTGTACTGGTAACGTAGAACGTCACCGGGGGCGAAGCTCAAGCCCACGAAATCGATCTGTACTTGATTTTGGCTGGCGGACATTTGGGGCAACGACAGCTCTGTTTCGCCGAAGGCAGAGACGCGCTGTGACGAGCCCGCGACGCTCAATCTTGTGATCAGAATTGCCGGCGCTGCCTTTAAGTCTTCGGATAAAGGCATGAAGCGCGACAAGCCCTTCGTCGTGCCAAACCACAGGGTGCCGAATTGGTCACAAAAGGCAGCGAGCAACGAGCCGGACGCTAAACCCTCGGCACTGGTGTAGTGCTTGACGCGGCTGCTCGCCGGATTGAGTTCGTCGAGCCCCCGCCCGGTCGCCACGTAGATGTGCCCGTTCAAGTCTTCGGTGATTGCGCTGGTAAGATCGCTGGAGAGGCCTTGAGCAGTCGTGTAGCCGACAAACGCGGGTCGCTCAGCTTGCGGCTCATCAACGCGAATCAAGCCACTGCGCGCAGAGGCGAGCCAGAGCCGACCCGCATGATCTAAATAGATCTGCGCGATCCCGCCGCTCGGTAAACCTTCGTTCGCAGTAAAGAAAGCGAAGCTGCCCTGATGGTAGCGCGCCAATCCACTGGCGAAACCGATCCAGACATTTCCCGCGCGATCTTCGGCGAATGCATGCGCTACGTCCTCCTTTGACGAGGGCAAACCCGACGCGTTACTGACGTCGCGCATTGTGCCACTGGCCCGGTCCCAGCGAGCCAGGCCATTGACAGCGCCAATACTGCTAACCCACATGTCACCGTGCGAGTCCTCAAATAATCGAAACACCTGCGGACTAGCCAACCCGCTCTTGGTGTCATAAATTGCGAGCGGACGCGCGCTCTTGATTTCCCTCAGCTTATCGGCGGCGGCAAACCGATAGAGTCCGGCGCCGGTGCCAAACCACCACTCGCCGTTACGACTTTGCAGCGTGAGTCCTTCGCCAACCCAGCCGAGATCAATATGCCTAAACGCGTCGGGCAGGAACCAGGTGGAGCTCTGTCCGTCAAAGCATCCGTATCGCGCCACGTGCTTGCCCATGTAAGGGTGCAGTAAGTCTAATTTCGCTCCCTCGAAAACGCTTCTGGTTCCATCGCCGAGCACTTCGCCCCTAAAGCACACTTCACCCTGGCGATTTCCGAAGATAGAGAAGATCTGATCCAGTCCGTCTTCCTGATCGTAAGTCGTGAAGCCGTTGCGGGCGAGTTTCATAGCGCCGGCGTAGCTGCCTAACCAGAGATTGCCTCCGATATCTTCGTTCACCGCCGTGATGTCGTGATAGGTCAAACCATTTCTTTCATTGAATGAGTGGAAGTGCTGACCATGCTCGTCGCCGTCCGGAAAAAACTCGGCCAAACCGGCCGCCGTCGCACACCAGAATTTGTGATTGGAAGACTCAAAGAGTTGGAAAACCCACTCTGACGGCAGTCCTTCTTTAGTCGCAAATGCGCCAGTGACAATGGGTGGTTTGTGTGTCTCATCGGCGGTGAAGCTGAAGAAACCGGGGGAACGCGTTGCGGCCCACAACCGCCCCGCATGGTCCATGAGCAAGTCATGAAGGTAGTCGCCTGGCAACCCGTCGCGAATGGTGTAACACGCGAAGCTGCCGTCAGGCCAGCGACGATACAATCCACTTGGCGAGGCTATCCAAAGTGAGCCCTGTTGATCCTCTAAAACATCTGAAACAAAACTCTCCTGGGAAAATTGGCTAGGCATACCAATATCAACGGGTCGCAGCATGAAGCTCTTGCCCACCCGTTCCAATCGATACAGTCCTTTCATTGTGCCGCACCAGATTGTGCCGTTGTGATCCTCAAAGAGCACAATGACGGCCCGGGCTCGCCGGTCAGAATCATCAGGCAGAACCGCAGCGAACATCGGCTGCGCGTCCCTCGGAGCGTCATTCGCATAGACCATGCCCTTGCTGGGAATGCCGCGCGGATTGAATCGTACTAAGCCACCGTTTGTTGCCAACCAAACTTCGCCGGCGCGCGTTTCCAACAGATCATTAACGTAAGGATGAGGCAGCCCTTGAGCTGTGCCATAGTTCGTGAACGCATAGCCATCAAAGCGTGAAAGCCCATCAGCCGTGCAGAACCAGAGGAAGCCGCGCGAGTCGCGCACGATCTTGTTAATCTCGTTGTGCGCCAAACCGTCGGCAACTGTGAACGTCTTGATCGGCAGTCGTTCTGCTCGAGCAACAGATGAAAGAAAAATAAGAAAGAGCAGAGAGATCCCCGAATTGCGAAGCTTTACAAGTTTGACAGCGCCACTCATCGGCGACGAGTATACAGCCGCGCTCATTCATGAAGCACGCGGTTTCGATCTCTTCAGTGTGCGCATCTTCCGATTTGGTACATAGTAAGGGGTACGGTAGCCAAGTGCCGCGGTTTTGAGCCAAGACCGAGGGTTGGGCGGGTGGCCCAGGGCTCAGCATCTTTCGATTCAATGCGCCGATTCAATTTATCTTCTCGCCAATCTGAGTTAAATTAGGCGGCGACACCTTTGATGGAAATGGAAAGAATTTCCCATTACCGCATTCTGGAGAAGCTGGGCGCCGGCGGAATGGGTGAAGTCTATCTTGCCGAAGACACGAAGCTGGGCCGGAAAGTCGCGCTCAAACTCCTGGGTGAAGAGTTTACGACGAACCGTGATCGCCTCAATCGTTTTGAGCAAGAGGCTTGCGCGGCTTCGGCACTGAATCATCCGAACATCCTCACGATTCACGAAGTCGGCGAGGACGGCGGCCGGCACTTCATTGCCACTGAATACATCGACGGCGTAACACTGCGCCAGAAATGCAGCCGCTCGCATCTCGAGGTTAGCGAGATTCTTGACATCTCGATCCAGACCGCCGGCGCGTTGGAGGAAGCTCACTCGGCGGGCATCATTCATCGCGACATTAAGCCCGAGAACATCATGGTGCGGCGCAATGGCTACGTGAAAGTGCTCGACTTTGGTCTCGCGAAGCTGACCGAAGACGTGATCGACCGTGCGCCGTCGGACGCGGAGGCCTCTACCAGGGTGCTGGTGCAGACCGATGCCGGGGTCGTTATGGGCACATCGCATTACATGTCGCCCGAGCAGACCCGCACGCACAAAGTTGATGGTCGCAGTGATATCTGGAGCCTGGGCGTTGTCATGTATGAGATGGTCACGGGCAGAGTTCCCTTCGAAGGTGAAACACCGACGGACGTAATCGTCGCGATCAACCAGAAGGAACCGCTCCCACTGGCCCGGTTTGCTCCGCACGTGCCGGCCGAGCTGGAATGGATTATTCATAAAGCGCTGCGCCGAGACCGCGAAGAGCGTTACCAGACTGTAAAAGAGTTGCTGACCGATCTGCGCCGGCTGAAACAGCGGTTGGAGTTCGAGGCAGAGTTGGAACGTTCAGTCGCCCCGGATCGGATCAGCACCGCTACGACCATCAGTAACGCAGCCATGCCTTCGACTGTCGTCGAGAGTGCGCCCAAGACCTCTCAGATCACGGAAGCACCTTCGATGTCGAGCGCGGAATACATCGTCAGCGAAATCCGCAGGCACAAGAAAGGCGCCGGAGTGATCGCGGCGCTCTTTATCGTCGGTCTCGCGGCCGCCGTGCTCTTGTACTATTCGCGCAAAACACCGGCACTAACCGAGAAGGACACCGTTCTCCTCGCCGATTTTGTAAACACGACCGGCGAACCGGTGTTCGATGGTACTTTGAAGCAGGCCTTGACGGTGCAGCTCGGTCAATCGCCGTTCCTGAACATCTTTCCTGACGAGCGGGTGC
This sequence comes from Pyrinomonadaceae bacterium, assembly GCA_041499185.1. Lineage (GTDB taxonomy): Bacteria > Acidobacteriota > Blastocatellia > Pyrinomonadales > Pyrinomonadaceae > JAOAPY01. The sequence continues at coordinate 7,864 of JBGQJU010000111.1, read as the reverse complement.
ACGAAGCGTTGCGGTTCATGGGTCGCTCGCCCGATGAGCGTGTGACTAAAGACGTCGCGCGGGAGATCTGCGAGCGTCAGGGCCTGAAGGCGATGCTCGTTGGATCGATCTCGAGTCTGGGTAGTCATTACGTCATAACCCTGGAAGCGCTGAATGCGCACACCGGCGACGCCATCGCGCGGGAACAGGTCGAGGCAGAGAGCAAGGAAAAAGTACTGTCGGCGCTGGGCCAGGCGGCATCGCACTTCCGCGAGAAGCTTGGGGAATCGCTTGGCTCGATCAAGAAATACGACGTCCCGGTCGAACAGGCCACGACCTCGTCATTGGAAGCGCTCAAGGCTTTCTCGACGGGAACAGAACAACTTCACAGCGGCCGTCCCGACCAGGCCGTCTCGTTTTACAAGCGCGCGATTGAACTCGATCCAAACTTCGCCATGGCCTATGCAAGGCTAGCCGTTTATTACGGCAATACCTCGCAACTGGAATTGGCCCAGCAGAACGCGCAGAAGGCCTACGATCTGCGAGACCGGATCAGCGAGCGTGAGCGGTTCTACGTCTCTGAGAAATACCACAACTACATCACTGGTGATATAGACAAAGCGATCGAGACTCTGCAAGCGTGGGAACGAACCTATCCCAATGATTTTATCCCCCACAATAATTTGGCGGTTAATTACGTCGGCATTGGCCGGTATGAAGAGGCGCTCAAGGAAGCCCAGGAGTCCGCCCGGCTTAATCCGAAGAACATAACCAGCACGGTAAACGTAATCGACGGCTTTATCCACTTGAACCGCTTCGACGAAGCCCGGCAGCTTTTCGAGCAACTCAAACAACAGAATCCGGAAGCAGTCGAGACGCACTTTTACAGTTGTAACCTGGCTTTTCTTAGCGGTGATCAGCACGCGCTGGAGAACGAGGCGCAGTGGTTCAAGGGTAAGCCGTATGAAACCGATTTCCTTGGTACACAGAGTGGAGCAGCGGCGTTCGCCGGTCAGTTGCGAAAATCAGCCGACTTCACAAAGCGCGGCGCAGAAATGCTCAACAATCAGGACCGCAAAGAAAATGCTTCTCAGTACCTGAGCGGTTTGGCGACAACCGCGGCCACGTTTGGTAATTGCCAGCAGGCCAAGCAGAGCGTCGCTGAAGGTCTGGCACTCTCTCGCGGCCGAATAAGTATCAGTAGCGCGACGTTGGCTCTTTCCGCCTGTAACGAAGGGGCTCAGAGCCAAACGCTCATTGACGAAGCCTCGAAGCGATTTCCCAAAGATACAGCGACGATGGCGATCGTGCTGCCTGTTTCGCGTGCGCTGCTGGAGATGAATCGTGGCAATTATCCGCAAGCGCTCCAGTTGCTCGAGCCGGCGCGCCGCTATGAGATGGGCACCATTGCGGGCTTCTTCATTAACTATGTCCGCGGAACGATCTATCTGAAACAGAGAATGGGGCGGGAAGCGGCAACTGAGTTTCAAAAGATCCTGGACCATCGCGGTGTTGATATCTACTCGTCGCTGTATCCGCTGGCTCATCTCGGCCTGGCGCGCGCCGCCGCGTTGACTGGCGACGCGGGAAAGAGCCGCAAAGAGTATCAGGATTTCCTCGCTGTGTGGAAAGACGCGGATTCAGATCTGCCGATTCTGGTTGAGGCGAAGAAAGAGTACGATCAGATGAAGTAAAGGCGCCACGAATGAGTGAAGCTAAACGGCTTCATGTTATCATGGTTGCTTCAATAGGAGAGGCGATGTCGAAAAAAATCGCAGAGCTTCCAACGGAGGTAATCGCCGGGGAAGGCTGGGCTGTGCTGCTCGAAGAGATGAAAGAGGAATACTGGGCCAGCGAAGAACTCACTGAAAACGAAAAGCGCTTTCTCGATAAGCTGGCGAATCTGCCAGAGGAGGAGTGGGAACCGATTGCCTACACCGGCAAACCTGTGTCTGAGACGGTGATTGAAGAGCGCCGATGATGATCTGGTTTGGGGATCTAGCGCGTTGATCAAAAGATACGTGCGAGAGCAAGGCAGCGAATGGCTCCGCGCCGAAATTGCCAAAAACGAAGTCGTAATTTCGCAGGTAACAACAGTTGAAGTCGCAGCCGCGCTTGGTCGCAAATTTCGGCAGGGCGCGATTTCCAAATTTGCGTTCTATCAATCTCGCCGCATGTTTCTGTTGCACCTCAAGGCCGGCAGATACAAGATATTTGGCATCAATCAGCGGATCATCGACGAGTCTTTGCGTTTGACATTCCGTCGGGGCTTGCGGGCCTACGATGCCTTGCAATTAGCTACTGCTCTGGTGATACGTTCCGAATTCGACCAAGACCGCTTCATCTTTCTCACCGCTGATGCGGTGCTCGAAGCCGTGGGCCGCGCAGAAGGGCTAAATACAGACAACCCACTTAGTCACTAAGGGAGTGCTGCGTTGTAGTTTCGCGCGACCCATCTTAATAGCTTAAGTCAGCATATGCCGTCCTTGCTTAGTTGTGCTATATTGCGACGCAATCTTCATCAGTATTGATTCAAGGAAACCTGCGATATGTCCGGACATTCGAAGTGGCATAGTATCAAGCACAAGAAGGGGGCGCTCGATGCCAAGCGCGGTAAACTGTTCACTAAATTCATCAAGGAGATAACTGTCGCGGCCCGCTCGGGCGGCGGTGACGTGGATGGGAACGCGCGTTTGCGCAAAGCGGTAGCTGACGCCAAAGCCGGCAACATGCCCAACGATACGATCGAGCGCGCCATTCGTCGCGGCACCGGTGAAGAAGAGGGCGTGCATTACGAAGAGATCACTTACGAGGGCTATGGCCCGCGTGGGGTGGCGCTATTGATCGACGCAGTGACCGACAATCGCAATCGCACTGTCGCCGAGATCCGGCATCTGTTTTCGAGGAACGGCGGCAACCTCGGCGAATCGGGCTCGGTCGGCTGGTTGTTTGAAAAGAAGGGCTACATCGTCGTCGAGAAAGCGGCAAAGTCCGAAGATGAGTTGTTTGAGCTGGCCATTGATGCCGGAGCCGACGATCTCCGCGACGACGAACAGAATTTCGAGATCATTACCTCGCCCGACAACTTCGACACTGTCCTTTCGGCCGTCAAGGCGGCGGGCGTTGAACCCCAAGTCGCCGAAGTAACGATGGTGCCGCAGAATTACATCAAGCTTGAAGGCCAGGACGCGCGCCAGATGCTCAAGCTGATTGAAGCCCTCGAGGACCACGACGACGTCCAGAAAGTTTCCGCCAACTTTGACATCAGCGAAGCCGATATGGCCGCGGCGTGAAGAATAATGACGAGGGACGAGTAAGAAGTGATAGGATTATCGCTGTTCGCTCTCAGATTCTTGAGTTGTCACGATTTACTTGTCACGACAAATGCGCGTCTTAGGAATCGATCCAGGCAGTGAAACGACCGGCTGGGGCGTGCTCGAGGGAGATGGCCGGCGTTACGCCCTGGTCGAATTTGGCTCGCTCAAAGCCGCGCCGGGCGAAAAGTTTTCCGCGCGCTTGTTGAAGATTTGCGATGGTATTGAGGAAGTAATTGCCCGTCTTTCTCCCGACACTTGCGCGATTGAGGATACGTTTCTCAAGACCAACGTCAAAGTCACTTTGAAACTCGGCCAGGTGCGCGGTGTGGCGCTGCTCGCCGCTGCACGCGCGTCGCTCGACATTCACGAATACTCGCCGCGACTGATCAAGCAGACTGTCGTCGGCTATGGCAACGCCGAGAAGTATCAGGTGCAGGAAATGGTTCGCATCCTCCTATCATTGAAGAGCGTTCCAGAACCGCACGACGCGGCCGACGCGCTGGCCGTTGCCATCTGTCATTTTCATCACGCAGGTATTAAAGAGCGCATCCTGGCAGCGGATGCGCGCGTAGAACTCTCGTCCTCGGTTGCGACCCACCGTCGCGCTTCGCGCTAAGCTTCACGCGCTGAGCGAAGTTTGTCGTCCCTTTAACCTTACTTGCAAAGGAGGCAAGGCCGTGAACATTAACTCAGCTAGTAGAAACCTCAATGTGCTCTTTCTCTTCTCGATGCTTTTCGTCTTCGTTTTTGCGGGAATCACGTTTGGACAGAAACGCCGAATTCCCACAGGCGGACGTCTGGCAATCGTCGTCGACGAGCGTTTGTCCGCGCTGCGCCTGGCGCCTAGTCTTTCAGCGCGGCTGGTTGAGAGGCTGAGTCGCGGGCGTCTCGTGGCGATTATTGCCACAACCCACGATCGCAACGGCGTCACTTTTTATCGCATCAAGGCAACGCGGAGAAGGAGCGGGTGGATCCAGAGCGATGCGGTAGTTTCTGCTTCACAAGCCGCAGACGATCAACGACTGATGCGCTTGATCCGCGACTCGAAAGAGTTTGAACTAGTTGCGCGCGCGCGAATCTTTTTGGATGCCTTCCTCTTATCGCCAATGCGTCCGGCCGTGCTCTTGCTTTACGGCGACGCGGCAGAAGGAGTGTCTGAGAAATTGTCGAACGAGGCTGCGCGTCGGCTTGATGAAGAGAAGATAGCGGCGAACGGCGCACCGCAGTTTACTTACTTCATGAACTATAACGGCCTCGATCGGTACAATCGTCAGGGCGTAAAGTTTGTTTTCGATCGTTCGGCCAAAAGATTTCATTACGACGGGGCCGCCTGGCGCGAGCTAGTTCAGCGGCACCCTAATAGCCCTGAAGCCGCGGAAGCGCGCCAGAGACTCGATTCACTCTCGGCGTTTCTTAAGAATTGAATTCCACATTTGCAATCGGCGACCGGGCGGTAGTCTTGATTTAGCTTGCTTGAATCCGGTGTCTCCCATAAACTGTCGGCCATTCGCAGAAATTTAGACCATCGAAACGAAAGGCGCGCGACACGCTCGCTTGAGAGTGACACGCCGGTATCCTGATGGCCGAATCCAGGTCTGCAATTGCCCGCGCCGGTTTTGGCGCGACTACGCGCCGCGATGCGTGGTGGCTGGAACTGATCCCGGTCGTCATCGTGCTCGGCGCGTTCAGCGTCTATGCGACGTGGCGAACATTTGAAAATGGTTATTACGAATGGGGTCCGTACCTTTCGCCGTTTTATTCGCCGCTTTTAAGGCCACACTGGTGGCCGCTCTCGCCCGCGATTTTGATTCTCTGGGCGCCGCTCGGATTCCGCGCCACCTGTTATTACTATCGCAAAGCTTACTATCGTTCGTTCTTTCTTGATCCGCCGGCGTGCGCGGTTGGCGAAATGCGTCCACACCGCTACAAGGGTGAAACTGCGTTCCCGCTTATCTTGCAGAACCTGCACCGCTACTTTCTTTATATCGCGCTCATCTTTCTGATCATTCTTTGGTACGACGCGATCCGCGCGTTCTGGTTCGACGGGTACTTCGGTGTCGGCATGGGCTCGTTAGTTCTGTTGCTCAACATTGTTCTGCTTTCGCTCTACACATTTTCATGTCATTCGTTGCGTCACCTCGTCGGCGGCAAGGTCGACTGCTTTTCCTGCGTGTCTTTTGGTGGCCCACGCCATACGGCGTGGCGTGGGGTTTCGTTATTAAACGAGCGCCACATGCTCTTTGCATGGCTTAGCCTTTTCTCAGTTGGCCTGTCAGATCTCTACATCAGACTGGTTGCATCAGGCGCGATAAGCGACTTTAGATTTTTCTGAGGGGCGGATGAGAAAGGCCAAACCTTGCGGCTCTATGACATAATCTGGAAGAATGCTTTCGTAGAGAAAATAGGCGCGAAGCACCACGTCACGACTGATGAAGTTGAGGAAATCCTATTCGCAGAACCGCACATTCGATTCGAGGCGAAGGGCCACGTCAAAGGCGAACACCTCTACGCAGCTTATGGGCAAACAGTCGTCGGGAGATATCTCGTCGTGTTCTTCATTCTAAAACGTCGGATGGCTGCTTTGCCGATCTCGGCTCGTGAAATGAGTCGATCAGAAAAGAAATACTACAATGCACAAAAAAAAGGTTGATCCAATTCCGGAAGAGTTTGGCAGTTACGAAGAAGCGGCCGAGTTCTGGGATACCCATGACACCACCGATTATCCTGAAGCTTTTCGAACTGTAGAAGCAGTTACAAAGTTCCGGCGCCGTTACTTTGAAATTGAAATCGACGCCGATATTGCCCAGACCTTGCGCGCGAGGGCGCGGAAGAAGAACACGACGGTCAGTCGACTTGCCAGCGACCTCTTGCGGAAGCAACTTGAAAGCCCAGCTCGGTGAGCGTTTTTTCGAGTATTTTTCCTGGCCGAGCGTGCTTGCCTTTGATTTCTTCGCGCCTTTAAAAACCTGATGGAAAAGTACGAGACCCATGAACACGACGTTTTGATCATCGGCGCGGGCGGCGCCGGGTTGCGCGCGGCGATCGAAGCGCTCGCGCAAGGCGCAACCGTGGGCGTTGTTTGCAAGTCGCTGCTCGGAAAGGCGCACACTGTGATGGCCGAAGGCGGCATCGCGGCGGCGATGGCCAACGTCGATAAGACCGATGACTGGCGCGCGCATTTTCGCGACACAATGCGCGGCGGAAAATTCCTGAACAACTGGCGCATGGCGCAGCTACACGCACAGGAAGCGCCCGAACGCGTGCGCGAACTGGAACAGTGGGGCGCGCTATTCGATCGCACCAGCGACGGCGACATCTTGCAGCGCGCTTTTGGCGGCCACACTTTCAAGCGTCTCTGTCACGTCGGCGATCGCACTGGGCTGGAAATGATCCGCACGCTGCAAGATCGAGGAGTCAATCTCGGCATCGATGTTTACATGGAATGCGCCATCACGTGCTTGCTAAAAGACGGCGAGCGCATCGCGGGCGCGTTTGGCTACTGGCGCGAGACGGGGCGTTTCGTTGTCTTCAAAGCAAAGTCGATCGTCATCGCGACGGGTGGAATTGGGAAGGCATGGCGCATCACGTCGAACTCGTGGGAGTACACCGGCGACGGGATGGCCCTCGCTTACGAAGCTGGCGCGGACTTGCTGGACATGGAGTTTGTGCAGTTTCATCCAACGGGAATGGTTTGGCCGCCTGGGGTGCAGGGGATTCTCGTGACCGAGGCTGTGCGCGGCGAAGGCGGAATGCTGCGCAACAAAGACGGTGAGCGATTCATGGAGCGCTACGACCCGGAGAAGATGGACCTATCGACGCGTGACGTGGTGGCGCGCGCGATCTACACAGAAGTGCGCGAAGGGCGGGGCACTGAACACGGAGGCGCCTATCTCGACATCTCGCACAAGCCGCCGGACTACGTAAAAAGAAAACTGCCGAGCATGTACCACCAGTTTCGCGAGTTGGCGGACGTGGACATCACGAAAGGGCCGATGGAAGTTGGGCCAACGTGCCATTACATGATGGGCGGCATTCGCGTTGAAGCTGAAACGGCGCAGACGACAGTGCCGGGACTATTCGCGGCGGGCGAGGCAGCGGCGGGACTGCATGGAGCGAATCGTCTCGGCGGCAACTCGCTTTCGGATCTGCTCGTATTCGGGCGTCGCGCCGGCCTTGCGGCAGCGGAGCATGCAAAGCAGGTTGCGTTACCGTCTATCGTCGTCGCACAGATCGAGGAAGCGGCAAGAGAAATGCTGGCCCCATTTGATCGCGCCGACGGCGAGAGTCCGTACGATATTCATCGCGACTTGCAAGAGTCGATGCACAACTACGTCGGTATCTTTCGGAATGAAGACGATTTGAAAAAGGGCCTGGCGGAAATTGCGAAATTAAGAGAACGCGCCGTTAATGTGCGTGTTGAAGGTTCACGGCTGTTCAATCCCGGCTGGCATCTGGCGCGCGATCTGAAATCGATGTTGACGGTCTCCGAAGCGGTGGCGCTGAGCGCTTTGGCGCGCAAAGAGAGCCGCGGCGCGCACAGCCGGATCGATTATCCAAACTATGACGAT
>JBGQJU010000110.1:0-18236 GCA_041499185.1 Pyrinomonadaceae bacterium | reverse complement strand
TTTTCTGGGCCTGCTCCAGTCGCCCTGCGGGCTCCTTCCGCAGCCCCAGAAAACTTAGAGTAATTATGATCTGTAAACATTACTTGTAAACGATGTCGTGGCACTTCTCGGTGTAAACGATGTCATGGCACTTGAGAACTAATCACCAGCGTGATTTTGATGACGCTATCAAGAGGCCGGGTCGGTTTGATCTTCTCGTCCACATGAGACCACCGACATGGGCTGACAAACTGAAACTTCTGAAGAAGTTCTGGCCGGGTAGCCAAACGGACGAAGACATGGCAGCAGTGAGAGAAAGGCTCAGTGATTGGGTGCCACTAGACCACGAACTCGCAAGCGTTCTTGATCGCTTCACCTTTGATGAATTTAAGAGTTTTCTGGAGAGCATCGGCAAAGGCCAAGCCTTGAAAACAGAAGTTGAGAAAATGGACGAAGAGCAGTTTCACCAGAAGGTAGACAAATGGGGTAAGGACTACCTTGCCCTTCATTCTGGGATGGAGCAGCAAGCCGATGCCGAACTCTCCCTCCTGCAAGAGTTCCAACTGGATGAAGAAGCGTCGAGTGTGCAGTGATTATTGGTGGGGCAAGTTGGTCGGGGCTTGCTCCCGTAAAATCAGAGCGGTCGCAACGCGCTGCGCGCGAGCTTCTTCTTCAGACCGAGATAGCCCTGCTCGCCGGCGATGAGTTTGCCGAGGACTCGTTTGATGCCGCGATGGCCGCGCGCGAATTCGATCATTCGTTCGGTGAAGGGCGCGCCCCAGAAGTTGCCGTAGAAGCGCCGGCGCATCTGCGAAGCGCGCTGTAGCTCGCCGCCAAAATCCTCGCGCCAACGGCTTTCATATTCCAACGGATCGCCAGCCAGATAAGCTTCAGCAAATAGTTCTGCCGAGCGCAACGCATAGTAGATTCCTTCGCCAGTAACCGGGTCCGCGAAACCCGCAGCGTCGCCGAGCAAAGCCCATCCCGCGCCACACGCGCGCCGCGTCTCCCAGGTTTTCGGCGCTAACCCTGGAATGCGTGCGGCGTACGCTTCAGCGGTTGCTTGCAGGAATTCGCGGAGGCGCGGGTCTCGCTCCGCGTCCAGCTTGCGGCTGCTCCAAAGCCTGGCTTTGCTGTCTTCGCGCATGCGGTAGTAACCGAGCATGAAATCCCAAAGCAACTGGTCGAGCGGCTCGTGCTCGAACGCATCCTGCGAAGTCGCGATGCCGAAAGAGATGTGATCGAGGCGCGGAAACGCCCACGCGTAACCAACCCAGCCGGGAAGAAAAGCGACCACCGTCGGCGTCTCCGCATTTCCCGGCAGCGGCGTTCGATATCCGAATGCAACCTCCATCTCGGAAGCGGGTAAGGGACCGGCGAGCCGCTTAGCGATCGCACTGTTCGCGCCGTCAGCGCCAACCAGAAACTTACCCGCCCACTCGGCGCCATTCGCGCCTTTCAGTATCCAGCCATTGTCCGTTTTCGAGATTCGCTGGTGCGAGATTTTTTCTTTCCAGACTACTGCGCCGGCGGCGCGCGCGCATTCGCGCAAGTACGAATCAAAAGCGCGGCGCGAATAGATCGCAAAGGGTTCGTCGAGTTTCAGGCGCAGCCCGCGACCTGAAGGAGCATACATCTCGAGATCATTGACGGTTCGGCCGACCGCATTCAGCAGATGCGGCCACGCCTTCAGCGCCTTCGCCGTGACGCCGCCGCCGCAAGCCTTCGGCTCGCCTTCAGGCCGTCCATCAAACAGCGCTACCTGAACGCCGCCTGCCGCAAGCCTTTCCGCGGCAAACGATCCTGCGGGTCCGGCGCCGACGATGAGTACATCAGACTGTTGCATGGTTGATTTGGAGCGCTGTGACGTCAGGCCAAAGCGGCGACAGGTCGCCGCACTGCCGCGTCGTCATCATAAGGTCTTTAGCTAAACGAGGCAATTGCCATTCATTGTGGGCGCGGCTGGTGGTAGAATGGCGCCGTTTCCTGACCCGTTTATGTCTGCGATTTACCACGGCTCATCAAGAGAGGCGTGGGCTGTGGTGTTTGTTCGGCATTCCCTTGCTTTGACTTTCTGCTCGAACAAGCGCTTCGGTTTCCGTAGTGAGGCCCACGATGGGAAACGCAAGTTCCATAGTTTTTTCCGGCATTGCGCCACATCCGCCGATCATGGTCCCGGAAGTCGGCCATGAATCGATTGCCGCAGTGCGCGGTTCGATCGAGGCGATGGCGGAATTAACTCAGCGACTAATCGCGAGCGGCGCCGAAACACTCGTTCTGATTTCACCTCACGCCCCGCTGCAGCCTGATGCCTTCGTCGCTTATCAAGGTCCGCGCCTCTACGGCGACTTCGCAAACTTTCGCGCGCGGGAAGCGACGGTTGACGCTCCGCTTGACGAAGAACTGCTGAACGCAATTGCGAAGGAGGCTGAAGAGCAGAGTTACGAGGTTGTCCGTCTCCGCGCTCACGAGCTGGATCACGGGACCGCGGTGCCACTCTATTTTTTGCAGCACAACGGTTGGCACGGCCCCGTCGTTGCTCTTGGTTATAGCTTTCTGGCGAACGACGACCACCTGCGCTTTGGCGGTTGCGTCAAGCGCGCCGCGGATAAAGTTGGACGGCCTGTTGCCTTCGTCGCCAGCGGCGATTTGAGTCACCGGCTGAAGCCGGAAGCGCCGGCGGGATACAACCCGAATGCTCACTTGTTTGACGAAGAGGTAGTTGACGCGCTGCGCGCGAATTCTCCCGATCGCATCGTCAATATCGACCCGGATTTGAGAAGACTTGCGGGTGAATGCGGTTACCGTTCGATGCTTGTCGCTATTGGGGCAACGAGTGAGCGGCCTTTCTCATGCGACGTTCTGAACTACGAGGCGCCCTTTGGTGTTGGTTATTTGGTGGCCCAACTCACGAACGAAAAACCGTCGGGCGCGAGTCAACCCAAAGCTCAGCACGTCGATGCGAGTGAAGACGGTGGCGAGGATTTGCCGACCCTGGCCCGCAAAGCTGTCGAGACGTTCGTGCTCACAGGCTCGCAGATCGAGCCGCCTGAGAATCCGTCCGGCTTGCTCAAGGAGCGTGCTGCCTGTTTTGTCTCGATAAAAACGCTGGATGGCGACCTGCGCGGCTGCATCGGAACAATCGAACCTGCGCGAGATACCCTCGCTGAAGAATTGATCGCCAACGCGATTAATGCCGCTACACGCGATCCGCGGTTCATGCCGGTTGCGGCGAGTGAACTGCCTCACCTGCGCTACTCGGTAGATATTCTGTCGGCGTCTGAGCCCGCCAAGTTTGAAGAACTCGATCCGGCTGTTTACGGAGTGATCGTTGAAGATGAAAGCGGTCTGCGCCGCGGGTTGCTACTGCCGGACATCGAGGGAGTTGATTCGGCAGAGAAGCAAGTCGAGATTGCTTCACGCAAAGCCGGCATCCCTCCAGGAACGAAGGTCAAGCTTTCGCGCTTTCGGGTGCAGAGGTTTCGTGAGGGTGATCGTTGATCCGTTGCGGGCCCCCTGCGATTAGACATCCAGGTTCCGCACATCCAGCGCGTTGTCTTCGATGAACTTCCGCCGCGGCTCGACTGCGTCACCCATCAAGACCGTGAAGATCTCGTCCGTTTCAACCGCATCGTCAATTCTCACTTGTAAGAGCGTTCGCTTCTCCGGATTCATGGTTGTTTCCCAGAGCTGTTCCGGGTTCATCTCGCCCAGACCTTTGTACCGCTGAATCGTCAGATCCTTCTTCGCCGCAGCCAGCACGCGTTCGAGCAATTCTTCGCGAGTGGCGATCTCTTCCCTGGTGCCATTCTCGCCAACCACAAAAGGCGGCGGCAGCCGCTCCTCGAGCCCGGTGTACAACTCGAGGGCCTTTTGAAACTCGACATAGCTGGCAAAATTCCAGTCAATTGTCACGCTATTGCCCGAACTGGTAAACGTCTGAATCTCCCATAGGCCGTGCTCCTCATCGGTTGAGAGTTCAGTCTCGTAACCCGCCTTGGCCAACACTCCCTCGACCTTGGCCATCTGCTCGCCGTCCTGGAAAATCTTGCGCAGTGTCGCGCCTTCCTTGCGCAACACTCCTTTTTTCCCACCAAACGCTTCGAGGAGAACGGTCAGCAACTTGGCGTCACCGACAACCCGCCGCGCCGCGCGCTCGCAGTAGTGTTTCAACTCAACCATTCGCTCCAGCACACGCGCCAGATCCTTGCCTTCGATTTCTTCCTTTGCGCCGGCGTGCTTTACCTTCATGTCGGCCGTGGCCATTCGCATCAGGTAGCGAGTCATCGAGCCTTCGTCCTTGATGTACTCTTCTTTCTTGCCTCGCTTAACTTTGAAAAGCGGAGGCTGAGCGATGTACACATAACCCCGTTCGACCAGCGCCGCCATCTGCCGGTAGAAGAACGTCAGCAACAACGTGCGGATGTGCGAGCCGTCGACATCGGCGTCGGTCATCAGGATGATCTTGTGATAGCGGAGCTTGCTGATGTCGAAGTCTTCTTTGCCGATGCCGGTACCAAGCGCTGTGATGAGCGATTTTATCTCGCTGTGCCCGAGCATCTTGTCGAAGCGAGCCTTTTCGACATTCAGGATCTTTCCTTTGAGTGGTAGGATCGCCTGGTTTCTGCGGTCGCGTCCCTGCTTTGCGGAGCCGCCAGCGGAATCACCCTCGACGATATAGATCTCGGATAACGCCGGATCGCGTTCCTGGCAATCAGCAAGTTTGCCCGGCAGCATTGTCGAGCCCATCGCCCCCTTGCGCACGATCTCGCGCGCCTTGCGCGCCGCGTCGCGCGCTCGAGCCGCATCCAGGGCTTTGCCAACTATTCTTTTGGCTACGCCGGGATTCTGTTCGAGATACTCTGTAAGACGATCGTTCAGGAATGATTCGACTGGTCCCTTCACATCTGAATTCAGTTTGCCTTTTGTCTGGCCTTCAAACTGAGGCTGCGGCAGTTTGACGGAGATGACCGCCACCAAACCTTCGCGCACATCGTCTCCGGTCAGCGACGTTTTGAAATTCTTGGCGAGCCCTGACGATTGAGCATAGGCATTGATCGTGCGCGTCAACGCCGAGCGAAAGCCCGACAGGTGCGTGCCGCCGTCAACTGTGTTGATGTTGTTGGCAAACGAATAGACCTTTTCGTCGTAGCCGTCGTTGTACTGTATTGCCACTTCGATAGAAAGCGCGTCATTCTCGCGCTCGAAATAGAGCGGCTTGTCATGGATCGGGGTCTTGTTTTTGTTGAGGTGCTTGACGAACTCGGCGATGCCGCCTTTGTAGTAAAACTCGTGTGACTTCTCTGGCTCCTCGCGCTCGTCTTTGATTGTGATGCGGATGCCCTTGTTCAGAAACGCCTTTTCGCGGAGGCGCTCCGATAACTTGTCAAAACTAAATTCAACCTGATCGAAGATCTGCGCATCCGGCTTGAACGTGATCTTGGTCCCGCGCCTTTTCGTCTTGCCAGTGTGCCTCAACGGGCCGCCCGAGGGAATGCCGCGAACAAACTCCTGCTCGTAAGTTTTGCCGTCTCGCCAGATTTCCAGGTGTAGCGTCTCAGAAAGGAAGTTGACGACCGATACTCCCACGCCATGCAGACCGCCGGAAACTTTGTAGGCGTTCGAATCAAACTTGCCGCCGGCGTGAAGTTTAGTCATTACGACTTCCGCGGCTGATCTTTTTTCTTTCTTGATCTCGTCAACGGGAATGCCGCGACCGTTGTCGATAACGGTGATCGAGTTATCCAGATGAATTGCCACCTCGATCGTGTCGCAGTATCCGGCTAGCGCTTCGTCGATCGAGTTATCGACTACTTCGTAAACGAGGTGATGAAGACCCAACTCGCCGGTTGATCCGATATACATCGCCGGGCGCTTACGAACCGCATCTCTTCCTTCGAGGATCGTTATTGAAGATGAATCGTAAGCCCCGCTCTTCTTGTTCGTTACTGTAGTGCCTGCTGTTGCCAATCCCGTCTCCTTGATATCTTTGTGATCAATGACCTTCCCTGCCTCTTAACGCTTCTTGATCACGCCCCTTCGGCAGTGGCCAGCAGTGGTGGAATAAACTGTGTTTCGCTCGCCGACCCTGCGACCGCGCCGTTTTTGATCTCGTAAACATTTGCTCCTGAAATGAACCTTCCGAGATGGCTCCGCTTTGAAGTTGTAATGAAAGTTTGCGTGCGCCCTTCAAGGTACTCCAGGAGATCGTTAATCCTTTTTTCATCGAGTTCTGCATCGACATCGTCGATGAGGAAAAGGGGGTAGTCATCACGGCTTGAATTATACAACGAAATCGCCGCTAAGTCTAATAATAACAATGCGCTACGTTGCTGTCCGGCGCTGCCGTAAACCCTCATTTCGCGGCCGTCAAAAAGGATTGCCAGATCGTCCCGATGGGGACCGATCAATGAATGCCCGACGGCCACTTCCGCCTGGAGACGGAGATGCAATCGCTCGGTGATCAATCCTTCATAATCATTCAAGTCCCCTTTGCCCGCGAGCGATGAAAGGTAGCGAATTAAGATCCCTTCCTGTCCAAAGACGCGCCGATCGAGCGCCTGATTCAGTCTTGCAACATAATCGACACGGGCTCTGTGGATTTTGCTTGCCAAACCAACAAGCTGCGCATTCCAGGGCGCAATCAAATCCTCTGTCTCAGCCAGGCTCAGTTCTCTATCAAACGAGTCCTGCAGGATTCTGTTCTTTTGCTTGATCGCTCTGCTGTAATCAGCAATCGTTTGCACGTACGATGGCCGCAGCGAGGCCGCTCCGCGATCGATGAATCTCCTGCGCGCATCAGGCATTCCCCGTATGACCTCTAGCTCGTCTGCCGTAAGCGAGACGACGTACAGTTGCTCGAGATAGTGTGCGAGCGGCCCTCGTTTTCCGTTAATTGAGAAAGATTTTGTGTTTCCGTGAAGAGCTATTTGCAAGTCTCGATGAATGTCAGCACCGTGCGCAACTCGTCCTCTTATTGTAGCGAGTTCCGCGCCGAACCTGATTGACTCCTGAAGCTGTTGCGTGCGGAACGACTTTGTTCTGGCCAGGGTGTGGATTGCTTCCAGCCAATTGGTCTTCCCTTGTCCGTTGTTGCCGTAGATTATGTTAAGCCCTGGTCCCCAGAAAATCTCGCCACTAAGATTTCGGAAGTTGTGTGCCTCAATTAACTCGAGGAGCATGTGAAGATTCTAACACACGGCTTACCCTTTGAGTGGACTCGGTCCGCCGAATCCGTTCACAAGAACCAGAAGCGCCCTTCTCAACCAGCAAGGGTGCTTCAAATAACCTCTGTTCTTGCGACAACTAACAACGGATTCTTAAATGCGCATGGGCATGACGATGTATTTGTAATCATAATCGCCACCCTCTCTGGGACGCAGTTGGGTCTGTGAGTTGCCGTCTTTGAATTCAAACGCTATCTTCCCCTCACTTACGACGTTCAGAAAATCCTGCAAATACTGCGCATTAAAACCAATATCCGTCTCTTCTCCGGCGTACTCAGCCTGAACCGTCTCGCGAGCCTCTCCTTCCTCCGCATTCTGCGCACTGATCACGAGTTGGTTTGGTTCCAGATGAAAACGGATTGCGTGGGAACGTTCATCAGCCATCAGCGACACCCGCCTGATCGCCTGATTCAGAAGCGCTCCGTCAAAGTCCACCGACTTATCATTGTTCTTCGGCATCACCATTTCGTAGTTAGGAAACTGCCCGTAAAGCATCCGCGAAATCAACAGCCTCGGGCCAACCTCAAAATAGATGTGATTCTCATCCATCCCGAGGCTGATGTCGCCTTCGTAACCAGCGGTGAGCTTGGTTAATTCAGCCAGTGTCTTGCGGGGTATCAAAGTATCAATGGTTTCGTTCGTTTCATTCTTGGTTACGTTCTTTCGCGCAACGTAAGCCAGCCGGTGCCCATCGGTCGTAACCATTGTGGCGCCGGATTTGTCTAGAATGAACTTGGCGCCAGACAGTGTGTAGCGCGACTCTTCCTGCGTGATAGCAAAGATGGTCCGGTCAATCAACGATTTCAAGACCTCGGCGGGTACCTTCGTCGGGGCTGATTTGAAACTCGGCACTTCGGGAAAAGCATCACGGGCTACGCCAACCATCTTGAATTTAGAACGATCACACTTGACGCTCACCCATTCGTTCTCTTCTTTCTGAAAGCTAACTGGCGCATCCGGTAACAACCGGGTGATTTCAAATAACTTCCGCGCCTGAACACAAATCGAACCCGGCACGCTAATTTCCTCAGCGTCCATGTCGCAACGTATCGTTACATCGAGGTCCGTGCCGGTTAAGCGAATCGTGTTGTCACCAACCGATTCAATCAAGATGTTGGAAAGAACCGGAATAGTGTTTTTTCGCTCGACGATGCCCTGCACAAAACTCAATTCTTTTTGCAGGTTTTGCTTGCTGACAATAAACTGCATTCACGTTTCTCCTTGATCGCAATGGCATTTTAGAACAGTTACAGATTTCAATCGAGCGCGGGTTTTGACCTACCACTTACTTAAACATTATGTAATCTATCTTTAGTAGTCCTAGTAGTGTCTGTTGATTTGTGGAAAAGCCAGCTAACTTATTCAAAACCAACGCAACTAAGGTTCAGTGCTCTGGTGTGAATCAAAGTAAGGATAGGTTACGCACGGTTGAAAAAATTTGCAAAAACACAAGACCAGAAGTTTTGCACAGAACGTTCGTTGACATTGCTGTGGAAAAGTGGAAACCCGATTACAACTAAACCCTGGATAAGAGCTGTATTGATCGAAAAGCCGACTTTAAGGACCTTCTCTTATTTGCGGAAGGCCGCACTAATCTCGTTCACTACTTTCTGGATGTTCATATCCTTCACTACGAGTGATTCAATCTTTCCTACAGAATGAATTACAGTAGTGTGGTGTTTCCCTCCGAATGCCCGACCAATCTCCGGGTAACTGTGCTTAGTCAAGCGCTTGCATAGATACATAGCAATCTGACGCGGAAGGGAGTAATGCCTTGCATTGCTTTTCGAAATCAGTTCCTCCACGTTCATTCGATGGCTAGCAGCAACGGCCTTCTGGATTTGCAGGATTGTGATTACGTCGGACTCTTCTTCGCCAGCGATATTGCGGATAGCATCCTGGGCGAGGCTTTTCGATATGGGCACGTTCCTCAGCGATGAAATAGCCACTAGCCGAACTAACAACCCTTCCAACTCGCGCACGTTGTTCTTGACTCGGCTAGCGATGATCAGCGCAACGTCATCGGGAACCACAGCGCCCATTATTTCAGCCTTGCGCTTTAGGATTGCGACTTTCGTTTCCAGATCAGGAGGCTCAATATCGGCAATCAATCCCCACTCGAAGCGAGAATGTAAACGCTCTTCGAGAGTTGGTATTTCGCGTGGCGGACAGTCAGAGCTGATGACGATCTGCTTTTGCTGTTCGTAAAGTGAATTGAACGTGTGGAAAAACTCTTCCTGAGTACGTTCTTTGCTGGCCAAGAATTGAACGTCATCGATCAATAAGACATCCACAGAACGATACCTCTCTCTAAAACTCTGCGTTCTGTCATAACGAATGGCGTTGATCAACTCGTTCATAAACTTTTCGGAGGAAAGGTAGCAAAGTTCTAAATGCCGATTGTGCTCCTTTATGGCGTTACCGCACGCGTGCATCAAATGCGTTTTGCCGAGCCCGACACCGCCGTAAATGTAAAGAGGGTTGTAAGTCTTTCCGGGTGCTTCGGCAACCGCGCGCGAGGCCGCATGAGCAAACTGGTTACAGGATCCGACAACAAAACTATTGTAAGTATACTTTGGATTCAGCGACGGCTCGACAGCCTGTTTTTGAGCGACGGCTGCTAAAGCAGTTTTTGCTTGGTAAGGCGGGCCTAAAGACGAAATGTGATTCACCAGTACCGGAGCATCGTCCCTAAGGTTTCTTTTCGATTCCTGGTTGCCATTCGAGGCAGGCTGCTCGTGACCTTCAATCGTCCAACCAACCAGGTAATCTCCCAAACCGACGTCGTTCATTGATTCCTTAAGCAGTGTCGAATAGTTTGTACTTACCCAATCCCGAACGACTCCGTTTGGAGCGCAAAGCCGCATCAAATGCTCGGCGCGATCAAGTCCTTCGAAGCTGACCTGTTGGAACCAGGTATCAAAGCTCTCTTGGCTAAGCTTTGTCTTGATTGAATGAAGAATGCTAATCCAAACGTCACTATCGGTGGCGCGATTCATTAGGGTGCTTTCTGATTCTACTTCGGCCAAAAGACTTCTTTGAAGAAAGTGGTTAGAAAACAGCAGCACACCAAACGATCTTAGTTCTTCGATATGCTTGATCGGCCATCGTATTTCCAACACGCCATTAACTGGAGCCAAGAAGCTTTTCCACAAGCTTTTCCACAACGTTGTGGAAAAGCCCGGTCCTTAAAGTAAAGCTTTAACCCTATCGTTATCAACTAGTTACGGGCAGCGATCCAGACTGAAGGCGGAGACTAGCACACTGCTAACCTCTTATCAAGGGCAGCCCGGGATAAAACACGCAGAACGAAATCTGCGGTGATATTTGCTTCGAGAAAGACCCTTTGTTTTTGAGATCATACCGGCCACGGTTTGGCGGCACGACATGCCAGAATTCAACTATCTGCCGGACTGTTTCTTGACACAGGACAAAGTGGCGTTTAGTCTTAGGGTTTTCGCTTAAGAAGAGAAGAGGTTACCGATGTCGAAGAGGACGTTTCAACCTAACAACAGGCGGCGGGCGAAGACGCACGGCTTTCGCTCGAGGATGGCTACAAAGAACGGAAGGTTAGTGCTCAAGCGGCGCCGGGCTAAGGGACGCAAGCGGCTTACTCCGTCTCATTATTAGGCGCACGTGAAAAGAGACCTGCGCGCAAGCGGCGATTTCAAAAAGGTGTATCAGAACGGCAAGCGTTACGAAGGCTCGCTAATGACCGCTTTTGTACTCCCAAACGATCAAGCGCACCAAAGACTCGGAGTAACTGCCTCGCGCAGAATTTCAGTTAGGGCCTATGAGCGGAACAGGGCCAAACGTTTGCTCAGGGAAACATTTCGTTTGCACGCCCCGACTCTTGGGTGTCTCCGAGGAAAGTACGATTGGGTGCTTAACGCGAAAAAGGCCCTCTTGTCTGTTAAGATCTTGAAACCTCTTGAAGAGTTTGATGGGATCATCAAAAGAGTGGAAAGCGACGAAGGGTCAATTGCTTAAAGCTTGAGTCAATCAGCGTGAAAACAGTTCTAATAGGATTGCTGAGGTTCTACAAGGCAGTTCTCTCTCCGCTGCTTCCGCCTTCATGCAGATTCGTTCCTTCTTGTTCTGAGTACGCCCTTGAGGCGATCAAACGCCACGGGGCACTGCGAGGTGGTTCACTTGCAATGCGCCGGCTGCTGCGTTGTCATCCATTTCACCCAGGCGGATACGATCCTGTGAAGTGAGCAGAAGGATTAGGCGCAGCCGTCGAAGCAAGCTTTAGGAAGGCGTCCAGAGATCGAATGCAACAAAAAAGGCTATTACTTGCTCTGTTTGTTTCCACAGTAATCCTGTTTGGCTGGAACTACCTTTTTCCTATCAAACCTATACAGCCCGAAAAACCGAGCGTTGCATCGGCGAGTCCGCAACCGACCGGTACCGCTCAACCCAAGCCAAGCACATCTCCGCAGCCGCAACAAGTAACCTCGGCAGTGCCGACCGTGCAGGCGGTGCCTCAACGAACGATCTTGATCAAGACTCCGCTCTACAGAGCCAGGCTCGATAGTCGCGGAGCTGTGGTGGTTAGTTGGATTCTCGAGAAGAACAAAGAGAGCGGCCGGGCCCTGTACTCGGTTGGGGGAGAAAGGACCAACCCCACTCCGCTTGAGCTGATACCGCAGAAAGGTTTGGAGAACCGGCCGCGAGAGGCTCCGCTTCAACTAGTGACAGGCGATGCGGCGATCGACGACGTCCTCTCTTCCTCGAATTATCGTATTGAGGGCGCCGACAATGGTGGCGGCGACGTTGATCTGAGTCTCGCGCCGAATGAGAAGAAGCGACTGACGCTATCGCTTCATGATGACCGCACCGGCGTGGACCTAGTGAAAGCGATGGTGATCGATGCAAACAACTACAGCCTGGAATTGACGGTCAGACTTAAACGAGGCGACCAATTCATATCACCTAAGCTTGAGATTGGGCCAAGCATCGGAGATCAGGGCATCAAGCGCTATACATTCTATTCTGTTGCCCCGGAGGCGATAGCTTCAGTCGGAGACAAAGTTGAGCGCCACGCGGCGGCTTCGATCAACGAGAACAAGAGTAGTCC
Source organism: Pyrinomonadaceae bacterium (assembly GCA_041499185.1). Taxonomy (GTDB): domain Bacteria; phylum Acidobacteriota; class Blastocatellia; order Pyrinomonadales; family Pyrinomonadaceae; genus JAOAPY01. The sequence goes on along the minus strand of JBGQJU010000110.1, from coordinate 5,951 downwards.
GGACCACCTTGTTATTGGCGGCCCGGTTAACTGGGCAGGCGTGGGAGACACCTATTTTGCGATGGTAGCCATACCTGCAAAGAAGACCGAAGGACTGGAATATCGAACCGCCGCATATGATTACCCGGAAAACGGCAAGACCGAAAAGCGTTACCTGACAACGGCTCTGCTGCCCATCGCCGGCGACGGCTCTCTCACAATGGTCTACGTTGGACCTAAAGATCACTACCTGCTAAACAAGGCTAGCGAAGAACTCGGAGCGCAGGTCGGCCGCAAGGGGCTTGATCTTGACGGACTGATCAATTATGGCTTTGGAGGCTCATTTTCGAGACCGATTGCTGAGCGGCTCCTGTGGTGCATCAAGAAACTGTATGAACTCACCGGCAGTTACGGTGTGGCTATTATCCTCTTCACGATAGTCATTTACTCAGCGTTCTTTCCGCTCAAGTGGCGTTCTTCAAAGGCGATGAAGAAGGCGCAGAAGCTTGCGCCGCGAATGAAGGAGTTGCAGGAGAAGATAAAGGGAATGAAGCAGAGCGACCCGAGGCTCAAAGAGTTGCAAATGGAGCAACTGCGTTTGATGAAGGAGGGAAACCCTCTTGGCGGCTGCTTGCCGCTGCTCATACAAATGCCTTTCCTGTTTGCACTATACCGCGCAATTACTATCTCGCTGGATTTTCGCCAGGCCAGGTTTCTGTGGCTTCCTGATCTCTCGGCACCCGAACCGTACTTCATACATCTTCTTCCGATCTTAATGGCCGCAACGATGATCGTTTTGCAATTGATTACACCCGCCCCCTCGGCAGATCCTTTGCAGCGAAAGATGATGGCTATTGGCATGCCGTTATTCATGCTATACGTATTGTGGTCAGCACCATCTGGGCTTTTGGTTTACTGGCTCGTCGGAAATATTGTAGGTTTTAGCCAACAGTTTCTGATAAACCGTTTGACGAGGTCTGAAGACGACAAGGAACCGCCCGAGGAAAGGCCCGCGGCGGCGAGTTCGCGGAAGAGAGTTACTGCGGCGCGCGTCTCCCAAGCCTGAGCCGGCCCGGTCGACTGTCGAAGAGTGTAACTAAGGATTTGGGCAAAAGATGGACAAGATCTGCGAACAAGCTGTTCAGTTTCTGCAATCAATCCTGGAGGGCGCGGGACTGAGTTTGAATGTGAGCATCGAGGACCACGCTGATGCCTGCCGTCTAAACATCGAAGGGGCTGACGCCGATTTGCTTGTGACTCAGGCCGGTGAAGTGTTAGACGCGTTGGAGCAGATCGTCAATCAGGCTTTTGTCCGAAAGCTGCCAAAGGGACAGCGGATTGTGTGTGACGTTAGCAGTTTTCGCGCGACACGGGAGGCCGAATTGCGGGCGATGGCTAGTCACGCGGCCGAGCGCGTTCGCTCGACCGGAGTGGCGTTTTCGTTTGGGCCAATGACCGCTAATGAACGACGAATCATTCACCTATCGCTTGCCGAGAGCCAAGATCTCCATACGGAGTCGGTGGGTGAGGGATCGGCGCGAAGGCTACGAGTAAGTTCGAAGAAAGCGCTTAAATAATGCCTCATGGTTTGGAATTCGAGTTTGCCCCGCCCGAACCGACGCACCAGTATGGATACGATAGTCGCACTAGCAACGCCGGCGGGCCGCAGCGCCATCGGCATCATCCGTATGAGTGGGCCGAGTTCTTTATCGATAACCCGCTCGCTCCTCTGCGATGACGAATTCCGGCCAGAACCCGCGCGGCCTCAGCTAATGAAGATCAGAGACCCGAATACGAGCGCAGTAGTTGACCAGGCGCTTATAACCCACTTCAAGGCGCCCCATTCATTCACGGGCGAAGACGTGGTTGAGATTAGCTGTCATGGCTCACCGGTGATCCTGCGTCTCGTAATCGATTCGATATTGAGGCTTGACGCTCGTGTGGCTAGCGCAGGTGAATTCACACTTCGGGCGCTGAGCAACGGCAAAATGGACTTGAGCCAGGCGGAAGCGATTCGTGACTTGATCAATGCCCAAACTGATGCTGCGGCGCGGCAAGCAGTTCGCCAATTGAGCGGCGAGCTTTCTTTACGACTGCAACCGTTCAAGGATAAGTTGGTGGCGTTGATCGTGCCGCTTGAATCGGCGGTTGAGTTCGTTGAGGACGATTTGCCACAAACAGAGGCACAGGAGACCGGGGAAACTCTCGAGAAGCTCGTTTCAGAAATACGCGTCTTGGCATCAACCTTTAGTCATGGTCATCTTCTGCGAGAAGGAGTGAAAGTGACGCTGGTTGGTCCTCCTAATAGCGGTAAGTCCAGCTTGTTCAATCGCTTACTAAACACCGACCGAGCCATAGTGACTGAAATAGCGGGTACTACGCGGGATACTCTCAGCGAGCACATTAACCTCAGCGGGCTACCGGTGATGTTGACCGACACAGCGGGTATGCGTGAGTCGACTGATCTGATCGAGAGCATTGGCGTCGAGCGGACCCAGCGAGCGATGGCTGAGGCTGACCTGTTAGTGGTGGTAGTCGATGGCGCCGTCGATTTGGGCTGCGAAGACCGCCACTTCTTGAATTGGACCAATGAGAGCAGCCCTGTGATCGCCCTCAACAAGTCTGATCTTCCGATGTTCCGAGATCGGTTGACGAGCGAATTCGGCGGTAACCCGAGAATAGTCCAAGTCTCCGCGAGGACTGGTGCTGGGGTTGACGAGTTGCGTGATGCCATTCTGACACCGTTTGCGGCAGTCAACGGCAACGAAGTCGGCTTGCTGATTACAGATGCGCGCCATTATGATTTGCTACGTCGCGCGGAGGTCGAACTCGAATCTGCGCAGAGGTTGCTGCGTGAGGGTGCTAGCGAGGAACTGGTGCTTGTGGGTTTATACGGCGCGCTGCGCTTTCTCGGAGAGGTCACTGGCGAGACCACGGCCGACGATGTGCTAACAGAAATCTTTTCGACCTTCTGCATAGGTAAGTAGCAAATGATTTTCGACGAAGTATTCGACGTCATCGTGATTGGCGGAGGCCATGCTGGCTGCGAAGCCGCCTCCGCCGCCGCTCGCATTGGAGCGCAGACAGCAATGGTAACGCTGAATCTTGACTTGATCGGCCAAATGTCGTGTAACCCCGCAATAGGTGGAATCGCAAAAGGCCACCTGGTGCGAGAGATCGACGCACTCGGCGGCATTATGGGTCGGGTAATCGATCGCACGGGGATCCAGTTTCGTCTACTGAACCGCTCACGGGGAGCGGCGGTGCAATCGCCGCGCGCCCAGGCTGATAGGGCGTTGTATCGGAAAGAAATGCGACGGACGCTGGAGGCCACACCGAATCTGCACCTGCGCCAGGGTTTGGTAGTTGATCTCGTAGTCCACCAGGAGAGAATTCTTGGCGTGGAGATGCAGGACACGCGTAGAATAGGCGCGAAAGCGGTCGTGATAGCGACCGGCACGTTCCTCAATGGACTTGTTCACACGGGGCGGCAAAGCTACGCGGCCGGCAGGGCAGGCGAGCCTGCGTCGGTTGAGTTGGCGGAAGCACTCAAGCGACTGGGATTCCCAATGGGTAGATTGAAGACGGGTACGCCGCCGCGGCTGGACGGTCGGACCATCGACTGGAGCGCGTTCCAGCCGCAGCTAGCCGACGAAGATCCAGTGCCGTTTTCTTTTTCAACCGAGCGGATTGAGCAGCCACAGATCAGTTGCTACATTGGCTACACGACGCGGGAAGTTCATAAGGAGATAAGGGCGAATCTCCATGAGTCACCTTTGTACTCGGGTAAGATAAAGGGCACCGGACCTAGGTATTGCCCTTCAATTGAAGACAAGGTAGTGAAGTTCGCTGATAAGGATCGCCACCAGCTATTCTTAGAGCCCGAGGGCCACGAGACCAATGAGGTGTATTTGAATGGTTTCTCGACCTCGCTTCCGGCGCAGCTGCAGTTGGATCTTGTACGAATGATAGCTGGTCTTGAAGAGGCTCGGATAATCCGGCCAGGATATGCGATCGAATATGACTATGTCGATCCGCGGGAACTGGGTCCAGGCCTTCAGTCGAGGCGAGTCAAAGGCCTTTTTCATGCTGGTCAGATCAACGGCACAACTGGCTATGAAGAGGCTGGATGTCAGGGCCTAATGGCGGGGATCAACGCTGCACTCTTCGTCCAGCGGCGCGAGCCCTTTAGGCTGAGGCGAGAGGAATCGTACATCGGTGTTCTGGTCGATGACCTCACAAGCCAGGGCGTGGACGAGCCATATCGGATCTTTACTTCCAGAGCTGAGTATCGGCTTGCTCTAAGGTACGACACGGCTGATGCGCGGCTTGAACCGTACGGGCGTGAGTTAGGGCTGGTCGGTGAGAAAGACTGGGAACGCTTCAATGCAAGGAGGGATCGGATCGCTCTCCTAAAATCCGCACTGGAATCTAGACGGTTAAGACGTTCTGACCCGAACTACTCGGCGGTTAGCTCGTTGCTGGCGATCGACCTGGGTGACTCTGTTACACTGGCGCAACTGAGTCAGCGGCCTGGGATCACGTGTAGAATAATCGAAGAACTGCTACCTATCGAAGTGCGGCGGAGGACGAACGCGAGAGATCTCGAGTCCGCGCTTGCAGACTTGTTGTATGCGGGCTACATCGACGGGCAGCGCGCTACGATGGAACGTTTGCACCAGCACGACGGGCTGCGTATTCCTGCGGACTTGGACTTGGGCAGTTTGGACGGCCTGTCCCGCGAGATGATCGAGCGATTGGAACGCGCGCGGCCGGTTACGTTTGGTCAGGCACGCCGAATAGCAGGCCTAACGCCTGCTGCTTTATCAACGCTGTTAGTCCACTTGAGTTCGAAACAAAAAGCCGCCTAGGCAGTGTTTCACGTGTCCCATCGATCGCTTCGCGGACTCGTAGAGCCCTCACCGGCGCACGCACGTTACTGCGGTCTTGTGTCAAAAACATAGCGCTAAACTTTGGCTTGTGCTAGTTTAATAGCCTTCAGGATGAATAGCAGCGTTCGAGGCCGACAACTGAATGGCTAAGACCATAAGTGTGGCAAACCAAAAGGGCGGCGTCGGCAAGACCACAACTGCAGTAAACCTGGCTGCGGTGCTCGCCAGCGCCTCGATCCCGGTCCTGCTTGTTGATACCGACCCTCAGGGCAACGCCACTTCGGGTGTGGGCATACAGCGCGGAAGTTTCCGAAAGAGCATCTACAACTCCCTCGTTCTCGGCGAACCCTTAGACACGCTAATCCTTCCGACACAGATCCCGTTTCTCCAAATCCTTCCTTCGAACAAGCACCTGACCGGGGCTGAAGTAGAGTTAGTGGACATGGAACGCCGCGAACTACGGTTGCGCGAGGCTCTGGTCTCGGTCCAGGCCGACTACGAGTTCATCATTATTGATTGCCCGCCTTCCTTGGGTCTGTTAACTTTGAACGCGCTTACTGCAGCTAGGTCACTAGTGGTGCCGATTCAGTGCGAATACTACGCGCTGGAAGGTGTTACGGAACTCTTCGACACGCTCGCCCACATTCGACGTCTTCACAATCCTGAATTAACCATTCAGGGACTCCTACTGACTATGTATGACGACCGCACCAATCTTTCTGCCGCTGTCGCTGCTGATCTGCGGGACTTTTACGGCCAACAGGTTTTTGAGACGGTGATTCCTCGGAACGTGCGATTAGCCGAAGCGCCGAGCCACGGGAAGCCGATTATCCTTTACGACATTCATTCGAAAGGCGCCGAAGCGTATTTTCAACTGGCGAAGGAGATTCTTGCTCATGACACGAAAGGCGTTGGGCCGAGGCTTGAGCGCACTGCTGTCGGCTGACTCATCGCCGTTGGCTGAGGAAGCGGGTTTCGTAATCGACATTGACCTAATCGACCCAAGCCCGGTTCAGCCCAGAAGCCACTTTGATGATGGAAGCCTCGAGGACTTGGCGAGGTCGATCCGAGAGAATGGAA
>JBGQJU010000109.1:0-18588 GCA_041499185.1 Pyrinomonadaceae bacterium | reverse complement strand
TCGCCGTGAAAGAGTTCAAAAGTGAATTGCAATGTTTCGTTCACGGCCAACGCTTCCGGCTGGCCGAAAAATTCCGCGCTCCGCGGATCGTCGCTGCTTACATCCGAAGGCGTCGGCGCGCGCCGCAACTCGATCCCGGTGGTGCTAACCGCTGACAGAATTAAGAACGTCTTGTTCCCTCTGATCGGATAGTCTCCTTTCAACACGCTCTGGTTGTAAGGATCCCACCAACGGCCTTTCTTAAACGGAATGTCGCGCCCGCGCGCACCGCGATCGCCGTAACGATCGTATTCGGGAAAACCGATGCGCCAACGATCGCGCACCTCGCGGCGATCGGTGGCGGTTTGGGGCGCGGACGGCACACTCTTCCTGCCCCCGTAACCCGTGGGCCCTTCTCGATCAGTCTCAGCGGCCGCCGCCGCGGGTTTGATTTCCTCAACGACAATCTCAACCACAGTATCTTTGCCGGCCTCAACGATGACGTTCTCGAGCCTGTCGCCGCGCGCCAAGGCAAACTGGCCGTAATTCTTGTCCTTATCAAACTTCGCCGCGTAGGGCGCCTGGACCGTAATCCGGTAAGCGCCCGGGCGCAAGCTTATTGAATAGCTTCCGTCAGCGTTGGCCTTGCCCTGCTTAACCCGTGTTGTTACCTGATTCGTGGCTACGACAATGACTCCGGCCGCCGCGGCGCCCGCGGCATTATGAACCGCTCCGGTGATTCGCCCCTGGCTTTGGGCCAACACGCTGCTTCCCGCCACCGCAGTGAGGATCAGGAGCAGCAGAATGCGCGGCGACACCGGTGGCAAACTTTGTCCTCGCATTGAAGTTTTGCGAAAACTCGTCACAAGATTAGGGCAGCCGTCACTTACACTGCCGTCAAAGATTTCATCAGACCATTGGCAATGCCCGTCTCGTACGCGTACCAGATACCAAACGCTACGCTCAACGCGCCTGCGGCCATCTGCAAGCTGTAATGAATACCGGTCAGCCTTCTTGAGCTAAGCACGAATGGCAGTCCCATCAGGCTGGACATCAGAAGCATCCCGATGATCGAACCCATCCCGAACACACTGAGATAGAGCAGACCAAGTAGAGAAGAATTAATCTGTGTCAGCACCAACAGACTCAAGGCGCCAGTTCCCGCCAAGCCATGCACTGCCCCGACGACTGCGGGCTTGAGTCCCACGCGCGTAACGGTGTGCGAGTGTGACTCGGGCAGAGCAGTGCGCCGGCTGCCGTGTTCGTGAAAATGGACATGGGCGTGCCGTAGATCGCCATGAGCATGTCTGTGGATATGAAAGTCAGCGCGATTGCGCAGTGCCCGTCTGAAAGCGGCTACGCCCAGTCCGATGATCATCAGGGCAACACCAAATTCCAGCCAGCCGGCAACACGCGAAGGGATCGCGATCCTTAACGCGAGTACGCCGGCGCCGACGATCACGAGCGATGCAGTGTGCCCTGCTCCCCACATTCCACCGACGATCGCGGCGCGCAGTAGTTTTCGGTGTTCGCTGACAATTGTCGAGACGGCCACAATATGATCAACTTCGGTCGCATGCCTGAGCCCGTAAACAAGCCCCAGGCCAAGCACTCCGAGCGCGCCCACGGGAACAATCGCAGGTCCAGGATTCCCACTGGCTGCGAGAAGAAGAAAGAGCGCCGAGGGAAATGCAAGGACGTCGCTGGATATTCCCGGCCCGAGCAGGCTATGCCAGACGGCCGGTGAATCAAGCGCCGCAAGAATCAAATTGTCCATGACCCCCCTGATGCACGTCCACACTCTAAGACAAGTTAACTTTTCCGAAGCCGAAACAAATTGATCCGGTGGCGGGAACATAGTTTAGCTGACCGGCAGAGTCAAGTGATTTTTCTTCCAGCCTTAAAGCGGCACAGCATCGAGTAACAATTCAGAGTAGTGCAACACCTACACGCAAACACAGCGCGCGAGATCGAATTTCCGACAAAGACGCAGAATCATCTTGACTGGGCGGCGTTTAGTGATAAATTGTGCGCACCGTTTGCGGGTTCGTCGTTGAGCAACTGGTCGATAAACAACATGGGTAGCCGAATCTTTCCACGCGCTGTCTTATTGCTGACTATTCTGTTGCTGTTTTCGATCGCAGTCGCGCTTCGCTTTGCGACTACGTCAGCCCAATCCCCGCCGCTGGTGTTGTTTAGTGATTCTGAGTCGACGCGAGCGATTGCCGTAGATTCCGTGACGAACAAACGTGAACCATTCTCGGCGATTGCGCCGGTCTCATTTGCAGCCGACAACACGACGCGAATCATGCTGCTGGCAGGAAACCTTCGTTTGGCGCCCGACGAGAGTGTCAGTGCGGTTACGGCGGATGCAGAGGACGAGTCACACCATATATATTCGTTGCCGGTGGAGTACGTCGGCCCCGTGCCGGACCAGAGTTGGGCCACTTCTGTGGTCGTGAAGCTGAACGAGGGCATGACAGATCTCGGCGATGTTCTCGTAAGGGTTTATTACCACGGCACCGCCAGCAATCGTGTGCGAGTGGCCATTGGCCATGTTGGCGGTGGTCCGCCAGACGACCCGGGAGCTGTGCCCACACCGGGCCCTCTGGGAATTGAGTTTCCCAAAGGCGCTACTACCGCAGGAACACTAACACCAGGCGAAGTGCAAACCATCATTGCCCAGGCAGTGTCCGCTGCCGTCGCGCTGAACAAGTTGGTGACGGTGGCCGTGACCGATCGTGAAGGGAATGTTCTCGGAGTGTTTAGCATGACCGGCGCGCCCGCCACGATGCAGATTCGCGGTGGCGGTCCACTGCAGACTCCTGATCCAATCACAGGACTAGTTCCCGTCGGACTCGAGGGGACGCGACTACCGTCCAAGCTGGGAGCAATTTCCAAGGCGGGCACAGCCGCGCTCTTCAGTACTTCGGGAAATGCCTTTAATTCCAGAACGGCCAGCTTCATCATTCAGCAGCACTTCCCGCCGGGCGTGGATTTCCAATCTGGCGGGCCACTCTATGGCGTTCAATACTCTTCGCTGCCGTGCTCTGATATCAAGATACCCGGTCTGCCCTTGGGCCTCAGTGGCGATCCCGGAAGCATGCCGATCTACAAGAATGGAATCGCGCAGGGCGGTGTCGGAATCGAAGGAGACGGCGTGTATGGTATCGATCCCGACCCTGCGGATTTTGATCTGCCCTTTGAAGAGGTTATTGCTCTCTCGGCAGTGCGTGGGTTCGAAACTCCTTCACTCATACGCGCGGACAACATTCTCGTCAATGGTATTCGGCTGCCATTTATTAACGCAGCTCAGGTGCTAACGCCGCCGCCGATCGCTTTCGGCAGTCTACCGGGCGCCATCGATCCGTTGTTTTCTATTCGCGGCGCGCAGCCTTCCGCATTTACCAGCGTGACTGTCGGCGGAATCAGCGGCGAGTCGGATCCGCGATTCTTCCCATTTATCTCAAGCCCTCTGCCAAACGGTCTGACGGCGGCAGACGTGGACCTGATTATTTCGCATGCAGCGCAACAGGCAAATATCACGCGCGCCGCGATACGCCAACCGCTGGGCAGCAATGCGCGAGTGTCGATCGCCGTGGTCGACACCACGGGCCGTGTGCTCGGTCTTTTCCGCCAGCAGGATGCGCCGGTCTTCGGTTTTGACGTGTCGGTACAGAAGGCGAGAACGGCGGCGTTCTATTCGAGCGCAAGTGCTGCCACGCTGCTGCGCGGCGCTGGTTTTGGTTCCTATGTGGATCGGGCTGCAGCCGATGGACTGAAACTCGACGGCTCGATTGCGTTCACGGACCGCGCTGGAGGGTTTTTGCACCGGCCATTCTTTCCCGACGGAATCAACAACACGCCCGCGGGTCCATTCAGCACGGAGATTAACCAGTGGAGCGTCTTCAACGTTGGTTTACAGTTGGACTTGATCAAGACAAACCTGCAAGCGGCGCTTGGTGGCGCCAGCGTTCCCTGCACTTCAATCCCGAGCTTGCCGAATGGAATTCAAATCTTTCCCGGCAGCATTCCATTGTACAAGAATGGCGTCTTGGTTGGAGCGATCGGTGTCAGCGGCGATGGCGTGGACCAGGATGATCTGATCTCGGCCGGCGGAGCCAACGGCTACTCCCCCGCGCCGGCAATTCGTTCGGACCAGGTGTTTGTTAGAGGCGTGCGCCTGCCGTTTGTGAAATTTCCGCGCAGCCCGAATCTCTAATCGGCTGAAACAGCGCTGCCAGACTCTGCGGATGACCCACACCACCTTGAAACAAATCACAATTGGCCTCGCGCTGCTGGCGTGCCTCGCGGTAATTGCCGGGGGCCAAACCCAAACCGCTCCGCCTGCCGACGCTCGCGGGGTGATCCGATTGAGAGTAAGAGTGAGAATTGGTGAGGCGACGAAAGGACTGCCACGTAAGCGCTTCTTTCTGATCAAGGGTTCGCTCGAAGAGAACAAGAGCTTGATTCAGAACATCGAGCAACGACCGGTGATTTCTCGAGACTGCTACTACGGCAGCATTGGAGCGAGCCCAGAGCTTATCGCCTGGCTCAAGCCAAGCGTTTGGGAGTCTTGCGAGTCGGTTTACTGTCGTGAAGTTGAACAAAAGGATGCGGATGCGGTTCCCGAGTTTCAGCACGCTGTCGCTGCGGGCGAGAAAGAATTCGGCAGCCGCGACTTAGCGCGGAAATGGCTTGCCGTATTTCTGTCCGAAGAGATTCGTAGCGGTTTCTACAAACGGCTGCAAAAAGATCTACAAGCATTGATCAAGCAGGCTGAAGAGGTTTCAAAGGCGAAAGTAATGTCAGTCATGACCGATCGAAACGGCACCGCCTATTTCACCGATCTCGAGCCGGGGGCCTATGTCATCTCCAATATCCTGCCAACCGAAATCGGGAACAGCAGCACTTTGTGGAACTGTGAAATACGCGTGAAGCCTGGAGATCTCGCAACCGAGAAGCCGTTTTTGATCTCGAACCCGTCGAATAAAGATCCCAGGGATGTGAAGAACATCAAATGCGTCAGCGTGGAGAAGCCGCTGCCCGCTTGTCCGGCCTCGAACAAGTGAGTGAGCGCAACCACAATCTCCGGTCATTGATCGAATGAAACGCTACCTAGTCACGTCGCTCGTGCTCGCGCTGGTCACGCTTATTGCCTTTGTTTATCCGCAGCAATTCTCTAAAAGTGGCGGTGTCCTCGGACAGAAGCGACGACCGCGTAGAGTCGCGGCGCCACAAGCAGCCAGGAAAGCCCCAATCGATTACTCAAGATTTTCGCACGCAACCAAACAGCACCAGGAGGCCTGCAAGACTTGCCACAAAGTACCGACTGCGAACTGGCAAAAGGTTCGAGAATTTCCCGATGTTGCCGACTTTCCCGACCACGACGCCTGTGTTCGCTGCCATCGCGCGCAATTCTTCAAGGGCGCTCAACCCGTCATCTGTACGGTCTGCCATACAAAAACTTCTCCGCGCGATGATGCGCGCCTGAGCTTTCGCAATCCGAACCGGCCTCAGCAGTTCACGATCGCGTTTCCACATGACAGACACCAGGACGTGATCGCGGCGCTGCGTTCGCGGCCAAAGTTTCGTCAGTTCGTCAGCGCTTCCCTGGTAAAGTCCGCGCACGCTCTCGATGACAAAGCGAAGAAGTACAACAACTGCGAGATCTGTCATGTCCCAAATACGAAAGCGCCGGTTGCGCCCGCGGCTGGTTGGATTGATGCCTACAAGCCCGCGGTCGATACGTTTAAAGCGTCGCCCGACAATCACGCCTCGTGTTTCAACTGCCATTGGAGTGGTCAGGAACCGGTTCGGGACAACTGCGCAGGTTGTCACAAGGCACCCGCGGGCCCGGCGTCGGCATCAGTGAAGCGCTTCTCGATGAAATTCCGTCATGAGGGTGGCGGCGAAAAGAAGAACCATCTTGCAGAATGCACCGCTTGCCACATCAACATTACCAAATCAGCGACGCTGCGCGGATTAAAGCCCGACGTGCCGATCACGGGCTGCACGGAGTGCCACAACAAAGTTGGATTGCGCGAGGACTTGAACAAGGAACTCGCAGCAATTGATCAAGATAAGAGTTTTACTTGCAGCTATTGTCACACTTCTGATATCGGCAAGCTCGATCCGCCGGCCAGTCACTACATTGTCGCGGAACGGCCGCCGTTAAAGCGGAAGGATGTGAAGTGAGACGCATGAAGCGCAAGCGCATTCTGGACACGTTTCTTTTTTCTCTGCGGGTTCTCTGTCTTCTCTGTGTCTCTGTGTTGAGTTTTGGCAGGGCAACGATCGCGATTAGGTTCTCAGCTCCAGAGGAGCGACATATCTATAGCAGTGCGAGACGATTGAAAACCGATAGCTCCGTAGGAGCGGCATATTCCAAACGGACCGACGAGGGGCGTGACGATATGCCACTCCTACGGAGCTATTCAGAAATATCGCGGCACCCTTTCTATAAATATGTCGTCCCTAAGGGACTAGCTGAACCACGCGCGAGATTGGTTGGGTCACCGCCCGAGCTGATTGCGCCACAAGGCCCAGACCTCGACTATTCAACTTTCAAACACACAAGCCAGCGCCACGCCTCTCAAGCGTGCACCGCTTGTCATCAAAGAACCGCGGACAATTCGATCAAGCCAGTCTTTCCCGGGCACCCGGCATGCACGAACTGTCATCTCGCCCAGTTTGTTACACCGGCGGTTCCGATGTGCGCGATCTGTCACACAGATGTAAGCAGCGCAAAACCGCCGCTGAAGAGTTTCCCAACCAGTTTCAAAGAAAAATTCAACGTCAAGTTCGATCACGCGCAACACATGAGCGTGTCCGCGCGACCGAAGAGCGGTTGCGTCGCTTGCCATAACAGACCACTGAATCGGGGTGTGGCGCTGGCGATTCCCGCCGGCTTGAACGCGCACAGCCAGTGTTACTCTTGTCACACACCGACGAGCAAATCCGCTGCCGGAAAGGAGATCGCCTCGTGCGGCGCCTGTCACGACCAGAAGGCGTTCGCGCGAACCTCGACCAACGCACGGGGGTTCCGCGTGGGTTTCGATCATTCGAAGCATGGACCACGTCAGCGTCTGGAATGCGCGACCTGTCACCCGTTGACCGCCGGATTGCCGCAAGGAAAACAAGCCAGCTCGCCGCGCGCTGCCGAGCATTTTGTGACAGGCGGAGGACGGAGTTGTCTGACTTGCCACAATGGGAAGCAATCATTCGGAGGCGATCTCGCCTTCAAAGATTGCAAGCGGTGCCATAGCGGATCCACTTTTCATATGCCAATGTGAGTTTAGAGTTCAGCGTTCAGGTTGCTATCGCGAACGAGAGGAGAGCGAAAAGCTTGAACTCTAAACCAGGCAATTCGAACATTTGACACCCTCGTCTCTGCCAACTAAGATTGCGGTGTTTCAGACTTGCCGGCTTCGTTTGCGTCCGGCTGATCAGATTTGAAGGACCTCCCCAATTCCTATCGAAGGCTATAGTACCAACATCACGTTTGCGAGGATTGTCGATGATGAAACTAATGATCGTTCTGATTGCGCTGCTGGGCTGTCTGGCTGTAGTTGTGGTTGGGAATAACTCGATTCGTTCGGCGGCATTGATAGTTCAAGAAAAGGCGAGCAAGACCCAGCCGAAAGAAGTTGTGTTGGACCAGGACAGCCAGTCTGACAAATACGGCGGGTGTCCTTTCAATCACGAGAACCACTCGACCAAGAACTACAACCCCGCGGGCACCAGCGTGCTTGCTTGCACCGAATGCCATCACACCGACCAGCCGGCGACAGCGCTCAAGCCGCCGCTGAAGACTTCGGAGCGAGACGTGGTGCTAACGACTGCGGTGTTGCAGACTGCGGATGCGAAGCCGGTGAAGTCTTGCCGCGCTTGCCACTTGCAAGCAGGCGATGACAGCGCGCCGATTCCCACTGTTACCTACCCGGATAAGCCGGCGCCAACGAAACTGACGAACGAGATTGCCAATCACAACAACTGCAACGTCTGTCACGACAAAGCCATCGCCGCACGCCCGGCGCTGAAGGGAAAGATTCCCGGTTCTAACGATTGTGTTCCCTGTCATAAACCGGTGACCTAGGCGCGACCGACGTCGGCCCGAAGATCAAAGCACATCATTGCGTTCAAGCAACGCGCCTTCCTGGTAGGCCAGCACCAGTTTTTCCAACGCAGCAATGTCCTGGCGGAGATCTTCGCCCTCCTCCGTGTCGGCAATTGTTCGCGGCGGTTCGTAAACGCGTAGGTTTGAAACTCTCGGCACGATGTCAGCGCCTGAGGTGATAGCGTCGGAGATTGATTCGAAGTGGTGATGCTCGGCGAGCGCGATTCGTTCGGGTGCAAGGATCAGGGTGTAACCGCGATCGCCATAGGCTTCGGAGAATGCGCCGTCGATCGTCACTGCGCTGCCGCTGCGCTTGAGGGGCTCTTCGCCTTTTTCTACTTTCACGGGCACGTGGCCATTGACGATCAGACCATCCTTCATTACGCCAAACTCTTTGGCGACTCGCCGACAGAAATCGCGATCGTTAAGCAACGCAAAGTAACGGTTCTTGTGTTCTTTGCGCGCCTCTTTGTCCTCGATAAAGTAGTTTTCAAAAGTAGCCATGCGGTCTTTGCCAAAGAGCGGCGAACGCGGTCCGGTCCAGAGATACCAGAGCCAGTCCGCATCGCTACCGGCCGCTTCGCCCTGGCGAAAAGCGCGTCGTACGACCGAACCGAGGGCATTGAAAAGCGCGCGGCCCGAATGTTCGGCGCCATCCACCGTTAGAGAGAGAAAGTCGCCGCCATCACTAACCGGCAAACAGCCGTGAAAGATAACTGCGTGATCGCGCCGCAGCCACATAGCGCCTCGCCGCGTCACGTACGACATGTGCTCCCAGAGGCGCGCGCTGGAGATGAAGGACTGCTTGAGGCGATCCATGCAGGCGCGCTCTTCCGCGCAGAGTTCATAAGGATTCGCCGGATCGATCGTGGGAAAGTGTGTATCGCGCAACGGATGTATTCTTCCCTCGATCTCTACCGTTCCCGCGGCGCGATTGATTCTGTGCAGCAGGTTGCGATGCTCCATTTCCCATTCGGGGTGACGACGGCTCACCTGGCCTTCGAGCTTGAACTGGATGATCGCCGCGGCCTTTTGCATCTGGGCCATCAAGAGATCGTCGCGCAGGCCAGTGCCACGTGTTCTAAATCTTTCGGCTGGATCGTCGGTATAGATCGTGCGGACCAGCTTCTCTAGCGGCGCCATGATCAGTCCGTAGCCTTCTTCGAGCTGCGACAGTCGACGGTAGCGCAGAGAGATGCGCACCACCGTGGCGATTAACGCCTCGTGGCCCAAACAGGCCCCCATCCAGGAAACGTCATGATTACCCCACGTAATCGAGACGTTGGGCTGCTCCGTTAGATAATCGACAACGCGATCGAGACGCGGACCACGATCACCGAGGTCGCCGGCGACCACGAGTTCGGCCACGCTAAGATTGCGCACGAGCCGCGAGGCGGCGCGCACGGCGGTTAAATCGGCGCCGTACGCTACGAGCCCGTCGATCATTGCGTCGACATAATGTTGCCCGCGTGTCTTGATCGGCTCATGCAGCAGTTCTGCAAACAACTCCGCGTAGGCCGGCGGAAACAGCGAGACGACATGCGCGCGCCGATAGACGCCGTCTAATTGGCGTACGATCTCAAACTGCAAGCGCAGCGTGCGTCGCACCCACGTCTGCCGAGTCGCCGCGTCGCTCAGTCGCGCAGCCAAATACTCCATCGCCTCGCGTGGATAATAGAGAACGGCAAGCAGCTCGCGCAGCTCATCCTCAGTCAATCGATTCGTGAATAGCGACTCTACCAACGGACGCAGCGTGCCCGAAGCATTGTTGATAATATGGCGGAGCTTTTTGTATTCGCCGTGGACGTCGCTGACTACGTGGACCGTGCCCTTGGGCAGGGAGAGTCCGGCTCGTAAGGCGGAGACTTCCGCCAAAACCGCATCCGCGTTGGGAAAGCGAACCGCCAGCGCGCGCAGCATGGTGAGTTCTTCTGAAGTAAAAGATAATGACATCACAGTAGAATCCCGCGGCCGCTGCAACGGAAGCTAGTAAACTCAAGCAAAGACATAGTTGACGGTCATCTGATCAACAGCCGTCTTCAGACGGCTTACCCGAAGGGTTACTAGACCAGCGCTTCGAGCGCTGGGTCAGCGCGTCCTGCCGATGAATTAGCACGCTTCAGCGTGCTTCGAGTCAATTGCTTTAGCTGTGGTCGTTTCCCGACTGGACTTCTGGCTAAAGCCTCGCGGGAGAAGCCCGTTGAAGCGGGCTGATTGATTCGTTGCGTGCAGGTTACCCAGCCGTAGAACGGCTGGTCTAGTAACCCTGCGGGAAAGCCGCGTGAACGCGGCTGGAGTTGTCTGACGGTTGTTGCGCTGCTGCTAAATGCCAAAATCACCAGTCTGATCCAACTATTACGCCGCTCAATCTTTCACCGCCGCCACTCGTCAATCAATGACGCCACCAATCCCGTCCAGCCGGTCTGATGCGAAGCGCCCAGGCCAGCGCCTGAATCGCCGTGAAAATACTCGTAGAACAGAATTAGATCGCGCCAATGCGGATCGTTCTGAAATTTTTGACTCCAGCCGTAAACGGCGCGCCTGCCGTTTTCGTCGCGCGTGAAAATCGAAATCAGACGATCGGCAAAACCTTTCGCCATCTCATCCAGGGTAATCGGTGGCTCGTCCTCGACCGGGTTGTTAATCTCCAGCAGCGGGCCATAGGCTTTGCCCAATTTGCGCAGCGACTCGATCATCATGAACGTGGTGGGAAACCAGACCGGCCCACGCCAGTTGGAATTACCGCCCTTCAACATTTCGATCGATTCCGCCGGCTCGTATCCGACTCTGCTGTTTTCCAAAACGAAGGGATGATCCTGGTGCCACTTTGATAAACTTCTCAGGCCGTAACCGGAGCGAAACTCCGCCGGGTCCCAAATACGTTCCAGCAGGTGGCATATCTGACTCTCGTCGACAATCGCCAGAATGTAAACCTTCTTTCCCTCGCGCTCTACAGTGGTCACACAGCGCTGCACCAGATCCTGCCGATTCTTCAAAAACCAATGAAGATTTGCCGTAAACTCAGGAAACGGTTTGATCCAATCTTCTTCCAGCCGTTCAATCGCGTAAAGCGGAATGATGCCGACCAGCGAGCGCACGCGAAACTTTTGAAAGTTCCCGTCCGGAAAACGCAGCACGTCATAGAAAAATAGGTCCTGCTCGTCCCACAGTTGGTAGTTGCGATTGCCCATGCGCTTCATCGCCGCACCCACGTAGACGTAGTGCTGGAAAAACTTGGTGGCCAGCGACTCGTACACCGGATTCTCTTTCGCCAGCTCAAGCGCGATGCGCATCAGGTAAAGGCAAAACGAACCCATCCATCCGGTCGCATCTGATTGTTCCAGCGTGGTTCCATGCGGTAACTCATGGCTGCGATCGAGCACCGTGATGTTATCAAGGCCGAGAAAGCCGCCCTCGAAAACGTTGTTGCCTTCGCTGTCTACCTTGTTGACCCACCACGCGAAATTGATCAGCAGTTTATGAAAACACTGTTCGAGAAACTCGCGGTCAGCCTTGCCCGAGCGAATCCGATCCATGTTGTAAACGCGCCAGACGGCCCAGGCATGAACCGGCGGATTCAGATCGGAGAACTCCCACTCGTAAGCGGGAATCTGACCGTTGGGATGCTGAAACTGTTCAAACAGCAAGAGCCACAACTGCTCCTTCGCGAACTCCGGATCGACGAGCGCGAGCGGCACACAATGAAACGCCAGATCCCAAGCGGCGAACCACGGATACTCCCACTTATCCGGCATCGACAGCACACGCATTGAGTTCAAATGCAGCCAACGCGTGTTGCGTCCGTGGCGGCGCGACTCGGGCGGCGGCCAGCTTGGATCGTCGCCGTTGAGCCAAACGTCAACGTCGTAAAAATAGATTTGCTTGCCCCAAAGCATGCCGGCGAAAGCTTGCCGTTGAATGCGACGCTCGTCTTCGCTGGCCTTCGCGGGATGAATGGAATTGTAAAACTCGTCGGCCTCCGCGCGCCGTTGAGCAACGATCTTATCTACCTCAGCGAGCGGCGCTTTCAAAACTTTATCCGTCAGGCGAAGATGGATAACGATCGAGCCCCCAGCCGGAACATTGCGCGCCGCATAATGAAAGCACGCCTTTGTACCCATCTGCTCAGGGTTCACACATTGCTCACCATCGATGACCTGGGCGTGGAATGCGTCTTTGACGAATGGACTGCGACTCTGCGCATTGGCTCCCCAGACGCGCGGCGCGTTGGTCTCGTTATTGGTGAAGAGCGCCTGGCCGTCCGCGTCGCCGTAGAGGTAGCGTTTACCGAGACGGTATTCAAAAGGCAGATTGGGCAACGGCTCAGCCTGGGAGTCATCAGCCTCAAGACTCTTGAATTTCTTGCCCGCTGGACCAGGGCGAATGATGGGTTGAGCTTTCAGTTCCGGTTCCCAGCTCCAGCGGTTGCGAAACCAGAGTTGCGGCAGCACATGCACCTGTGCGTCTTCCGGTCCGCGGTTAAAGACTTCAATCCGAATACAAATATCTTCCGGATCGGCTTTCGCATACTCGACAAACACATCGAAATAGCGATTGTCGTCGAAGACGCCGGTATCGATCAGCTCATACTCGGGTTGTTGCTGGCCACGCCGGCGACCATTCTCTTCGATCAACTTCGTGTAAGGAAATGCAGCCTGCGGATACTTGTACAGGTACTTCATGTACGAGTGCGTCGGCGTCGAGTCGAGATAAAAATAATATTCCTTGACGTCCTCGCCGTGGTTTGCTTCACCAGGAACCAAGCCGTAAAGCCGCTCCTTCAAGATCGGATCGCGGCCGTTCCACAAAGCAAGCGCAAAGGTCAGGATTTGATAACGATCACAGATTCCGGCCAACCCATCTTCGCCCCAGCGATAGGCCTTCGAGCGTGCCAGGTCGTGCGGAAAATAATCCCAGGCCGTGCCGTACGCGCTGTAGTCTTCACGCACCGTGCCCCACGCGCGCTCAGACACGTACGGACCCCAGCGTCGCCAGGGTGGCACCGGCGAGCTGTGCGTTTCCCGTAGCCGTTGATGCTCTTTTGTTTTCATCGATGATTCAGCGTCTGGCGTGCAAAGAAATCGTAGCGGCTCCGCAGTTATCGTTGGTCAAGAGCAGCGCGAGCGGCGCCGAAGAGTGCGGTTTTATCATCGAGAATGACGCGCACGGGAATGCTCGCAAGCAAAGAAGAGAGCCTGCCCTTGTCCGTGAACGCTTTCATGAAGGTCCCATCCTTGAGTTTCTCGCGAATCTTCGGAGCAATGCCGCCGCCGACGTAAAGCCCTCCAGTAGCCATCAGCATCAACGCAAGATTTCCGGCGATGGCTCCGTAAGCAGACGCAAACATGTCTAAGGCCTTCACGGCCAGCTCGCACTGGTTCGATAAAGCCGCTTTGGACACAGCCGCGGTTTTGTCGCCGGAACGAATTTCTTCTGCTAGCCAGCCTGGCTCTTCCGCAGCGCCGGTGTCGCGCAGAAAACAATAGACGTTAAAGAGCCCGGGCCCCGAAAGCACACGCTCGCAACTTACGTGCGGTCCAAATTTTTCCGCGAGGTAGCCGAAGAGTTCAATTTCAGTCGCAGTGTGCGGCGCGAAATCGCTGTGGCCGCCCTCGGATGGCATCGGATAGTAGTGGCCGTCGCGATAGAAAATGCCCGCCATGCCTAGGCCCGTGCCCGCGGCAATTAGAGCGCGGTGGCCGTCGTCCTTTGCGTCGCCGGCATTGAGAGTCAGCAATTGCGAATCAGCGAGCGCGGGAATGCCGTGGGCCGTGGCCTCCAGATCGTTGATTATTCCCACTCGATCAATCTTCAGCAGCTCGGCTAGCGAAACGGCGCTGACGGTCCAATTGAGATTGGGAGTTTTCGCGCGGCCTTCAATCACCGGCGCGGCAATGCCAAAGCAAGCCCCGGCGATCTTCAACTCAGTCTCTCCGATGAACTCTTTGAGAATGGCTTCCAGCGAATCGTAGGCAGCGCTCGGAAAAGTCTGCTGCCTGACAACGCGGCCAACCTCGCTCCCGTTCGGTTGAAACAGAGCGACATTCGTTTTTGTGCCGCCAATGTCACCAGCGAGTATCATGAACGAACACGGTCTGAAGTCTTACGGTGTCATTTTCCGGTTGCCGATCGCCGCTACGAGTTGAGCAGCCTGAGCCAAAGCAGCCTCATAAATAGCATCGCGACTGAGAAAGGCAAGCTCGCGGCTCAAGCGATCTGCTTCGCTGCGCATCTCGTAAGTGACGACGCGTCCCACGGATCGTTCGGCGCCGATTCTTGCCTCAGTTGCCAGCTTCGTGCCGCCATCATCGCGCAGGGCAACGGAAAAGTCCGCGTTTCCGTTTCTTGCGGAAAGCACAACTGATGAAATAGTTTGGCGCCGCTTGGTGGCCTCATCGCGCGAAAACGAAACTATGATCGGCCGATTACCGGCACGAAGCTCGCACTCCACTTGTTCCTTGGTCCGCCGCGCAGTCTGATCCGTAATTTCCCAGCCGAGCCGCGACGCCAACCAACCGGCCAGCAGCAAGGCTTTGGGCGCGATCTCTTCCGGCGCGTCACTCGGCGGACGATACTCGATTGCGACGTGATCGATTTCGTCCAGCAGCGCGCGATAATCAGGCACATCCCAGAAGCTGGCCAGCAGCGTGCGCCACGACGTGAGTCTGCCCCAGTTCAGATCACTAACCCGCATCGGCTGCGATTGATCACAGATCCTTCTTGTCAGACTCAGCAAGTCGTCGTAAGGGTGATCGAACGCCGCCGAATCAATGACGACGCGGTCCGCCATTTGGGCCAGGCGGTCGAATAATTTGTCTTCATAGTGAGGAATGTCTTTCCACCAGAGGTAGACCGGGACGTCTGGAACCAGCAGCGGCGCCACAGCGGTGGCCGCCGTGTCGACCAACGGACCGCCAGCTTCGATGGTGACTTGTTCGCCGCAGATCTGCTTGCCGCTGGCGCCCAAAAGCCGGCAACGCATTGAAACGTAGGCTTCAAGCCTGGCTTCCGCGGTTTCGCGATAGACCACCAGAATCAGCGTCCGTCCGGGATGCTGATCGTTGACCTGATTGAGCAACTCTTCAAGCAGATCGCGATCGTCCCACGGCGTTGTGTAAACGATCAAATTCAACGCGCACGCGCGCGTCACACCGGAGCTGGCGGCGCCGTTGTCAGCATCGCTCGCGCCCGACCACATCGACGCCAGCTCCTTTTCGATCTTATCGACATCGACGCCCTTCGATGCCGAGAAGGAAACTGGGTTAGCTTGTGTTTCTAGTGGCATGCATGTCCGACAAGCTTCAGCTTGTCGTGCTGTTGCAAAGCACTTCTTTCGAGCAATCACGACAAACTGAAGTTTGTCGGACTTAGACTCGCCCCACTACGGCCGGCGCCAGTGCCTGCCCTGGCGCTCGATCAATTCATCTGCGGCTTGCGGACCCCAGGTTCCAGCTTCGTAATTCGGAAATGAAACTTCCGTTTTTGTCGCGGCCCACTGGTCCAGGATTGGCATAACGATTTCCCAGCCGCGCTCTGTCATGTCTTTACGCGCGTAGAGCGTTGAATCGCCAAGAATGCAGTCCAGTAACAGACGCTCGTATGCTTCGGCAAGCTGGACGCCGAAAGAAGAGCCATAGCGAAAGTCCATATTCACATCGCGAATGTGCGTGATCTGACCCGGAACTTTGGCGGCGAAACGCAAAGTGATTCCTTCGTCAGGTTGAATACGAATGATCAACTGGTTGGGCGTGACCTGTTCCATTACTTCCGCGCCAAAGAGCTGATGCGGCGCAGCCTGAAACTGAATCGCGATTTCCGTCACACGTTTTGGCAGGCGTTTGCCGGAGCGAATGTAGAAGGGCACTCCGGACCAGCGCCAGTTATCAAAGTACATCGTCAGCAGCGCGAAGGTTTCCGTGGTCGAATCAGGAGCCACACCTTCTTCTTCACGATAACCGGGAACGGGCTTGCCGGCGATTGACCCGGGTCCATACTGGCCACGCACGCACTCGGCCTTCACGCGTTCGGGGGTAAACTCTCGCGCCGCGGTCATCGCTTTGATCTTTTCGTCGCGCACGGCTTCGGATCCCAAATGCGCCGGCGGTTCCATCGCCACGAGCGACAGGACCTGGAACACGTGGTTCTGGATCATGTCGCGCACGACCCCTGCTGTTTCGTAATAACCGCCGCGCCCTTCGACGCCCACCGCTTCCGCGTTCGTTATCTGCACGTGGTCGATATACTGGCGGTTCCACAGCGGCTCAAAAATTCCATTGGCAAAGCGAAAAGCGAGCAGGTTCTGCACTGTCTCTTTGCCGAGGTAATGATCGATGCGATAGATCTGCGATTCGTCGAGGTGCTCGTGAATTTGTTTGTTCAAGAGCCGCGCGCTTTCCAGATCCGTGCCGAAAGGCTTCTCGATGATGACGCGCACCCAACTGCCGGCTTTCGCCTTCGCAAGACCCGCCCGGCCCAACTGCTCGACTGCGGCAGCGTAGAACCGCGGCGCGACCGAAAGATAAAAAAGACGGTTGCCGGCCGTTCCTCGCTCGCCGTCGATGCGGTCAAGCAAAGCGCCCAACTTTTGATAATCGCCCCCGTTGCCGATGTCTGCGGGAAGGTAGTAAATCCCCCGAGCAAACGAATGCCAGACCTCCTCGTCGACGCGTTTCGCTTCAGAGAATTGCGCAACCGACTCTTTCATCTTGTCGCGAAACTCATCGTCGCCCATCTCGGTTCTCGCTAAACCGACAATCCCAAACTCAGCGGGCACGAGGCGCTCCTGGACCAGCCGGTAAAGAGCAGGCACCAATTTGCGCTTGGTCAGATCTCCGGAAGCACCGAAGATGATCACGGTACAGGGTTCGGCAGTCTGTTCCAGCCGGATACCCTGTCGCAGCGGATTTTCAGTTACGGTGGCGGATGACATTTTGATTCGTGGGCCTCGATCCGAGCGTTCGCGCTGCGCTCATTGTTTCTCAAGCATTTCTTCCCACTCAGTATGGACTGCCCCTTGTTCAGGCTTATCCACGCGCACATAAGTGTGCGAACCGAAAAAGTCGCGCTGCGCCTGCGTGAGATTCAGCGGCAAGTTTGCGGTGCGATACATGTCAAAGTAATTCAAGCTGCACGCCATCGCCAGCACGGGCACGCCGTGCTGCATCGCCGTGGTTACCGCGAGTCGCCAGTTTGGCTGCGCCTCTTCCACCCATACTTTGAAGTCGGGGTCGAGAAGCAGATTCGGCAGGTCGTGCCGGCGCTGGTAAGCCTGCTTTATCTTGTCCAGAAACTGCGCTCGGATAATGCAGCCGCCTTTCCAGATGCGCGAAACTTCGCCGAGATTTATGTCCCAATTCCACTTGTCCGACCCGGCGCGAATCAGGCTCATCCCCTGCGCGTACGAACAAATCTTCGAGGCATAAAGTGCATCGTGAATGGCGTCGATCAGCGCCCGTTTGTCGCCACTAAACTGCGCGCGCGGTGGACCGCTGATCTGTTTGCTCGCCTCCAGGCGTTCTTCTTTGCGCGACGACAACGTCCGCGTGTCGATCGCCGCATCGATCGTGGGAACGACGACGCCCAGGTCCAGCGCTACCTCGCTGGTCCATTTTCCCGTGCCCTTCTGGCCGGCTTTGTCGAGAATTAGATCGACCAGCGGCTTCCCTGTTTCCGGATCTCTAACGCGGAGAATCTTGGCCGTGATCTCGATCAGGAATGATTCGAGATCGCCGCGATTCCATTCATCAAAGATGTCCGCCATTTCTGCGGCTCCCAGGCCGAGCACATTCCGCATGATGTCGTAGGCTTCGGCGATCAATTGCATGTCGCCGTACTCGATCCCGTTATGCACCATCTTGACAAAGTGGCCCGCGCCGCCCGGTCCGATGTACGTGACGCATGGTCCATCGTCAACTTTCGCGGCGATGGCTTCCCAAATCGGGCGAATCTGTTCGTAAGCATCGCGGTCGCCGCCGGGCATCAAGCTCGGACCCCACAGCGCTCCTTTTTCGCCGCCGGAAACTCCCGAGCCGATGAAGTTCAAGCCTTCGGCCTTCAGAGCTTTCTCTCGGCGTTCGGTATCAACGAAGTAAGAGTTGCCGCCGTCGATGATGATGTCGCCTCGCTCCATGAACGGTTTTATCTGATCGATGGTCCAGTCTACGGGATCGCCGGCTTTGACTAGCAGAATCGCTTTGCGCGGCCGCTCGAGTGAGCGAACGAACTCTTCTGGAGATTTAGTCGGGATCACGTGCTTGCCCTGCGTGCGGGCGACGAAGTTATCCACCTTGGCTGGGTCGCGATTGAAAACGGCAATCGGAAAACCGTTTCGCTCGATGTTCATTGCGAGATTCTCGCCCATTACAGCGAGACCGATCATGCCGATCTTTGCCGTCTTTGTGCTTTGTTCAGGAGTCGCCATTGTTTTGTCCTCTTGTCAGAACCGCCTGCGGTAGCGGGCGGTTGATATCAACAATGTGGAGTATTGATCC
>JBGQJU010000108.1:0-18764 GCA_041499185.1 Pyrinomonadaceae bacterium | reverse complement strand
CGAGCCACTGAGAAGGAGACCCCCGAACTTAGATCAATTATCAGCGATCTTCAGGGGAAGAACCGGGTGGAGTACAAGACATACAACACGCTTCGCGAAAAGGTGGAGGAACGGTTCTGTTAGTCAGAAACGGATTCGCGTTCAACTTTTCGTTGCGCCAAAATTCGTAAAGCGTTCCGTGAAAGTTCCTCGCCCCAGCTCTTGTGATCACGTTCACCTGTCCGCCGCTGCTTCTCCCGGATTCCGCAGGATAAAGGCTGCGCAAAACTTTGAACTCACCAATCGCATCTACGGAAGGATAGGTTTGAATCGTGAGGTTCGAACCTCTGTCGGTTGTATCCGCGCCATCGACGGTATAGGTGTTGGATGAAACCCTCGCGCCGTTCACAGCAATGTTTAGCGCGTTCGACTGGCCGCTCGGGTTCGTGGTTCCCACATAGACCTGGTCGGCTAAATCGCTCGCCACGCCCGGGGACAATGTTATGAGCTGAACAAAATTGCGATTGTTCAAAGAGAGTTCGCGAACTTGTGTGCCATTGATAACATTGCCGGCTGTAGCCGACTGTGTATCAACCTGCAAAGGCTGCGACTCGACCGTCACCACCTCGGCGATATTTCCCGCTTCTAATTCCACATCCAAAGTGCGCCGCTGGTTCACATCCAGTTTCACTCCGCTCTCCACGTGTTTTTTGAAGTTCGAAGCCTCAACCGTAATGTCATACTTGCTCACCGGCAGGAGCGGTGCCGAGAACTGGCCCTCGTCATTAGTGCTAACCGTGCGCACGACGACCTTCTTGTCACTGTCGGTGATGGTAACCGTTGCGCCTTTGACAACCGCGCCGCTGGTATCCTTCACAGTGCCGAAGATACTCCCGGTGATCTCCTGCGCAAACGCGACGCTGAGGCCTGCGCAAAACACGAACGTCAGAACCATCATCCGACTTGCGATCTGTAGGTAGTTTCTCATGGTTGCTTCCTTTTGTTGTGTAGAAGAATTCTGGCTGCTCGAGAAGTTGCCGCGAGATCCGGGCGCCTGAGATCTCGACAGAGTTTCGCGAGTTATCAATAAGAGCGAAATGCAGCGGACTGCTGTAGTGCTATAGTTGACCTGCTGGAATGCCAAACTTATACACCTGAGTTTTGCTCTTTGCAAGAACTATGCCTGCTCAAAGATGTTGCCGTGTGCCAGGGCCTGAAGTTTTTTGGCGCGTCATTCTAGTGAAGAATTGACCAACAAGAAAAGCTAAAAGATTTTATTAGTACGATAAGGACGCATGATAGCAGGATCTTGCCTCACTAGCGCCGGATCCTGAAGAAATTTAAGAGCATTCAGATTCTCGGGGGCTTGCCTCGTCGCTCAGGCGTTTCGATCAGGCGAACGAAGTCAAGCCGATCCGCCAAAAGTAATCTGCCGCGCCGTTGCGGAAAAACTTGAAAACTAAATGCTTGAGAATAGAGCTTTCAGTTATGCTTTCGCGCGCTCAAGTCCGAAAATATGAATATCTCTACGGAAATCTGAACGGCTTGGACGGGGTTCTGCAATGGGCGAAGCGAAAAACCTAGGAAAACATTGCGGAGAGGAAGTCGTCATGGGTTGGTGCGAAGATTGCATCAAGATGTTGCCTTCCATTTGTTACGGCGTACGCACTTGTCATTAACACGTATGGTTCTGAAAGTTCTGTAAGCCCAGTGGGATAAACCGAGCCGGGAGTCGAGACTTTCGGTCCTGGTTTTCCGCTATTGTCCCTTAACTCAAACTCCTAGGAGGACTGTATGAAGAAGAGCTTAATCCATCTCGGGCTGCTGGTGGTTTGCTTGGGGCTGTTTCTCAGCCTCAGCGCAACTCCAACCCGGGCGCAACAAGCATCGTCGGGTAGCGTCTCCGGCACGGTAACGGATCAGCAAAGCTCCGCAGTGCCTGGAGCGGAAGTAACTCTGCTTGACACCGCGACGAGCGGTACGCAAACGACAGTAACCAACGACTCGGGGCGATACACCTTTCCCGTTGTTCACCCCGGGATCTACGACATCACCATCACCAAGGCGGGCTTCAAAGTGCACAAGGCCGCCGGGCAGAGGGTGAGCGTGGGCCTGGTGCTGAACCTCAACGTCACGTTGGAGGTCGGCTCGGTTGCGGAGACCGTCGTAGTCACGGCGACGGCAGGCAACGAACTGCAGACCACCAACGCAGGAATAGGAAACACAATCTCCGGAGACCAACTCCACTTGCTGCCGAATCTTGGTCGCGATGCGACGACCCTGTTAGCGCTGCAACCGGGAGTGAACCCAAACGGCGGCGCTGTTGCCGGCGCTTACATGGACCAGAGCACGTTTACAGTAGACGGTGGCAACAACACTGACGACATGGCCGGCAACACCATCGGTTACATAGTAAATTTCACCGGCACAGCCGGCGGCCAGACAAACGGTATAGCCTCGGGCGTCGTGCCGACACCGATCGAGAGCATCGAGGAATTCAAGACGACGACCTTCGGCCAGACCGCTGATTTCAACAGCTCCAGCGGCGCCAATGTCCAGATGGTCACCAAGCGTGGGACTAATCAATGGCATGGCTCGGGGTACGGGTATTTCTACGCGCCGAACATTCTCGGGGCTAATTCGTGGGCCAACAACCACACGGCGTTTAACAAGGGTATCGTACCGGCAAGCCGGCCTGCCTGCAGCGCAGGAACAACATTCCAGACTGGCGACAACAACTGCGTGATGCCGTACACGCCCCTAATTCCCAATCACCGCGACCGTTTTGGCTTCACCGTGGGTGGCGCGATGATGCCTAAGAAAATCCTCGGCGGAAAGACTTATGTGTTCATGAACTACGAGGGCTTTCGCTATCCGAATAGTGGACTCTTCGAAAGAAACTACCCCACCGCCGCCCTGCGCGCGGGTGTGATTCAGGTCCAGAATGTAAGTTCCGGCTCGGTAACAGCGAATGGCACCACGTACCCAAGCGGAGCTTGGGTTCCGTACAACCTTAATCCTCTCCCAGTCACGGTGCAGATCGGGAATCCTACCTCGACTACATCACCACTGCGGACTGTCACCTTACCCGGCGCAACCACAACCTGCGGCGCGAGCGGTGGTTGCGATCTGCGTGGCATCGGTCTAAATCCAATCGTGAACCAGATCTGGCAGAGCTTCTTGCCTATTCCAAATGATCCGCTGAGTGGCGATCAATTCAACACCCAGGGGTATCTCTCGACCCTTAGAGCGCCGCTAACTTCCGACGTTTATATTGGAAGGATCGACCATGATTTTGGTCCGAAGCACCGCTTCTTTACGTCCTACCGCGGCCAGAAGCTGATCAATACGACGACGAACCAGGTGGACGTCGGTGGTCTGCTGAATGGCGGCACCGTGGGAACATATAAATCTTCGGCTCCGCGGCCGCAGACTCCCGAGCTTTGGGTGATTGGGTTGACCAGCAACGTCACCGCGTCGACGACCAATGACCTCCGTCTGAGCTATCTATGGAACTGGTGGGAGTGGAAAACCTCCGGCGGTCCGCCACAGCTACCGGGCCTGGGTGGCGCGATCGAGATCGCTCCGGGTAACTCTGCAAATGGTGAAAGCACCGGCGCGCTCATCCCGTATAACGTAAACTCGCAAAGCGTTCGTCAGCGAGTTTGGGACGGTCAGGACAAGATGATACGCGACGATGTCTCCATGGTTAAGGGGAATCACCTCGTAACTTTCGGTGGAATGTTCCAGCGCAACTTCGACTTCCACGTGCGCAGCGACAACGGCCAGGGAGTCAACAACAATATTACTTACCAAATCGCGAGGCAAGGAATTGACTGGTCATCGTCAACTTACTTTCCGACGGCCATCAATACCGGTACGTCCGGCAACATCTCTACCCAGCAGACCGCGTATTCACGGCTGGCGTCGGAAGTGCTGGGGATGGTCGGTCTGCCTCAGGTCGCCTATGCGCGCGTCGGTTCGGACTTGCACTTGCTGCCGGTCGGAAGCTCAGCCTTCGACAAGAGCATCATCAAGACCTACAACGTGTACTTCAGCGACACGTGGCACATGAAGCCGTCGTTGACCATTAACTATGGTCTCGGATACATCTACGAAACGCCGCCAGTTGAGCTAGAAGGAAAGCAAGTCGCGCTTGTCTATCAAGACAAAACCTTGGTCGACACGGCGGACTATTTGGCCAAGCGTAAAGCGGCCGCGTTGGCCGGACAGGTCTACAATCCGATCATCGGGTTTGCGACCACCGGCAGCCTTGGCTTGAAGTATCCCTACACGCCTTTCAAAAAGGGATTGAGCCCGCGCATCTCTGTAGCCTGGAATCCCAATTATAAGTCAGGGCTCCTGGGCAAGTTGTTCGGAGACGGCAAGACGGTGCTGCGCGGCGGTTATGGCCGGATCTACGGTCGGCTGAACGGTGTGAACCTCGTTCTGGTGCCGTTGCTCGGCGTCGGGTTGCTGCAATCCGTTAGCTGTGCCAACTCGAATAAGGACGGGACGTGTTCTTCGTCGCCGGTAAATCCGACCAATGTATTCCGCATTGGGACGGATGGACTGGTGGCTCCACTGCCGGCGGCTTCGGCGACGTTACCGCAGCCCTTCTTTACCGGTGGTACCAACCCGATCGCCCAAGACGCCACCATGCTCGATCCAGCCTACAAGCCCGAGAAGACCGACAATATCGACTTCACGGTTCAGCGTCAGTTTGGGTCGAAGATGTCGCTTGAGGTCGGTTACATGGGAAGGCGAATCAAGAACGTGTTTCAGGAAGTTAACCTGGATGCCGTTCCTTACATGACGACGCTCGGAGGCCAGACCTTCGCCCAGGCCTATGCGAACGTATACACGGCATTGAACGCTGGTACAGCATTCTCGGCCATTTCATCCCAGCCATTCTTCGAGGCTGCGTTGGGCGGGCCTGGTTCGACTTACTGTACCGGCTTCGCCAATTGCACCCAGGCATTGGTCGGTCAATCGAGCGTACGCAGTTTGATTAACAGCGCCTTGGTTTCCCAGTTCTGGGGGTATCTCGGCACAAAGGGTACCCTGCGCTCTTGTCCTAGCGGTAGTCCAGCGGGTTGTATTCCCGGTACGCTTGGTTCATGGGTTCTGCCTCGCAGCATGATTAGTGAATCCCTTAATGGCGGCGCAGGCCAGTCCACCACCCTGAACATGACCACCGCCTTGGGCTTCTCGAACTACAACGCGTTGTTTGTCACGATGAGAATGCGCGACTGGCACGGCGTGTCCGGTGTGGGTAACTTCACCTGGGGCCGGTCATTGGGTACCGCGGAGTTGGCGCAGTACAACAGCTCCAACACCGTTCTCGATCCGTGGAACATCGGAGCCAACTACGGACCGCAGAACTTCGACATCCAAGCGCTTTTCAACGCGGGCATCAGCTACCAGCCTACGTCGCTGCTCGGAGTCTTCAACTTTAGGAACGCTAAGGGAATCGTCGGCCACCTGGTCAAAGGCTGGTCGATCTCGCCGTTCTTCACCTATCAGAGTGGACCAGGCAACGCGGTGGTTTACTCCTCGGGTGGACAGGCGTTCGGTGAAGTAACCCCTCCCGGAGGCGACGGCTCGACTGCGGAGAACGCGGTGATGTCAGCGCCGTTTACCGGGGGCACGTCAGTGCATTATGGCGTTCCCGGTTCTAATGGCGTTGGGACGAGCAACCCGGGGCAGCTCAACATGTTTGCCGACCCCGCCTCGGTAATAAAAGGGTGGCGGAGGTGCATACTCGGCGTCGATAGCAGTTGCGGTGGCTACTACAATCTGCGCAATCCCCGCATTTGGAACATGGACCTGACATTGGGCAAGGACTTCAAGGTCAAGGAGCGCGTTAGCATTAGAGCGAGCCTTCAGTTCACCAATGTCTTTAACCACTTCAACCCGGGCGGCGCGGCTCTGAATATTGACTCTCCGTCGACATTTGGCAGGATCACCGGTCAAGCCATTACGGCGCGGCAGACGGAGTTCGGTTTGCGAATCGCCTTCTAAGACACAACTCGGGGCCGAAGCAATTCGACTCCCTTTGCTGAACTGGGGCGTTGCCTGCACTCGTAGGCAACGCCCCAATTCTTTTCTGCTGCCTTTAGCAAAAATCCTACTCTTCTTGTCGCCGTGATGGTCGACGCGCGGCAGCTTTCGCGCACCCGGCTTCTCCGACTCTGGCTCGAACAAAGAATGCCCGCTACTGGTAGATCAGGAAGTGGTTTCGAACCTGACGAAACTGATCGAGGGCGGAACTCCACGAGCGCACGATCTCGTCCGACGCCTCACCTCGCTTCACCCGTTCGAGTGCATCTGAATTAACCAGCAGTCGAATGTAATCGTCAACCTTCCAATCGCTTGGATAGAGGCGACGCAGCGCCACCGCGATCTCGATGCCCGTCGAAACGGGCCGAAAGCGCGCGCGGTCGGTGATGACGATGTTGATACCACCACACTCTTTATCCTTAAAGACCGAAGCTTTCGGCGTGAATCGCACGGGCACAAAGCGCGCGCCCGGAATCCTGCGGCCGTTCAAATACGCGGCCATTTCCTGGCCATTGATCCACGGTGCGCCCACCAGCTCAAAAGGCGTGTCAGTGCCGCGACCGACTGAAAGGTTTGTCGTCTCGAGCAGACCGATGCCCGGATAGAGCGTTGCTTCCGTCAAGCTGCGCATGTTTGGTGAAGGGTTGATCCAGGTGAGGCCGGTTGAGTCGAACCACGTCGCTCGTCGCCAACCTTCCATCTTGATCACGCGCAAGTCGCAACCGATCTTGCGTTGTTCGTTGTAGAGCTGGGCGAGTTCACCAATCGTCATCCCATGCCGCACGGGAATCGTGTGATAGGAGGTGAATGAAAGCTTGTCCGCGTCGGCAATTGGACCTTCGACTTCAACGCCGCCAATCGGATTGGGCCGGTCCAGCACAAAAACGGGGATGTGCGCCTTGGCCGCCTCCTCCATCACATAGCCGAGTGTCGTGATGTAAGTGTAGAAGCGCGCCCCAACATCCTGAATGTCATAAACAATCGCCTCGAGGTCTTTCAGTTGTTCCGGCTTTGGCCTTCGGGTCTCGCCGTAGAGCGAATAGATGGGCAGGCCTGTCTGTTCGTCTTTGGTATCTGAAACTTTTTCGTCAGCCAGCCCGCGTATTCCGTGCTCGGGTGAAAAAAGCGCAACGAGCCGAACGCCCGTAGCTTTGTTGAGCACATCGATGGTCTGGCGTCCTTCTCGGTCGCGGCCAGTGTGATTGGTCACCAGTCCGATCTTTAATCCAGCAAGCTCTTTGAAACCGTCGCGCTCCAGCACATCGATTCCGGTCAGGACCTTTGCCTCGGCCGGAAGATCCGCAACAGTTCCCGTTTGGGCATTTGCTTGATCGCGAGCAGCGGCGAAACGCGCGAGATCTTTGGCGAGCGCCGTGTAGTAGTTTGAAAGATCGAGACGGGCGCGCGCTACCGTTGCTTGATCAATCACCGCACCAGCAACAATCGACGCCACGCGGCCGCGTAGTGGGCCAACATCGCCTTTGCCATCGGGATGGACGCGGTTACTGAGAAAGACGACAAACATCTGGCTGGCCGGATCGATCCAGATCGATGTGCCGGTGAATCCGGTGTGGCCAAACGAGCCGAGCGGAAACAGATCGCCGCGATTGCTGGAATAACTCGTGTTGATGTCCCAGCCGATCCCGCGTGTCCAGCCTTGATCTGAAACCAAACGCGGTCGCGTCATCTCGGCAACCGACAATGGACTAAGAACGCGCGTGCCACGATACTGACCGCCATTTAAGATCATCTGGCAATAAACCGCGAGATCGTCCGCCGTCGAAAAAAGTCCCGCGTGTCCAGCGACTCCGCCCATGCGAAACGAAGTTGGATCGTGAACTTCGCCACGCAGCCACTGGTCGCCTTCAGGTCCGGCGTTCGCTCCTGTGTCGCCAAGATAGTTCATTTGGCCGCGTCGCTTTTCAGTGGGCGCAATGCGATTCTTCAGTTTTGCACTGGGTCGAAAGCCGGTGTCATGCATGGCCAGCGGCTCAAAAATATTTCGTCGCGCAAACTCGTCGAGCATCAAGCCACTGGCGCGATGCACCACTTCGCCAAGCGCTATGTAACCGATGTCGCTATAAACGAAACGCGTGCCTGGCGGATTACGCAACGGCTCCTTGATCAGTCTCTTGATCGCTTCGTCGTATCCGGCCCAACGCTCTTTGAGATCAAAATCGGGAGCATAACCGGCGCGATGTGTCAGCAGTTGCTCGATTGTAATGCGTTCTCTGCCCTCGCCTTTGATTTCGGGAATGTATTGTGACAGCGTGTCGTTCAAACGCACCTTGCCCCGCTCGACTAGGATCATAATGCTGGTTGCGGTGGCCACGACTTTTGTCAGACTGGCCATGTCGAAAATGGTGTCGGTCGTCATCCCCTCTGGCGTCGGCTCGACCGCGCGCGCGCCATAAGCTTTGCGCCACACTACGCGGCCTTTGCGAGCAACTAACACGACTGCGCCCGGCAACTGATGCTTGGCAATCGCCTCCTTGATCACCTGGTTCATCTGGGTCAGGCGCTGAGTCGATAATTGAACTGTCGCAGGCGAAGATCGCCGCAACAGTGAAGCAGAAGCTTGATACGTGAAGAGAAGGAGTGTTAAGAGTGCGGCAGTCCGCCGGTGCTGGAACCTAAACGTGGACTTCTTCATACTTGGACCCGTCGGCGCTGAACGCGCGAACCGTACTTACTTCTGATCTGAAGCCGACCCAATAGCCCTCAACTGAATCCCGGTCCCCCGCGCATACAAACCTGGTAGCGAGATTGGAAGTTTGCCTGTGACATCGATCTGGCCCAACACGGCGCGCGCCGCGGCTTGTTGCAAACTCGGCATGTCACCGTAAGCAACTATGTAAGTGCGCAGCTCTGGAAAACTCATCAGCAGATAAGGATTGCCAAAACTAATTCCGATCACTGGCGCCTTGCTCTCGATCAGCTTTGAAAGTACACGCGCGCCTGGCTCGGGCAGGCCGACGCTGCGAGCCTCGCCAGTCCGCACACGACCATACAGCGAAGCAATCACGAGGTCTGCGCCTTGCGCGCGCTCAAGCGCCTTCTGCACTTCCACCTCAGACGAGCGATCGTCGAGCACCATAGTTTCGACCTTGCGCCCACCGCGCGTGATGGTTCCCGCGAAGGCGTTGGCAATCCACAAGCGATCATCTCCGTTCGTAATAGCCAGATTAAAGATCCGCGCGTCGGGCTTCAGATTGCCGAGCGGCACGAGCTTGTCTTCGTCGCGCACTAGCGTGATTGCGTGCTCGGCAATCTCGCGCGCGAGATCAGACGCAGCGCGGCTCGCCACGATCTGATCGATGCCATCGACCGGTGTAATCCGCTCTTGCTTCAACCCGAGATCGTATTTCGCGGCGAGAATCTTGCGCGCCGATTCCTCGACTCGCTTTTCAGTTATTCGTCCGCTGTTCACGGCCGCGCGCACGCCACGCAACGCCGCATCCGGATCGGCGGGTTTGAGGAGCATGTCGGCGCCCGCTTCCAGGGCGCGCACGGCTGCTTCCTCCTGCGTGAAATAGATCGTGAGGCCGCTCATGCTCAGCGCGTCGGTAACAATCATGCCGTTGAAGTGCAGATCGTTCCTTAGCAGGTTCCCGACTACCGGTGACATCGTCGCGGGAATCGTTCCCTGCGTTTCGATCTCACCGGCTTCAGTCGTATCCGTCGGCTTACTCTTAATATTTTTTGGCAACGGCTTAACTACGGTTGGATCAATTTGAGGCAAACCAATGTGTCCTACCATGACCGCGCCAACTCCTGCGTCCACCGAGGCGCGAAACGGAACTAACTCAACCGCGTTCAGCCGACTGCGATCGACGTTGATCTCCG
Source organism: Pyrinomonadaceae bacterium (assembly GCA_041499185.1). GTDB lineage: Bacteria > Acidobacteriota > Blastocatellia > Pyrinomonadales > Pyrinomonadaceae > JAOAPY01. Next base: position 8,876 of record JBGQJU010000108.1, on the reverse strand, counting down.
GCAAGCCGCGATGGGAATCAGTTGCGGTGTCGCCGTGACCGGGAAAGTGTTTTGCGGTGGCAATCACCCCGTTGCGTTGCGCGCCTTCCGTAAACGCCGCTCCAAAGCGCGCAACGTCAGCCGCGTCTTCTCCGTAAGAGCGTACATTGATCACCGGATTCGCCGCATTGTTATTAACGTCGACAACCGGCGCGTAGATTTGTTGCACGCCCATCGCTCGGGCTTCGCGTGCAGTCACTTCACCCTGCCGGCGCGCAAACTCGGGGTTGCCGGTCGCGGCCACGGCCATGTTCCAGGGGAAGTTTATCGTGTCGTCGAAGCGCATTCCGGATCCCGCTTCGAGATCCGACGAGATCAACAAAGGATACGTCGCGAGTTGCTGCATGCGATTCATCAACACTACCGATTCATACACCGGCCCGCGAAAGAGAATGATCCCACCGACGTGATTGTCCACCACCTGATGACTGAGCGCGCGAAAAGCATCGCTGTCTTGATTGAGAAATGTCGCATTCACACCGACCGAGATGAGCTGTCCGATCTTCTCATCAAGCGACATCTTCTTGAGCTGTTTATCTGACCACTTTAAGGCGTCTTTGGAAGGCTGAGCAGAATAGGGTCTTACCTTAGACGGCTGGCCAGCCAACTGCCCCGCGCGAAGCGGTTGCACGGGCGACAGCACCAACGCAAGCAAGATTGAAATCAGTACAAATCCACGAGCGTAGTGATAGCCGTTTCTGATCATGACTGCTTGAATGACTTTAGATCTCTTTCGCTGTAAGTTCACTCGCACTCGATTGCTAACTACTCAGGCAGCGGCTCGGTGGCTGCGACGCCCCTCTCAAGCGCCAGGCTTGTCAGGTAACCAACGACAAAAGTCACTACCGATCCAATCAAGACGTACCACTGCCACGACACCACGAGTTCTTTCCAGACGTACGTCATTACTGCAACTCCTACGACGACCCCAACGAGTGCTCCGATTCTTCCGACGCGTTTTGTCAGCGAGCCGAGAAAGAAGAGTCCGAGAATCGGTCCGTTGGTAAACGACGCTATCGAGAGCACCGCATCGACCACTCTTTGTTGCATCGCAATCGCCGCGATCGCAACCCCAATTTGCACAAGACCCCACATCGCCGTCAGTCCACGCGAAACCCTCAGATAATGAGTGTCCGAACGATTGCGGGCGAGCAACGGGCGATAGAAATCCGTCAGCGCAGTGGCCGCGGACGAATTCAACGATGACGAAAGCGTACTCATTGCCGCCGCGAAAATAGCCGCAATCACCAGACCTACGACCCCGTGCGGCAATTGAGTGACAATGAAGTGCGGAAAGATTCGATCGGCGCGAGCAGCGACGTCTGCGGGAAGAATCGGAAAATGTTTGTAGAACACAAAGAGCATCACGCCAATCAATAGAAACAGAACGAACTGCGCGAAAATAATCGCGCCGCTCGCCAGCAACGCGCCTGTTGCCTGCCGCGCGTTTTTGCTGCAGAGGTATCGTTGGACCATCAGTTGATCCGTTCCATGCGTCGCCGTCGTCAGAAACGCACCGCCAATTACGCCGGCCCAGAAGGTGTAGCTGCGCGCGACCGCAAACGTGAAATCGATTAACTGAAACTTGTGAAACTCGTTGCCGACCGCGACGACCTCACCCCAGCCTCCGGGTATTCGCGTCAGCAAGATCGCCGCGGCGACCAGCGCACCGGCGATGTAAATCACCAACTGCACGACATCGGTCCAGATCACTGCCGACATACCGCCGAGATAGGTGTAGACGATCGTCACGATGCCGATAATCAGGATCGACGTCGGATCCGACCATCCGGTCAGCGCCACCAGGACCAGCGCAGTCGCAAACAGACGTATGCCATCAGCCAGGGAACGCGTGATCAAAAAGAGCGACGCCGCCGTGCGTTTCACCTGACCGCCAAAGCGCTCGTCAAGAACTTGATAGACCGTGAAGAGTTCGCCTTTGAAATACAGTGGGATGAAAAGAGCTACGATGATCAGCCGCCCGATCATATAGCCGACGACGAGTTGCATGAAGGTGAAGTTGCCACCCTCGCCGCGCGCGTTTGCCGCGAAAGCAAACGCGGGCACACTGATGAATGTCACCGTCGAAGTCTCAGTAGCAACGATCGAACCAGCCAGCGCCCACCACGGCACCTCGCGATCAGAGAGAAAATAGTCACGAATGTCCTTTTGCTTGCGGCCAAAGTACCAACCGAACGCAGTGACGCCTGCCATGTAGGCGACGATGACGACGAGATCGATAATGTGCAGTTGCATCAGAGAATGCTCTTTCTCTGCGCGATCTCAGTGTCCCCTGTGTGGCTGTGGCGAATGTTTTGTTAGCGTCGTTAACCACTGAGACCCGGAAGACTCTGAGATCGCACAGAGAAATGAATTCTATTACCCGTCCGCGAAAACGCTCAAGGTCCGCTTCAACCTCAGGCTCGCTCATTCAGTGCACTGATCGCCCGCCGCACGACTCCCTTTGAAGCAAGCAGAGCGCGCTCGGCTTCAGCGCGTGAACATCGCGTCTTACTCATCACCAGCGCTACCCCCAAATCTCCGCCAGCCGTTTCCAATCTTGCGCTTGCGTCGCCTTGATCGAGATTGGCTTCGACCATCAGAATGCGAATTGCACGCGCGCGCAGTTTTGCATTCCGCGTTTGCACGTTCGACATGCGATTGCCCGTGACGTAACCCAGGCGGACCATCGTCGCGGTCGAGATCATGTTCAGCACCATCTTCTGGGCAGTGCCGGCTTTGAGTCTTGTCGATCCGGCCAGGACTTCCGGACCAACGACCGGAACAATACTCACTTCAGCAGCTCGCGTAATTGGTGAATCGGGCGCGCACGTCAGCGCTACAGTGAACGCGCCGAGCGCGCGCGCATGCGAAACGGCGCCGACAGTATAAGGCGTGCGGCCCGAAGCGGCGATACCCACCAGAGCGTCATGTCTTGTGAAGCCACGCGATTCCAGATCGCGTGCGCCTGCCCCTCGGTCATCCTCGGAAGCTTCAACGGCACGATAGCAGGCTTCGTATCCGCCGGCGATGATCGCTTGGATCATATCGGGCGACACCCCAAAGGTCGGCGCGCATTCCGACGCGTCGAGAACACCCAAACGCCCCGACGTGCCCGTGCCGATGTAGAAGAGTCGTCCTGTTGCACTCAATCGCGCGACAATTCCTTCAACTGCCTTGACGACCTCGGGCAGTACCCTATTAACGGCCGTCGCAACCAACGCATCCTCTTCGTTCATCAGGCGGACGATCTCCGCAATCGGCAACGAACTCAGACTGGCTGTGCGTGGATTTTCCTGTTCCGTGACGGGAAGCGGATCGAGACTGTCTGCATTCATATCGGGGCCGGTCCACTCAGACGGCAAGAGCGATGCGGTTCAGGTGCTCGCGGGCCATGCGCGCCGCGGCAACAGCAGGGGCATAGCGCGGTGGCGCCAGGTAAGCCTTTGCTGCAACGCGATGGATCTGGGCGCGCAGCGACTCGAGCACCAGCTCACCAGCGGCGAAGACACCACCGACGTACGCCACCTGAAAGCGCTCGCGCTCCAGCTTCAAATTGCGAATTACAGCGACGGCGGCGGTTCCCAATTCCGCTCCAGCTTCAGCCATGATTTGACGAGCCATTGGATCCTTAGCTTTCGCTGCTTCGATCACCGCCTTGCCAAATCCCGCGATTCGTTCGTTGCTCATCGTAGGAGCGTAGATTGCGGTTGAAAGATCGTCGGCGCTGGTAACGTGAAAATACGAACGCGCCGCGGCAGTTAGCGATGTCTCCGGTCCGCGCCCGTCGGTTGCATAGGCTATCGCTTTCAACGCGCGCCGGGCAACCCAGGCGCCGCCGCCTTCGTCTCCAACGATGGGGCCCCAGCCGCCCGCGCAGGCGCGTTTGCCTCTCGCGTTGATGCCGCAGCAAACGGATCCCGTTCCCGCAATCACCACCAGGCCGGGCTCGCCATCAGTCGCGCCAAACAGCGCGATATCAGCATCACTGACTACTTCAACCTCGCCAAGCTCAAGATCTCTTAAGGAGTCTTCCATTCGGGCGCGCAGCTCTTTGCGACGCGCGCCAGCGAGTCCCACTTCCGCCGCTATAATATCGCGACGTCGAACTTGCGCCGCGACGCACGCTCGATCGATCGCTTCCCTGATGGCGGCGGCGGCGTTGGCAACACCTACGCGCAAAGGATTAGATGGACCAGCCGCACCCTCTCCCAGAACGTTGCAGTTTTCGTCCATCACAACGGCCCGTGTGCTGGTGCCGCCACCGTCAACCCCCACCACTGCGTTTTGCGACCGGAGACGCCGAGGGGTTAACAGATCCGCGGATCGATGCTCTATGTTTACCATATTGTGGACCACCCAAAGCAAATTGTTCCGAGAAGGGGCGGTTTTGTCTCATAAGCAGTCGAGTCTGTTGATTATTCTAGGCACGCCTGATTTATAATGGAAACTAAAAGATTTTATCGTTATGATAATGGGTAGTGATAGGGCGGCGATCGACCAATGGAAATAAGACAACTTAGAGCGTTCATTGCCATCGCGGAATCAGGCACGTTTACCGCCGGGGCGGAACGCGTGCACGTGACGCAGGCCGCCGTCAGCATGCAGATTCGGCAATTGGAAAATGAGGTCGGCGCGAAGTTGTTTATCCGCGCGCCCCGGAACGTGATCCTGACTGAGGCCGGAGAGAAGATGCTCGAGCGCGCCCGGCACATATTGCGTGAGCACGACGCCGCCCTTGAGGAGATTGCCGAGCTGGCTGGGGCCAAACGCGGTCGGCTGCGAATAGGCAGCGCGTCAGCAGGAGTTACTGCGGACCAACTGCCGCGGATTCTAAAGGAATTGCGAAAGGGTCATCCCAACGCCGAACTTTCTGTCACTTCAGGCACGAGCGAATCGCTGGTCCAACAGCTCTTGGCAGCGGAGCTGGACATCGCATTTGTATCTTTGCCGGTTGAGGCGCGCGGCATCCAAACCGAACGGCTGAATGAGGATCAGTTGGTGGCAATCGCTTCGCCACGGCACCCGCTGGCTCGGCAAAAAGCCGTCAGCGCCTACGCATTGGCTGGAGAGAAACTGATTCTTGGCGAGCGTGGCGGTAACACGCGGCGACTAATCGACGAGTTCTTTGCTCAAGCCGGTGTAAAGCCGACGGTCGCGATGGAACTCAGCCGCCTGGCGGCGATCAAACGGATGGTCGAAGAAGATATGGGTGTGGGAATTGTGCCGCTGCAGTCAGCGCGCGATGAGGTGGAGAAGGGACGGCTGGTGCGTTGGTGGATCGAAGGTGCCCAGATCAACTGGGAACTCGGGCTGGCCAGATTAACGGGAGGTTACGATTCGCCGATCCTGCAAAGGTTCGTTGGCTTGTGTCACAGGTATTGCGGCGGCAATGCCAGCGATGTAGTCACGAAGACAAAGGTATCAAGACAGAAAACCAAAACGAGGAAGTGACGCTAGAGACTGCTGCGGCTCTGCCCCAATAGCTTCTCATACTCAATGAGAGAGCTGGTCTCGTAATTCACTCAACGCTTCAATCAATCGCTCGATATCACTTTCATCATTGAAGAAGTCAGTCGCAACGCGAATGCCTTGTGGCTTTTTCGTCACGATCACGCCCCGATCCGCAAGCTCACTAACAACGCGGGCCGGATTCTCGATTGCGACCAGGCTCTCCGCTGATCGAGTGGCCTCATTCCGCAAAGGCGAGAGCACCGGCCATCCAGATTCAATCAACTTTTCAGTGAGATAGCGATTCAGCGAAAGCGCGCGCTCCTCAATGTTGCCAATTCCAATCTTCTGCATGAATTCTACCGACGCGCCCAACGCAAAGATGCCTGCGAAATGTGGGCAGCCTAACTCCGCACGCGACGCCGCATCATGGCGCAGATGAATCTCGTTGTTGCGATCCGCGTAGGGGTCTTCGACGCTCAGCCAGCCAATTGAGCGCGGCTTTGTGTTCGCCAACAATTCTCTGCTCAAGTAGACAAAGCCGGACCCATACCCAGACAGCATCCACTTATGGCCCGTAGCGCAGAGCGCATCGATGTGCATGCGCTTCACGTCGATTTCGAAAACCCCTGCCGACTGGCTCGCGTTCACAACTAACGCATGATCGTCCTTGTATTTTCCCAGCTCCTCAAGATCGATACGAAATCCATTCGAGAACTGCACGTGACTGAGCGAGATGATCGTCGTGCGATTCGTCATTAATCTGCGAATATCGTCGAGCTGAATCTCGCCTTCGACGTTCTTGACCAGATGCACCGGTATGCGCCGATTCATCCAGGGAAGCGTCGTAACCGGAAACTCCAGATCGCAAGACACAACTTCACCGCGCCCTTCAAGCGCATCGACGATCACGTTCATGCCTGAGGAAGTATTGATGGTCAATCCAATCTCATCCGGCTCAGCGTTGATGAACTCTGCAATCTGTTTGCGGACCGTCTCGCGGCGCGCGAGCCATTCGTCCCAATGCACGTCGCCGTCTTCCATCATTTGCTGGTAGTACCCGCTCGCCGCTTCCATCACGCGACGCGACAACGGCCCCGCCGCCGCGGTGTTCAGGTAAGCCACGGATTCAGTGACGGCAAATTCTTTCCGAATGTCGTCCCAATTGATCATGATCGATGACGAAGATTACACGATGAACCGGGCTCGGTGGTAGCCCGACCGTTAAGGAAAGTGTTACGGACCCGGGAGAGTAGCGATTCGCGCTTTGATGCCTTTCGATAACTCCCTAGGATGGTGGCCCCAGGCTATTGCATTGTGCGCCTTCAACGCCTAAGCTTACTCAAGACTTAAGAGATGAGATGAAAGCAAGTTACGACTTTTCGAGTGGCGTAAAGAATCCGTATGTAGATCGTGTTAAAGGATCTCGGAACATGGGAAGAATCGTGGCATCAGTAAGGATTGATAACGTCTCGGACATTTCTAAGAGTCTGAGGTGTGATGCATTGGTCGACACCGGTGCATCGCATATGGTCTTGCCGACTGCGTGGAAAGAACGCTTGGGTTCGTTGGAATCCATCAGAACAATTGAATTGGAAACGGCGACTCAAGAGATTCTCACAGGCGAAGTCTGTGGGCCAGTTCGCATTCAAATCGAAGGGTTCCCGGCAATCTACAGTGAAGTGTCATTCGTTGAAATGAAACCGGAAAATGGAGAGTTCGAGCCGCTAATCGGTCATATTGTCTTGACGCAAAGCCAGGCCGGTGTTGACGTGCTCGGCAATTGCCTCGTTCGCATCAAGCAGATGGATTTGAAGTAATCCTAACCGCCAAGCTTTCCTCGTGACCAAAGCCACGGAGTGGCAAAATGTTTATAGAAGCAACCCAACCAGTTTAGCTTCGGAACTCCAGGGGAGCGAAATGTGGCTTCTGTCGCCCATAAATGGGCTTAAGAGTTTCGGAGAAGCGCGCGTTACTATGAACATCTAGTCCCTACAGGACTTCCCTAACGACCTCGACGCACGTTGCACGTCGAGCTACAGTGTCCTACCCTGAACGGAATCGAAAGGGCCACTACGATTAAGCCGAAATGAAGAAGCACTACGACTTTTCCAAAGCGGTACGGAATCCATACGCGAAGCGAATCAAGGCTTCAGTAAGGGCTAGGAACATTGATGCGATCGCTCGATACTTAACCGTTCTGTACGATGTCTATCCCGCGGCCAGAGGAACGACCCGAGTCGTCATCAGACCGGATTATCGTGTGATTGTCAGCACTCCCTTGCCCACGCGATCACGGGAGCGAATGCGTCTTTTTGATCAGATGGCGGAGGTAGGAACAGGATTACTGATCGAGTCCGGCGAGTACATTATTCTTTCTGGCCGAGGATGAAAGCCAGCAATGCTAATCTGAAACTCAAATCGTATCGGAAAGTTGCTTTCCAATTTTTTGCCGAGGCGGCGAAGATTTTAGATGCGTTCACTTACGCAATTTAGAGGTGTTTATTGCTCGGGGATATTTATACCCAGTCCTGCAACAGTCACGGCGTTATCCCTGCTCTTCGAAAAAGTTCATTTGCCAAATAACATCGAAATAGTGAAGGAGTTTTCTAAGAAATACGAGATTCAGGTTCGCAGAAAGCATATTGATGAGATTTCTGTAAAGCCGATCGGACACGATGAAGATCCATTCGGGGACCTTAACGAGCGGCAAATGAAGACAGCGCATAACTACCTAAGAGGGGCAAGTCAGTTTATTCATTCGTATAGGCCGTTATTCCCGGACGTGTTTGAAACTAGACTTTCCCCAAAGAGCGAGCGCAGAAGTAAGCTCATAAAGAAAGGGCTTCCTGGGGAACTTAATACCTATGAAGTTTCCTTTTCAAAGTCTCTGACTCTAACCGGCGGTGACGAGGAAACATTTCCACGACTACTTTCAACAGGCTACATCCCTGTTGTGGCGAATATTCATTCGTCACCGTTTAAGCAATCGTCACTTGATAAATTCACCGCGAAGCAATTGGCTGCGTTGCTCGCAATGAAATCAGTTGAAATGCTATTGCCTCCAACAAAGGGGGCTGATCCTGAGATCATCTTAGAGGCACGTCAGCGTTTGTCGGACCACTTACCGCCGTTTTGGTCGTCGATGCTCAAGCTCAGTGTTCAAATGAAACAGAGCATTCGAGAATGCCGTTCGGTTGATGAGGTTCTTCGAGAAGGTCAAGAAACAGTGGATACAGTTGTTCTCTGGACTGAGCCCCAAATTTGAGACCACGAGTTAAGCTACAGTTTTTTAGGAGGAGGGCGACTGTGGGCTTAACACAAAGAAAGTTTACGCGGGAGTTCAAGCTGGAGGCAATCAGGCAGCTGGCATCGGGCAAGTCATT
>JBGQJU010000107.1:0-19123 GCA_041499185.1 Pyrinomonadaceae bacterium | reverse complement strand
TTTATTTTGTCATTTGTTTTTAATTAACGGGTTGGGTTTGCTACGTTTTCCCACATTAAACTTTAAATCTACGATCTCGTCCGCTGTTAATTCCGCTAGGATGGGTTGGAGGGTCTGCATCCGGTCGCTACCGCTCGCGGTTCTGTATCGAGCTAAAGCAGGGTGTGAATGACAAGCGATTGCTATTCTCATTCACACCCGGTTTCAACCGGGTGGACTTACTTGACGCGCAAGAACAATGCGCATTTAAGCCGCTGTTAACACCTGTCTCTCGTCCGCGTCACTCAGTCCCACCTTTAATTACACCCGGCCCACTATTTCGACAGCGCCTAATTGAAAACCTCATCGCGCGAGTGTTAGACTCACCGCTTGCAATTCAACCTCGTAATCATCCAGGCTTTTCGAATTAAGTAATCATGCAAGCACTGATACTAGCGGGAGGAAAAGGCACGCGCCTGCGACCGTTGACTGTTTACACTCCTAAACCGATCGTGCCGATTTGCAACCGGCCATTTCTGCTTTATCAGATCGATACTCTGCGCCGCGCGGGCATCACCGATATCACGCTCTCGCTTTCCTACCAGCAAAACAAGATCGAACAACTGCTCGGCGACGGATCCGACTACGGGGTCAGGCTGAGATATAAGGTCGAGCCACAGCCGATGGGCACGGCCGGCGCTTACAAGTTCGCTGAGGAACTAATTCGCGAGCCGACCGTCGTCTTCAACGGCGACATCCTGACGGACCTCGATCTGAAAGCTGTCATACGCGAGCATAACGAGCGAAAAGCGACGGCAACGATCGTTCTCGCTCCCGTCGAGAACCCGCGTTCCTACGGTTTGGTTGAGACGGAAAGCGACGGTCGCATTCGACAATTTCTTGAGAAGCCTAAGGAAGATGAAATTACCGTCAACACAATAAACGCCGGAACCTATGTATTGGAACCAAAAGTGCTCGACTATATCCCCACCGGCGAAAACCATTCATTCGAATACGGATTGTTTCCGAATCTTTTGGAGCGCAAAGAAGCCTTCTACGCTCACATACCGCAGCGAACTTACTGGATTGATATAGGGACACCCGAACGTTATCTAAAAGTTCATCACGATCTGCTGGCCAATCGTGTGGGCCGCATTCACATCAAGGAGCGCCGCGGCAACTTTGATTCGGCCACCATCGCGGAGATTGACGAGTTCTCGATGATCGGCGATGACTGCTCGATCAAACCCGGCGCCCAGATCGTCAACTCGGTTCTTGGCCAGGGTTGTTTTGTGGAAGAGCGCGCCCGCATCGAGAACTCAGTAATCTGGCCGCACACCAGGGTGGGCACAGCGGCGACCGTAACCGATGCGATCGTCGGCCGCGGCTGCCACATCGGTCGCTCGGCGGTTGTTGCCGTGGGTTCGGTTCTCGGCGACAAGACTTCGCTCACCGATTACACAAAGACCGGAGGCGACGGATCGTGACAGAGCCGCTTGCACGAATTCGATTTGGCACCGACGGCTGGCGCGCGTTAATTGCACGCGAGTTTAGGTGTGCAGGTCGCATGAGGTACATCTGGTTTCATCTGCCTAATCAAACGCAGGCCTAATCTACTTAGTACGCTCTAATCGCTATCTGCTCTAATCGTTATCTTGACTCGTTCCTGCCGCTCGGTATAATCACGCCTTGGAAATACAAACAGAGTCGCCCGTTGGCCGTTTTGAGTTGATTTTAGGTGATTTCCGGAAGCCGAGTTCTTGGGTTAGAGAATGAGAGGACGAAATTCAAGGGGAGGAAGCACATGGCTTTTGTGGGAAACAGAACAGGGCCTCGCCAATCTCAGATTATTCGCAGGCTAGGTCGGGAATACTTCGGTTGTTCCGCAGAAGCGTTGGAGGAAGACATTTCTGATCATATTAGGTCGGAAGATTCTGGTGAGGTCGTTCCGGTTCATGTTGACGATTCTGGCCAACCATATCTAGTCTTCTTATCACCCACACCAGGTGTCCTACAACACTTCTACCTAGAGGCGAGTGGCTATCAGCTGTTCGGGGACATCCAAACGTACGAAGAGAAAGAACAGGGCTTCTGGGAAGATCGGGTTCGCAAACAGTCAGCCGACTAGGCATTAGGAGTCCACTTTGCTCTCATTGGGAACTTGGGAGTCTCTCTCCCCCCAGCTGCTGGTTGAATTCTCGAGAGTCTCGCAGGATAAGAATGTTGTAGAAAGCGCTCTTAACCTTCTGAAATTGTGGCTGCAGAATCCTCTCTACGAGCGTTATCGATCCCAGATTCTCGCTCACATTGAGGCAAGAAAGTACGATCTCCTTCTGGATTGCTTCTACCAGCTTGTCCCTTTCGGAACAGGCGGTAGACGCGGTCGGGTCGGTTACGGGCCAAACAGAGTAAATGATCTGACAGTCTCGCTCTCCGTGCAGGGACACTGTAATTATCTGCGAAAGGCATTTGGCACCTGTGATTCTTTACCCATCGTTATAGCCTTTGATACGCGCATCTTTCGTGACATCTCTAACACTTACGATTTTCTTGGATCAGTCAATCCTCTTTTGAATTTGACCTCTCGCGCTTTGGCCTACAAAGCGTGCGAGATATATGCAGGAAACGGGTTTGTGGTTCGCATTCCGGACCCGCAATCGGAAACGGCTTACTTGTCAACGCCGGAGTTGTCTTTCTCAATCCGTCAGCTGAATGCGGTTGGGGGCGTGAACGTCAGTGCTTCGCATAACCATCCGGACGATAACGGCTTCAAGTTCTATAACCGGGACGGCGCGCAAGACATTCCTCCGAAGGACGAGGAGTTGGCATCGTACATGAACGATGTGTTAGAGATTAGGCGCATGGTATTCGATGTCGCACGAGAACGGGGCCATATTCTTGTGTTAGACCCAGGCGTGCACCAAGCCTACATATCCACGAATCTATCACTAAGAACAAAGGAGCTCGCAAAATCAATCCCCGTCGTCTATACACCGCTTTCGGGCACGGGCGATTCGACCGTTGGCGATGTGCTTCGGGCTGCCGGTTATGACGTAAAGCTCTATGGACCGCAAGCCAATTATGACGGTACGTTCGCGAATGTGCCCTTTCGTCTTCCTAATCCAGAAGTGCCGGAAGCTGCTCGTCCAGCAATCCGACTTGCCGAAGAGCAGGGTGCTTGCGTAGTGTTTTCTACCGATCCTGACGCAGACCGACTCGGCGTTTATGCCCTCACGCGGCAGCTGGGGTGGAGGTATCTTAGCGGCAACGACATTGCCGCGATTCTCACTTATTACCTGGTACTCGATAAAGTCTACGGACCGCGGAAGTCCGGCCTTATTATCAAGACGCTGGTGACGTCAAGAGTGCTTGAAGACATGGCCCGGCAGGGTAACTGTCAAATCATTCCGGACTTGCTGGTAGGTTTTAAGTACATCGCTGACGTGCTTCACAATCTCGAAGCGCGGGGTCGTTATAATGGGATCACGGCCAGCCCTCAGGATATGATTATTGCCGCTGAAGAGAGTCACGGCGTTCTTCTCACACCAAGCATAAGAGACAAAGATTCGGCGGGTGGCGCCTTACTCCTTTGCGAACTCGTAACTCAGCTCTGCGAAGCGGGGGCCTATCTTCCCGACTACCTTGATGCCGCTTTGATAGAATGCGGTAACTATGCCAACGCGACTCGATCAATTGTCATGCGAGGCATCAAAGGAACTGCGGCAATCAAAGAAATGATGTCCTCGCTCCGAACAGCAGCGCCGGAGCGATTCGGTGATCTTGAGGTGTTGGCGAAGACGGACTACCTCTCAGACGAGTTCGGCCCGCTCAAAAGTTCGACCGATGAATTATCCCGCAACCTACTGCTATTCGACCTTGAGGGAGCGCGGGTTGTGATTCGTCCATCAGGTACAGAGCCTAAGGTAAAAATCTATTCCGACGTGGAAGGTCGGAAGCTAGTCTCGGCGACTGACCGAAGCGCCGCCGAAGCGATGGCTCGAATGTTAGTAGACGCAGTGTTTCATACGTGCCTCCACCGCATAGGGATAACCCTCTCGCCGAGCGCAAGTGTTTTGCCCGATCATGTAGACCTTGATCTTAGATTAGACTTCGATCAGAATTTTCGCGCCGAGTTGTTGAATGCCTCTCAAGGTCTGGCTAGTTCGGGAGCGACGGAACTGCTCGAATGGTTTCGGCACAGATTATCCGCGTACGGGGCAGGAGCGGATCCCTTGGAAGCGACGGGACAAGCCCTCGTGCACCTGTGCGAGTCTCTGCGCGCAAGCACCAGCGATCCTCAACTCCATCAAGCTCTTCAAGTGATTCAGGAACGGCTGGTAGCAGCCCAAGAACAACCCGGAACGTGACTCATTGTGGCCGGTTGGTTGTCTTTACCTCAGAGTCGCGTACCCAAGACTAACGTAACGAAGAGTGGCGAAAACTCTTCGGGGAATTTTTGGCGAGTCATAAGCCCCATGCCGGAACGTGCTATGAATATATCGGGAGAAGATATGGCCGACACACGGAAGTCAACCGGACTGGTGTTCATTTCGGGGGGGTCGGCTCTCAATAAGCTCGCGCGGTCGCTCGCCGATTTCAGTCTGCAGGCAACTCACATCATAGCAGTCTTCGACAACGGCGGGAGTACAGCGTTGTTACGCAAGTATTGCGGCATCGCTGTCGGCGATATCAGAAACAGACTTGTGGCCATTAGTGCGAGTACGGATTCGACGGCAAAGAAGATCGCTGAGTTGTTTGCAATGCGCTTGCACGGCAATAAGCCGCTGCTTTTGATGAGAAGAACAATAGAAGAACTCGCCGAAGGAAGTAGTGAGTACCTGCTTGGGATACCTCAAAAGCAAAGCGAGGAGCTTTCATCGGCGTTAAGCGATTTATTACTCCAGCTACCACCCACGTTTGACTGGCGCGACGGCTCGATTGGAAATTTCATTTTGGTCGGAAGATATCTTCGAACGAGGGATTGGAAAGTGAGTCTCGAATGGGCGAATCAGATCCTTTCCGCATGCGGGCTGGTGCTCCCAAGTACCATCGAGAGCGCGCATCTTGGAGCTCGCTTAAGAAATGGCATGGGTGTAATCGGTCAGAACAGATTGACCGACGAAGCGCGACCAATTAGATCGCCTATTGAACGTCTGATACTTCATCCTACCGACAAATCGTCGGCGAAGACGGCTAGAGTATCTGTCTATCCACCGGCGCGGGGGGAGCTTGAGAAAGCAAGCGCCATAGTGTATTCATGGGGCAGCTTCTATACGAGCGTGTTGTCTGGCTTCCTGATAGACGGATTTGCTGAAGGGGTCCTGCGAAACTCCGCACCCAAAGTCTTATTGCTTAACCCGCTGACAGACGCCGAAACACTCGGCAAGACTCCTATCGATCTCATACGAGAGATTTCACAGTATGCGCTGCGAAACAAGAGTGGTGTGAAAGGGTCAGCAGTGACTCATGTGCTGGCGCTCCGCGCTCGATCTCCGTCGCCGGCACACTTTTATCAGCAAAGCTACCAAACAGAAATCATCCGCCTCGGCGTGGAGTTGATTGAGGTAGAATGCGAAGGTATTCCCAGGACCGAGCAGTTGATGGTTGTTATAGACCGACTCTTGCGCCTTGCTGGAATGGAACGGAAGCGCAATCAAGACCTGGTTTCGTAATGAGACGACTGGCTTTCCTTGATTTGGATTTGACGCTTTTTGACTACACGGCCGCCCGTGAAGGAGCAACTCGCGCTGCACTCCAGGCCATGAGTATTGACGGCAATAGCACAACGGCAATCAACCTGATGAACTCGTTGCTGATTCCTTATGGCGATCTCCTGGTCGATGTGGGTCTGCCGAATCTTCGTCGACAATGGAAAGCGCCAGAACTGTTCACGATTTTCATTGCGCTTAGTGAAGGAGGGGGATCAAAGGGTAACATCCGCGTACTGAAAAATCTCCTTGCGGAGATTCGAACAAAGCGCTCGTTGGTTCCGGGGATCAGCCCGACGTTTCGAAGGCGTTTGGAGAATTTGAATCTCCTGCGCCGAGCCGCCAATGACACTCAAATGGATGTCTTTGTTCACGACATTAGATCCATAGTTCGCCGAGACGAAACGCGATCTAAGATCAACCTGGCGACCACCGCTTTCAATCGTTATTTGAAAAGAGAGGTCATCGCGTCGGAAGGTGTACCTGAATTGTTGGAAAACCTTAAGGCACGCGGTTTTGAAATCTACATCGTTTCGGAAGGTGATGAGCAAGTTCAAAACGAAAAAATCTCAATTCTTGGGTTGGCGGACAATACAGATGGCACCTACGTAAGCAGTTCTTGCTGCCAATCGGAGCGTCTTCTCGGATGGCTTTGGCAGCAGGCAAAGCATGCTTCGGAAAGTAACGGTTCGATGCGCGCCATCGAGGTTCTGTACGACGAGGCTCTGCAATACTCTCACAAGACAGCGTCGCTGTTCAGAAAAGTTATGCATACTGTCCTGCTGCCGCATTCCAGCCGGCGACAGTTCTACCTAAAGCCAGCATGGCTAAGCGAGCCGGAATGCATCAAGCAAGGATCTATTCATGTTCTGCTTTTCGGCGATAGGTACGAAAAGGATTTATATCCAGCTATTGAGGCATTTAACAAGGTGACTGCCATTCGCTTGCTGTCGGGAAAATATGGAAGAACTTACCAATCTCATTTCGTGAGGACAGCGAACCTACCAGCGCCCGACGCCACCGTTAAATCTGTTTCCAAGGCGGCCGCCTATATCAAAACTCTCGCTTTACCGGCCGAAATACCGCCAGGTAACGTCATAGTTCACACGGCCGATTCTCGTCGTGTACAAGCAGTAGAACACGCGCTTGATGTAATGCGATCTTCGATTGAAAAGGTGCCTCTCTGGATCCTGGAGCAAATCGAGGATCTTACGGTAGCTCTACGTGGATCGGAGACTAAGACCGATGAATAATCATGGAGGAATCTGGCAAAACGGTCGCATATGGTTGGGTATTGCGAAGGATGGAGCAAAAGTCATTCTGAGCTTCGCAATAGGTGCGGCCACTTTCTTCGGACAGGCGCTTCACCCCTTCTTCCGGCAAAACTGGCCTACCATTGGTTTGGCTTGCGCACTCATTATGGCCATCTACATTCTTGTGCGCCGTGAAAAAGAACGCGCCACAAACCTCGATGGGGGAGGAATTGTGGGTGCGTGGCCTAGGAGAGAGGAGTTGGATTCCAGACGAATTTTCCGAGCTCTTCAACAGGCGGAGAGCATTGATATGCTCGGCTATAACTTGCGCTCCCCCTATTTTTCTTATGGAGGAGCATTCGATGATTTGATTCGAGAGAAACTCAATAAACAAAAAACCATTAGGCTTCGCGTTTTGATCGCTGATCCGGACTCAGTCGGCCTTGCGAGACGAGCTGAATTGGAAGACAAGCATCCCAACGATCGTATGCGCAACGATGGAAATTCCTCCCTTGAATACCTAAACGAGCTATTACGAACATACCCCGGGGGTAGCCTCGAAGTAAAGCTTATTGATGGGGACTTCGTGCGATGTTCGTGCATTTTTGCGGACGAGAGATTATTTGTCACTCCCTACTTGGCGAGCCGGACCGGCAACAAATGCCCGGCTTTTGAAATATTCGGGAAGAGCACCGGCTTTTATGTAGCTTTTCAGAGAGAATTCGAATCTTTATGGAACGACGGACAGCCGCATTCCCCGCCCTAGAGGATTGTGCCCGGCCGTATTTTCTGGCTTACTCAGATTCGGCGCTGAAGAATCCGGCGGCATCGGCGTGAAAGGTCATATCCCCGAGCGGGACGGAATTCTGAATTCCCTTCTCTTCCTCGAAGCCATCATTACCGCCGGCAAGCCGCCGTCAGAGATGCTGCGCGACATGCATCGCGAGTTCGGCGAATTCCATTTTGGCCGTCGCGACTTGCATATGGAAGTCGAGCAAGGCAAAGATCTGGTTGCGAAACTCGCTGCGAATCCGCCGCCGAAGTTTGCAGGTTATGAAGTTACCAAGGTCGACACGATGGACGGCACAAAAATCGAGTTCGATGATGAGTCATGGCTGCTGTTTCGCCAGTCAGGCACGGAGCCAGTGTTGCGCATCTATTCGGAAGCAACATCCGTCTCCAGGATGAACGCACAGCTGGATGAAGGCGCCAGATTAGCCGCGAGTTAGTAATCAATTGGCGTGGCGCGAGCTCTGCTCTGCTAACATCTAACCTCTGACATCTAACATCTGCATTCAATGCCCGAGCTTCCAGAA
This sequence comes from Pyrinomonadaceae bacterium, assembly GCA_041499185.1. Taxonomy (GTDB): domain Bacteria; phylum Acidobacteriota; class Blastocatellia; order Pyrinomonadales; family Pyrinomonadaceae; genus JAOAPY01. Next base: position 10,867 of record JBGQJU010000107.1, on the reverse strand, counting down.
GTCGAACACATCGTACGCGCGCTGGGACGCGCGATTACCGGTCGCCGTGTTGTCGCGGTCGATCTCAAACTTAAGAAACTCGCTTCTGGTTCTCGCGCTACATTCATTCGCAAACTCCGCGGAACTCAGATCAGGAGCATCGGCCGACGCGGTAAGTTCATTCTCCTGGACCTCGACTCCGGCAATGTGCTGACTGTCCACCTGCGCATGACTGGCAAGTTTGTTTGTCTTCCGCTTGATGCTCCGCTGCCGCCATACGCTCATGTGATCTTCTATCTTGACGACGATCGGCGTCTCGTCTTTTGTGACATGCGACAGTTTGGCCGGATGAAGATCGTTGCCGCGTCGAGGCTTCACCAGAGCAAGGAGCTTGCCGCCCTGGCACCCGAACCGCTCTCGGATGAGTTCACGCTAGATCAGTTTCGCGCGACGCTCGCGCGTTCACGCCGCACGCTCAAACAGCTTTTGCTCGATCAAACGAAGGTGCTGGGATTAGGAAACATCTACGCCGCCGAAGCGCTCTTTCTTGCGCGCATCAGTCCGTTTGCAACCGCCGCCACGCTTTCAAAGCAACGCGCCCTCAGACTCCACTCGGCAATTCGCGAGATTATCAAGGAAGCGATCGATTGCGGTTCAACCTTGCGGATCGATCTCGAAGATGGTGACGGAAGTTATTTCGATACTCTTGAAAGATTCTGGCGTGTCTACGAACGCGAGGACGAGCCGTGCGTCACTTGCGGCGCGCGCATCCGGCGCGTGGTGCATGGCGGACGATCAACATACTGGTGTCCGCGCTGTCAGCGACGGTAAGCACCGATCAAGCAGATCGCGGTGTCATCTTCTTGATCGCCGGCGTCAGCAGCGCAAGCAGCAATGCCGCAATCAATGTAATCACGGCAAACGTTCCAAACGCGCGTGTCAGAACCCCCTGAGCATTGCCGGCAAACAGTCGCGTTGTGAGCCCTGCGATATAACTGCCGATCGAGATTGAAAGGAACCACACACCCATCATCAGACCGACCATCCGCCCCGGCGATAACTTCGTCACTGTGCTCAAGCCTACCGGACTCAGGCAAAGCTCGCCCAGTGTCTGCAAAAAGTAAACGCCAATCAACCACATTGGACTGACGCGCCCGCCGCCGGTCAGAGCTGACGCAAATGTTACGAGGACAAATGCGAGACCTGCGAAGAGTAGGCCGTAGGTAAACTTGCCGGGGCTTGATGGCTGGCGCACGCCGAGTCGCTGCCACAACGCCGCAAACACCGGCGCCAGAATGATGACGAAAATCGCTGGAACCGATTGGAACCAGCTCGACGGATACTGCCAGCCGAAAACGGTCGTTCGTGTCAGCCGATCTGCGAAAAGCGTGAGGCTCGAGCCTGCCTGTTCGTAGGTCATCCAAAACAGAATTGAAAAGACAAATAGAATGAAGATCACTAGCACGCGCTTGAGTTCATCGCCTGTCAGCAGCCTGGTTGTTCCAATCAGGTAGCCCGCGAAGAAGCCCACCACACAAGGAAACAATGCCGAGACGAAACCGGCCTCGCCAAAGTGAAAACCGAGCACCGCGCCAGTCACGCCGCCAAAAACCGCGAGCACCCAGGTAACGTAATCCATCGCTTCGGATTTCGCTTCACCTTTTAGCTGCGCTTGCTTTTGAAGACCGGCAAACAATTCCATAGCCCTCGCCGTATCGTTAAGCCACTTCTCGTGCAGATCCAATATCTGCCAATCCTCCAGCACAGTGAGCGACGCCAGCGATTCCGACGCTCTTCGTTCTCCAAGCTCATCACGCTGCATCTGCGCCACCTTATGCAAAGCGCTTTTCATCTCTCGTACGTCGCCGACGGATGCCTTAAGGATTGAGTGGGCTCTGCGGTATGTTTCCGCAGCACGTGCTGCCATTTCAAGGTTATCGATCGCTGTAATCTCCGGTTTCTGTCCGACGTGGCTGAGTCTTCGGCGACCAACAACGTACTGGATCAGTCCGAGCGTCATGCCAACGCCGGCCGCACCAAATCCCCAATGCCAGGCACTGTTAGGATTGAAGCCCAGCGACGTTATGAAATCCCTGAACGCTTGCGCTTGAGCCAGAAAGCCGACGACGATTGGCGAAAGAAACGCGCCGAGATTGATGCCCATGTAGAAAATCGAGAAGCCGGCGTCGCGGCGCTCATCGCCTTGCCGATATAGCTGACCCACCATCGCACTAATATTCGGTTTCAATAGTCCGGTCCCACAGGCGATTAGGATCAGGCCGGCGAAAAAGTTCGGCTGCGTGTTGATGGCCATCGAGTAGTGGCCGCAAGCGATAATAATGCCGCCGATTAGCACGGCGCGGCGCGCGCCAAAAACTTTGTCAGCCAACCAGCCGCCAATTAGGGGCAAATACCAAACAGACGAAACGTAGGTCGCATAAATCAAGCTCGCATACTTTTCGTCGAAGCCCAGCCCGCCGTCTGCCAGAGTCTTCGTCATGTATAGCGTCAAGATTGCGCGCATGCCGTAGTAGCTGAACCGCTCCCACATCTCGGTGAAGAACAGAGTCGAAAGACCGCGCGGGTGCCCGAAGAATCCGCGATCACCGCTCGGGGTTGTCGGACTTGCTCCGGTGGCGTCGATTGCTGTGCTCATGCGTTTTCTAATCCTCTATTCGAGATCCGGAAGACTGCAAATGTGGGAGCGCGAAACCCTCGTGCCGCTAACCTGGCTGACAACGAGAGCAACCTATCGCCGCAGCTTCATTCACGATTGAAGAGAGAGAGTTCGACGACAAGAAACGCGAGCATTCAGCCAAAAGTGGACTCGATCTGTCAAGGCTTGGGGCTTTCGAAACGACCCTGGTAAAGAGGATGCCCGATAGGCGTGCTTGACACCTCCCTCACGGTGGGCGTATAAGCACGAATGACAAACGTGGTGAGTTAAGGCGACTTGCGGCCACGTAAAATAACCAGCTAAACAGCTCGGACCGGTCCGAGAGGACGAAACCGAAAACTTCAGGAATCTCCGAAGTCCCGCGTTGTTTAGCGCGGGATTTGTTTTTCAGAAGCTGAAGCCCGCGCGTAAGCAAGGGCTCCTAACGGAAGGAAGGGCTGCTATGAAGAGTGACGAACCGAGCCCTCCCTAACGGTCGGGCTTCTGCCTCGGGTCAGCGACAAACTGAAAAGTTTGTCCAGACATAGGGCGCGATGTTGAGGTTGCATGGAAAGTTTTAGAAATCTGATCGAGTCCGACGGTATTCACGTCTTTGACGGCGCGATGGGCACGATGCTCTACGCCAAAGGCGTCTACATCAATCGCTGCTACGACGAGTTGAATCTCAGCAATCCCGATCTCGTCAAGGAGATTCACGATGAGTACGTGCGCGCCGGCGCGGAGATTATCGAGACCAATACCTTCGGCGCGACCGCGCATAAATTGAATCAATACGGTCTGGAAGCCAACTTGCCCGACATCAACATTGCCGCCGCCCGCCTGGCGCGCGAAGCTGCGGGCGACAAAGCCTATGTCGCCGGCGCGATTGGGCCGCTGGGCCTGCGCATCGAGCCGTATGGTCCGACTTCGTTCGAAGAAGCCAAAGAGATGTTCAAGGACCAGGCGACCGCGCTGCTTGAAGGCGGCGTCGATCTTTTCATCGTGGAAACGTTCTCCGACCTGTCTGAGATTCGTCAGGCGATACGCGCGGTTCGTGAGATCAGCGATCTCCCAATCATCGCGCAGATGACCATCATCACCGACGGCAATACGTCGTTCGGCACAACGCCTGAACATTTTACCGCGCGACTCGACGAGTGGGGCGCCGACGTGATCGGGCTGAACTGCGGCGTTGGCCCAGCAATTATTCTGGGCGCGCTCGAGAAGATGCGCGCCGTAACCAAGAAAAAACTCTCCGCGCAACCGAATGCGGGTCTGCCGCGTGACGTGCAAGGGCGCCAGTTTTATATGTGCTCGCCTGAGTACATGTCGAAGTTCGCGAAACGGTTCATTCAATCGGGCGCAAAGTTTATTGGCGGCTGTTGTGGCACCACGTCGTCGCACATCAAACTGATTGCCGATGCCGTACGCGCCGCCTCACCGCGCGCGCAACGCGTGCTGCTGAGCACCGGCGCAGCCGCACGGGTCGAGGAGGTCACGCCTGCCGACATCAAGGTCGTGCCCCCGGAAGAGCGCTCCCATTGGTCGCGAAAGATCACACTCGGCGAATTCGTCACGTCGGTCGAAGTGCTGCCGCCGAAAGGCGTCGATGCGAAGAAGACGCTCGATTCAATTCGACTGTTGAAGGACGCGGGCGTCGATGGTGTGAACATTCCCGACGGCGCGCGCGCCCAATCGCGCATGAGTGCGATGGCCACGGCCGTGCTGGTCGAACAGCAAATCGGCATCGAGTCAGTACTGCACTACTGCTGTCGTGATCGCAACCTGCTCGGCATGATGTCTGACCTGCTGGGCGCCGCAGGGTTGGGATTGCGCAATCTGCTGCTGATAACCGGCGACCCGCCAAAGATGGGCCCGTACCCCGACGCGACCGCCGTGTTCGACATTGACGCGATCGGCCTGACGAACATGGTGAATAAGCTGAACCACGGTCTGGACATCGGCAACAATCCCATCGGCGAGCCGACCGCTTTTTGTATCGGCGTCGGCGTCAATCCAGGCGCGATTAACACGGACGAAGAACTCCGGCGCTTCGAGTACAAAGTCGAAGCCGGCGCGCAATATGCGATCACACAACCAGTATTCGATACCGATCAACTGCGCGACTTTATCAAGAGCATCGAACACGTGCGCATTCCGATTGTCGCCGGCATCTGGCCTCTGGTTTCATATCGCAACGCCGAGTTTCTCCACAACGAAGTGCCCGGCGTGCGCGTTACGCCCTCGATCATGGAACGTATGCGCGTGGCTTCGAACATCAGCAAAGAAGCCGGACGCGAAGAAGGCTTGAAGATCGCGCGTGAATCATTGCTTGAAGTGCGCGACTTGATTCAAGGCGTGCAAGTCTCAGCGCCGTTTGGCAATGTGAAGTATGCGCTCGAGGTGTTTCACGTGCTGGAAGATTTCGCCGCCCAAAAAGTAGTTATCGAATAGCCGAGCATTGCGCTCTCTTCTACGCGGAAAGTATCAAAGCATCATTTCGAAATGAGTTTTGGGTCCCAAAGGAATTCAATTCAAGACCGCTGCGAGTATACCAGCCATCACAACAAAAGCAGTTTGCAACGACAGTTGCAAGAGCTGCTTGACAACTTTGCTATAAGGGTTTAGTCTCCAGACGCACGGATAACAATCCCCCTTGTCGCTGTACTAGCTTTCGGAACAGAAGGGACCGGGAATATGACCGGCTCCTGTCGCGAACTGTTACCATCCGACCAACCAGTATTAGCGGTTAATCAATGCGAAATACGCGCAGCGAGTCAAGTTCGATTGGCCGGTAGGTTGGGCTGAACTGAGCGTGGGATAAGCTCGCGATCGACTTGAACTAAACAAGGATTTTACGGCTCAATCCTGGCGGTTAAGTACTGCGAGGCTTTAGCTGAAAGACAAACGAAAAGCGGCGAGAGATTAGACCGGCATCGGTCCTCCCATCTCTCTAAAAGCAGCCGCGCCTCACAGTAAAAATCTGCATGCCTATGACCGCCCAGACGGGCATGGAGTTAAGTAGAGGGACCGATCTCTCTAATCGGCAATCTAACTTTTGAAAAGGAGAACTCCATGAAACCGACAACAAGAATTTACAGAGTTTGCATAGCGATTCTGTTTGCTGCTTTGTGCTGTGTGGTCCTGGTACTAACGACTGCGTTCGCACAGGCGCAAAGCCCAAGCTGGCCCCAGTGGGCGCAAAACCCGCAGCACACGGGTTTTCTGAACGTCAAAGGCCAGGACCTCAACCGCATTCTCGCCGACGCGATCTACGACCCGCTGGTTCAGGACGAATTGGCGACCGGCGTCCAGCAGTTCGGCCCCCCGCCGGGGCTATTGGTCCACTATCAGGTGCCGCTCGTCGACGGGGACGACGTGTACATGGAATCGAAGTCGGGCCAGTTTACCCGCGGAACCTACTCTTCGCAGAACTGGCACCAGAACAAGTTTACCTGGATCAACGGTCAGCTCACGAAAATCTGGACCTTCGACAGCGATTGGATTGCGCCCGGGTCGCAGGGTGACTTCTGGGAGCCCGTCTACCACGCCGTTCTGGCCAACGGGTTCGTCTACGATCCGGGGCAAGGCGGCACTATCTTCAAGCTGAACAAGGCCGACGGCAGCGTGGTGGAGCGCATCAACCCATTCGGCACAATGATCGATTCCAACACCTACACAGCCAGCCCGCTCACCGCCGACAGCTCCGGGAACATCTACTACAACGTCCTGAAGCTCCAGGATAACGGCCCGTTCTATGGTAACGATGCGGTCGATTCGTGGCTGGTGAAGGTCACGCCCGGCGACAGTATTTCGATGGTGAGCTACACCGGGCTCAATCCGGTGGCGCCGCAGTCGACCGACCTCTGTTACAACGCTTTCGGTAACTCGACACTGCCTTGGCCGCCGGGCCATGACGAGCTTCCGCCACGGGTTGCGTGCGGTCTCCAGCGAGTCGCGATCAACATCGCGCCCGCGATCGCCCCAGACGGGACGATCTACAGCGTCACGCGCGCCCACTTCATCAGCCGCTATGGCTACATCGTCGCCATCAGGCCGAACTTCACGCTCAAGTGGGCGACGTCGGTCCGAGGCGATGATACGGTGTTGGGCGACTACTTCTCCGGCGGCTACTTCCATGACGGCTGCGGCGTACCGGTGTCGGCTGGCGGATGGCTGCCAGCGAATCCCGAGCAGGGCGGCTGCCGCGCAGGTGCACGCACCGGCGTCGATCCGGCAACGAACCGTTTTGGCGGCGGGCGCGTACTGGACGACTCCTCGTCCACGCCCACGGTGGCGCCAGACGGGAGCGTCTTCTATGGCGCGTACTCCCGATACAACTACGCCCAGGGGCACTTGATGCGCTTCGATGGCACGACAGGCGCGTTCCTCAACTCGTTCGGGTTCGGGTGGGACAGCACGGTGGCGATCTATCCGCACGGCAGCACGTACTCCGTCGTGATCAAGAACAATCACTATAGCGGTCTGGGATCGTATTGCAACAACAATTCGACCTTCTGTCCCACTGATCGCACACTTACCAACCCTGACAGTCCGGAGGCGTTCTTCGTCGCGCAGTTGAGCCCCAGCCTGGCGATCGAGTGGAGCTTCCAGAACACGAACACGCAGAGCTGCACTCGCAATGCAGACGGGTCGATAACGTGCGTCTCGGACCATCCCAACTCGTTTGAATGGTGCGTCAATGCAGCGGTGATTGACAGCAAGGGTGTGGTCTACGCGAACAGCGAGGACGGAAATCTCTACGCCATCAAGCAGGGCGGTACGCTGAAGCAGAACATCTTCCAGCAACTGGCCCTCGGCGCGGCATACACTCCGGCTTCAATGGGCGGCGATGGAAAGATCTATACGCAGAACGCCGGCCACCTGTTTGTCGTCGGTAATTGATGGACCGTTCCATTGCTCGATGCGAACGGTTGATGTTCTTCGTTGAGAGCAGACTTGAGCGAAATGGCCCAGGCAGTGATGTCTGGGCCATTGCTTTGCTTTGTCTTAGAAAACGATAGGTCCTAGTTCTTGAGTATCTGTCGTAGCGCGCCTCCGAGATCTGAATAATGAAACTGATGACCTGCCTCTTTCAATCGGGAGGGTTCAACCCGCTGGCCCGAAAGCAAAAGCGCATCAGCCATCTCGCCGAAAGCTAATCGCAAACCGAATGCCGGAATAGGAAACAACGTAGGACGCGATATGGCTTTACCGAGCGTCTTTGTGAACTCCGCATTCGTTACGGGATTAGGCGCGACGACATTTACCGGACCATCTAGCGCGTCGCTTGTCAACGCAAACTTGATAGCGCCGACGACATCATCCAACGCAATCCAGCTCATGTACTGTTTCCCGCTGCCGACGCGGCCACCTATTCCCATGCGAAACGGCGGGAGCATCTTTGCGAGCGCGCCTCCAGCGACGCTCAATATTATTCCGAAGCGAAGGTTGACGACGCGAATTCCCTTTTGCGCCGCGGCTTTGCTAGCCTTCTCCCACTCGACACACACACCAGCGAGAAAATCGCTTCCCGGCGCGCTCTCTTCAGTAAGAATCTCATCGCCACGATCGCCGTAGAAACCGATCGCCGACGCGCAAAGAAAAGTTTGCGGCGGATGCGACAGATTCGCGAGTGCTTCGCTCAGCAACTTTGTTCCCGTCACCCGGCTGTCGCGAATTCGTTGTTTCTTCTCTTCAGTCCACCGACCAGATGCGATGCTCTCGCCCCCGAGATGAATTACCGCATCCATCCCTTCAAGACGCGCCAGCGCCAGGCTCCCGCGCTCGGGATACCATTCAACTTCCGAGTCGGAACGTGGCGCGCGACGCACGAGAGCGAACACTTCATGGCCGGCGCCCTTCAGAGAATCCATCAGCGCCAAACCAACCAAACCATGTGATCCACTAACGAGAATCTTCATTGCTGCGGACTACGTTGCAACTAAAGATCGATAGAACGCCATTAAGATAACTCCCCCAGTGGCATTTCTCAACGCGCATTGGCAATAGACCGTTGACGAGAGAGACCATCTCGAAGTATAGTCCCGCTGTTCTAATTGGTCTTTTTTGATGGTACGGTTCGAGTCCTCGCCGACTCCCACTTGCTCCCAACGGATTGCTAACCTTTTGCACTGCCTCGCTGTCCGCAGACCAAGAGCTGATCGACGAGCCAGATGTCCGACAAACTTCAGTTTGTCGCGGTTCGCGGAAAGAGCGGGCTGGCGGACACCACCAACCAACTCTCGAACCCTTTAGGAAATCCCGTCTTTCCGCGGCCCGAAAGTTTTAGGAGGCCCAGCACATGCGACTTCACTTTACGCTCTCTCCCAATCAGCAACCCGTTCCGTTTGCTTATCAGCACTTCCTGACCGGCGTATTCCACAAATGGCTTGGCCGCGCAAACAATCTGCACGATGCGCTCAGCCTCTACTCGATTAGCTGGCTCGACGGCAGCCATATGCGCGACGGCGCGCTTGAGTTTCCGCAAGGAGCGCGTTGGTTCATCAGTCTCCACGACGATTCTTTGGCCGAGGCTATCGTAAACGAGGCGCTCGCCGATCCGGGGGTGTGTTGTGGAATGAAGGTCGTTCGCATCGAGCAACAGGCAACTCCACACTTCGGAGGGCGCTACACTTTTAAAGTCGGCAGTCCAGTGCTCGCACGCTCGAAAGAGATCGAAGGCAAAGTCAGGCACTATATTTACTCTGACCCTGAAGCCGATGAAACACTGACCGCCACTCTGCGGCACAAACTGGATGTCGCCGGACTCAGCGCGCCGCACAACCAGGCCACCGTCAGCTTCGACCGGACGTATAGCAAAGCAAAAACGAAACTCGTGCAGATCAAGAACACCGCCAACCGCGCCAGCATCTGCCCAGTGACAGTCGAAGGCACACCCGAAGCCGTCGCCTTTGCCTGGAACGTCGGCGTGGGCCACGGCACGGGCAGCGGCTTCGGATGTTTGATCTGAATTAGAAGTACAGAAATGTTATGAATGGCTTTTACCACAGAGGACTTTTCGATTCCCGCTTATTCAACGACGTGAGCCAAGAATTTCTGGGCACGCTGCTTTCGAATATTGTTAGGGATGACGAACTTAGATTGAGAAGCGCAAAAGGCGGAAGCGGGCGCGGTTTTACACGTCAGCTAGCGGAGAAAATCTCTCAGTCTACCGACATGCCTTATCATGTTCACATTCTTAACGGGCTGTTTCCTGCATTGAAATTGTTGGAACAGAAGTTCATTCAGGAGAAGTGGTTCGATAGGGAAGCGTCTGCCCAACTTCTGCGTTGCTTCATTGTTGGTTTCACATTCCACGACATCAACAAGCTAGTCAAAGCTGATAGCTTGAATGAAGCTGTCGAAGTGAACATCGTTCGATTCTGCGAACGGCTTGAAGTGGAATCGTTTTTCGCGCAGTGGCGGGAGTGGATTGAGGAAATCAAGTTTCTCGCGCTCGGCACTGAATACAGGACCAAAATTCACTCGCTCCAAAAGCCTATCCGTCACTATGAAGCCTTCAATACGACGTTTGCGGAATATTGCCATCTTGCTGATTCAATCGCTTCGATGGACGGGATTGGCAGCGTTGCTGAATTCTACGACAAGCTTTGTCGGTGTCGGCTTGATGGGAAGAATCTATCAACGCTGTTGCAGGTCTCGTATGTCGAGGTCCAGGAGAACATCTTTTCCCTTCTTTCCCAAAGACTTCTCCTTGCGGCGAAAGATGTCATCCTGAATGACCGCAAGCAAACCGTCCTATTCAAGCTACGTAACGGATTCGTTTACATCGGCGCACCGTTAAACGAAAGCGAGATTAAAAAGATCAAGATTGATTTTAAGCGCGACCTATCGGACGTGGTTGCTTCGGCGCAGTTCGATTTCCAGTCTTGCAAGCTGGGCTTTTTAGAAAGTCTAAGCGAAGAAGTATCGGGTGATAGGAAGTACCACGATCAAATCATCAGTGCGTTGGCGAAGATCATCAAAGCCGGTTTTGCAACCAAAGGACGCGGTACCGGCAAAGTGAGACCGCTAGCAATGACCAACTACTCCAAAGGACTTGAGAACACCAATCAGAAACCCGAAGAGATTCATATTCTCGAGCGGTTGTTGGATGAGTATGAGTTGCCAATCAAGGTCATTAAAGCAGTGAAGAATGATGGGAGAGTTCAGGATTACTATCTTAGCCTAGAGAAAGAGTGGGACGATCTGGAGGAAGATGACAGACAT
>JBGQJU010000106.1:0-19247 GCA_041499185.1 Pyrinomonadaceae bacterium | reverse complement strand
CGCTGGTGCAATACGGAGCCAACTCGGGCCTCGTAGCCCTGTACACGGCCTGCAAAACGGAACAGCCGGTGTGGACAACCTGGCGCACGTACTATCTTTGGACGTCCATCACTTACCTCGCGGGCGCCTCGGTTGCAGGCATCGCCGTCAAGCTCGTCGGTGCGGTCAGTGTGTACGCCGCTTTTATCATAACGCCGATCATCGCGATCATTTATTTTACCTACAAGACATATCTCAAGAATGTAGAAGCATCGGCAGAGAAAGCCGAACAGGCCCGGCATAACGTTGAAGAGCTTTCCCGCTACATCGCAGAACAAGAGCGCATCCGCGAACAGTTTACTCAGGTCGAGAAGATGTCCGCTGTGGGCCAGTTGGCCTCTGGGGTAGCGCATGATTTCAACAATACGCTGGCAGGAATTCTTGGTCGGGCCGAACTCATGTTGCGGCGCGCTAAAGATCCCGAGACCAAGCGCGGTCTTGAGATTATTGTCCAGGCTGCCAGCGATGGCGCCAAAACAGTGAAGCGTATTCAAGATTTTGCGCGCCAGCGTCGCAATCATGATTTCGTGCCCGTGGCCATAGATCAACTGTTGATCGACATAAACGAAATCACTCGCCCGCGCTGGAAAGATCGCGCTCAATCCGGCAATGTGCACATCAACCTTAATCTGCAGATTAATTCCGCTGCTTCAGTAATGGGAGACGCATCAGAATTACGCGAGGTCTTAGTCAATATGGTTTTCAACGCAGTGGACGCAATGCCCGAAGGCGGACGACTTACGCTGGCGGCTGAAGAACGGGACGGCTCGGTCGAGATCTCCGTGAGCGATACTGGGATCGGCATGAGCCCGGAAGTGCGGTCGCGCATCTTCGATCCATTCTTCACCACGAAGGGAAACGCCGGAATGGGGCTGGGTCTCGCGGTTTGCTATGGCATCATCCAACGACACGAAGGTGGTATCGAAGTCGAATCAGAAGTCGGACGTGGCTCAACCTTCCGGATCAGACTGCCGCTCGCGGAAGCCAAAGTCCCTACTGTTAATGAACCAGCCACGACTCCACGGCTGACGCTTGTTCCTATCTCTAACTCGCCAAGAATCTTAGTCGCTGATGATGAAAGCTCAGTGCGCGAACTGCTGGGCGACATCCTGGAGAGCGAAGGCTTTGAGGTAACTCTGGCGGAAAATGGAAACGATGCGCTCAAGTTGTTCGATGCGGGAAGCTTTCATGCCTTATTCACTGACCTGGGTATGCCGGGCATGAGCGGATGGGAACTGGCGCGAGCGATACGTGAGCGCAATAGCGAGATACCACTGGCTGTCATCACCGGCTGGGGTGAGGCGGTTGGCTCAACCGAGCAGGAAGAAGCAAAAGTGGATTGGGTTGTAACAAAGCCATTTTCGATCAGTCGTATCGTTGAGATCGCGGCGGAAGTTTCAAGGCGCAACGGCTTCAATGAAACTCAGGCCCCCGCCTTCGCCGCCACCGGCACGTAATTGAACCTGGTTGGCAACCCGACCGTTGAGTTGATTGGTCGCTTCGGGTCGACAAGCTAACGCGACCCGTCGATGTCGAAACTGAATGGTGCACCCGGCACGACTCGAACGTGCGACCCCCTGATTCGTAGTCAGGTACTCTATCCAGCTGAGCTACGGGTGCAATCTTTGTTTGAGCGAGTAGCACTGAATATACGGGCGGGTCTGGTGAGTGTCAAGCAAGAGTTGAGTCTTCGTTTCGCTTCGAAAATTCCGCGTGGAGATCGAAAGGGCCCGCCCTCGCGGGTCAAGTCCGGCCGCTTGGTGGCCACTCGATAGTCACTTTTCTATTGTCATTTTGCGAAGTATCCGGGTCGCGCTCGCGCAATTAGTTCAGGGTGGGTAACTTCAACACGTATCTCGTGCCACTTGCCATCGCGCGCGTGTTCGCTCGGGGCTTGATACGCAACGGTGTAAAGCGATCTGAGATCCGCTGCTACCTCGGCATAGAGTCTGGACATCTCCTCAAGCCGACGGATTTCGTTCAACCGGCCGCCAGTGCGATCGGCCAACGTCTGGAGCCGAATGCGTGCCGCGGTGTAGATGCCGGTGATGATTGGATCCTGCAGAGGCAGTCGCTTTGGATCGCCCGAAGGCAGTGCTAACGGATAGATCGTTACGCCCTGACGCGCGGCTTCGTTCAGCACGTCATTCAAAGTCTGGCTGCCTTCCGGCTTGAGCGACGCGATTGCTTCCTGATCAGTTTGCGCCCTTGCAACCACACTGCGATCGGCGTTTCGCATTTGTGTATCGAGTCCGTCTGTCAGTACGACGATCGCTTTGCGACGCTGCTTGCCTTCGCTGGCCAGTTCCTTCAACCCATATCTGAGCGCGTCGTAGAGGTGGGTCTCACCGGCGCCATCTGCAATCTGAATGGCGTAACCGATCTTCTTGTGATCGATTGAGAAACCCACCAGCGTTTTGACCTTCGCATTGAAGGCAACAACCGAAACGCGATCCTCTGGAGCAAGCGCGTCGAGGAAACGAAATGCTGCCAGCTTTAACTGTTGGCGAAAGGTTACGGTCGAGCCGGACACGTCCAGCAGCATCACCAGGCTGAAAGGTGACTCAGTTGGTTCGAAGTGCGTAATCGGGCGTTTCACGCCGTCTTCGTAAACCGAAAAATCACTGCGTGAAAGATACTTGACCGTGTTGCCCTGGCGATCGACGACGCCGACATTCAGTTGCACATCCGTAGTGTAAAAAGGGATCGTGTCGCCCGGGTCCTGCGCCTTCGTCGTCGCCGCACAGGAAAAGAACAGGAGCAGAAAGCAAAGGCTCAAGCGAAAAGCACGCTCTGACTGGTATCTTTCAAGGGTTTGCATGCGAATCATATTGGAAAACGGGGAACGCTTTCTCAGTCAGTATGGCCGCCGGATTGAAGTTTTTGCAACCGCCCCACGATCAATTTTCGTCCGTGCGCCATGCTCGGACGCTGGAAAACCGTTACTAGTTGCTTGCTACGGAATTGCAAAGGGATGTTTTGCGGCCAGATTTTGGACGCGGAACTAGTCGCTAAAATTTGGCACCTGCAGATCCTGTGTTACCAGCGTCGAATCGGGCATATAATGCACGTCGCCGGCTGTAGACTTTTCCCTGAATCAAACGGGCGGAGCCGCGTTGCTTCTTGGCGTACGGCACATCTCAAGCTTTTCCATCGGAGTCCTCATTATGTATCGACCAAACTTCTGTGCGGAATGCGCCGCGAAGATCGTTCGCTTGCGCTGGCGACCGTGGACCAACCGGAAATTCTGCGAGCGTTGTTCGCCACGGTTTGCAAAAGAGCAGATGATTCGGGTGGTAATCACGGGCGCTGCATTATTTCTGTTCGGCCTGGCGGTCGGACGTGCGGCGCGACCCCCGGCGCCGCCGCTGTTGATCGAACACGATCAAGCTTCGCCGCCCTTGCTCACGTCCACGTCGCAGAACCTGCCGAACACAACGAGTGGGATGGCAACGGCAACCGATGAGTCTGGCGTGAATGCCGGAGCAGGTGATCCTTCAACCTCACAATCCGCGCTCACGGATGTGGTTTACATGTGTGGAGCACGAACAAAAAAGGGCACGCCCTGCACGCGTCGAGTTCACGGCCCGGTGCGTTGCTGGCAACACAAAGGGATGCCCGCGATGCTGCCGCAAGATAAGTTGAGCGTTAAGGAGTAAATGCTAAGCCGTGGCAGGTAGGGGCGGACTTCTGTGTCCGCCCTGTTTCGTCAAACCGATCCGATGGGGAGATACGGGTCCACTTACTTAAACTAAATTCATCGGCGTCGGATTTTTCAGATCGGTGTAGTCGTAGAACCCTCGTCCCGATTTGCGACCATATAAACCGGCCATGACCATGCGCTTTAAGAGCGGCGGCGGCGCAAAGCGTTTCTCTCGAAACTCGTTGAACATGATCTCGGCGATATAGTAGGTCGTGTCCAGGCCCACAAAATCTCCGAGCGTGAACGGACCCATTGGATAACCGCAGCCCAGCTTCATCGCCGTATCAATATCCACGATCGAGCCGACGCCTTCCTCGAGCGCGCGGATCGCATCAAGCATGTACGGCACCAGCAAACGATTGACGATGAATCCCGTTTTGTCGCCGGCGCGCACCGGCACTTTGCCCAGACGTTTGCCAAACTCGATCGCCTGTTCGTAGACAGCCTCGTTGGTCAGAATCGTGCGAATGACTTCGACTAATTTCATGAGTGGCACGGGATTGAAAAAGTGCATGCCGATAAATCGCTTCTGTCTCGCTGCAGAAGTCGCGGTCATCATCTCCGTAATGGAGATCGACGAAGTGTTCGAAGCAAAAACTGTCTCGGGTTTGCAGACGCGATCCAGCTCGCCGTAGGTTTTGCGTTTTTCTTCCAGGTTCTCGATGATCGCTTCAATGATGATGTCGCAATCGGCGAGGTCGGCAGATGATGTCGTGCCGGAAAGACGATCGCGGATCTCTTTCTGCTGCTCGCTCGTAATCGTTCCTTTCTCGGCAAATTTCGCGAGCGACTTTTCGATCGACGCAAAGCCCTTCTTGAGAAACTCGTCGGAAACTTCGCGCACCACAGTTTCAAATCCGGCCATCGCAGCAGTCTGGGCGATACCCGAGCCCATCAAGCCGCAACCCAGGACGCCTACCTTCCTAATCTCCATTGCTTCTCGATCTCCTCGTACTCTAGTTTCTCTGAAAACGGTTCAGGCCCGCCCTGTCGCGGACGGTTCGACGAGCCACTTGGTCATTCCCTTGCAGCCGTCCTTAGCCACTCTTCATATTCCTGCTTCCACGAGTCAAAATCCGACTGCAACTGGTTCCGCATCTGCTGAGACGGCTTGGATTCCGGTCCGGTGCCCGGCACTCCACTCTTCGCAAGCTCTTTCGCTCGCTTGAGGAGTGACTCCAGCTTACGCCTCAACTGGTCTCCTTTTATATCGGGAGCCGGCGCAGCTTCAAGCGCCGCAACCGCGGTGTCGACGCCGTTCGCTTCTCCTCTCACCGCGTCGTTCAAAGCCTCCTGAGCATCATTCATCGCTTTCTTGAAGCGAAGAGAGTCTGGACCTTTGTCTGGCAGAGCAACTTGACCATTCTCTACTGTCGCAAATGCCGGCACTGGATCTCTGAAATGTTGCGCCACCTTAAAGAAACTGACGGCGACCAGGGCCAGCGCCATAACCTGCAGTACGTGCCAGGAGATCGCGATGCTCGGGCGTTCGCCGGGGCGACGATAGCCAACCACGAGCGCGAGCGCGGCACCGGAAACCAATCCGCCGAGATGGGCGGCGTTATCGATAAAACCACGACCCACAAACCCAATGAAAAGATTGATCACGATCACGGGCAGCAGGCCGGTGCCGAACGCGCGCTTGAAACCTTCGGGCAATTCATGACGAAACTTGATGCCAAAAACAAAAAGCACGCCCACCAATCCGAAAAGCGCTCCTGAAGCCCCAGCCGACGGAATGTCGTGCGTCTTAAAAATGAAGCGAGCGATTGGCCCAACCGTAGTGCCCGGTTTCGCTACCGTCAGATAACTCGCGACGACCCCGGCGACGCCCGTCATGACCCAGAAGAAAACAAACTTTGCCGAGCCATAGAGTTTCTCAACGTATGGACCAACCATCCACAAGCTGTACATATTGATCAGCACGTGCGGCAGATTGACGTGAATAAACATGGGCGCGACGAAACGCCACCATTGATGTCCCAGGATGATCAGGTCGTTCCGTTTTGCGCCGTAGGCTAGCAGCACGGGCTCGGGAAACGCCAGCAGGGCGCTCCAGCTCATGCCGCTCGATTGCCACATCAAAAGGAAAACGAAAAAGTTTGCGACGAGAAAAGCAACCGTGAACATGTAAGGACGGTGGAGGACCGCGCGCGCAAAGCGCATCGTCTCTCGATCGTAGCCAGGTGGCTGAGCGCTGGTTCTGGTTTGGGCCGGCGTAAGTGGCTGGCCGCAAACCGCGCAGGTGGCTTCACCAGCGCCAACGATTGCCCCGCAACTGCGGCACATACTTGGCCGCCCGGCGTAATTGATCTTTGGCTGGCTATCAGGCAAGAGAGTTTACACTAACAGGCGTGATGCTTGCGGTCAAAGCATCACGCCAAAACCTTCCCGGGGATCATGTTATTAGCTCGAAAAAGGATTCTACCCCGAAGTGCGAAAAGCTGTAATTAAGCAGGCAGTGAACAGTTGGCAAGCAGGCAGCCGAGCACGTGCTGGAAAGCGTTGGTGTCAGCTAGCCGCCAAGCTCCTGGAGCAAACTAACGAGATCTTCCGCATGCTCCTCTTCCATCGCCAGGATGCCTTCCATCATGCGACGGGTCGTCGGATCGTCATTGCCGACGTAAGTGATCATTTCACGATAACTGTCGATCGCGATGCGCTCGGCGACCAGGTCTTCCCTGATCATATCCGTGAGCGTGTCGCCTTCCACGTACTCAGCGTGGCTGCGGGTCAACAAGCCTTCCGGCGAGAAATTTGGCGCACCCCCAAGTTGAACTATCCGAGCGGCAATCAGATCAGCGTGGCCCTGTTCTTCATTAGCGTGTTGCAGAAACTCGGCCGCCACACTCTCGGCATTAATTCCGGAGGCCATAAAATGATGCCGCCGATAACGCAGCACGCAAACAATTTCCGTGGCCAGCGCCTCATTCAGCAGTTTGATCACCGTTTCGCGGTCGGCGCTGTACCCTTCGGTCACCGCACCCTGGTCAATATGGCGGCGCGCGCGCTCGCGGAGAGTCTTAATGTCAGTAAGAAATGGTTTGTCAGGCACAGCTTTTACTCCTGGTTGGTCAGCCACGGCTTTCACTCCTGTTGATGAAATTAGGGGAAGACCGATTTTACTCGGCTGGCTCTGAAGGAGCAAGCCAGTGTCGCGTGGTTTGTTCCAGCTTGAAAAAACCAACCGCCAAGACGCCAAGATCGCCAAGCAACAAAAACTGTGATCGGCCGACGCGAGCAATCATCGGTTTCAGCGGCCCTCCACTTATCCGACCTGACTTTGTTTTTTGGCGCTCTTGGCGTCTTGGCGGTTCAATCCGCAGTAACCCTTCCCAGAACCTTGATCTCTCGCGGCGCTTCGGGATCATCGGTCACCTCGACGGGCGCACGCCAAACCAACGTCTTGATGCGGCAGGTCCCGGTGTTGTCCTCGCGACAATAAAAAAGCGTGAGCTGAATACGTACCTCTGCCGATCCTTTGGCGACTGCGCGCAAAGGAACGCGCACGGGAAGCTGGAGATCTTTTGACGAACGGGCGGCGGTTTGGGCGTCGAGCGCCAACGCCGTAGCTCCGTTTTCCAAGGAGACCTTGTAACGCTGCGGCGCCGCGGAGTTCAGGTGATAACCGGCCGGCAATTCGACGTCGACAACGAGCGAGCCATCGCCGCCGGTCCGCAGACGCTGAGGCGCAACTTTGATCTCTTCCGCGCCTGGTCCAGCGCTGTCCGACGATGTTGCTGTTGTAGTTGGCGGCTCGAGACCTTTGATCCGAAGCGTCGAAGTTTCTTTCGTCTTCAGATCCACAACACGGATCGCGTGATTGTTGGCATCGGCGATGTAAAGTTTCCCATTAGCAACGCTCAGTCCGGCAGGCTCGTAAAAAGAAGGTGAGGCGCCGTCGGCTTGTCCCGGCTTTCCGGTGCCGAGAAATGTTCTGACCGTTCGCGTTTGGGGATCGAGTTCCTTGATCTTGTGATTGTAAGTGTCGGCGATGAGCAGCTTGTCATCCAACGCAAAGATCCCCAGCGGGTGCTGCAGGCGAACATGGTCGCCGCGTCCGTCCTTGTCGCCAAACTCAAACAGGTCGCCGCCAACCAGAGTGTGAACTTCGCCTGCGCTCAGATCTATGGCGCGTATGATGTTCGCCTCGCTATCGGCGGTGTAAAGCACACGGCCATCGGTGGTGATACCTGAAGGCTGCGCAAAACCAGCCTCGAGCAACGCTCCATCGTGGCGCGCTTCGCGTCCGGATCCGGCAAAAGTTGACACTTCTTTCTTGTCCAGATCCAGTTTCCAGATCTGATGCGGACCGGCCATCGCAATGTAGAGCATGCGGCCCAAAAGCTGCAGATCCCACGGCGAATTCAAAGCAATAGTTGCTGCCGATCCAGTCTTGAAATAATCACGCGATTGCAGTCCCGTGCCGGCAATTGTTTCAACTCTTCGCGCCCTCAAATCCGCGCGCCGGATCAAATGATTCTCGGTATCGGCGACGTAGAGCGACTCGCCATCGAGCGCCATGCCCTGCGGGCGAAAGAAACTTGCTTTGTCGAATGGACCGTCACCCGCGCCGCGTTCACCCGAGCCGATTGTCTCCAGGAGTGTGCCGTCGAGTTTCGTAACGACGATGCGGTTGTGATTCGAGTCGGCGATGAACAGCCGATCGCCTTTCGCATCCGCCAAAACCTTTCCCGGAAACGCCAGCGGGAGATCGCCGACCTTCGCGCGCTCGAGGACAAGCCTCAGCGGCTCTTCATTCAATTTACCGCGCTTACGAAACTCAGCAGCGGTCTTGGCGATTACTTGATCGAAAAGTTGGTAGTGATCTTCTCCTGATACGGCGCCGATGATATAACCAGCCGGATCGATTAACACCTGCGTGGGCCAGGCGTTTACAGTGTAACTGCGCCAGACGGTGAAATTCGCGTCGTTGTAGATCGGGTGCTCGATCTCGTAACGCAGGATGATGCGCCGAATGTTCTCCGTGTCTTTCTCGTTTTCAAACTTGGCCGAGTGAACACCGATGACCACGAGTTGATTTGCGTACTTATGCTCTAGACGCTTTAGATCCGGAATGATGTGCATACAATTGATGCAGCCGTAGGTCCAGAAATCCAACAGCACTACCTTGCCTTTAAGCGCCGCGAGCGAAAGCGGCTTGTCGGTATTCAGCCAGCCGCGGCCGCCCGTTAACTCAGGCGCGCGGACTGGAAGCTCTTGTTCCTGTGTCGCCATATAAAAACCTCTATTAGCTTCAGTTGATAATGATTGCGCGAAGAGTTGTTTCGCAAAAAGCGCCGCGCCCGCGAGCAAGATCAACATCAAGATGACCAGCGGCGCACGTTTGGTAAGTTTCGCTTTCAATGAAGCCTCTTTTGAATTAACAAAGTTAGCCGGAAATTCACGTTCGAGTGCGTCTTTCAGATAACAGGAACCGTTCAATGGTTGTCTTTCAGCCGTGCGAATGTGGCGCCGTTTGCCCGTCATCCCTGCTTTCAAGCATCTGATCCAGACGTTCAATCGCGCGACGCAGATGCGGGATCGTAATCGATCCGCCGACCACCAACGCGACGTTGAATGCATCAAGAAACTGCGGACGGGTCACTCCTTCGCTAACGCACTGTTTGACATGGTAAGTAATGCAATCGTCGCAACGCAGCACTATAGACGCGGCCAGGCCCATCAATTCCTTCGTGCGTTTGTCGAGCGCGCCGTCTTCGTAGGCCTGCGTGTCGAGCGCGAAGAAGCGCTTAATGCCCAAATGGTCGCTGCCCAACAGCCGCTCGTTCATTTCCGCCCGGTAGCGGTCGAATTCATCCATCGGAAAATGCCCTTTCACCCGTCAGCTTGGAATTCTATCCCGCACTCACTAATGTTACCAGCAAGGGCGCGACATATCGCAACGACGCGGTATAATCACCAAACGCTGATCGTGAGAAAGAGAGCGAATGAAAAACGATTCATCGCAAGATTATCAGGAAAGTGATTCAAAGCGCGACTTAAAAGTCGTGTTCACCGGCTCGCGTAAGCTGGGCGTATTCGCCGATGAAATCGAAGCAGTCGCCGACTGGCGAACGCCGACGCCTCTGCCGCATGCACCCAAAGCCGTTCTCGGCGTCGTGTGTATCCACGGGCGTATGTTGACGGTCCTTAACGTGGGCCCACTGCTGGGCGAAGAGGTCAGCGTCGCGTCATCGAGCCCATCAAGTATTGTCGCGCTGCGCGGCGATGAGCAACTCGCGCTCGCTGTCGATCGCGCGGGAGAGACAATTGCTGTCGCCGCAGATGAATTGCAAGACACGAAAGACGATGGGCGTAGCGTAATACTCGGTGTCGTGCGCAGCGGCGGCGAATCGATCACAGTGCTGAATGTTAGGGAGCTGTTTCCGGCCGCGATACGAGGTCACGAACGTCGCCGTCGCCGCTTCTAATTAGTCAATTATTTTTCTTGAATGCACGATCAAGCCTTCGCCACTCTTGAATACGATCAGCTCCGCGCGTTGATCCGTCGCGGCGCGCAAACTCCCATGGGACGTGCGCGCGTTGCATCGCTCGCGCCGCTTTCTGACCTGCAAACGTTGCAGCTCGATCTCGAGAGGCTGGCTGAGTGTGTCGAGTTGCGAAAACGCGGAGCGATCTGGTCGTTCAGCGAGCTTAGTGATCCAGGCGAAGCGATTGCGCGATTGCACATTGAAGGAGCCTCGCTTGAAACGTTGGCGATTTTGGATCTGGCGCGGCTCTGCGAGTCTTCAATGCTCGCGCGCGCGGCGATCCTGGCTGAAAGAGAGGCGGCGCCGGTGCTGTGGGAGATAGTTGCTGAGCTACCACGCGATTTGAACAGCCTGGTCGCGCGGATCAAAAACAAAATCCTGCCCAGCGGCGAGCTGGATGATCGGGCGAGTCCCGAGTTGGCGCGTATCCGCCACGACATCACTCGATTGCGCTCGAGCATCACGCGCTCGCTTGAGAGTCTAATGCGCCGCTCCGAAGAGGCCATTCAAGACGAGTTAGTCACTGTCCGAAACGATCGCTTTGTGATTCCCGTCAAAGCGGATCATCGCGGCCGGCTTCGGGGCGTCGCTCACGGCTTCTCCTCTTCAGGCGCCACCGTGTTTGTCGAGCCGATTGAAGCGATTGAAGCGAACAACGAGTTGCAGGCGCTGCGCGAAACCGAACTGCAAGAGATTGCCCGGATTCTGTTCGCCTTGTCAGCAGAGCTGCGCAACCAACTGCCCGCGATCGAGTTGGCCGCAAACGCCGTGGCCGAACTCGATTTCATCGGCGCGAAAGCTGCCTTTTTCGATCGGTTCAATTGCGTCGTGCCCGAGATCGCCGGGAGCGCGGATATCCTGTCCGCCTCAACTCACCCAGGAGGCAAGTTGGAATTCATAAGAGCTCGCCACCCTCTGCTCGAAGAAAACCTGCGCGTCACTGGCGGCGCGGTCGTGCCCGTCTCTTTTTCACTCGATGAAAAGAACACAACGATGGTGATCTCCGGCGCGAATGCCGGCGGCAAAACGGTAGTCCTCAAGACTGCCGGTCTGCTTTCATTGATGGCTTTGTCCGGCCTGCCAGTTCCTGCACGCGAGGCGCGCGTGCCCTTCTACTTTTCGGTGCTCGCCGACATCGGCGACCACCAATCGCTGGCCGCAAACCTCTCAACCTTCACGTCGCACGTCGCGAATATCTCACGCATGATCGAACTATGCGAAGCGCCCGCGCTGGTGTTGCTCGACGAAGTCGGCACGGGCACCGATCCGGAAGAAGGCTCGGCGCTCGGCGTTGCAGTTGTGGATCACTTTCGCCGCGCGTGCGGCGCGCACGTGCTGGCGACGACACACTACGGCGGACTGAAGATGTACGCGGCGAACGAGGCAGGCGTGCTGAATGCGAGCGTTGAGTTTGATGAGAAAACTTTGCAGCCGACGTACAGGTTAACGGTCGGCCTGGCTGGATCGTCTTCCGGTTTGGAGATCGCGCGGCGCTTCGGCATCCCGAAAGAGATCGTGCAAGTCGCGGCGGAGCATGTAAAAGATTCTTCGCGAAACGCGTCGGAATACTTGCGCCGCATCAAGCGTGAGACCGAAGAAGCGATCGCGTTGCGACAAGCGCTGGAAGAAGAGCGCTTCGTCGTTGCGGAAAAGTTTGCCGCGCTCGACAAACAGGCTGAGCGACGTGAACGCGAACGCGAGACGACCTTTCAACGTGAGCTTGAGAAGACGATTAACGAATTTGAGAAGCGATCTCGTGAGCTTGTCGCCACAATTCAGGATCGTTCGGAACGGCTGAAGGTCGAGCGCGAGGCGCAGCGGCGCATGGCGGAATTGAAACGCGAAGCCCAGCGGGCGGCAGGCGCGACGCGGAGCGCCGGATTAAAATCGATAGCTCCCGCCAGCACATCCGCGCGTGGCGTGCGTGTCGTGCGCGACGGGAAGATTGTCGAGGGAACGAGCGCCACTGCCTCATTCCTTGAAGAGGCTGACGAGCAGGAGTTTCTGAGCGTTGACGCCACATCAGGAGAAGAGAGCGGGCGAGACGCCCGCGCTCCCAGCGGGTGCGCACCCAGGGTCGGCGATCGCGTGCGGCTGCTATCGTTTGGATCAATCGGCATTGTCGATCAAGTGAAGGGTGATGAAGCCGAAGTCCGGGTGAAATCGTTGCGCTTTCGCGAGAAACTCAAGAATCTTGAACTGGTGGAAAGCGGCGCGGCGCCGACCGAGAGCGGACGGGCAGCGAAGCTCCGGGTTTCGAGTGGCACTGAATTCAAAGCGGCCGCGTCTAATGAGCCCACACGATCTGAGTTGAACGTCATCGGGCAGACTACCGATGAAGCTGTCGACGCGGTGGACAAATTTCTCGATGAAGCGTTCTTGAATAGCTTGAGCGAAATACGCATCATCCACGGTCACGGCACCGGAGCGTTGCGCCGGGCAATTGCTGACTTGCTAAAGGATCACCCACACGTCGAGCGCTTTTCGTCGGCACCTCCGGATCAAGGCGGTGGAGGCGCTACCGTGGTTGAGTTGAAACAGTGATGGTTCTCACAAACCTTCATCAGTGACCTTCCCCTTTTGATCGAGTAGAATAACTTGGAAATGACCGATAACGCATATAGAAAACTTTTGAAGCGCGTGGTAATAAAGCCAAATGTTTGTGGCGGAGAACCGTGTATTCAGGGAACGCGGATTAATGTTGCGGTGATCCTGGATTCGTTGGCTGAAGGCCTATCTCCGAAGGAAATAACGAAGCACTTTCCACCGTTAACAGAACAGGACGTTCGGGCAGCGGTGGCGTATGCGGCGGAGTTAGCGCGCAAAGTTCCGGCCGCATGAGAATCAAGTTAGATCAAAACCTCTCTCAATATCTCCGCGATGATCTGACTGCGCTCAAGCATGACGTTGATACCGTACTCGACCAGGGGTTGTCAGGAGCAGCCGATCCCGAGGTGCTAAAAGCGGCGACATCTAACGATCGGATTCTCTTTACCTTGGACTCGGATTTTCTTGACCTGAACGCTTATCCACGCAGCAGCCATCGCGGCGTAATTGTCTTTCGTCCTCCGCGTCAAGGTGCGTTGAGCGTTGCAAGGTTCGTGAAGGCTTTCGTTCGGGGTACGGATCTGCGAAGGCATTATCGCCGCACGACTGTCGTTGAGCGCACTCGCGCTCGTATTCTCAAACAGCGATGAGTTGACCTTGTCGCTCCGTTGGTTCATAAATCATTCGTGCGCTATCCACAAACATTCATCGACGATCTGCGGCGGCAAACGGACATTGTGCGCGTCATACAGGACTACGTGTCGCTGAAGAAGAAGGGCGCGAACTGGATGGCGTGCTGCCCGTTTCATAAAGAGAAGACGCCGTCATTTTCCGTCAGCCCGGCGAAAGAGATCTTCTACTGCTTCGGTTGTCACAAAGGCGGTTCGGTCTTCAACTTTGTGATGGAGACGGAGGGCGTTTCGTTTCCGGAAGCGATCAAGATCGTGGCGGAGAAGTCAGGGGTGCCGCTGCCGAAGATGATCGATGACGGTCGCTTCGAAGCCAAACGACAAGAAGCGGATGAAGTTATCGAACTCAACAAGTGGGCGCTGGAATGGTGGGAGCAGCAACTCGAACACGGTGGCGCGGAATCCCGCGTGGCGCGCGAGTATCTAACGAAGCGAGAGATCACGGATGAAACGCGCAAGACTTTTCAGCTCGGCTATGCGCCCGACAGTTGGGATGCTTTGTCGATCTATCTAAGACAAAAAGGCGCGACCCAGGTCCAGATTGAGCGCAGCGGATTGGTGGTGAAGAAAGAGGACGGCGGCTCATATGATCGTTTTCGCGGGCGGCTGATGTTTCCGGTGATGGATGTTCAGGGCCGGCCGATAGCGTTTGGCGGCAGAACGCTGAAGCCGGATGAGGATGCCAAGTACATAAACTCGCCGGAAACGGCGGCCTACATAAAAGGGCGCAATCTTTTTGGCCTGAACCTTACGCGAGATGAGATCCGCAAGCAGAAGTTTGCGATTCTGGTCGAAGGCTTCCTTGATCTCATTGTTCCCTATCAGTTTGGTGTCCGAAACGTGGTGGCCAGTTTGGGCACCTCGCTGACCCCCGAGCAGGCGAAACTATTGGGCCGGTTTGCGCGTAAGGTGGTTGTCAATTATGATGGTGATCGAGCGGGTGTGCAGGCAGCGAAGAGGGCCATCGAAATCCTTCTGGCAGAAGACCTTGAGGTCAAGGTCCTGGTTCTCCCGGACAACGCGGATCCGGACGAATTCATCCGGCATCACGGCGCGGGCGAATATCAGCAACACCGGGGAGACGCACAACCCCATATACAATTCGTGATCGATCAAGCTGTACGGGATCGCAATCTTCACCGACCGGCGGAGAAGGCCGAGGCGGTCGAAGAAGTGTTGCCGTACGTTCGTGCTGTCCGCAGTCGGATTCAGAAGCGCGAATACTTTGACATCGCAATGGATGCATTGCGGATCGGCGACGCGTCGCTCAAGAGGGAGTTGTGGTACTCGCTCAGGTCCGGAGCGAGAAACCAAGGCACTAGCGTCGCACAAAAGGTGCTGGGCCGTGCTGAGGCCAAGCCGACGGTAGCTGAGCAGCAACTGCTGGAGTTGCTTTTTGCCGACCAGGAGTTACGCCGCACAATTCTGCCGAGGCTGGACGCCGGAGAATATGAAGATTTGCCAACAGCCGCTATTTTTCAGGCGCTGATTGATATTGAGAACGAGGGCACGGGGCTTGACTTCGAGAATCTCAGCCGGAAGACGGAAGGCGATGCGCTGGCTGTTGAACTTCTACCCATGCTGTTGATGAGCGACGTCTTGCGATCCGACAACGAAGATACCGACGAACGGCGGATGAGCGCGGAACGGTGCATTGATACCTTGCGTCTAATAAGAGTTGATCGACGCATCGACGAACTAAGAACCGAGGTAGCCGCTGCCGAACGCAACGGGGAAACCGAAAGGATGGATCGGCTGGCGATCGAACAGATTGAACTGACCAGGCAACGCAGCGCGCTTCTGCCGCGAGCAGAGGCAGTGCCCTCGGGCCATTAGTGTTTTTGATTTTTGATTTGCAATTTGCGGTTGGTGGAAACGTTCTTCCGAATACTGGTCTCACGTCGAGGTATCAAACTGGACGTGAAGGTTGAACTAGCCAATCGAGCAATGCGAGTCTCATAGTTTATTGGAGCAAAGATAAGTGGCTATTGACGACAAAGATCGTGATGATGTTATGGAGCGCCTTCTGGAACTGGGGGGGGACAAAAAATACTTGACCTTCGACGACTTGAATCGCGAGTTGCCCGACAATGTTGTTTCACCAGACGACATAGAAGACGTGCTGCAAAAACTCGAGGGGTCGAACATCGCCGTTGCGGATTCTGACGAAAGGCTCCTCGAGCAGGCGGCCGTTGTTGTTCCCGATGACGATGAAGATTCGCTCGACGAGGACATCGAGCTGGATCTGTCTGCCGGAGCGTTGGAGAAAACCAACGATCCGGTGCGTCTCTACCTGCGTGAGATGGGCGTGGTTCCGCTGCTAACGCGTGAAGGCGAAGTAGCAATCGCCAAGCGGATCGAGCGTGGGCAACTCAAAACTCAAAAGGCGATCGCGCGTTCTCCGATAGCCGTCAAGGAGCTGCTGAGGATCGGCGAAGAGTTAGAGGCCTGGACGGCTAACATTCGCGAGATCGTAACTTTCTCTGAACAGGCCGAACTGACTGGTGACGAAGACAAAGCCGAAGAGTATCGCTCCTGGACCATTGAAGGTATCCAGAACATTCGCAAGCTTTTCAAGCAGGGCCTGAAAGAGTGGGAGAAGCTGCGCGCCGAACAGAAGATTACCCGCGGCAAAAAGACAAAAAAACTGATGCGCCTGCGTCGCAAAGTCGCGCGCATCCGCCTGGAGATTGCCCAGGAGATTGGCCGACTGAACCTTACCGAGCGCAGTCGCCAGCGCCTGATCAATGCGATCCGCGCAGTGCAACATGAGGTGCGAGCGGCAGAGCGTGAGATCGATTCCTTCACTGAGAAGCTCAACAAGAAGCGTATCAAGCCTGACGATCAGAAGGAATACAAGCGCCGCGTTTCGGCAGCCAAGAAGCGGTTGCAGGCGATGGAAGCGGATCACAAAGTTGGTCCCGTTGAGATCAAGCGATCGCTGCAGTCGATCATCACGGGCGAACAGCAAACCGGGCAGGCCAAACGCGAACTGGTCGAAGCCAACCTGCGTCTGGTGGTCTCCATTGCCAAGAAGTACACGAACCGCGGTCTGCAGTTTCTGGATTTGATCCAAGAAGGCAACATCGGCTTGATGAAAGCGGTGGACAAGTTTGAATGGCGGCGCGGTTATAAGTTTTCAACTTACGCCACGTGGTGGATTCGCCAGGCCATCACCCGCGCCATCGCCGATCAGGCGCGCACGATTCGCATCCCGGTGCACATGATCGAGACGATCAATAAACTGATTCGCACTTCGCGCGCGCTGGTGCAGGAACTCGGCCGGGAACCAACCAGCGAAGAGATTGCCAAGAAGATGGACATTCCGGTTTCGAAGGTGCGCAAGGTCCTGAAGATCGCGCAGGAGCCGATCTCGCTGGAAACGCCAATCGGCGAAGAAGAGGATTCGCACCTCGGCGACTTCATCGAAGACAAGTCGATCCTGAATCCTGCGGACGCTGTCGTGGCTTCAAACCTGCGCGAGATCACCGACGAGGTGCTCGCGACCCTGACGCCGCGCGAAGAGAAGGTGATCAAGATGCGGTTCGGCCTTGGCGCCAGCGGCTCAGAGCATACACTCGAAGAGGTGGGTCAGCATTTTGCAGTTACGCGCGAACGCATTCGTCAAATCGAAGCCAAGGCGCTGCGCAAGTTGCGCCACCCGTCGCGATCGCGCAAGTTGAAAGCATTCCTCGAAAGCACGCAGCGGTAACTCATGACCAGGCAATCTTGCCGGTCAGCACAGCTTACCTGAACGAAGTGGGCTGTGCTTTTTCGTGTGCGAAGGACAAGAATGACTGCGCACAAGTAGAACCTACTTCACAGTCAGGAAAGATGTGCTCTTAGCGGTGTAGTCGAACTCATACCGGTAGGTGTATCCGGGCAACTCTATTGGCCGAGTAAACTGAACCCTTACTTCCATGCGGTTATTCTGTTGAGTCGGCGTGATTACTGCATCTGGAGGCACACCATACTCGGCCGCGCTCTTGGTCAGTTGGTCGACAACCCAGGAGGCTGGAGACCCTTGGGCGACCGCCATATCAACATCACGTTGCATCAAGTCTTTAAAACGATAAGCATCGAACTGAACCGGAATGTACAGGTAGCCCGCATAGGCCAGGGCGCCGAGGATCACGATCACGATCAGAAACTTCAGCCTTGCGCCTCCGCGCTCACCTGATCTCGATGCCTGCTGCTCGACAAATGTTGGATTCATATTAGTTCCTCAAAATGCGCGTGCTTTAAGTCTCTCTTCTTAGAACCGCACCGAGTGACGCGTGCAATAGACGGGGTGTAACCTCTCGGCCATTGACGATACGCGCTCGGCCGATGCGCTCGAGCAGTACCCATTGGACTTGACCATCGCGGCTTTTCTTGTCATGGCCAACAAAGTCAACGATCGCTCGCTGGTCCAAATCACCCGCAGCCGGCAGCGGCCCACACAAGTGAACCGCCCCGCGTAGTAATTCTAACTCCGAAACCTCAAGCAAGCCCAGAGTCTTCGAAAGCTCGCCCGCAACCAGTATGCCGTAGCCGACTGCTTCGCCGTGCCGGAAACGACGATAGCGCGTGACGGCTTCGAGGGCATGCGCGACTGTATGTCCGAAGTTCA
Source organism: Pyrinomonadaceae bacterium (assembly GCA_041499185.1). GTDB lineage: Bacteria > Acidobacteriota > Blastocatellia > Pyrinomonadales > Pyrinomonadaceae > JAOAPY01. The sequence goes on along the minus strand of JBGQJU010000106.1, from coordinate 1,163 downwards.
AGATCCGGCGCGAGCGATGGTCGGTGCGGTCAATCGCTTCGCGTTCGTCCCCTGCTACGATCGAGGCTTTGAAAGCACACTGAGCAGCGATGAGCGTTTCAAGCTGCGTCGATTGGAACTGCTGCTGATTCGAGTCGAGCGGCTGAAGGAAACTCGTCGTCTGTAGAAAGAGTTTCCGACTACCCGCGGCGCCGTTCTTTACGGCTTCGCACCAACCGGCAGTCAGTTCGCGTTGTGGCAGAGTGGAAAGCGTTTGCGTGTCGATAATGACCCTGCGCGGCTGATGAAATGCTCCCACGAGATTTTTCCCCGAAGCCAGATTGACTCCGGTCTTGCCACCGACGGACGAGTCGATCTGTGCCAGCAGGGTTGTTGGAACCTGAATCAACGCGATGCCCCGGAGATAAACCGCAGCCGCAAAGCCCGCGAGATCGCCGACGACGCCACCGCCTAGCGCGATCACTGCGTCGCTGCGTTCTAGGCCGGCTTCACTGAGAAAAGCGAGCGCTTGATCGAGAGCGCGCAGCGACTTGAAACGCTCACCCTCACCCATCAACCAATGCGAAACGACAAAACTCTTCGGGCGCAAACTTTCAATCGCCTGCGCTCCATAAAGATCAAAGACCCGGGCGTTGGAGATTATCGCAACGCGACGAGCAGTTCGACCTAAGCACCGACGCGCCTCGCTACCGAGGCGCCGCAAGAGCCCGCGCTCAATCGCTATCTCGTACTCGTACGCTTGTGGCCTGAGAGTCACCCGCAATCGCTGCACGCCTTGTCCTCCCCGGGGAAGATGCGCTTTAGTTGAAGAACGCGTTCATGAGTCAACAAAGGAAGGATTCTAACACGCGACCGACTGGGAGAAACTCCAAACGGAGAAAGGATAACTGCAAAATAAAAAGCGAATGGGCGCGAACGTGGGAGTGTCCGCGCCCATCCATTTTTTGTGGTCACTGTCCTCACCCCAGCAACCACTTGAGACGGAGGATCCACCAACCGTCTCTCTTGCCCCAAAATATACATCGCAATGCCCGTGCCGTGCAAGCGGAAATTTATGACGCTGTGATGGTCTCTGTTTTTTCCTGTTTCCTTAGGGTTTCACCGATTCGGAGCCCGAAAGCGGACTTGAAATCGGAAGGTTTCTGTGTAAATTTTTCAGGTCG
>JBGQJU010000105.1:0-19461 GCA_041499185.1 Pyrinomonadaceae bacterium | reverse complement strand
TCTCATCAAGCTGCTGACTGAACAGGTTGCCGGCTATTACGATCCGAAGGTGCAGGAATTCTTTCTGGCCGACTGGATCGATCTCGAAGGCCAGAAACCCGTCATGGCCCACGAGCTGACGCACGCGTTGCAGGATCAGCACTTCAACCTTCGTCGCTTCGAGCACTGGCCCAAAGGCGATTCCGATGCGGAGCTGGCGGCGCACTCCTTGATCGAAGGAGACGCCACACTGGCGATGACTATCTACATGGCGAAGAACCCTCTGGTTGCTCTCGCGTTCATTCGCGCATTTGGTTCGACCGTCTCATCCTCTGAGCAGTTCAAACAAGCGCCGCGCGTGCTGCGCGAGTCGCTGATCTTCCCGTACCAGGAAGGATCGGAGTGGGCCACCACAGTTTACAAACGCGGCGGCTGGAGCATGGTTTCGCATGCTTTTACGGAACTGCCGCAATCGACTGAACAGATCCTTCATCCGGAGAAATACTTCGCACACGAGGCGCCGGTCAAAGTAAATCTCCCCGACGTGCGCGGGCTGCTCGGTTCGAAGTGGAAAAGGATCGACTATGACGTCAGCGGCGAATGGAGCTACTACCTTATTCTCGATCAGTTCTTAAACTCGCAGGCTGAATCAAAACGGGCGGCGGCGGGCTGGGGCGGCGACCGCTACGAGATTTACGAAGGTTCGCAACCAGGCGACGTTTTTACTGCGCAGCTCACCGTTTGGGACACCGAAAACGACGCGCGCGAATTCTTTGACGCCTACGCCAAACGCACCAGACTGCGCTACGCAAATGCGAAAGCAAGAGAGATCGCTGCGCAGCCAGGGCAGTTCGATCGTCATGAGTGGAACACCAGCGAAGGCGGCGTCGCGGTCGAACTGCGCAGCAAACGGGTGCTGATCGTTGAAGGTGTTCCGGGGAACACGAATGTCTATGCGCTGACAAAAGCGCTCTGGCAATAGCGTCGAGCCGGGGCGGGGCAGTAGCCCGACCGTAGGGGAGGGCTCAGATTGAGGCATGGAATAGCGGAGCCCTCCCTGACGGTCGGGCTAAAGTCCCGGTCCATCCTTCGAATCCTATCAACACAACCTTACGAAACTAGCAAGTACCCGAACTAGTTGTCGGTTTTGTGTAATCCGTGTAATCTTGGAAATGCGGGTTCCCACCGCGGCGTCGCCAGCGACAACTGCTTAGAAATCCCGGCCCCAACCAACAGAACGGATCTCAGGAGGCTCCCCAATGAAACGGTGCCCAGAGTGCGAGTTTGTTTACGAAGACGAGCAGAGCCTCTGCGATATGGACGGAGCAGGACTCGTCTTCGATCCCCGGCCCTTACCAGGGGAGAAAGACACTTCGCAGCAACCACTTAACGCGCGCGCAAAATCAGTTTGGAAGACTGTCGCCATGGTCGCGCTGGCCGGTTTTGCCCTCGGCGTGGTTCTCTTGGTCTATTATCGTCTCACCCATAGAGCCGCGCCACACAGCACGAATCATTCGTCAGCAAGCGTCACTATTGATTCACAATCCGCGCCGAATCTGGTGCCGGCGCCGCCGGCTGCGACGGCCACGCCCTCACCCAGCCCGTCGCCGATAACCAAGATGAAAGCACGCCACGGCGCCTCTCCGATTGTGAAGCCCTCATCAGCGCGTTTCCGTGCACCGGCGCCCATACGAGAACAGAAAAAACCAGAGAAAAAACCAGAGCCGGAGAACGCGAATCAGAAGAAAGAATCCAGGCTTGGTTCAATTCTGAAGAAGACGGGACGTATATTGAAGAAGCCATTTAAGCTCTAGCGGAGCAGAATCACTCAGCACTCATCACATCCGTCTGAACTAACTGATCGCCACGGCTCCTTTCGCGAACAGCAGCCTTGTTCGCCGAAACGCATATCGCTATAATCCCCTCACTCTGGAGTCTTTCTCTTTGTTTCTTTCCCGATTAGGCTCCTCATGGTGTTGGTCCAAAATGGCGATAACGGAAGAAGAATCAAGAGCGAACGGTGGCAGTCGACGGGGCGGCGATCTCTTCATTGTCGATAACAGCGACGGCGATTGGAAGGTCCGCGATTACCTGCGGGAATGGACCGACATCTCCCACAGATTTGACATCGCAACTGGCAGCTTCGAGATCGGAGCCCTGCTCGCTCTCGACGGTCATTGGCAAAAACTTGAAAAGCTCCGCATCTTGATGGGCAACGAAGTAACCAAGCGCACGAAGAAGGCCTTGCTTGCCGGCGTTGATGCCCTAAAAAGAACTCTAGACCTCAGCATAGAAAGAGAGAAAGAGGCGAATGACTTTCTCACTGGGGTTCCCGCGATCGTCGATGCATTGGGGCGTCGACAGATCGAGTGCCGCGTCTACAACAAAGACAAGTTTCACGCGAAAGCCTACATCACCCATTCAAAGCTCTCCGTCGTGCCTTCGACTGCGCTCGTGGGCTCCAGCAACTTCTCTTTTCCTGGTCTTACTGAGAATGTCGAGCTTAATGTTCAAATTCGAAATGAAGTCGACGCTCTGCAAGAGTGGTACGAGCGACACTGGAAAGAAGCCGAAGACATCACACCTGAAATTCTGAAACTCATCGAGCGACACACCTTCGAGTACTTGCCGTTCGATGTTTATGCGAAAGCGCTGCAAGAGTATTTCCGCGGGCACGAGATGAGCGCTGGGGAATGGGAACTGGCAGAACCTGAAGACGGCGGCTCAAGGATCTACCCCATCCTCGCTCCTTACCAGCGAGAGGGTTATCAGGCGATGATGAAGATCGCTTCGAAGTACAAGGGTGCGCTTCTTTGCGACGGAGTTGGCTTGGGTAAGACATTTATTGGCTTGATGCTTATTGAGCGCCTGATCGAACACGATCGCAAACGTGTAGCGCTGTTTGTTCCAAAGGCTGCGCGGAAGCCTGTCTGGGAAAGCGTGCTCGATAAATATTTGTCGAACATCAGCGGCGCATTCGCGAATCTGGAGATTTTCAATCATACGGATCTAAATCGGGGCGACAATTATCAAAAACGATTAGAGAGCATCAGGGAACGAGCCGATGTTATCGTGATCGATGAAGCGCATCACTTTCGGAATCCAGGAATCAAAGGGGAAGGCGAACGGCGCCCTTCACGCTACCGACGCATGTTTGAGATCGCCGAAGGGAAGACGGTGTTTCTGCTGACAGCAACACCCATTAACAACCGGCTCGACGACTTACAGCACATGATGGAGCTATTTACTCATCGCCAGGCCGACTACTTCAAGGATGCGCCACTGGGAATCCATTCGCTGCCTGGTCATTTCCGCAAGATGGAAAAGGAGTTGGAACGACTCGTAACCGGCGTCAAAGATGGAGAGGTTACAACCGAAACGAATCAGGCCGAAGCGGGGCAGGTTCTTTCCAATGACGCGCTCTTTCGTGAATTGGTCGTGCAACGAAGCCGAGCTTACGTCAAATCGAGTGAGCAGCAACACGGCGGCACCCAGACGTTGTTCCCGACAAGGGAAGCTCCGAAGCTCGCCGAGTACTCCGTCAAGAAAACCTATGGCCGGCTGTTGGAAATGGTCGATCGGGCATTCGCTAAAACGAAACCACTCTTCTCGCTGGCTATCTATAACCCTCTTGCCTATTACAAAGGCCCGGACGAGAACATTGATCCATTGGTCAAGGGCAGACAAAACCAAGTCGTCTCGCTGATCCGAACCCAGTTTCTAAAGCGGTTCGAAAGTTCCGCCCATGCTTTTGGTCTCTCGTGTGAAACGCTGCTAGGAAAGCTACTAGCTTTTGTGACGAAACACAGCCAGAGCGAAAGAGAGAAGAACCGTCTGGAGCGGTGGAAGGCGATTCACTCAGAGCGCATGGGTTTCATTCGCGGCGGTCAGCGGGGTCTCTTTGTCGAACAGCTCGATCTGGGAGACCAACCAAGCGAAGAGAGTTTCGACGACCTAATTTCGGAGGAGCTGCTCGAAGGTGTCGAGGAACTCAACCCAGAAGAATATAACGTTGACACAATTCTGGACGAGACCTACCTCGATCTCGATCAGGTCGTTAACTTCCTCGATGAACTCAAAAAGTTTAAGCCTTCAAATGACGACAAACTGCGCGCGCTGATCAAATTGCTGAAGTCTGATTCAGTGCTCAAGAAACACAAGGTCCTGCTCTTCACTGAATATATGGCTACGGCTCGGTATCTAAAAGAGCAACTTAAGCAAGAAGGAATTGAAGGCATTGACGAGGTTGACAGCACTGTGAAGGAGGATCGCGGCCAGATCATTCGTAGGTTTGCGCCTTACTACAACGGCTCATCCAGTGCTTATCTTGCGGAAGAAGGATTGGCCGAAACGCGCGTGTTAATTTCGACGGACGTCCTGTCTGAGGGCCTTAACCTGCAAGACGCGACTCGCCTCATCAACTATGATCTCCACTGGAATCCCGTACGTCTCATGCAGCGCATCGGTCGCGTGGACCGCCGCATGAACCAGCACATCGAAGAGCAGCTTGTCAGCGATCATCCCGATCAAAAGAGTATCCGCGCTACCGTCGCTTACTGGAACTTCCTCCCGCCTGATGAGCTGGACGTTCTGCTGGCGCTCTACAGCCGCGTCAGTCATAAGACGTTACGCATCTCGCGGACCTTCGGCATCGAAGGCAAGAAGCTGCTCAGGCCGGAAGATGATTTTGAAGCCCTGCGAGAGTTTAATCACACTTACGAGGGCACCAAGACCGCGACCGAAGAGATGCATCTCGAATATCAGAAACTCATTCAAGACGACCCTGGTCTAACGGAACGCCTCGATACTCTGCCGGGTCGCGTCTTCAGTGGTAAGGCCCATCCGTCACCAAAATCCAAAGCCGTTTTCTTCTGCTATGCTTTGCCTGCCCCGGGAGCAGCGAATCCTGGTAACGGAAGCGCCGATGCCGCCGCCTGGTCCGAAGAAAAAGGCTTTACGCAGTGGTATCTCTACGACCTGGCGACCGAGCAAGTTGAGGAAGATGCTTCGGCGATCATCGGAACCATCAGAAGTAAACCCGAGACGCCGCGTCAGCACATCATGGGGGAGGAAACGCTCTCCGAGATTCGGAAGAAGATTGAGAAGCATATCAAGAACACATATCTGCGCCGGGTGCAGGCCCCGCAGGGAGTCAAGCCCGCGCTCAAGGCCTGGATGGAGATTTCCTAGAACCATGGGCAAAGACTAGAATGGATTGCGGATGGTCAGCTCGGTGTACAGTCTGGCAAGAAGATAAGGAGAATCCTGGATGACGGAGCTTACGCTTACAGCCATTTACGAGGAAGCAGAGGAAGGCGGCTACATCGGCTACGTCGCGGAACTTCCCGGCGCAAACACGCAGGGAGAAACGATCGAAGAAGTCCGCGAGAACCTTGTCGAAGCGGCGCAACTGATTCTGGAGGCGAATCGCGAGCAGGTTGAACAGCGAGTCGCTGAGACTACCGCGAACGGCAAGAGAGTGACTCGCGAACAACTAATATTACGTGCGGCATGAGTCATGAAGCGGACCGAGCTGATTCGGCATCTTGAGGCTCACGGCTGCTACTTTGTTCGTGAAGGCAGACGCCACACCGTGTATAAGAACTCTGAAACCGGCGCTTACAGTTCAGTGCCGCGTCACAAAGAGATTAAGCGAAGTCTGGTGCGGAAAATCTGCGACGACTTAGGCATTCAGCATCCGCAGCTTTAGATCAGCTTTCACCTGTAGACGACAATCAACGAGCCCAAGGCCTGGATGGAGATTTCCTAGAACCATGCTGCGAAGATAGAATGGAAGCTGAAGGTATTCCAGAAGGAGCCCTAAGAGATGTCCACCGTTGAAGAGATAGTGAACGCAGTTAAAGGGCTGCCCCCTCGTGAGCAGGCAGAGGTCAAGCGACGCCTTGACACGCTGCCGGCTCAGCCTGGTGAAAACGAAGTGCTTGTCGATGATAGCCGTCAAGCAGCCATCGATCTCGATCAGCGCGTGCAGCGCGCCTTGTATGAAGCGGGCTTGGTGAGCGAAATCAAGCCTCCGATAACCGATCCCACGCCTTACCGCCGCGAACCAATTAGGATCAAAGGAAAGCCGCTTTCGGAAACTGTTATCGAGGAGCGCCGCTAGCGTTGTGGGCATCTACTCGGCGATGTTTGCCGCATCGATGTCGAATCCCAAAAGGAGATCACACATCTCGATGGTAAAGAAGTTCAGGTGCGCATTGGCAATCGTACCGAGAGTTGGAAGACCCGGTGCTCGCCCGTGGATACAAGAGCGAGGCTTACGGTAAGCTATCAGCGTGGAGGTAAACGCGATGGAACATGAGCTAAAGATTAAGGTGCCGGATGAAGTCTATGGGCCGTTGGTTGAAGCTGCGACGAAAGAGGGAAGGACGCCTGAAGAAGAGGCGGCGCTCAGACTCAAGCGATCAACCAACGCGAACTTGCTAGCTGGTACCCCGCGTGATCGGCAAAAATCTGGCCGGCTTGAGGACCTCTTTGGGTCTGTGAGTTTGGGACATCCGACAGGCGCGGATAATGAAAGTATCGATCGAGACCTGGCTCGGGAGTACGCCGCGACCCATGAGGACGCAGAGTAATGTTGCTTGACACTTCTGGCCTGCTCTGCCTCATTCATCGGGATGAACCTCAGCACGAGGAGGCCAAGCGCCTTTACCAGTCATCGCCTGCGCGTTTTACTCACAATTACGTCTTAGACGAGTTTGTCGCTCTGGCCCAGGCCCGCAAGTTACCGCGCCATGAAGCACTGGCCCTCAGTGCTTCCTTACTTGATAGTGCAAACGTAGAAGTAGTGTGGGTCGACGAGCCGCTTCATCGGCGAGCCCTGGATTTGCTGGAAGCGCGCCTCGACAAAACCTATTCTCTTTGCGATGCCGTAAGTTTCGTGCTCCTGCGCGACCGTGGTACTTTTCAAGCGCTCACCACGGATCGCCATTTCGAACAAGAAGGACTGGTTCGTTTGCTTGTGCCATAAACCGAGAAGTGATGAACCAAGACCTCGAACGTCTCCGCTCAATCAATAGCTTTCCCTCCTTAGTCAAATATCTCCGTGACGTGCTCGGCTGGGAGTTCGAAACGGAGGATGTAGAAGACCTGACCTACGACTACACCGCATCTGAGTTTGGACTCGATCCTAAGAGCGCGGCGAAGATTCGCTCAATTAAGCAACTCGTTCCGTTGGTAGATAGACAACCGTGGGGCATTTTCTATCTGGATTTTGCCGGACAAGGCGTTTCCATCTCGGCACTGCGTGCGATCTTGCGCGGGCTTGTCGCCAAGAAAAGAGCCTCAGCTAATCAGTCGGAGATGCAGAAGTGGCGAGTAGAAGATCTTTTGTTCATCTGCACGAGCGACGACTTCAAGAATTTCAACTTCGCTTACTTTCGGGGTGAGCAAACCAACCGCGCCGTGCTTTCCAGCTTCGGCTGGCATCACGGCGACACGCACGTTCGGACACTTCTTGATTACAACTTGGAAGCTCTTCGCTTCCCCCTCGACACAAGCGACGGCGAAGAGTGGCTGAGAAAATGGCGCGCCGCATTTGATGTCGAGAAGGTTACCGATGAATTCTTCCGCCGGTATGACGAGGTATTTACAACCGTTGAGAAGGAAATCAGACCAGCCGTTAAGGATGACAGGCAGGGTCGGCTATTCACGCAGAAACTCTTCAATCGTCTGATGTTCATTTACTTCATTCAGAAGAAAGGCTGGTTGTCGTTCAAAGAGCAGCCAAAGAACAAGTATCTACGCGCTCTTTTCAATGAAGCCATCGCCAAAAAGGAAAACTTCTTCAGCGATCGCCTTTACTGGCTCTTCTTCCGGGGCATGAGCGTAGCTGACCTGAATCTCGGAACGCAGACAGAGGAAGAGTTGAGAGAGAGACGGGGCGACGTCCCTCCACTCAATGGCGGCTTGTTTGAACTCGAAGATGAGTTGGACGAACGCGGTCGCGTTCCGATAAAGAATGAGGTCTTCGGCCACATCCTGGATCTCTTCGAGCGCTACAACTTCACGATTGAAGAATCCACGCCGCTCGACGTTCAGGTAGCAGTCGATCCGGAAATGCTCGGCAAGGTATTTGAGGAGTTGGTAACCGGACGACACGAGACGGGGAGCTACTACACGCCACGTCCGATCGTTTCGTTCATGTGTCGCGAAGCACTGAAACATTACCTTGCCGGCGTTCAGCCGAGCAAAGAAGCCGTTGCCAAATTCGTCGATGAAGGAGACGCGAGTGATTTGCAGAATCCGGAAGCCGTGCTCGACGCGCTCAAACGCGTGCGCGTGTGCGATCCTGCTTGCGGCAGCGGCGCTTACCTGCTCGGCATGTTGCACGAATTGATGCGTCTGCGCGCGGCGCTGTTCAGGAGCAACAAGATTGATGACGCCACGCTCTACGAACGGAAGCGTTGGATCATCGAGAACAACCTCTACGGCGTAGACAACGACAAGTTCGCTGTCCAGATTGCCTGCCTTCGTTTGTGGCTTAGTCTGGCAATTGACTCTGACGAGCCTAGACCACTGCCAAATCTCGATTTCAAGATTGAGTGCGGTGACAGCTTGATTGCCCCCGCGCCTTCGGAAGCAGAAAAGCAGATGACGTTTGCGCGCACGGCACTGGTCAATGACTTTCGCCAGGCCAAGGGTGAGTACATGCGCGAGGACGATCCAGAGCGCAAACGAAAACTGCGGCAACGCATCGACAACCTGCGAGGCGAAATTGCGCTGGCTCTGAAACATCAACTACCTCGACTAGATGAGGGCCAGATCCAAAAGAAACAACAGGAGATCTCGCTTCTTGAGAAGAACATCGAGTCGGCGCGCAACCCAAGCATCAAAACCGAACTGCAAAAACAAGCCGAGAAGTTAAGACGAACTCTCGCAGCGCACGAGAGCGCGCCCGCAGAGACCGATACCGGCTTCGATTGGGCTGTCGAGTTCGCCGAGGTTTTTATGCCGACCGCGGAGGATAAGCGCGTGGATAACATGTTCACGTTCGTGAACGATTATGACCAACAACCGGCCTTAATAGAGGACACGAATGCGAATTTAGAAACCGGTGGTTTTGATATCGTCCTGGCCAACCCGCCGTACGTGAGAATGGAGCTGTTCAAGCCAATTAAGCCAATCCTACGGCGCAACTTTCCGGCGGTTCATTCGGACCGCGCAGACCTTTACGTTTACTTCTACGACCGCGCGCAGCAATTGCTCAAAGACGGCGGCATCGGCGCCTTTATCTCGTCGAATAAATGGCTACGCGCGGGGTACGGCGAGAACTTGCGACAAAGCTTGCTCGATGAACAAGCGTTTCATCTGGTTGTTGACTTCGGCGATTTGCCCGTTTTTAAGGCAACAGCTTATCCGGCAATCTTCGTTTGGCAGAAGCAGTCTCGCGGAGAGTCACCGACAAAGTGGATAGAAATCGAGGACTTATTAACTTGCTATACGGAAGGCATCCGAGAGTATGTTGATCGTGTCGCGCACATTATTCCCGCGTCACAATTTGGAAAAGGCAAATCACGACTTGCTGCTTTTAGCGCTGCTGACCGGCGCGCCAAAATGGAAGCTAGTGGAGTTTCGCTTGGTGAAACTGTTCGAGGACAGATTGTTCGTGGGATCGTGACAGGGCTGAATAAGGCTTTTGTCATTGACCAACGTACCTGCAACCGTTTGATAGCAGAAGATGAGAGGAGTTCAGAACTCATTAAGCCATTATTGTCGGGAGATGATATTCGCCGTTACGAAGTTCACTTCCGTAAGACATATCTCATTTACGCATTTCACGGCGTGAACATCACACATTACCCTGCCATTGAAGACTACCTGGAACATTATCGGAACGAATTAGAGAATCGCGCCACACAGCAAGAGTGGTATGAGCTTCAACAACCTCAAAGTGCTTTTGTGCCCATTTTCAATAACTCAAAGATCATATATCCGGACATTGGCAAGGAAACCCGCTTCGCAATGGACACGCAAGGACACTATGGTAAAGACACCACTTTTATGATCCCAAGCCCAGACCTATATTTGCTTGGCGTACTGAATTCAACTATTGCTTGGTGGTACCTCACAAACCTTGTTGCTGAGATAAGAGGAGGCTATGTACGCTTCAAGACCCAATACTTAGAAAAGCTTCCGATCCCCAACGCGCCTACAGCCGAACGTAAGAGCGTCGCGGCGTTGGCGCGCGCGACACAAGAGTTGCACACGAAGCGGTGCAAGCGTGTCGAAAAATTCCTACGTGCTATTGAAATTGAGCCTGCCGAGTCGAGCAGCCGCAACCAGCTCGAACAACCGTGGGCGCTTAGCGCGGAAGAGTTCACGCGCCGCGCCCGCCGCGCACCACTGAAAGCCTTCGCTGACGCCCGCGACGAAACCTTCGCCTTAACGGAAGAGATCACAAAAATCGAACGTGAAATCGACGGGCGCGTTGCAGCGCTCTATGGCGTTCCGCTCGATCCGAACGATAAGACGCCCATCATCACTGGAATCGACCCAGAAGCCCCTTTCGCGTAGGGGCTTCTTCGGACGCCGCCGACGAAGCCGACGAAAAGCAAGCGGCTTCAATCTTAGACTCGCGGCTTCGCCGCCGCCCAGTGCGGAAAGGCTCCGCCTTTCCGGCTGGCCACTCCACTAATTCCAGCGAGGCTACGCCTCGCGACGGAGGCACAGCCTCAAACAAATCAAAAGCAGTAACGGAAAGGCACAGCCTTTCCGCACTGGAGAGCGGCACAGCCGCAACCGGGGCAGAAGCCCGACCGTTAGGGAGGGCTCCGGTAAAACTGCACGGCAAAGCGGGAAAACAGCAGGCGGGACGCCCGCGCTCCCAGCAAACACGTGCAGCTAAGCAGACCATTGACGACTACTCACGCGATGAACTAATCACCGCATTGCTCAAAGGCATGGGCCGAAAATGGTGGACGAGAGAAGACGCCATTCGCGCCGCCGCACATCGTCTAGGTTTCCGCCGCACCGGCTGGCACATTAGCAAAGCATTCAAGTCAGCTATTAACGGCGCGATCCGACGCGGCTTACTTGAAGCTGATGGTCGGTTACTTCGAAAAGCAAGGTGATGCAAGGAAGTCCCATTAATGGAGACGGCAGTGTCGCTGGCATCAGCTTTGACTTGCATTCCAAAGCTTCAAACTTCTCATCATGTTGGCGACGCGGCGAAGCGAATTCAACTGTTCGTTCGTGAGAGGGTCCGGATGAAAGTGCATCACTTCGTTTCGTATCTTACGAATATCGTCCAAGTCCGAAAGAAACGCTCTCCGGGAAAGGTTGTACCCTATCGATTCCCAATTCTCGGGCTCCTGCAAAAGTCGAATGTACTCGGCTAAGGTCAGATCCGAAACCCCGCGAATCTTGCGCTCACTGTCCTTGGGATCCTTGGCTGCCTCCAGAACAGACTGAGGATATCTGGCGCGCGTGATTAGCTGTCGCAGATTGTTCTCGATTTCTCCAAGCAAGAGAAACGGCTCTGCCAAAGAGTGATACTTGACGGCGATGTCGTAGGTTGTCACGAGGCCGATGATTTCTTTCGCGGCGTTGCGAACCAGCACAACATCCTTTTCGGCGATCGTCCTGATTGCTTTCCACAGCGGAGCATCGTGCTTCAGGATCTCGACATCGATATCCATGCACTCACGAACGAACGTGCATTCCCTGTTGTGCACCTTCGACGCCTCAGCGATCGACTTCCAGCTAATCAAGCCATCCACGTCCCGGATGTTCTGCATTACCGGCAACTGTGAGAAATCGTGCTGGATCATCAAGGTCACGGCCTCGCGCACTTTGGCATCGCGCTTCACGCAGAGAGGTTTTGCATGTGCAGCATCGAGTGTTCCCAGCCGCGGTGTCGGATCCGAAGGTTCGCCTTGCCCTTCAGACTGAATCGCCTCCGGTGTGACTGGCTGAATTACCTGGGCAGGAGTTTCTTTCTTTGCTGGTGTTTGGGCCGGCGCTGCTCGCAATCTGATTCGCCCTTCTATGGGCGCAGTCTCGAAGTCTGGTTCGGTGACCAGCTTCGCGCGTTTGAGCACCGATCTGATCTCTCGCACGACAATATAGCCGCGCCGCTGAACACCGAACCACGACAGAAATCGCCGAACTCTAACGGAGCGCGCTCGATTACTAGAATGAATCTGCTCGGCGAGCTGTTTGAGCTGCGGCGGGATCTTGGCCATCTAAAAATCCTGCGAGAAGGGAATTGAAACAGCAGCCTCATTGTAGCAGATGGTAGCCAGAGCTTTAGGAAAGGTAGCACTAGATCCCGAGCGCTGAAGGTGCGAAATGGTTTCCTACGCGCCTTCAGCGCTTTTCTTTTTGTCGGTGTCTGATCCCAGGGTGGCGCACCACTTGGTCACTTGCCCTGTGCCCACTCTTCCAGCGTGACGAACTTGTTTTTGGCTGTGTCGAAAACCTCGATTGCGTAGACCGGATGGATTTCCCAGACGGCTCGACGCGGAAAACTATTTGCTCCGTGTGGCCCACTGCACGGACCGGGCGTGTGACTGCCATCAAAGAAAAGCTGGCCGGTGATTCTCACCCGCAGCCCCTTGACCGGAAGCGGGTTGGTGACGTGTGGCGAGGTGCACGCGTTGGAATCGAATCGGTCCCACACCGCCGGCCTGAAGTGCGGAATGATTTCCGCCGTCACACTGGAACATTCCTCAGCCGAAGCCGTCTCACCGAGAGCGACGTGAATGTCATTCCATTCAAAGAGGGAGTTGTTACAGTTTACGCCCTCACCGGTAAATCCTTTGTGAGGGTCCGTGCCGAGCACGAAGGTATCATCGTGCTTTGCGTCGAGTACAAACGCATCAAGCGTGACCAGCTTACCCTCGCCCAGTGTGACTGCCTGGCCATTTATGTCCACTGTCGAGAGTCCCAGCAACTTCGCACGATCTGGCGGCTGCGGCGCTGCGCTACCGTAGCTGAACTGGTGCTGCTGTACCAACTGGTCGACTGCGGCCTGTAGCTTGTCGATAGAAGTGACGCTGATCTCAACCGGAGTTCCTGTAGCGCACAGATTATTCTTGACCCTGTTTTGCGCTTTGTCGTTCTCGTTTTTAGCGCATCCCTCATTCGGGCAATGCAGATCGATGTCGTGACTCTGGCCACCGCTGAACGGCACACTGCAACCTGCATTGAATGGTTGATCGATATTGAGTTTGCAGTTTGAAGGATTAGCTGGCGGACTGTCGCCGCAATGCGGGCCTAACGGAGTCGGCGACTTCTGTGAAGTGGCTATAGGACTTGGTGGCGGCGGACTTGCCGTACTCGTGTTGCTGGGAGTTGGCGGGGATGGAGACTTGCAGCTACCAGTTAGCACAATTAAGACGCTCAAACTTAGTGCGGCGATTGGAAGAGTTCGTTTCATGGCGGATACTCGTTTGGGCTAGAGGGTCGGAACTTGCAAGAAAACTGGCTAAATCGGCCAAAGCTTACTGTCAGCTATGTTGGCTGTCAATCGTTACGCAACGATTATTGCGAGGGGGATGGATAAATAGACGAGTCGCCTTGAAGAAGAAGTGGCCGAAGCAGAAGGTAGTGAGCCGCGAGCAGAGCGCAGGAGCCAATTTCGAATTTCGGATTCCGGATTGCGAATCATTTGTTGCTCTCAACTTACGAGATCAAGTGTAAACGAAACTGACTGAAGAACGCTGTGGACACCATTCCCGCCCGACCACGGGAGAAGACCTGGACTTAAGCGTCAACTACGACATCGACATACCGCATGGGCATGGGTAACCAAGGGGTTGCTAATCGCCGCGCTTTCATTGGAGAATAACCGTATGACAATCGCGGAGTTGCCGATATCGATCGATCGGAAAGCGCTCGCTGCCTTTTGCCGCGAACGCGGGATTCGGAAGCTGAGTCTGTTCGGCTCTGTCTTGCGCCTGGACTTCGCGCCGCAGAGCGACGTGGATGTCTTGGTCGAGTTTCTGCCCGGCCGGACACCGGGACTGGCATTCTTTGGCTACGCGGACGAACTCGCGAAGATCATCGGGCGCAAAGTCGACCTCAATACGCCGGCGTTTCTCAGCAGACATTTCCGAGACGATGTTCGGCGTCAGGCAGTAACCATCTATGAGCAAGCGTGACGCGCGCGCGACCCTTCGTCAGATCGCAGATCATGCACGGCACGCGCAGGAACTGTGTGCAGACAAGACGCTTGCCGAGTTGTTGGCCGACTGGAAGAGCGTGCTGGCATTTGAGCGCGCGTTAGAGATTCTCGGTGAAGCGGTCAAACGCCTTCCCACGGAGTTGTGCGAGGCCTACCCTGCCGTACCGTGGCGGCTCGTTGCGGGCATGCGAGATCGCCTCAGTCACGGCTACGATGAAATCGACTACGAGATTCTTTGGAATGCCGTCCACGAAGACCTGCCCAATCTGCTGGAGAACGTAGACCAGATGATCCGCGAGTTGAAGGAGCCCGAATGATTGGCCTTGTGTTAGACTTTGCGCTTGCGTTCAAAGTCTGACTTCGAAAGCAAATCGCTTAGCGGGAAGAGCTTCAAGAGCGGCCGGTTTGAATCATGAAGCGAGCTGAACCACGACCGGCGAATAATGAATCTCCAAAACGTTTGCGCGAACTGACCGCTGATCTCAAGCGGCTCGAGGAGAAGCTGCGTCTCGGCGGTGGGCTGGACAAGATCGAGCGCCAGCACAAGCAGGGAAAGCTCACTGCGCGCGAGCGGGTCAAACTTCTCTTCGATCAAGACTCCTATGCGCAGGAGATTGGCCTGTTGGTTGCTTACGATCAGTACAAGAGCAGTGGGCAGCGGGCAGTGGGCAGTGGGCAGGGGTCGAAAGACCAGGAGCAGCAGGCAGGGGACCTCGGAGCGGCGCCGGCGGCGGGAGTGGTGACGACGATTGGGCGAGTTGGTGGTCGCGAAGTTGTCGTCGTGGCCAACGATGCAACAGTCAAAGCTGGCTCGTGGTGGCCGGAAACGATCAAAAAGATTCTGCGCGCGCAGGAAATAGCGATGCGCTCGCACGTGCCGATCATTTATCTGGTCGATTCGGCGGGCGTGAATCTTCCTTACCAGGGCGGCGTCTTTCCCGGTCAATACGGCGCGTCGCGAATTTTCTACTACAACTCGATCATGCGTCGCTATCTGAAGATTCCGCAGATCTCGGCGGTGATGGGGCCGTGCATTGCCGGCGGCGCGTATTTGCCCGCGCTTTCGGACATCATCATCATGGTCGAGGGCACGTCGTTCATGGGACTGGGCGGCGCGAATCTGGTTAAGGGTGCAACTGGGCAGACAATTGATAATGAGGCTTTGGGTGGGGCGCGCGCGCACAACGAGCTTTCGGGCGTCGCGCATTACCGTGTCGCAGACGACGACGCTTGTGTCGCAAAGATCAGGGAGTTCGTTGCTGAACTTCCGGTCAGGCCCCCAAGTGCAGTTTCGATCACGGAAAGCGTGGAAGCGGCACGCCCCGCCGCCAACCTTTACGATATTCTTCCCGAGGATCATCGACAGCCTTACGACGTTCGCCACATGCTTGATTGTCTTTTGGACGGCGGCCAGCTCGATGAGTTTCAAGCCGACTATGCCAAAGAGATCATCACTGGTCATGCGCGGATTCGCGGCATTCAGGTTGGGGTCATCGTAAACAATCGCGGGATGATTCGCGCGCCCGGCGGTGGTCCACCCCGATTCGGCGGCATCGTCTACACTGAATCTGCCGAGAAGGTTGCTTACTTCATCGAAACTTGCAGCCGACATCAAACGCCTTTGCTTTTCATCCAGGATGTTTCAGGTTTTATGGTGGGATCAGAAGCTGAACATTCGGGAATCATTCGCGCGGGCGCGCGATTTGTCGAAGCGATGGCCACCGCGGTTGTGCCCAAGATCGTTTTAACCGTGAACCACGCTTCGGGCGCCGGTTATTACGCGATGGCGGGGCAGGGTTTCGATCCCGACTTCATCTACTGTTGGCCCACGGGACGCATGGGCGTGATGGAAGGCGACTCGGCTGTGCAAGCAGTGTTCGGCACCGAGCTGGAGAAATTGAAAGGCGAGGGTCAGGAGCCAGGCGCCGAGTTGGAATCGGAAATGGAAAGCGTGCGCGAGAGTTACGAGCGCGAACTGGATGCCAAGTACGCTGCGGCGCGTGGCTTCGTTGATGCTGTAATAGCTCCAGAGGACACACGCGATGCGCTTGAACTTTCGCTGCGCACAAGCTTGAACTACAGCGGACCGCACTTGGGCCAGTTTGTGCTGCCGTCGGCATTGGTATGAACCGGGATTTCGCCACAAAGGCACAGAGACGCGGCGAAGGCCGGCAGTTTAGAGTTCAAGCTCCAGCTTGCCCACCTCTTAATCAGCAATCTGAAGCTTGTACTCTGAACTTCTTGAGATGAAGCAAACCATTCGCATTGCCAGCGGCCAAGGTTTCTGGGGCGACCTTCCCGACGCGCCCGTGCGTCAGGTTGAAGGTGGACCGATTGACTATCTGATGCTCGACTACCTGGCGGAAGTAACGATGTCGATCATGCAGAAGCAGCGCTCGCGCGATCCGTCCGCCGGTTACGCAAAAGATTTCGTGCCGCTGATGAAGCAAATTCTGCCGGCTTGTGCCGAGCGAAACATCAAGGTCACGGCTAATGCCGGTGGAGTCAATGTCGAAGGGTGCGCCGACGCAGTGCGCGAGGTAGCGCGCGAACTAGGTCTCGCCGGCAAGGTGCGGATCGGGATCGTGACCGGCGACGACATGATGTCTCGCATCGATGATCTTTTATCGCGGGGCATCGAGTTGCGTAACATGGATTCGGGCGCGCCGCTTTCTACAGTTCGCGATCGCATTCAGAGTGCGAATGCTTATCTCGGCGCGTGGCCCATGGTCGAGGCATTGAATCGCGGGGCTCAGATCGTTATCACGGGGCGCGCTACCGACACGGGACTGACGCTCGCGCCGATGATTCACGAGTTTGGCTGGGCCAGCGACGACTGGAACCGGCTGGCCGCCGGCACCATTGCAGGTCACATCATCGAATGCGGCGCGCAAGCTTCAGGTGGCAATTGCCAATTTGAGTGGCGCAGTATTCCAGATCTGGCAAACGTTGGCTTTCCGATTGTAGAAGCGTCGCGCGACGGCACGTTCGTCGTCACGAAGCACGAAGACACGGGTGGGCGCGTCAATATTCCCGCGATCAAAGAGCAACTGGTCTACGAAATGGGTGACCCGCACGAATACATCACGCCTGATTGCGTTGCTGATTTCGCAACCGTTCAGTTGCAGGATGATGGAGCAGATCGCATCCGCGTGTTTGGCATCGAAGGCCGGCCGGCCACTGACTCGCTCAAGGTCTCGATCAGTTATTCCGCAGGCTACAAAGCCGTGGGCACGCTCGTCTATGCGTGGCCCGATGCTTACGAAAAAGCACAGGCCGCTGACAAGATTCTGAGGGCGCGGCTCGAGCGACTTGGTTTGCAGTTCGATCAAGTGTTGACAGAGTTTGTCGGTGCGAATGCGACGCATGGACCATTGGCGGGCGAGCCCTCGCGGGATCTGGCTGAAGTGCAGTTGCGCATTGGCGTCCGCAGTCAGGATCGCTCCGCCGTCGAGAGATTCACGAAAGAGATCGCACCGCTGATCCTGACCGGCCCCCCTGCAGTGACCGGTTTCGCCGGCGGCCGGCCCAAAGTTGAAGAGATCGTAGCTTACTGGCCGGCGTTGATTCCAAAAAGCGAGATTACGCCGCACGTTGAGGTGATCCAAGCGTGAGCAGTGAAGCGGAAGCGGTTGCCGCGTGGAAAACAGTCAGCTCTGATCACGTTGCAGATTGTCGCGTGTTTCAGGTCAGACATGATCGCAGCGTCGATCCGCGCCGCGGAAGCGCGCACGACTTCTTTGTTATTGAAGCGCCCGATTGGATCAATATCATTCCGCTAACGACTGGTAACCAGGTTGTGATGATTGAACAGTACCGTCATGGCACAAACGAAGTGACATTGGAGATTCCGGGCGGCATGGTTGACGAAGGCGAGACGGCAATCGATGCCGCCGCTCGCGAGTTACTTGAGGAAACAGGGTACCAGGCGAGTGATATTGTGGTGCTAGGAAAGACACGTCCGAATCCGGCGATTCAGAATAACTGGCTGCACAGCTTTCTCGCGCGCGACGTAACCTTTGTCGAAGAGCCAAAGTTTGATGGCGCGGAACACACGACGGTGCGCCTGGTCCCACTCGCCGACATACCGGCGTTGATTGCAGACGGAACCATCGATCACGCGTTGGTGGTCGTTGCGTTTCATCGCCTGTCGCTTGACAAGATGGTTTGAGGTCTAGAGGCGGGTCGGCTGCC
Source organism: Pyrinomonadaceae bacterium (assembly GCA_041499185.1). Taxonomy (GTDB): domain Bacteria; phylum Acidobacteriota; class Blastocatellia; order Pyrinomonadales; family Pyrinomonadaceae; genus JAOAPY01. The sequence continues at coordinate 1,139 of JBGQJU010000105.1, read as the reverse complement.
GACTCAAGACAATCCATGCGCATTCAACTGACCAAACTCGCGCACGCGCGTTCCGGCGACAAAGGCGACACCGCGAACGTCGGTCTCATTGCGTTGCGAGATCATTATTATCCGATTCTGGTTCGCGAAGTGACGGCAGAGCGCGTGAAACAACACTTCAAAGGAATCTGTAAGGGCGCAGTCGAGCGGTTTGAGCTGCCGAATATCCAAGCGCTCAACTTTCTCTTGCACGAGAGCCTCGGTGGCGGCGGCACCCTATCGCTGATGACCGACGCACAAGGCAAAACCTTTTCGACCGCGCTCTTGAGAATGGAGATCGAGATCGCGGATGATGAAGCGCGCGCGTTGGGTTTAAGTTCAGCATCGTAGGGGCGGACCTGCGTGTCCGCCCTTCTGGTTATGACAATTAAGGGAGGGCAGACACGCAGGTCTGCCCCTACTTCTTCAACACATCTGATTATCCGAACGGTTCATGAAGGCTGAACGAGACTTAGCTATCCAACACGGTTACGCGCAAGTTGGCGATGTGCGTTTGCACTATGCCGAGTGTGGCAGCGGCGATGAGCTGGTTATATTGCTGCATGGATTTCCGGAATGCTGGTACTCGTGGCGTCATCAGTTGCCGGTGCTCGGAAAGCGCTATCACGTTGTCGCGCCCGACATGCGCGGCTTCAACCTAAGCGACAAACCGCCGCGAGTGGAAGATTATCGCATTGAATTGCTGGTGGCCGACATTGTTGGTTTGATTCGCTATTTTGGCAAAGAGCAGGCGGCGGTAGTAGGGCACGATTGGGGCGCGGCCGTCGCCTGGGCCGTGGCGCAGAGGCATCCTGAAAATGTTTCGAAGCTGGTGGCGTTGCAGGTGCCGCCTCCTGCGGCGTGGCGCGCGAACTTCACACTTCGTCAGTTGCGGCGGAGCTGGTACATGTTCTTCTTTCAACTACCGCGCTTGCCGGAATGGTGGGCACGCGCGAACGATTTCGCCAGAGTCGAACAGATGTATAAGACTACAACAATGCGGTCCGACACTTTTTCAGATGCCAACATTGCCGCTTACAAAGAAGCGCTCCGCCAACCGGGAGCGCTGACGGCGTCGATCAATTACTATCGTGCGAACGTCTTTCGTTCGTTGATTCGCG
>JBGQJU010000104.1:0-19537 GCA_041499185.1 Pyrinomonadaceae bacterium | reverse complement strand
CGACTCGTCAACGCCGTATTGATTGGCAAGATTCACAGCGAAGAAAACCACCCGATCAGCAGACCGCTGATGAAAATCTATCACCCGATATGCAGTTTCGTGCTGCGTCACACGTGGATAGTGGTGGGGCTGGCGATACTCGCGGTTGCGCTCACGATCCCGATCTTCAATCGGCTCGGCTCAGAGTTCATGCCGCCGCTAAACGAAGGCGTGATCCTCTACATGCCGGTAACGATGCCCGGCATTTCGGTCACAACCACCACCCAGTTGCTGCAGGTGATGGACAAGAAGTTGAAGAGCTTCCCGGAAGTCGAGCGTGTCTTCGGCAAAGCAGGCCGGGCGGAAACAGCGACTGATCCGGCCCCCTTCTCAATGATGGAGACAGTTGTCGTACTTAAGCCAGAAGCTGCGTGGCCGAAGACCGCGACCTGGTACTCGGCATGGGCGCCGATGTGGATGCAGAGCGTGCTGCGCAGAGCGTGGCCCGATCATAAGAGCATGGACGAATTGATCTACGCCCCCGGAGGTCTGAATGAAGCGATGCAATTCCCGGGTGTCTCGAACGCCTGGACCATGCCCATCAAGGCGCGTGTTGACATGCTCAGCACCGGGGTGCGCACGCCGATAGGGATCAAGATCATGGGCGCGGACCTGGAGGAAGTGCAGAAGCTTGGCGAGCACGTCGAGGTGACGCTGCAGAATATCCCCGGTACGAAAAGCATATTCGCAGAGCGCGCAGCCGGTGGATTTTTCCTGGACTTCGTGCTTAAGCGAGATCAACTCGCGCGTTACGGGCTCACTGTTGACCAGGCCAACGCGGTCGTGATGTCCGCCATCGGCGGTGAAAACGTCACGACCACGATTGAAGGCCGCGAGCGCTATCCGGTCAATGTTCGTTACCTGAGAGATTACCGTAGCGATCTGGACAAGCTGACTCGCACTTTTGTGATGGCCCCGAACGGAACGCAGGTGCCTTTGGGGCAGATCGCTGAAATCAAAATGATGAGCGGTCCGGCGATGATTCGCGATGAGAACGGTCGCCTGTCCGGGTACGTCTATGTGGACATAGATACATCCAAGCGTGACATCGGGAGCTATGTTGCCGAAGCGAAGCAGCTTCTCAGAGACAAGGTAAAGCTCCCCACCGGCTACCAACTGATCTGGAGCGGCCAGTTTGAAAACATGGAGCGCGTAAAACAGCGCTTGATGATGGTGGTGCCGCTCACGCTTTTCGTAGTCTTTCTGCTGATTTATTTCAACACCCGTTCGATTGCCAAGACGCTGATCATTCTGCTGGCCGTTCCATTCTCGGCAGTAGGCGCGATCTGGTTCCTCTATTTCCTCGGCTACAACATGAGTATCGCGGTATGGGTTGGTTTGATCGCTCTCTTGGGCGTGGACGCTGAGACGGGCATGTTCATGTTGCTTTACCTGGATCTGTCTTTTCATGAGCGACAGGCCAAGGGTCAGATGCGGACCTGGAACGATCTCAAGGAAGCCATTCTGCACGGTGCGGTCAAGCGATTGAGACCCAAAGTCATGACCGTCGCGGTCATGTTTATGGGGCTGGTGCCCATCATGTGGTCCACGGGCAGCGGCGCAGACGTGATGAAGCGCATCGCGGCGCCGCTGGTCGGCGGCATCTTCACGTCGTTCATTCTGGAGTTGGCCGTTTACCCGGCGATCTATGCCATCTGGAAATGGCACTTTGAAGTGAAGAAGCAGCCAGCGTCTGAAGTTCCCTTGTCGGCACCAGTGGTTCCAGCTTGAGCAACGCCGAGATTACGTGGGTGAGGAGATAAAGCGAAATGTTTGCTGATAACAGTTCAACAGCGACGACACAAGTTGCTGAGGCCACAAATGGGCTGATCGATGACGCGCCGATGGAGCGTTTGCGTGAAATCGCTTGTAGACATCAAGTCTGCTACGAAGTCTGGCCTGAGCGGTCGGTGTTGGATGGACGCGCGATTCGGATCGGTTTTGAGCTGCGGCTGTGCGGAGCAAACACGCACACCAGTAACGATGGATCCGATCATCCGGTGCCGGGATGTGCGCACTGCTTCAGTACGTATGGTGAGCTGAGACAAATAGCGGAATGGATCTTGCCGCGTGAAGAGCGACCTTCGCGCTATGAGATTGGCGCCTTCGATCGTTCCCTGCATGTTGCTCCCCATAGTCGGCACTCGAGAAGCGAGGTGGTGCTACCAATCCATATTATGCACAGGCACGACTTCAACCGCGATGTGGACGAATGTGAGGATCGCTGCCTGAAGGAAATGCAGCAGAGGCTGCGCGAGTTAAGGATTGTTGAAGGGCTGTGGCGCGGGGATGGAGCATGAGGATGGCTGACGGAGAGACAGTTTGAGAGTTGGGCCTGCTGGGAAGAGGCTTCTCGCAAGCTGAGAAAGAAGTGAGTGATGAAACTACTGGATAAATTAGAAGCGCTGTTCGTTAACCAACCTAAGAGGAAAACGGACGAGCACCCAAGCTTATTTGACAGGTTGCGGAACGTCTTCTATGCCGCGGATTTTCTAAAGGCGGATCTGCAACGCATTCCATCACTGTGCCGTTGCGAGGATGCCCCTGCTCATCTAGAAGGTCGATGTAGCTGTACTAAAGCTCCGTCGAATCCACAAGCCGAAGCAGTTCGCCAAAAGGGCTGCCTGGCGCATCTTGAAACTCTGCGTTTGGACATCAAATCGCTCCGCGAATCCTTGCAGCGTCACAGAAGCGATCTACAGCCAGAGGAGCAAACGGAAGAGTTAAAGCGTGAGCTGTTCCTGATTGAGGATTTCGCAGAGCGGCTTGGTGCGACAGTCGAGAGAATCACGAGTCATGTTGCGGAGTTTGAAGCGAACTGCTCTAACGACGCGCTCCAGCGACTCAAAGATAGTAGCTCTGAAATAGATAAGTACTCCACTGAGTTCTTCTGGTCTCTGTTGAAGCGGGACCGTGATCAGAAGGCAAAACCTTCCTCTCAGCAAGCGACAGGGTGAGAACAATCGGAGAACGGAAACAATGATTGACGGCGATAGAAGGGGAAACGAGATGAGACTTAAGTACTTCACCAGCTGCGCTATCGTGAGCGCATGCTTTGTCCTTTTGCTTGCGTTACAGGTTAACGCGCAAGAGTTCACTTACAAGGTCCAGCAGGATCGATTCAAGGGTCACCGCGATGGCGAGCTGATCATTTCGACTACGGGCGTCGAGTACCGCGCTAAGCAGGAGAAGGACAACCGGGTTTGGAGCTACACCGATATCAAACTCTTTGAAATCCTAGCTCCTACGCGCGTGCGCATCTGGACTTATCAAAATCGAAAGCTGCTGCTGCTGGGCCAGGAGGAAAGTCTGACCTTCAAGATCATCGACGGTCAGATTGATCAGCACGTCAGCGACTTTCTTAGAGAGCGAATCGCTCGCCCGCTGGTGACGTCATTAACCACAGAGGAAGTCGTTGGCACACCACTGGCGCAGATACCTGTCAAGCATTTGCATTCCTTCAGCGGGTGCCAGGGAATCTTAAAGGTTTATCCGGATCGCCTCGTGTATGAAGCACAGGATGGACACGACTCGCGGAGTTGGCGGTGGACGGATATCAGAGCAGTGGGCCGCCCAGACATTGACCGTTTCGAAGTGTTGACGTTTGAACCTCAGATGGGTGGGCCAAAGCGGAGCTACAACTTCATTCTGAAAGAACCGTTGCCTGACAAGGCCTATGACTTGATTTGGAGTCGCGTTTATCGCCCGACTCCTCTTATTAGAGTGAATGAAAAACCATTGGTAAGGTAGGGCCTGTGCAAGTACTTTTCAAAAATCTCAGTTGGCTTTTCTCAATGCTCGTCTGCGCGTTTGTGCTGCTGGCGTCAAACACCCAGGCCCAGGTGGCGCAGTCAGCCCCAAAAAAAGTTGAGGGCGCAACTGCAACTCAGAACGTTGAGAGTTACTTAGATCGCCTGATCGATAGTGCCGTCGTAGCGGGAGACGCGGCGAGTTTGGTCAAGGAAGCTGATCGTTTTCGAACCGAAGCTAGCCAGACGCTAAAGGCTGGCCGTCGCGACGAAGCGCGTGCGTTGCTCAGGCAAGCCGGCGAAGTGATTGCCGCAGCAGCTCCCGATGGAGACATCAAACGCGAAGATCCTCTGCTCCGCGAATATCTGCGAGAGATCACGAAAGAGTTGGTCGCGTTGGACTCTCCGAGCGTGACGTCTCCCTCGACATCAGTTGGCGGAGATTCTGCCGCTGGCAATTACGCTGCCAATCCGCGGACAGCGGCTTTCATTAACTATTTCCAGGGCCGAGGAAAAGCCCGCTTGGAAATCGGGAGAGCGCGGTTCGCGTCGTACCGGCCAATGATGGCGCGCATCTTCCGAGAAGAAGGCGTCCCCGAATGGTTACTCGGTGTCGGCTTCGCAGAGAGTACGTACAACTCCGGCGCACATTCACCTAAAGAAGCACACGGCATCTGGCAATTCATGCCGGGGACTGGCGATCGCTACGGACTAAAGCGGACAGCATGGACCGACGAAAGAGGGAATCCAGAGAAGTCCACCCGCGCCGCGGCCCGTTACCTCCGCGATCTGCATGCGCTCTTTGGCGATTGGCTGCTCGCGTTAGCAGCTTACAACTGGGGCGAAGGTCGCGTTGCCAAAGTCATACATCGCACCGGCGTCCGCGATTTCTGGACCATGGCTGATCGAGGTCTCCTGCCACAAGAGACAGCGAACTATGTGCCCTCGGTGCTCGCTGCTTCGCATCTGCTCCTTGGTAACAACAAACCGGTTACTGAAGCAAAAGCGCCATCGAGGATTTCTGAAACTCCGCGCGTTGAGGCTGAGACTAAAGCACAGGAAGCGGACGTCAGTTTTCAAGGTCAACCAGCGACGAGCACGGAAGCCGATGAGCAGATTTCCAGATTGCGTGAACAACTAAGAGCCTTGCCAGAGCAGGTTGTTAGCGATGGAAAAAGAATCACTAATCCCGAAGTTATGCGGATTAATAAAGAGATCAATCGGTTGACAGCAGAATCGCATCGGCTTCGCAAGATGGCACCCTCGGGCGGGCAATGATCTGGCGGCCGAGCGATTGAAGGAAAGTAGCTCACAACTACGAGCAAGGAGGGCAAGGAAATGCTACTCAGAAACAGACAACTCCTTTGGCTAATTCTGCTCGCACTAACGATGACCGCGAGCGTGGACGCGCAACAAGATAGTCCGCTCGAAACGATAAGAATTGATACGAACCTCGTTGTCTTGAGAGTTGCGGTTAACGATCAACAGGGTCGCGCAGCCATGAGCCTCAAGCAGGATGCGTTCAAGGTCTACGAGGATGGGGTTGAGCAGCAAATAGGCTTCTTCAGTTCGGAAGAGTCGCCAGTTAGTTGGGGTCTGGTTTTAGATCGCAGCGGCAGCATGATGGAAATGATGAATGATGTCTACGAGGCGGCGCTGCATGTGATTGACGAGGGGACCAGCTGGGACGAGACGTTCATCGTGACCTTCAATAATCACTCTGAATTGATCGGTGATTTCACCCCTGATCGGCATCGATTGGAGAATTCCATTCTCGGCCTGAGGGCCGATGGGACAACGGCTATGTTCGATTCGGTTGCGTTTGCACTGGATCACTTGAAGCACGCTAAGTTCCGCAAGAAAGTTCTGGTGGTTGTCACCGATGGCCAGGATAACGCGAGCCGGTTGAAGTTCCGGGAGTTGATCGAGCGCGCGGAGGAAGAAGAGGCGGTGATCTATACCGTGGGAATGTTTGAACCGGTGAGCGGCCTGTTGCCACTAATGGGCGGTGAGAGGGACGCACGCACCGAGCTGAAGAAGCTCGCTGAAGTTACCGGCGGCGCGGCTCACTACCCGAGCAATGTCGATCAATGCAGGAACGTGATGAAAGAGATCGCCCGCGAAGTGAGCCAGCAATACAGCCTTGGCTACTACCCTCTCAATAAGGAACGTGATGGCAAGTGGAGAAAGATAAAGGTCGTGGTTGGCCAAACTGGCGGCTCAGCAAAGCTGATCGCTCGGACCCGAGGTGGATACTACGCGCGAAGAGAGGAAAGCAGTCCGTAAGTTACGAGGGATTGCTGCGTTTGGAGGTCGACATGAGGATAAGTACACGGCAAGTCATCGGTGTCGTGACAGCCGTAACCGGGACGGCTCTCAGCATATTTCATTTGATCTTAATGATCTTTACTGACTTGCCGAGGAGATACCACAACAACGAGCTGTGGGTTGCGATCGGCTTTGGTCTGGCTCTAGCAGGCCTCGTTCTCTTGAAAACAGATAAGAAAAGATGAGGGGCTGGGAACGGCAGAACTGAGAAAGTTGTATCACGGCAAAAGCACATGAAGAGTCATCAAGGAAACAACAAGCGCATCCACGGTATTGCTGCGATCTGCTGCGCCGCCTTCATGATCATGATTGCAGGACCGACGGCGGTATCGCAATTGAAGCCGGCAAGTGAAATTCCCAGCGCGCGGCAACCATCGCAAACAGCGTCCGGGCGTTCGGCCACACGCAATGAAGAGCAAGTACTCGTCAATACCGATTTGGTAACCCTGACCGTGAGTGTGACCGACAGTCATGGCCGCTACGTTCCAGGACTGGACAAGAAAGATTTCACGATCAGCGACAACAAGGTTTCTCAGCAGATCGCTTTCTTCAGTGATGCCGATCTGCCTGTGAGCATCGGTATCGTCTTCGATGTATCCGGTTCGATGAGCGGCAAGAAGATAGAGAGGGCGAAAGACGCGCTATCAAACTTCGTTCAAACAAGTCATCCGGATGACCAATACTTTCTTATCGGCTTCAGCTCACGGCCACAGCTTCTGCTCGATAAGTCGCGCGACGGTGAAGCGGTTATCAAGAAGCTCTCTTTCGTGGAACCACATGGGTCAACGGCACTCTACGACGCGACTTACCTTGCTCTGGAACGTGTTGGGCGCGGCGCTCACCAGAAGCGCGCAATCCTGATCATTAGTGATGGTCAGGACAACAGCTCGCGCTACACGTTTTCTGAACTTCGGCATGCCCTCACGGAGTCCGACGTCACTATCTACGCGATTGGCATCAGCGAAGGCGCGGGCGGCATGCTTACGGTGTACGGCAACCTCGTGCTCCAGGAGTTGGCGTCCGTCTCAGGTGGGAAGGTGTTCTTCCCGAGAAACTCAACTCGGATGAATGAGGCTCTTGAACAGATCGCTCTGGAGTTACGACATCAGTATTCAATCGGTTATCGGCCGTCGAATTTTGCGCTTGATGGGAAGTGGCATCGCGTCAAGGTTAAGGTGACACCACCGCCTGAATTAAATCGGGTTTTCATACGCAGCCGCGAAGGCTATTTCGCAGTTGGGCCGTTGCGGTGAGAAACAGGGATACAACGTTCCCGAAAGGAGACTTAGCAATGAAAAGAACAAGAAGACTTGGTTGGATCGTCATGACTCTAGCCGTTACGGCGCTAGCCGTCATATCACTGCCGTCTTGGGAAAGTGTAAGGCCAACCGGTTTCACGACGCAGGCGATGCCCGCATGGTCACGAAAGTACAACGCCGACTGCTCCCTCTGCCACACGACCTATCCACGTTTGAACCGCAAAGGGTATGAATTCAAACGGCTGGGCTATCGCTTTCCGAATGAGCTTGTGGCTAAAGGAAAAGGGACGACTCAAACACCGGTCACGTCAGCGCAAGCGTCTCACCTACCTTTCGTAGTGGCGCCGACTGGATACAAGCCCAAAGCTGCCACAGCGGAAAGCCAACAGGGGCGCGCGCTATACGAGAAACTGAACTGCGCAGCCTGCCACTCAATCGGTGGGACCGGCGCGAACACAGGACCGCCCCTAGATGGTGTCGGCGGACGACGTGGGGTCAAGTTTCTTATAGATCACCTGACAGATCCAGAGACACACGCAAAGCTGTTCCCAGAGCTGCATGGCGGAACGCCTAACAGAATGCCTCGTCCGCAGGCGTCGGCAGAAGAGGTCAAATCAATCGTGGCGTACTTGTTGACGCTCCCGGAACCAGCCGCAGGATTTCTCGTCAACCCGCACATACATCCCAGCAACCTGCCGACAGCGGTTCCGTCGAGCGCAACTTACACGCCGGCTCCGGTTACTGCATCGAGTCAAGCGGGAGAAAAGCTTTACTTTGATACGGGTTGTGCAGCGTGCCACGCCATTAACAAAGTTGGTGGGCAGCTCGGGCCGCCGGTTGACGGGATCGGCGCACGCCGTAGCCGCGAGTTCATTGTGGCCCACATCACCAACCCACAGCTCCATACTGAACAATTTCCAGGCCAGCATGCTTCTAAAACCTCGGAGATGCCGCCCACAGAAGCTACGCGAGAACAGATCGAGCAGATGGCCGATTACTTATTGACCCTGCCTGGCGGCCAGGAAGTAGGCACGCCCAAGTCACGTCTCCAAGACTATTTCGCGGTCTCGTACATTCCGGCAGTAGAGTTTGAGAATGAAGCTGGAACGACCACGACGACATTTGACAAGCGCGAGCTGGTTGTCTACGCCGCAGGACCTATTGGCCGCAACTTCTCCTTCTTCGTTCAGCCGTTGCCACTCTCTCAAGAGAAAGGTTTTCTGGGCAAGTTCGAAATGATGCAGGGCCTCTTGAACTTCGGCGGCGCCCAGAACTTTACGCAGGTGCGCGTTGGACAAATCTTCAACCTGCGCAACGCCGGCTTTGGGGGCACTGACCGTGGCCTTACCGATAGCCTGCCATTCATCTTTCAACCGGTCAATGGATTCAATCCTTCCGGGCTCGGACGGGGGGCGTCAGTCGAATACACAGTTGGACGCTCAACAACCTTCAAGGTCTTCGCCAATTCCAATGAAAAAGTTGAGGTCGCAAGCGACGAGCCTCCGATCCCCGAGCTTAGTCGTTCGCGCACGTACGGATTTGCTTACGAGCAGGTCTTGGGACAAAGAGGGCTAAGCGGCGTTCAGTTTCAGTTCGCAGGTGGGAGCACGCCTTTCTTCCTCGATGAATTGAAACAGCCATCCCTTCGTTTCCAGCGCTACTCGTTCTTCGCCAACAAGACATTCCAAGACCGCAAGAACTTTGAGCGGGTCAACGCGATCTTCGGTCTCTCGTTCTTGCGCGACAGTCGTTTCTTGGGAGTTGACGTGGAACAGCGCAGCCGCGGGTATGGCTACTTCGTGGAGGTCGATACGGTCCCGGTGGTCAAACACCTGAGCGTTTTCGGACGCTACGATCAGCTTCGTCCGACTACTTTGATCAGCGGAAATACGTTGCGTGGCGGCACCTTTGGTGTTCTTTTTGATCCAGTCAAGTACGCGCGAGTTTCTTTTGAATATCAGCATCTTGCTGGTCTGCAAACGCTCAATCGTTATCGAGTCGGCTTGCAGTTCAATTATTGAGGATTGAACGCGAGGAAAAACCATGAAGGCACAAATCAAGCTTGGCCGCATCTTCGGTATCGAGATTGGGCTGCACTACAGTTGGTTCATTATCGCGCTCCTGATCACATTCTCACTCGCCGAGCATTTCCGCGTGCATAACCCTGAATGGGGCAGCAGATTGAGTTGGACGCTGGCGGTCATCACGGCGCTATTCTTTTTTTCTTCCATCGTCGTTCATGAACTATCACACGCGGTGGTGGCGAGATCACGAGGCTTGCCCGTCCGCTCAATAACGCTGTTTGCCCTCGGCGGCGTGGCCCAGATCGAGAAGGAAGCAACGGATGCGAAGACTGAATTCTGGATGGGGATCGTTGGTCCAATCACGAGTTTTCTGATCGGCGTCATCTGTTTGGGCATAGCGCTGGCCACGGGATGGAAGCCGCCAGAGTTTCCCTCGACACCACTGCCGGCAATGCTGATGTGGCTCGGCTACATCAACATCATTCTGGCGGTCTTCAACATGATCCCAGGCTTTCCGCTCGATGGCGGACGCGTTCTGCGAGCTATCGTCTGGTGGATCAACGGTGATGCCAATCGAGCGACAAAGATCGCCGCCCTCGTGGGCCAGTTTGTTGCTTTTGGTTTCATCGTACTTGGTATCTGGCGCTTCTTCGGCGGCGCGGGTATCGGCGGTTTGTGGATCGCTTTCATAGGCTGGTTCCTGCTAAGTGCTTCCCGCGAGAGCCAAGCACAAGTTGCTATCACCGAGGGTCTGCGTGGCGTGCGCGTCGCCGACGTGATGTCGCGCGACTACCCCACCGTGGATGGTAACTCCAATCTGCAAACGTTTATTGAAGAGCATTTGGTACGCACTGGGCGACGGTGTTTTGTCGTTACCGTGAATGGCCGCGCCGAGGGAATTATCACGCCCAACGAAGTTAGCGAGATTGAGCGCGCTCGCTGGCCGTACACGACCGTTGATGAGGTGATGCGACCGTTGGATCAGGTCCGGACGGTAATGCTAGACACGCCGGTTACCGAGGCGCTCGAAGTGATGGCCCGCGAAGATCTGAATCAGTTGCCGATCTTAGCAGATGGCGAACTCGCTGGATTCATCTCACGCGCGCACGTTCTGCAATTGCTCCAGACTCGCGCTGAATTGCACGCTTGAATCGCGACTAATTATGAAAGAGACGACAGTACAAATAGACGGGATGATGTCCATCTTCGACGATGCCGGCGTTGAGAAACAGATCAAGCGCCGCGACGGTGTGGTGAAGGTGGACGCCAACTTCCTGAGCGGCACGGCGACCATCGTGTACGACGAGCTGCGCGTGGCGCCGCGTGACATCAAAACATTTATCGCCGAATGCGGCTACCACTGTCGCGGCGAAGTAATGCCGGCCCACCTCTGCGAGCCTGGCAAGCCGAATGGGACGCCGACCGTCCGAGCGATGGAGCATAAGGGTCACGCCGTGGCGCTGTCTCCGACGCCCCCGGCTGTCAAACCGCCGGAGGGAAAGGTCAAGGCGGAAGTCGCTCCGCCAGAGAGCGGCCCGAAGGCTGAAGATCACGCCGGGCACAAGGCGGAATCGATGTCGGCCGATAAGGCGGAGATGGCCCACGAAATGGGGCATGGAGCGGGAAAAGACATTGAAGGGATGGTGCGCGACATGCGTAACCGCCTTCTCGTCACGCTTGTCCTGACGATTTTGATTTATCTCTATGCGCCGATGTTCGTGAAGCTTACCGGACTTGTGCTGCCCGTGCCGTTCGGTCTCTCGAAAGATCTCCTGATGTTTTTGCTTGCCACTCCAGCCGTTTTCTACGGCGGCTGGGTTTTCTATGTCGGCGCGTGGCGGGCGCTCAAGAACGGAGTCTTCAACATGGCGGTGCTCGTTTCGCTGTCGGTGCTGGCGGGCTATTCGTTCAGCGTCGGAGCGACCTTCTTCTTTAAGGCAGAGGTCTTCTATGAAGCGCTCGCCATGCTGCTTGTCTTCATCCTGATCGGTCACTGGCTGGAGATGCGCGCGCGCTCCGGTGCGTCGAAAGCGGTAAAGGCACTCTTGAACCTCGCGCCTCCTAAAGCCACGGTGATGCGTGATGGAAAGCCCGTCGAGGTGCCGACCTCTGAAGTGCTAATGAATGATGTCGTGCTAATTCGCCCCGGCGACAAGATTCCGGTGGACGGCGAGGTCACCGAAGGCGAGTCCAATGTCGACGAGTCGATGATCACGGGCGAGAGCATGCCGGTCAAGAAGATTGTGGGCGGCAAGGTGACTGGCGCGACGATCAATAGGACGGGAACTTTCCAATTTCGCGCAACTAAGGTGGGCGCGGACACCGCCCTCGCTCAGATTGTAAAACTGGTGCAGAAGGCACAGAACTCGAAGGCTCCATCGCAGCGATTTGCGGACAGCGCCGCCCAGGTGCTGACCATCTCGGCCATCGCCTTCGGCATTGCAACTTTCGCCGGCTGGTTCTGGTTCGCTGGAGCGACGCTGGTCTTTGCGATGCTGCTGGCAATCACGGTCGTCGTTATCGCCTGCCCCGACGCGCTGGGGCTTGCCACGCCAATGGCGATCATGGTCGCCAGCGGCAAGGGCGCGCAAAACGGCATTCTCTTCAAGGATGCGACCGCGCTTGAAGAGGCGGGCAGACTGCAGGCGATCATCTTCGACAAAACGGGGACGCTCACTATTGGACAGCCGCAAGTAGTAGAGATCGTGGCCGATGGAAAACCTGTCACCGATAAAGAATTGCTTCGGCTCGTCGCCTCGCTCGAACAATCAAGCGAGCATCCGCTGGCGCAAGCCATCATCGAGAAAGCGAAGGCAGACGGCGTGACGCTCAGCGCGCCGTCGAATTTCGAGGCGGTTCCGGGGCAAGGCGCGCGCGCGATAGTTGACGGGCGCACGGTGCTCGCAGGCAATCGCAAACTGATGGACGAAAACAAAATCGCTCTTGATACGCTTAACGTGCGGGCAAAGGCACTTGAGGGAAAAGGCAACACGGTCGTCTATTCCGCTATTGATGGTTCTCCGGCCGGACTCATCGCTATCGCCGACGCGATTCGCCCCAACGCGAAAGAGGCGATTGACCAACTGGCGGCGTTAGGCATCGAGGTGGCGATGTTGACGGGTGACAATCAAGGCACTGCAAACCTGGTTGCCAAAGCACTCGGCATCAAGAGGGTCTTCGCCGAAGTCCAGCCGGGACAGAAGGCGGAGAAGGTCAAAGAGATGCAAGCGCGCGGTCTGCGCGTCGGCATGGTCGGCGACGGCATCAACGATGCGCCGGCGCTGGCGCAAGCCGATGTCGGCATCGCCATCGGCGCGGGCACCGACGTGGCGATGGAGACGGCTGATGTCGTGTTGATTAAGAGCGACCCGTTCGACGTCATCGGCACCGTCATTCTCAGTCGTGCCACGCGGCGCAAGATGCGCCAGAACCTGTGGTGGGCTGCCGGGTACAACATCATTGCTTTCCCGCTCGCCGCCGGCCTGCTCTATCCCTGGACTGGGTGGCTGCTGAGTCCCGAGGTCGCGGCCCTCTCGATGTCCGGTTCGACCTTGATCGTGGTCGCTAACGCGCTTTTGTTGAAGCGCGTGAAGATGAGCGAGTCCGCGGCGGCGTGATGCGAGGCGAGGCAATGCAGTCAAGACTACCGAAGGAACGAAATGATGAGAATACTCCTGGCGACTGATGGCTCTGGACATAGCAAAGCGGCGGTTGATGAAATCGCCCACTGGGACTATCCAGCAGATAGCGAGGTGCGAGTTATTTCGGTGGTTGCGCCTTATTTCCCCACAACGTACCTGCCTGGGGACGGCGTAGATATGAACCTCTATGAGCAGATGGAAAAAGATGCACGTGAGGTGGCGCGTGCGGCGGTCGACAGCGCGGTAGCCAAGCTCCGTGCGGGTGAGGAGAGCCGCGAACTCAGCGTCACGACGAAAGTCCTCTCCGGCTCGCCAAAGGGACTTATTCTCGAAGAAGCCGAAGCGTTCGGCGCTGATTTGATCGTCGTCGGCTCACACGGTCACGGAATGCTCGAACGTTTCCTGCTCGGCTCGGTCGCCCAGGCGGTGGCTTTACATGCCAGGTGTTCGGTGGAGATTGTGCGCAGTCCGAAAACGCGGACGAGCGAACGTAAGTAACACGTCTTCAAGTATTGGCGAGGAAGCGCGACGACAAACTGAAAGGAGAAAAGTCATGGCATGGTTTACGGCAAACTGGTTCTGGGTGTTGATCTTCATCGCCTTTATCGCGATGCACCTGTTCGGTCACGGCGGGCACGGTGGTCATAGCGGTCATGGGGGAGGTCATCTTCAACGAAACAGAGATGAAAAAGAAACAGACGAAGCGCAAGGTCGCGTCGTGAACCCAAGTTCAGGCGGGCATCAGCACTAAAAGGCTGAACCTGAGTCGCACTCGGGAGTTGAAGGAAAGAACTGTCACCTGTGATATAGCACTTAACAACCGCGAAGCGTAAAGGAGCAAGAGCAATGCTGAATATAAAAATCGTGAGCTGGTCGCTGGGACTCTTTACCGCCATCACCTTCGTCCTGTGTGTCATCTACGGATTGATCGTGCCGCCGAGCTTACACTACATGGCTCCATTCCTGGAGATGGCTTTACCGGCTTTCAAGTGGCTGACCTTTTGGGGCTTCTGCCTGGGGTTGATGGAGAGCTTTCTCTACGGCGCATACGCCGGACTCGTGTTCGTTCCCATCTACAACTTTCTCACCCGCCGGTGGGGTGTGCCGGCAAAGCAGTAGTTAGACTTCGAGGATGGCTACAGGGAGAAGAATGAGCAAACAAGTGGAAATACGAAAGCCTCGTCCATCCATCTCTATGTTTATTTTTATCGCCTGTGGTATTTGGTTGATTGGGCTAGGTCTATATTTCATGTTCCTGCGCCCGGCGCTGCTCCCGGAAGACTTACGTTACATGGGGAGCAGCCAGGGCGAGATTCATTCTGCAATACCTGGGCTGGAACCTTGGGCGCACCGCGTCTTCACTGTGATGGGTGGCTTCATGACGGGTGCGGGCGTGCTAACGATCTGGGTGGCTTTGAAGGCATCTGCCGAGCGAGGAAAATGGACTTGGATCGTCCTCGCGCTGGCAGGGCTATTCACAGTCGGGATGATGAGCCTGACGAACTTTCAGCTCAACTCCGATTTCAAATGGGTGCTCCTGATACCGTCTCTACTATGGGTCATCGGACTGGTGTTCCCCGCCTTCATTAACAGGATGAGCAAGCGCGATGATGAGTGATAGAGTTGCGTCGCGGGGTGAGGCGACACGACCATGAACCTCAAAACAAAAAGGAGTGCAAAGCAATGACCGGCTACGTCGGATCGATTGAAACACAGACCCTGAAGAACACCTACTTTCGCAAGGTATTATTCACTGGCAAGCATATCCAGCTCGTAGTGATGTGCCTGCAGCCGGCCGAAGAGATCGGCAAGGAGATGCATCCAAATGTTGATCAATTCTTCCGCATCGAGCAGGGAGAAGCAAGATTTGTGTTGGGAGAGAAGGAGGAGCATCTGGTGCGCGACGGGGATGCGGTCGTGGTCCCGGCGGGGACGTATCATAACGTCCTCAATACGTCGACGACGACAACGTTGAGGCTATATACGATCTACTCGCCGCCGAACCACCCGGATGGGACGGTGCACAAGACCAAGACCGAAGCGGAGGCGGCAGAAGCAGCGGAACATCACCCTTAGCAGGTATCGTCAACATCAACCACAGCTGTGAGAGCCTTTCATTACCGTGACCATCGACGGGCGAAGGCGACGGCAAGTGTAGTGCGCGACGAGAAAGCGGAAGTGACGGAATGACGAAACACTTGTTCGTGCTGCTCGCCTGTTTGTTCATCGTCATGATCGGCCTGGGCATTACTATGCCCGTGCTGCCCTTCTACGTCGAGCGGCTCGCGTTGGCAGAAGGAGCAACGCGTCAGTCGGTGGTGATAAACGTCGGCTTGTTGAGCGGCGTCTATGCGCTGATGCAACTCATCTTCGCGCCCTTATGGGGACGCTGGTCGGATCGCATCGGCAGAAGGCCGCTTATTTTGATCGGCATCGCGGGCTACGTCGTCGCACAGGTTCTTTTCGGTTTGGCGACATCGCTGTGGCTGCTCTATACGGCGCGTATTCTCGGAGGCGTGTTGTCCTCGGCAACTCTGCCGGTATCGGCAGCATATGTTGCCGACATGACGACTCAAAAAGAGCGCAGTCGTGGGATGGCGTGGCTCGGCACGGCGGTGAGTCTCGGCGTCGTTGTGGGAGTCGCGCTTGGCGGATTGCTATCGCGGCGAGACTGGCATTTCAATTGGAGTCTCGGACACTTCAAAGTCGACAGCTTCTCGATTCCGTTTTTCGCGGCGGCGTTGTTAGGACTGCTGACGCTGCTCGCGGCAATGCGCTGGCTGCCGGAATCAATGCCGAAGACTTCGGCGCCGGATACCAACCTGGCAGAAGGTACGAGTGAAAGGACGAAGACGGAATGGCGAACTCTCGTCAAGACCCTGTCTCCGCTGCTTGCTTTGACACTCGCCGGACAATTCGCGCTGACGATCTTCGAGGGAACGTTCGCGCTTTTTGCTCAAGCAAAGTTCGGTTTCGGTCCCGCCAAGGTGGGTTACGTCTTCGTGGTGTGCGGGCTGGTGATGACCGTCTTTCAAGCCGGCGCGGTCGGCTTCCTTGCCGGAAGAATTAGCGAGATTTACCAGATCGGCGCGGGCTTCGGCTTGATGGGAACGGGCATCGCACTGCTGGCGACGGCGCGCACGACGTTCTTTGTCTTTGCCTTTGTGGCGCTGCTCGCATTAGGGATGGCTTTCATCGCTCCCAATGTCGCGGCGCTTATTTCAAAGCGCGGCGGAGAGCAACAGGCAGGCGCGTCGCTCGGCATCCAGAATGCGGCCAATAGTCTCGGTCAAGCGGGCGGGCCGCTGTTGGGTGGAGTGCTTTTCATCTGGCAAATAAACGCGCCGTATTTGTTTAGCGGAGCAGTTTTGCTGGCACTCGCTTTGGTTATCGGGTGGAAAGCGCTGAATAGGCAGAGTGAGGCCAGACTCGCTTGATGAAAGAGGCGACCATGACAACAGAAATCGACTTGAGTTGAGCTCCCGGTGTGCACCGCGCCTACGTTGATGAATTTCGAATCTCAAAAACTGAACGAGAAAAAGAGAATGAGTTGTTGTAGTGATGTGATGAAACCAATCGAAGCGTCTTCGTGCTGTACGCCGAAAGACACGGCGGCACAGGCTGCGCGAGCGATACGCGATTCAGGCTGCGGATGCGCGCCTGTGGTTGAAGATACAGAAAACCTCAAGGTGGTCGGCGTCGTCACCGAGCGCGACGTGTGTTGCAGCGTGGCGGCTGATGACCGCCGTGCTTCCGAAGTTCGGGTCGACGAGATCATGCGTCCTGCGTCTGCGTGTTGTGGCGCGGATGAGCCAGTTGCAGAAGCGCGCCGGAAACTCCACGAGCATCGCACGACGAGCTTACCGGTCGTAGACAGCGCAGGAGGCTGCTGCGGCACAGTCAGCGTTCATGGTTTGGAGAAGTCGTAGAGCACCCACGGTCGCGAATATGGATCGGGCGAAGGTAACAATGCGGGCGTTCTTTCCCATAACCGAGTTCCACCATTTTCACCGGGACGCGAACATCAATTACCAGCTCAACCGATTCCTGATCCCGGGCTTGGAAGAATTGTTTGCGCGGCTCGGGCGACAGATCGAAAACTTTAATGATTGGAAGCAGGTCTTTTCTGCTAAGGCCTCGTCCTTCGAAGCTGCGGGAAAAACGGAGTGCGCGATAGGACTATACCGCGCTGCTGAGTTTTTTATGAGTCCGGGCGATCCCGATAAAACGATTGCCTACGAAAAGTTTGTGAGTTTGTTCTACCAAGCGAAACAAGGCCGGAATTTCGAACGGATTGCGGTGCCGTATGGACCTAGCCATCTGCACGGTTTCAGGTTAACTCCCTCCGGGCCTAATAGAGGCACAATCCTCATCCATGGCGGATTTGATTCATTTATCGAGGAATTCTATCCACTCGGTGCGGCAATGTGCGAAACCGGCTACGAGGTGGTGATGTTTGATGGGCCCGGCCAAGGCTTCACTCTGCTGCGTGAGAAGCTACCAATGACGCACGAGTGGGAAAAGCCGGTTGCAGCCGTTCTGGACTATCTCGGGGCGGATAACGTTACTCTGATCGGCATCAGTCTTGGCGGCTACTTGGCGGTTAGGGCGGCGGCCTTTGAGCCGCGTGTGCGGAGGGTAATTGCCGACGACGTCATGCTAGACTTTTTCGCATGTGTCACATCGAGACGGGGTAAGGTTGCAGAGTCGCTCATCAGGTGTCTTGTAAACCTAAGATGGTCTCTCATTCTTAATGCTGTCGCGCGGGTAATGATGAAACGGGATCTGTACTCGCGGTGGGGTATCGACCAGGGCATGCATGTCATGGGGTGCAAAACGCCCTACGAATTCTTTTTGAAACTGAGGCAATACAACGGATACGCAGCTTCAGGGCGAGTGGCAGGGGATGTCTTAATCATGGCTGGGGCTGAGGACCATTTCGTGCCCTCAGAGCAATTCTTTGAGCAACTAAAACTGCTGACCAGTGCAAGGTCTGTTACGGGCCGTATATTCACGAGTAAGGAACAGGCTCAATCGCATTGCCAGGTCGGCAATCTTGGGCTAGTGGCAGCGCATATGGTCGGCTGGATTGAAGGCCATTCCTGACCGCGCAGAGAGCGCCGGACAAAGGAGTCGAGAAAATCGCTGAACCAATCCACAAGCTGATGGAGACCTTGAGGAAAAATGACTATAGGTAAAATAACAGAAACACCGCCACTGTCTGCAAGAGAATTGCGACTGATCAACGCCTACTGGCGCGCGGCAAACTATCTCTCGGTCGGGCAGATTTACCTTTACGACAATCCGCTGCTGCGCGAGCCGCTGAAGATAGAGCACGTCAAGCGCAGACTCCTCGGTCACTGGGGCACGACGCCGGGGCTGAACTTTACGTACGTGCACCTCAATCGCCTGATTAAGAAGCATGATCTAAACGCGGTCTATCTCGCTGGTCCGGGACACGGCGGACCCGGCATCGTCGCTAATACTTACCTGGAAGGAACTTACACCGAGTTCTATCCCGACATCTCGCAGGATGCCGAAGGCTTGAAGAAGTTGTTCAAACAGTTCTCATTCCCCGGCGGCATCCCGAGCCATGCCGCTCCCGAGACACCCGGTTCAATCCATGAAGGAGCGGAACTAGGCTACGCGCTAGTTCACGCTTACGGCGCCGTCTTCGACAATCCAGATCTGCTCGCCGTCTGCGTCGTTGGCGACGGCGAGGCGGAAACGGGACCGCTAGCGACAAGCTGGCACTCCAATAAATTTCTGAATCCGGCGCGCGACGGCGCGGTGCTGCCAATCCTGCATCTGAACGGCTACAAAATCGCGAACCCAACTGTGCTGGCGCGGATCAGTCATGATGAACTGGCGAGCCTCTTGGTCGGCTACGGATACAAACCCTACTTTGTTGAAGGGGACGATCCCGAAACGATGCATCAGCTCATGGCGGCAACGCTCGATACTGTGATCGCCGAGATCCAGGCGATTCAGCGCGAGGCGCGTGAGAACGGCTTTTCGCAGCGCCCGCAGTGGCCGATGATCATATTGCGATCTCCGAAAGGCTGGACGGGGCCGAAGTTTGTCGATGGTTTGCCGGCTGAAAACTCATTTCGCTCGCATCAGGTTCCGTTGGATAAAATAGCGAGCAATCCCGAACATTTTAGGCAGCTCGAAGAATGGCTGCGAAGTTACAAACCCGAAGAACTCTTTGATGAACGAGGAAAGTTAATTGCGGAGCTGACTGAATTAGCGCCGCAGGGAAATCGTCGCATGGGATCAAATCCTCATGCCAACGGGGGACTGCTGCTCAAGGACTTGAAGCTGCCGGATTTTCGCGAATACGCCGTTGATGTTCCCAAGCCGGGGACGGTCGAGGGGGAAGCGACGCGGGTGATGGGACAATTCTTGCGCGATGTGATGAAGCGCAACGAAGACTCGCGGAATTTCCGCGTGATGGGACCGGACGAGACTAATTCAAACAGACTCAACGCTCTCTT
>JBGQJU010000103.1:0-20466 GCA_041499185.1 Pyrinomonadaceae bacterium | reverse complement strand
TGGTCGTGACGTTTGGCCACCTTTTGAAAGAACCGCTCTATCCGTTTCATGAACATGTAATTCCGCGACTGGCCTTATTGCTGTTTGTACTTCTGCTCCCGAGCGACGAAGATCGTTTCTCTCTCGATCACTGGATCGCAAGACGCAAAGACAACGCTTGAGTGCATTTCGCTTTAGACTTCATAAAGCTCAAGTCTGTTCGTCAAACATCGCCTTGAATGCGGCCTCGTCTATCACGTTCACTCCCAGCGCGATTGCCTTATCCAGTTTCGAGCCGGCTTCTTCGCCAGCGACAACGTAATCGGTCTTCTTGCTGACTGAAGAAGTCACGCGGCCGCCGCGCGCTTCGACAAGAGCGCGCGCCTCGTCGCGTGTGAAACTTTCAAGTGAGCCAGTCAGAACGAACTGTTTGCCTGCAAACTTTTCGTCGACGGTCCGCTCCGCCCCTCGCTCGATTTCGGTGCGCACGCCCGCTGTGCGCAGACGCTCGCAAAGCGCAACGTTGCCCGCATCGTCAAACCAGTCGCGCACGCTCTCGGCGACGGTCAAGCCAATCTCATGAATCTCATCAAGCTGTTCGACTGCGGCTTTACTCAAGGCCTCAAGTGAACCTAAGTGCCGCGCCATGATTCCCGCGGTCCGATCGCCAACGTGACGAATGCCCAGCGCGTAGATCAGATTTGCGAGGCCGCGCGATTTACTGGCCTCGATCTGCGCGAGTAAATTTGCCGCCGACTTTTCAGCCATCCGTTCCAGGCCCGCGATGTCTTCCAGCTTAAGGCTATATAGATCGCCAACATCGCGCACCATCTTTTTCTCGACGAGTTGATCGGCCAGCGCGTAACCCAGACCTTCAATGCGCATGGCGCGCCGCGACGCGAAATGAAGCAGTCGCCCGATTAGCTGCGCCGAACAATCCGCCGCGATGCAACGCGCGACCACTTCGCCTTCCGGCCGCGAGATTGCGCCGCCGCAGACGGGGCATTTCTTCGGCATGCGGAAGCGTTTTTCGTCTCCAGTGCGCCGCGACTCGACCACTTTCAAAACCTTCGGAATGACCTCGCCGCTCTTTTCGATCAAAACCCAGTCGCCGATGCGCACACCGAGCCGCTTAATCTCATCCTCGTTGTGCAGCGTCGCGCGCGAGACGGTAGTGCCGGCAAGCAAGACGGGTTCCAGAATCGCTACAGGAGTAAGCGCGCCGGTGCGGCCGACCTGAACCTGAATATCCAATAACTTCGTCGTCGCCTGGCGCGCCGGATACTTGTACGCGATGGCCCAGCGAGGGGCTTTCTGCGTTGAGCCGAACTCCTCTTGCAGCGCCGTCGAATTCACCTTAACTACGACGCCGTCAATCTCGTAGCCAAGATCATCGCGTTGCGACTCCATCCCGTTACAGAACTCGATGACTTCGTCGATCGACGTGCACAGGGCGCGCTGGGGATTCACATGAAAACCCGCACGCTGCATCCAATCGAGCGCTTCCCAGTGGCTCGCGAATGGTTTCCGCTCACCGGCGATCAGATCGTAGGCAAACATGTCCAGCTTGCGCGAGGCAACAATCTTCGGATCAAGTTGGCGAATCGTGCCCGCGGCGGCGTTGCGCGGATTCGCGAACTTCGCTTCTCCTTCTTCTTCGCGCTCGGCGTTTATCTGTTCAAATACATTTCGTGGAATAAAAGCTTCGCCGCGTACTTCGATCTCCCTGCCAATCTTCGGATCATCAACGCGCAATCGCAGGGGAATGCTGCGAATCGTGCGCGCGTTTGGTGTTACATCCTCGCCGGTTCTGCCGTCGCCGCGCGTCACGCCACGCACTAGCAATTGATCCTCGTAGTGTAGCGAGAGCGAGAGGCCGTCGATCTTCAGCTCTGCGACATATTCAAACTGTCGTCCATCAGCCAGCTTCTGGCAACGTTCGTCAAACGCGCGCAACTCTTCAATGTTGTAACTATTGTCGAGCGAAAGCATCTGGTGGCGGTGAACCACTTCGGGAAAACCTTCAGCGGGGCGCCCGCCGACGCGTTGCGTGGGACTGTCAGGGGTGATTAATTCGGGATGATCTGCTTCAAGCTGGTTGAGACGCTCGATCAGCGCGTCATACTCGGCGTCGGAGATCTCCGGATTGTCGTAAACGTAGTAAAGCTCCTCGTGGCGGCGGATCTCCTCGCGCAGCGCTTCGATTTCGTTTTTGGCTGATTGTCGCTTTTGCAACTCTGATTACCGAGCCACCGATGTTATCAGTTGAATGGACAAGAATGAAGTGACAGGGTGTTCGGCGAGGTGATCGCGCGACAGGACTCGCTGATACATTGCTTCACGAGAGGCTTGATTTGTGAGCTCGGTCTTGTGGCCTATCACTCCTTCATGATGTGGAACATGAAAGCTGGCATGCCTACAACAAATGCAGACGACACTGAGGACAACTCCTCGCGTAGAATATTGAGCAGATTGAATCATGGAACCAGCCGCTGTTAGACCAACACCCAGAATGACTCCACCAATGCCGCGAGAACCCTTTGCCACCTTGCAGGTTTCCCAGACGCCAGATGTTCGCTTGCTTGGTCAACGTAAGCAGGCGAAACAGAATCCGACTGATGCCGTTTGGCAACTTTCACCGATTCGATGGTTAACTCGCCAATGAATTCGTTGATGCGTTCCGTGAGGCGCTAAAATCCCTCTGGAGAGAACAAGCCTGGATGGATTTGCCGAAGTTCTACCGCGGCGGTCTTAATAATGCGTTCTAATTCAGTGGAGGCTTCAGGCTCAGTCATGGGAGGTTGAGGATTCGAGTTCGGGATTCAAGGCGCTCTGCCTCAATGCTGACAGATAGATTTCTGTAATGCGGTGTTTGAGAAGAATGACATCGCGGTTCTTTTGTTCTATGAAGCTTGCGATGCCAATAATGATAATTGCCAGCAGGAAAATGCCTACCGTAAAGTATCCAAAGGGTTGAAGGCTGGAAACAGTATCCAGCCCCGGAGATTTAGCCTTGTAAACATAAAACGTAAGGAGCATTACTAACGGAGTGAAAGCGAAGCTGATCAAACCCCAAATTGCGGAAATCCAAAACTGATGAAAACCGAGCCATTCCTTAAAACTCTTTTCCAGAACTGGCTTCTTCGTGTTTTTTCCTTGCGCATGGAAGCCTCTATGAATAACCTCTATCGAGCCTTATATCACCGCGCTAGACCGATGTGAAGGTCGCCAGCCGTCTAACTTTACTCGGAATGAGGACGCTCTTTCTCGTGAACTCCACTGATGCGCGTGGCCCCGCTGGTTCTTATTTTCGCTTCGGTTTTCACTGCGCCGAGACGATGAATCACGCGCCCGATAAACTTGATGCTCTGCAAAAAATCGTCCAGCCGAATGTGTTCATCCGGTCCGTGGGGATTCGACCCGGCATAACTGGTGCCGAAACTTGCCACCGGCGACGGTGGACTACACGCTCCACAAACAGCTCCGACTGGACCACTCGAAGGATCCATCGGATAGACGATTGGCGGCACGCCGTAGATCTCCAACGCTGATTCAGTCGCCGCGCGCGCGACTGTCGAATTCGCCGGCGATTTTGCCAAAGGCGCGCTGCCCAGCTCGATGATTTCAATGTCTTTGAAGCCGCGCCGGTCCAGATGTTCGCGTAACAATCTGACTACAAGCTCCGGGGTTAGATCGGGCACGAGACGAAAATCCAGGCGCGCCATCGCCGTGCTCGGCAAAACCGTCTTGGCTCCTGCTTCAGTATGTCCCGTTTGAATGCCGCAGATCGTGGCCGTCGGTCCAAAAATGTGCTGTTTGACCAGCGCCTGGCCTTTCATCGCGTGCACCCAGCCACCAATGCGAAATTCGCGCTTGAGCCCGGCCTCGTCGAGCTCGATCGCCTTCAGCGCCTGGAGGTCCTCGTCACTGATAGGCGCGATGTGTGACGAGAAACGATCGATCGTGATCACTCCTTTCGGGGACGTGATGGTGGCCAGCGCCTGGACCAAACGCCATGCGGGATTGGGAACGATGGCGCCCCACTTCGAATGCAGGTCGATGCGTGCTCCGTGCGCGCGCAGCTCAAGAAACGTGATGCCCTTGAAACCGAGGCTGATTACGGGGCGCTCTTTTGTGTCGCGATAGCCCTCGTCCCAGATGCAACCTTCGGCTTGCAGTAACTCCGGATGCTCTGCGGTGAACCGGTAAAGGCTGGGACTGCCCAAACCGTCTTCACCTTCCACGATGAAACGCAAACAAACCGGCAGTTTGCCAAACGTTTTCTGATACGCCTCGACCGCGGCCAGACGCGCCAACAGATCGCCTTTGCTGTTTGCCGCGCCGCGCGCGTAGAGCTTGCCGTCGACGATGCTGGCGGCGAATGGCCCAACGGACCAGTCCGTTAAATGACCGACCGGCTGAACATCGTAATGACCATAGACGACGAACGCGTGCGGACCGGCGCCATACTCGCCGTAGATGATCGGATAGCCGGTACCCATTCTGAACGAGCGTGTGCCGCCGCCGACGCGCTGCATCATCTGCTCGACTGCTTCCGCCATCGCGCGCATTCCCGTGCCGCGCGCGGCGACGGACGGCATGCGACACAAAGCCTGCAGCCGCTCGGCAAAGCTGCGCGCATGGCGATCAACGTGACGATCGAAACGAAGGAATGACATTAGTTCCCTGCTCCGTAGGGGCTCAGTGACTACACTGCGCGTTCACAACCGTTCGCGTTCGTAAAGAACGTAAGAGGGCCGCGTAGCACTGCGATCAAAGCCGGCGCACACTAAGCCCGCGGCAAATGCTCGCTGGAATTCTTCACGCACGCGCAACTGCTCCAGTCTTGCCGCCTCCACATCTTCTTTCAGCATGATGGGCCAGTTGGGTGGAATTTCGATGGTCACCACAGGCTCCCCCAAGCGCGGAGGCTGTCCGCCGCTCGCCAGTACAGTGACTCGCTCCGAACTAAGATCCCAACTGGCGAATAGCCGATCGCTGTCGATACCGCGCGCGCCATCGACTTGTTCGTCGGGTTCGGTGACGTAATCCGTGCCGTAGAGGTTCTCGGCGTAGCTCTCGACCGTTGCTCCCAGACGATTGAGATTGAAATGCGCGTTGCGCACTCGCATCGGCTCCCACGTCCACGTGATTAAGTTGCGCCCTTCAGCCAAAGCGCGTTCTCGCTGCGCCCACTTAAGGCGCGCGCCGATGCCTTTGTTCTGGTAAGCCACCGCCACCGCCATCATGTGCGAATAGCCAAAGATCTCGTTATCGCCGCGAACAGCAACCAGATGATGCACAAAGCCGACGAGTTCGCGCCGGACAAATGCGCCCAGGGTCCAGCCACCAGCGCGTCGCGACACAATCAAATGCCTGCGCGGCGAAATCTCCAGATCCGGGAGCGCGAATACCTGCCGCTGCAATTGTACACACGCGTCCAATTGCTCGACGGTAGTACATTCGCGAATGGCGATCTCTTCGGGCATGCTGCTATTCCTTCGCAGGGCGCGTCGGTAGCTCAATCATTACTCGGACGCCGCCCGTTTCACGATTCTCAATTCTTACGGCGCCGCCCATCATATCAAGTAAGCGCCGGCAGATTATCACTCCCAGCTCATCGACGTTGGCTAACTCCCCGGTCGACTTCTTACCATAATCGAGAACTGTCGCCGGATCCTCAATCGGGTCGCCCTCGTCCTCGATCCGAATATGAAGACGCGACGGCTCCACGATCATCGCATGCATGCTCACGCTCTGGCCGCTCTGGCCGCGGCTGATGCTCCACGCGAGAAAGCTGTAAAGAATCTGTCGCAGCCTTCCCCGATCAGAGACAGTAGTCTGAACCTCACGTGCCAGATCGTATTCAACTTTAACCTGCTGCTTCTGCGCCAGGCGCGCGACCGCGGCACAGGAATCACGCAACGCTTCGCGCAGTGAAAACTCCTCCAGGAATAGCTCGGTCTGACCGGCTTCGATGCGAGACAGATCGACCAGTTGATTTAAACTCCTCTGCAACTGCAGCGCCGAATCTTGAATCTTCTGACAGAAGCGACGCTGAGTCTCTGATAACTGCTCCTGATCAAGCAGAATTTCGCCAAAGCCGAGAATAGACGTCAAGGGCGTCCGCAATTCGTGAGACATGCGGGCAAGAAACAGCGAGCGATAATGCGACACGCGTCGCAGCTCCCGGTTTGCCTCTTCCAGGTCCGCCGTGCGTCGCTTCAGCTCTTCGATCAGATGCTCGACGTGATCGTTCCGGCCCGGGCCAGCCGGCGAGCTGCCCTCTGTTCCGACAGACTCATTTTGTTCGGGTTGATTAAGCTTGCTGCTCGTCACTTCACGCATTGATGCCCGGCAGGTCGCTTTACTGCCGCCGAC
Organism: Pyrinomonadaceae bacterium; assembly: GCA_041499185.1. Lineage (GTDB taxonomy): Bacteria > Acidobacteriota > Blastocatellia > Pyrinomonadales > Pyrinomonadaceae > JAOAPY01. The sequence continues at coordinate 14,106 of JBGQJU010000103.1, read as the reverse complement.
GATCTTGCCTGCAAACGATCTGAAGTATTCGGTGCGTCAACTATAGGGCCGGTGCTTATTGGTGTCAAAGAAAGCAGTAGGCAGGAGGTAGTTTAGTCGTGCTATGATGCTCGCGGCCCCATTTGCAAACTCCGATGGGGCGGAGATAGTTTCTCGAGCCGGGAATGAATGGTCAATTGAGCGAGCATCCGCTCGCCGAACTCATCAGCGAAATAGCTGCTAAGAATCTGTCGGGCGCGTTGCGCATTACACGTGAGCGCGTCAAGGCGGTCGTCTATTTCGAAGCGGGTACATTGACCTATGCCACCGCGAATCTCCGCGCCTACCGCCTGTCGGAATATCTTCAGAAGCGCGGCCTCGCCTCGCGAGAAAAGATCGCCGACGCTAAACAAGCGCAGTCAGATTTTGCGCTGGCTTCGACGCTCTTGTCCGATGGACTTCTGACTCGCGACGCCCTTGATGAGACTCTCAACCAGCAGGTCGCCGACGTTCTGCGGATGCTGCTTCTTTGGACGGACGGCGAGTGGAATTTCGACAATCGCGTTCGGCAAAGCGATGCCATACAAGTGACCGTGCTAACAAGGCAACTTCTGATCGAGAGCGTGCGCCGAATGGAGCTCCAGTTTGCTAAATCAAGGCTGCAAAATCCACGCGAGGTGATCTCACGTACTCGGGTTGCCCCCGGTGAATTAAGTCTTTCACCAACCGAGGGCTTTCTGTTGTCTCGTGTGGAAGCTCCGGTCGCCGTGCGAGAACTCACCGCGCTCAGCGGGCTGCGCGAACCAGACGCGCTGCGAACGATCTACGGACTGGTCGTTGCCGGTTTCCTGCAACGCGAATTCCGGCCGCATGCTTTCAAAACGGAGGCAGGTCCGGCCAGCGCCAGGGCGGAAGAGATTTCTGTAGGAACGTCTTCCCCCTCGGTCGTTAATCAATCGCCCGCAGCCGAGACTTCACCACCGGAGCGTGACGCGAAACTGGAAGCGAGTGAATTCCTTGAGCAATTGAGCCAGGCAACGAATCATTATGAAGTGCTGAAGGTTCCAATGTCCGCGGACGTCGGTAAGATAAGGGGCGCGTATCACGCGTTGGCCCGACGCTTCCACCCGGACATATTTCACGAGCTTGCGGGGACGCCGTTGCATGCGCGTCTCGAATCAGCTTTTGCTCGCATCACTCAAGCTAACGAAACACTGGTGGACCGCGATTTACGCGCGACGTACGACGCAAAACTTGCCGCTCTTAAACGAGTTCGCGATTCAGCTCGAGCAAAACCATGGGGCGCGAAAGAATGGGGAACATCCCAGGAAGGTCAGACCGAAGGTTCGGACCGTGGCGGCGGCAATGCGGAACTGGCCGAGAAAAGATTTCAGGAAGGATTGGCGGCGTTGCAACTCGGCCATACTAACGTAGCAATTTCTTGTCTGTCCGCGGCGGCGCGGGTTGCGCCGGACCAACCGAAGTTTCGGGCTTTCTATGGCCGCGCCCTTGCCAGTAACCAAAAGACTCGGCGGCTTGCCGAAGGCGAATTGCAGGCTGCGATCAAGCTGGATGCGGGCAATGCATCCTATCGCGTGATGCTGGCGGCGTTGTATCGCGATCTCGGCTTCCATCGACGCGCGCTGGCGGAGTTGGGGCGCGCCCTTTCGCTCGATTCGCAAAATGCCGAAGCGCGTGAGATGCTTCGAAGCCTTGAAATGAACAGACCATGAGGCCATCTATTCAGAAAGACATCGAGAGAGAAGTTTTCCTGAGACTCGCAGGGAAAACCGACAAATTCGAGGCCTACTCGCATGCTCACGCGGAACGCCTGGCAACTCTGGTTGACGAGATCGGCAAGGTCTTCAATCTCGCGTCAAAGGATCGTCATTCGTTGCGAGTCGCTGCGTTGTTGCACGATCTGGGTGAAGCGTCGATGGAACGCGATTACATAAAGCGAGCCGGGTCGCTAACGGATGAAGAGCGGCTGGATCTTGCGCGACACCCGATCATCGGCGAGAGCGAGGTCGCAAAGATCGGCGCCGATCGCGCTGCCCAACTGATCATACGCTGGCATCACGAGTGGTGGAACGGCGGAGGTTATCCGGACGCTTTGAGACGACAGGAGATTCCGCTGGCTGCGCGCATCTTGAGGGTTGCTGATTCGTACGCGTCAATCACCGATGCCCGACCGTTTCGCCCGGCGATGACGGAACGGGAAGCGCGGCAACACGTGGCCGATTGGGCCGGCATCGAATTCGATCCAAAGATCGTTCGCGCGCTTCTGTCACTTGGGCCATTGAAAGAGCTTGAATCATTTGCTGTGACACAGACTGTGACGAATGGAGAATCGCACGTGGGCTTGAGTTTGTCTCGCGAGTCGGAACTTTTCTCGTCATTCACTCGCTAGGCGTTCTATTGCTCTTTGCTCTTTGCTCTTTCTCGAAAGTGAATCGCATCGTGGCTTACGACACTGCTGGAACATTTCCCAACGGGTGGCTCGCATTTGAATTGAGCGTTCTGCGCCGCCTGAAGTTTACTTCTGTGGCGCTGCCGTTTACCGGCGAACCAGATCTCTGCGTCTATCTCAAGCGCTGGAAAGCGCGCGTGGCAACCAACGATCCGCTGCTTTGGGCCTTCACAAAGGCTATCGCGCTTGTCGAGAACGGCTGGGAACGACTCTCCGACGAAGATATCGACGCGGTGCTCGACGATGCTTACATTCCGCGCGATAAGCTCGACAACCCTTCGACCCTGAAGTGGTTCAACGAAACAGACGCCTGGTGGTTTGACACCGTCCGCTTCAACGCCGAAAAGCTCGAATCACCTTACAAGCGCGCGCTTGCACTGACAGTCGGCATGATGGTGGGCGATTACGTGCTGTCGTTTGACAAAGAGACGCGCCAGCTTCGCGAGCCGCTTTCGTTATCGAAAGTTTTCCGCCAAATGGCCGAGACGCTTGGTTACCCCGTCGACAATTCGCTGCGCAACAAGAGCACAAACCAGGACGTGCGCGCCTTTGTGGCCGAACGCCAGCACACGGACCTCCTCTTTTTGCGGCTGCCTGTTCCGCTAGTCAAACCTAAGTCGGACCGCGATACACTGACGGCGTGGCGCGAGGAATGGCTGCAAGGCGGTGATAACTTCTGGGACGAGTTCGAAAAGAATCGACTGGGAATGCTGGGCTCGCACGTGCACAGCAAACAGCAATACCTCGGCTTCGTTGCCGACTTGCTGCAAAGAGCCGCGCACATTCCTGCCTGGGCCATCATGCAGACGGAGAACGGATTCATCTCGAGTGAAGAACTGGTGGACACGGTGACGAAGATTCGTAAGGTTGACGCGATCTACACCAAAGACTTTTCCGATCTGCTCGGCGTCCGCGCGTCGATCGTTACGGCGCTTAGTTAAAAGCCCCGTCGCTCATTGCGAAAGCGAAAAGGCCCGCTGACCGGAGTCGTGCGGGCCTTCTCTTAATGATTGATCTCTCCCTTCCCTCTTGATCATTGATCTCAAAGTCAGGGTGATCCGACGAGGAACACGTCCCAAGCCCAACGAGCGACATGTGAATGCTGGGCATCATCGACTTTGGCTCGATAGCGAAACTGATTACCGTACTGGTCAGTTTGCTTGGATTCTTTGTACTTGAGATCGATGGAATCTACGCCAAGTGCCGGCAAGGTGTGTAATTCCGACGGCTCGGAAATACCGTTGTGATTCGTATCCTGCCAGAGACGCAAACTGGAGAAGCTCGTATCCCTCGTATCAATCACGCCATCTCCGTTCCCGCCGTTCTGCGGCTTGTCGTATTCGGCGAGAGCAAGGAATCCGTTCGGATGGACCGTTGGCGGCTGTGGCGTGACGTCCCCGAACAGCTCTGTTCCATTGTCTATACTGCCATTGCCATTGCGGTCAAGCACGAGGAAAGCATCATCTGATCCGGCAGCAGTCCATGCCAGCCTTTCCTTCGTGCTGTCAGAGTCGAGGTCAAAATTCACGCCGCTCGCTGCATTAGTCAGGCTAAAGCCGTCGCCTGTCACATCGATCAAAATGGGGCTGCTATCACACCAACTTTGGGTGCTGCACATGCATCTGCGAGTGCACCACGTTTGCACACCTTGCTCACAATCGGAAAAGGATCCGGCGTCTGACGGGCAACCTCCAGGGTAGCAAGTGCCAAGGTAAAAGGAATAACCTAGTGCCCAGCAGTCGCCTGAGGTGGTCGGCGGGCTACTATTGCAGGTGCTGTTTGAAGCGTACCAGTACATGCCATTGTCAGCACACTGTTCCGCTGCCGTCCGGCAGGTATGTCCTTGATGGTGGTCAGAGGTTGGCTCGTTTGCGTGAAGACACAGACCAGAGTCGTAGACCGTATCATAGGTGTTCTGGTACCAAGTAGCTGTACCGCTAACATCCTCGAAGTGGGGAGGGTCAAACGGGGGCCAGCAAACCACGCAGTTGGCGCTAGAGGAAGCTTGCATTCCGTCCGCGCTGACGTCAACGTCCCGTTCATAACCATCTAACCAGTATATTTTCCAGTGTTTGGTTCTAGTGATAATGCGAGCTGGGTTTCCGCTGAGAAAGGTGCAGGTAGTACTGCTATCGGTGTCAGCTCCATTGGCGTTCCACGTGTCCTTGCATCCCGCGTAGACTTGAGCCGGCTGCAGGCAAGCGAATATCATTAGCAGCAATGTTACACTCAATCGGTGCTTCATGGTTTTGCTGCCGCCTTCCGCGCCCTGCTTACCGCTCGGTCATGAGCTCGGGCCGTGTGCATAACCTTCAAAGAAGCCTCATCGCCTTCTTCCGTACCGTCGGAATAGGTTACCGCGCTAACGACGAGCGGCGCCCCTGGAGTCATCTCACCAAAGTTCATTTTTATCGTAGTGGTGCCGTGTGGCTGGATGACCACGATTGGATTGTCCTCGTCGCTTAACCCGCTCCTTGTAACGCCACCTTCTCCAGACACGAGGTCCACAGCCATAACTAGTTTGTCGGAGTTGTTTCGGATTTCAACCGCAACCCCGGCCGCCGCCGTATCCGGGTTGATTATCGTCGCATTGACTACTTCGAGGCTCGGGATCTTAGAAAACACGGGAGGTATCGTATTCACGCGCTCCCTTTGCTGGTGCTCTAGGCGCTGCTGCTGTCTTTTCACCTTGCTAAAAACGACCGCGCTAATAACCGACGCAGTCATCAACATTACGGCAGCAAAAATCACGACGTGTCTTCGTCGTCCTGCTCTATTCGTCATGCTGTCTCCTTTTTGTTGAGGCCGTTTCCGTAGCGTTGGGTGCACCTTGGGATTTGAGAAAGCTTTGCTGTCCAACGTTTAGGTCGGGTTAACAGGAGTAGGAGCTTTGCTAGAGCTGAGGCTCTTGCTAACAGAGATAAACCCTTACGCAGGGTGACCTTACGCTCGTAGGGGTGCCATGTCAAGCGCTACCTTGAAAGTAATGCTCTTGCACGTAATGGTGCGAATTTTTGTGCGTTGTTCAGAGGCGGAGGAAGTTCCCAACGCGTCTAGATCGTGTGCCGGGCGGCGTCAGCCACAAAGCGATAACCCACGCCTCTTACTGTCAACAGATGTTTCGGTTTCGCCGGCTCGTCTTCGATGTACTTTCTCAGTCGCACGATGAAATTGTCGATGGCGCGGGTGTCCGTGTCTTCGCGCAAACCCCAGACGTCTTCGAGCATCGATTTCCGCGAGACGACGCGACCCTCGTGCTCGATCAGATAGCGCAAGAGGTCTGCTTCCATAAGCGTGAGGCGAACAGTCTGGTCACGGGCGCGCAGCTCGAGATTTTCGAAGTCAATCGTTTTCCCATCAAAAATGAATTGCTCGGTGGCGTGAGTTTGTTCTTGCTGAACAGCGCTCCGTCTGTCGCGATCGAACCATTCGCGCCGGCGTAGCAGGCCATTGATGCGCGCCATCAAAACGCCCAGCTCAAAAGGCTTGGTGAGGTAGTCGTCAGCGCCCGACTCAAACCCGCGCAACACTTCTTCGGGCCGGCCAAGCGCGGTCAGCATCAGCACCGGAACAAACTGGCCCGCCTCACGCAGCTCCGACGCCACCGCAAAACCGTCCTTACCCGGCAGCATCACGTCCAACACTACGCACGCGTATGGCCGTCGCTCTTCGAGCAACAGGGCCAGCGCGGATTCGCCATCACCCACTGTGTCGACATGGTACCCTTCAGCCTCGAGATTGAAGCGCAAACCGTCGGCTAGATGCTGCTCATCTTCAACGATCAGTACCGCACTCATCGCTTCAGGCCCTCGGGAGTTGAATCGTGAACGTACTGCCTTGGCCGGGACCGGCGCTTTCCGCAAACACGCGACCGCCGTGCTTCTCCACGATGGATCGCACAATAAAAAGACCCAACCCGGTTCCCTTCACGCGGGCCATAAAGCGCCCGGGCACGCGATAGAACCGTTTGAAGATCCGTTTGAGTTGCCCTGAGCGAATGCCAATTCCCTTGTCCGCGACCCGCACTGCCACATGCTTCGAATCGAGCGCCGCGACTTCGACTGAAACGTGCACTTTCTTGTCTGAGTACTTGACTGCATTGTCAATCAGATTCGAAACGACCGCGCGTAATTCGTCTGCGTCGCCCGCGACGCGCGTTCGCTCACCATCAACCGATTCAGAGTATTGGAGCGCATCGGCACTGAGATTGTAACGAGTGCGGGCAACGTCGAGACACTCGCGCACCAACTCGCCGAGATCGATGAATGACCTGATGGTCCGTTGCCGCCGATGGCGCGCGCGGCCGGCTAGCAGCACCTGGTCAACCGTGCGCATCAGACTGTCGCTATCGGCCAGCATGACATTGTAGAACTCCTGTCGCTGCGCTTCATCAATCGGGCGCGTCTTGAGTGTCTGAAGATAAAGCCGCATCGACGTGATCGGTGTCTTTAATTCGTGCGTGACGGCATTGATGAAGGCGTCGTGCTGTTCGTTGCGGCGTATCTCGCGGATCAGGAAGATTGTGTTGAGCACCAGACCGGTGATAATCACGGCGAAGAAGATTATGCCGAAAACCATCAGCGCTACCTGGCGCCAATTGAGCAGAATCCAGCCGACGTTTAGCGCGACCGCCAGCGCTACCAGACATGAGCCAAGGATGATGAAGAAGACAACCGACTTGCGGCGAACACCACTGACGCGCATGAGGGAATTCTAAAGGTCAAAGGGGAAAAGGTAAAAGGCAAAAGTGAAGAGGCTCCCTTCTTACCTTTGCCTTTTACCTTTTTCCTTTTGCCTTTCTTATGCGGCTCGCCTGAGCTCTTTCGCTCTCAAATTCGCGGCTGCGATCTGCATTTTGCTGATTTGCTTGATGTCTTTTGCCAGGCCCAGAAACTGCAACGCTCTGATTCCCCACCAACTGACGTCAATCTCGTACCACATCAGTCCGTGCCGCGCTGCTCGCGGATGCGCGTGGTGATTGTTGTGCCAGCCTTCGCCGAAACTAAGAAGTGCAACCCACCAATTGTTAGTCGAGTCATCAGTGGTAACAAAGCGGCGCCGGCCCCAGATGTGCGTTGCTGAGTTGACCAACCACGTCCCGTGCAGACCCAAGGTGACGCGCAGAAAAGTTCCCCACATCATCACCGACCAGCCGCCGAACGCAAGCAGTACGATTCCCAGGATAATCAGCGGCACGAAATAGAGTCGGTTCATCCAGACCTGAACCGGATCCTTCATCAGGTCGGGAGCGTAGCGCCATTTGACGTCTTCGCTGTGCCCCTGCGCGGTGCCCGTTAGAATCCAACCCATGTGCGACCACCAGCGGCCGTCGCGCGGCGTGTGCGGATCACCGGGCACATCGGTGTGGGCGTGATGGATGCGATGGGTTACGACCCAATTGATCGCTCCACCTTCCAGTGCCAGGAGTCCACAAAGTGTCAGGAAATACTCGACTGCTTTCGGGGTCTTGTAACCGCGATGCGTCAACAGGCGATGAAAGCCCATGCCGACTCCCAGGCTGCCCGCCACCCACCAGATCAGAAGAGTCACAACCAATGCCCGCCAACTGAACATGAAAAGCGCGGCGATCGCGCCCAGATGAAAGATGATCATGAAAACTGAGGTATTCCAATTTATTTTGCTGCGTTCGTTGATGTCCGTTGCGGTTGCCATAAGACTCCTCAAGCCGAAATTATTAAGCCTGCAACCATTGGATGCCTGCTCCGAAAGTTATCGTAGCAGGTTGCGAACGGAGCAGTTGTAATAGTTATGTAAGCAGATTGGACCAGCATTTGGTTGGTCACAAGAGTATTGCGGAATATTTAGAGCTAACGGCTTTTCGAAGGGCTGTAATCACTTCACTGGCTATGCTTGCAACTAATCAGTAAATAGCGCATTATAAAGCCTGATACACCTTCTCTCTTGCATCAGCGGTGATGCGCCAAGCCAATCAAACGGTGACGGCGTCTTTGGAAGTTCGAGAGCGGGCCATGACAAACTGGAAGAAGCCGCTCTTTTTGAGCCCGAACGCGAGCCTTCGCTGCTACCGTTACTCCGAAGTCACCTTTGATTCGAAAGCTTCTCTTAACGCTCCCAATGATGGAGAAGGAAAAACTACGATTATGTCTATGAAACTTTACGTGGGGAATCTCTCGTTTCAAACTTCGAGTGATGACCTGAATTCACTTTTTGCGCAAGCAGGCACGGTCGAGTCGGCCGCGGTGGTCGAGGATCGCGAGACGGGTCGCTCACGCGGCTTCGGCTTCGTCGAAATGTCTTCGAAGGAAGAGGCCCAAAAGGCCATTGAGCAATTCAATGGCAAAGAGGTCAATGGCCGCAACCTCAATGTCAACGAAGCAAAGCCGCGCGAGGATCGCGGCCGTGGCTTCGGCGGCAATGGCGGAGGCGCGCGCAACTTCGGTGGCCGGAACTAAGGCTGCCGCACTGTAACGGGTGAATGGAAAATGGTGAATAGTGAATGGTTGAAAAACCGTTTGCTATTCACCATGAACCACGTTGGAGGTTTGGATTCAAATTTGCTATTCATAATTTAAGTTCATAAGGAGAGCACTAATGGAAAAACCTGAAAAGCCAACCTTCAAAGTCGGTGAGCGGGTAGAGAAGTTGTGCCTCGTGTGCCAGGAAGAGCGTGGCCACGTCGTTGCTTCGGTCACTAAGCGCGGCCAGATTTCGCGCGTCAGTTGCCCGAAATGCGGAACCCTCAGCTCCTTCAAGAGTGGCGCCAAACTAACGGGTGGCCGAGCCGCAGCGGCCGGCGCGCCCTACGAGCAAACGCGCACCTATCGCACCGGGCAAACGATCTTGCATCCGAGTTTCGGTCCGGGCGAAGTGACCGCGATCATCGAGCCGCAAAAGATCGATGTGCTCTTTGCCGACCGCATGCGACGGCTGGTGCATTCACGCGCTCACGCGTAAACGTGTCTGACATTCAGTCTGTCGCCGCTGTCGAGTCTGCCGGCTCCGCTTGACCACCTGATCGTTCCGGCAGTCGTAATCGATCCAGCGCAAATAGCGCCAGCCAGACAACACCTGGGCTAGCCGACAACAAACCGGAAATTACCGTCAACGTACGTGGGGTGATTGCGCGCAGCGACCAGCCGGCAATCGCTGTTGAAAAGCTCCACACCAGCAACTCACTGGCGCGATCAGTGGTCGAAACTCGCCCGCGCAGGTTGTCAGGCACCAGCCGCATCAACAGTGTCTCCTGAATCGCAAACTCAACCCCAAGCAAGGCGCGCGAAACGAAGAGCATCGCGCACGCCAGCAAGAGCGTAGGCATCAAGCCAATCGCTGCAAACAACGCCCCTTGCAGCAGGAGGGTCCACCCGATGAAGCCGGCGGTCCTGCCCACCAACTCCATGTGCGCGCCAACTCGACGCGCGATCATCATGCCGATGAACAAGCCGAGACCGGCAGCAAAATAGAGCGCCGCCACTGCCGAATCACCGCTGATGCCTCGCTCGCCGGCAAAGACCAGTCCGCCCAGTCGATCCGAGATCAAATTGATTGCGCCGCCTCCTGTAGCCCAAAGAATGTTGATGCCGAGAATCGCGGCGACCGGAGCATGGCTGACGATGTAAGCCCAGCCCTCGCGTATGTCAGACCAGTAACCGACGCGACGTTCCCTCGCTTCGCTCCCTTTGACCTCGCGCTGATCGGGCACCTGTCTTGTTTGCTGCTCTGGTATGAGCCAAACGGAGTAAGCAGAGACGACGAATGAGAGCGCGTTGATTACAAAGGCAGCGTGATATCCCAAATGCGATGCTGTCCAGCCGCCCAGCGCCGCACCAAGCGACATCAGCAAGAAACGGGAAGACCACATCAGCGCATTTCCGGCAAGCAAGTCGTGCTCGGTCGTGATGTTTGGCACCGCGGCGTTTTTTGCCGCCTCGAAGAAAGCACCAAAGAAAGAAAGCAACACGGTGCAGGCGTACGCAATCCAGAGGTCCTTAGGTCCCTTAACGAGCAGGAAACCCAGCGCAATGAGGACTCGCGCGACATCCGAAACAATCATGAGGGTGCGTCTCGACCACCGATCCACAAACGCTCCAGCAAGCGGCGCGAAAAGGGTGAAGGGGACCAATCGCGCAATCAGAATTATGGTTGTGACTTCCGGCGCCGCATGTGAAACCGTGCGCACGAGTCCCAACGCGGCAATGAAGTTAAACCAGTTGCCGAGCTCGGAAACTACCTGCCCCGTCCATAACCGCCTGAATGAACGGTTACTGCGCAGGAGCTGCATGTAGGTAAGTGAATTCATTTTCTAAGGGTGCCACTGATCTTTGATCTTTGCTCTTTGCCCCTTGCCCTTTGCTCTTTGCTCAATCAAAAGAGCCGCCGAATTATTCCGACGACTCGCAGCCTTTCGAGAGTTTCTCTGAAAGATCATCCGCCCACAAACTTTGGCGGCCTCTTCTCGATAAAGGCTGCGACGCCCTCTTTGAAATCCGTTGTCTGTCCCGACTGGATTTGCGCTTTGCGTTCCAGCTCAAGTTGCGTTACGTAATCGCTTGTTGCGGTCGCTTCAAGCAGTGCCTTGATTCGCCCGATCGCGGCGGTCGGCGCCTGTGCCAGCCTTTCAGCAATCGCGAACGCCCGATCCATCAGATCGCTGTCCGGAACGGTCGTATTGATCATTCCGATCTCCGCGGCGCGCTCGGCGCTCACCATGTCTCCGGTCATTAAAAGCTCCGTCGCGCGTTTCAGGCCGATCAGCCGCGGGAGAATAAAAGTCCCGCCACAGTCCGGCGACAATCCGATCTTAATAAACGCCTGATTGAATCGCGCGCTTTCCGCGGCTATTGTCAGGTCGCACGCGAGCGCGAGGTTACAACCCGCGCCCGAAGCGACTCCGTTGACTGCGGCGACAAAAGGCGCCGGCGTTTTGCGAATCATCAAAATGCAATCATGAAGCAGGCGTAGTGGTCGTCAAAAAATGCTTCGATCCTCCCGTCTTCGGCGGCGATCCTCTGCATGTCGCGCAGGTCACCGCCCGCGCAAAACGCCCGACCGGCGCCCGTCAGAATTATCGCGCGCGCACCTTGTTGCAGAGCTTCGCTGACCGCTGCCTGAAATTCCCGGCCCATCTCGAGCGTCAGCGCGTTCAGCGATTCCGGCCGGTTCAATGTTAGAACAGCGACCGTTCCACGAAACTCCAATTGAATCGTTTGATAACTCATAATCTGCGGCCATAAGACCGTCACTCAGAACCCAATTTCCGCGTGACGAACTTGAATTTTCTTCCTGCGCTGTTTTGGTTAATACTGACCAGATAGACAACGAAAGCCTCGCCACTGACTGCGGGACCGTCTTTATCGTAGAGCCGAGCGTTCTCTTGTTCGCGTTGTTGCTACGTGCGCGGCGCTGTGCGGCTGGCGCTGAAACAATCACCGCACAGGACCGGTCTTCCCGTCGAAGGCTTGAAGGGCACCGTGTCGGTCTTGCCACACTGATCGCAAGTGATCTCGAAGCGCTGACGCTCTCCACCCGCTCCTCTGGGTCCGCCAAAATTATTGCGACGCGCGTCGCGGCACGGTTTGCAACGTTTGGGGTGGGTCAGGTTCTTTTCCTTGTAGTACTCCTGTTCTCGCTCAGTAAACGGAAATGTTTCTCCGCACTCCACACAAGTGATTTCAATATCTGGCATGACTGTTTTCTCCGTGAGAGCAGCACCGAGTAGTTAATGTCCTCATGTTGCCCTCATTGTTTCTCGGAGCGCCGGCGTTAGCGTTTTCTTTCGTTCCACCTTTGACTGCCTCAAGAGTGGAGCGACAAGAGTTTTAATTCTCAAACACAACGCCCTTCGAACTTCACGTCCCGAAACCTTTAAGTGGCCCTGAGTTTACTCCACGGCTGGTCTTGATTCAAACGGAACGTGGGGTCGGGTTCAAGCCTCGTCATTGGCCGCCACCACAACTAGCCAGAGAACGCATTGGCTATTACCTTCTATCCGGTTGATGAGAGGATTCGCGTTACAATACTCAGGCGGCTTTTGGCGAGAGAAAGAGGAGAGGATCACATGAGAAAGTCCGTAATACTGATAATCGTCTTTGTGATCGGTTTGGGTTTAGCGGATTGTCAAAAAAGAGGCTCCGAATCCAAGAGAGTTTCTTCCACCAAGACCGCGGTTCCAAGTCCCAGCGCCAAAAGAGATCGGCTCCATGCAGACAGCATTTACATACAATCAGGGGGAAAGGAAAGGATTTGTGCACAAGATGTCATTCTAGTCGAAAAGAGGGACAACTTAGTGTATTACAACGATAATGAAAACGGCATCATCGTCCAGAAGGATTGTAGTTTTTCTCCTGAGAAAGGAGAAAGTGTACTTATTATGAAAGCCTCTCCTGAGGAACGAAGGGTTTGTATAGATAATTGGAAAAAGTCTGGGCATACAGCAAGAATCGTCGATACAAAGAACAAGGAGTATCTAGTACATAACCTGGCGCTTGATTTCGATGCGCCGCCAGGATACATCTTAACCTGCATGGGGCGTTGCCCCAGTCCGCAGACGAGCATTACACTACAATCAGAAAACAGACAAACGGCCGCCGCATTTTCCACGATTGAGACGATCGCTGTACGTGGCGATATCCTTGCCATCAAGCTGGTTAATGGCAAGGAACTGTCTGGACCGCTCTTATATAGGGAGATCGACGGAAAAAAGCTCGTGCCAAATTTTTGGGGCATAAACGATAAGAGCACTATGGACTTTGTGAGATTCGAGCTTAAGCTCAAACAGATAAGATCCATAACCTTCGTAAGAAAAGGATGGGCTGGGGACACCTCGACGCCTGGCACTGCGAGCGACGCCGCACCCATTGCAGTAACGGCACGGGTACCAGCAAATGCCGGTAACTAGGCAACGCCTCGCAGCTCGCCTACATGCATGCGAACTGTTTCACCTAAAGTCTTGAGATCATAGCCTCCCTCCAGACACGAAACGATGCGGCCCTTGCAGGCTTCATGCGCCCATTGCTTCACAACTTGCGTCATTGAGATGAAGTCTTCATCTTCGAGCAGCAGTTGGCCCAGTGGGTCGCCGTTGTGCGAATCAAAGCCGGCCGAGATTATTACGAGATCGGGCTTGAACTTTTCCCCGATCTCCTGGGCGGCGGCTTCAAACATTCGTTTGTGCTCCTGGGCTGGTGTCTGCGCACGCAAGGGAATATTCAAAGTAAAATCTCTTCCCCGCCCAACGCCGGTTTCGCCGCGCGCGCCGGTGCCCGGATACCACGGATACTGGTGCATCGAAAAATAAAAGACAGTCGGATCGTCATAGAAGATTCCCTGCGTGCCATTGCCGTGATGCACGTCCCAGTCGATGATTGCCACTCGCTCGATTTCCGAATAGTGCGATTGCGCATAACGCGCGGCGACTGCGACATTGTTGAAAAGGCAAAAGCCCATCGCGCGCTCGGCGGTGGCGTGATGTCCGGGCGGACGCACTGGCACGAAAGCGTTTGCTGCTTCGCCGTGCATCAGCGCGTCGATTGCCTGACACGCGGCGCCGGCGCCGTGCAATGCCGCGTCCAGCGAACGCATTGACACGGTCGTGTCAGCATCGAGATAACCGAGACCTTCACTCACCGCGCGCTCTACGGTCTTGTAAAGCTGTGGCGTGTGGCACGCCTGGATGT
>JBGQJU010000102.1:0-20786 GCA_041499185.1 Pyrinomonadaceae bacterium | reverse complement strand
CGCCGGCAAAATCGATGTACGTGTTGCCATCAACGTCTTCCACAATCGCACCGCGCGCGGACTTAACGAAGATCGGCGCGACGTTGTATGGGCCGCGCGGCACAGCGCCCTGCCGCCGTTCGAGCAGCGCCTTCGATTTCGGTCCCGGGATTTTGGTGAGTCGCGTGATCACTTTTGAATAATCCTTTGCGAGCTTTGCGCCTTTGCGAGAGAAAATTTCGCGCCAAGACGCAAAGGGGCAAAGGCGCAGAGAAAAATCAATCAGTCTTGCGACCCTTCGACCAATCGTACGGATACCAGTAAGGCTTCATCTCGAGCTGGTAATCGAGATGCACGTGCTTTGTTTCGCGAAACTCTTCAATGCCTTCAACGCCCAGCTCGCGGCCGCCGCCCGACATGCGCATGCCGCCAAACGGCCCGGCATCGTTGTCAGTCAGCGGATCGTTAATCCAGAACGTGCCGGCTTTGATTCGCTCGGCTGCTTTCATCGCGTATTCGAGTTTGTTAGTCAGAATATTTGCGCCCAGGCCGTATTCGGAATCGTTAGCCAGCGCGATCGCTTCGTCGATGTTCTTGACTTTCATGATCGGCGCGACGGGGCCGAACGTTTCTTCGCGCATCAACGGCATCGAATGATCGACATCGACAACGACGGTCGGCTCGAAGTAGTAACCTTTAGAGAAATTCGCCGGTCGCTTACCGCCGCAAAGAACAGTTGCGCCCATCTCGCGCACTTGATCGAGCTTATGTTCAACCTTCTCGCGCTGCACGGCGGAAATCATCGGCCCGAGGTCCACATCGGGTCCCATCGGGTTTCCGATCCTGAGCGAGCCGGTGAATTGCACGAAACGCTCGATGAACTGCTGAGCAACTGAATCGAAAACATAGAAGCGCTCGCCCGACGTGCATACCTGGCCCATGTTGAGGTATGCGGCCCACACCGCTCCATGCACGGCAACTTCGAGATCGACGTCGTCGCAGATGATGAATGGATCGTTGCCACCGAGTTCGAGATTCACTTTCTTCACGCGCTCGGAGGCAAGTTGCGCGATCCGTCGTCCGGTCGCGACGCTGCCGGTGAACGCGATCACGTGCGTGTGACGGTGCGCGACGAGCGGCTCGCCCGCTTCCTGTCCGTAGCCAGTGACGACGTTCACGATTCCTTTTGGCAATTCATGAAAAGCGATCTCCGCCAGCAGCAGCGTGGAAAGCGGCGTGTGCTCAGAAGGTTTGATGATTACCGCGTTGCCGGCGGCGAGCGCGGGCGCGACTTTCCAGGACATCAGGAGCAGCGGATAGTTCCAGGGCACAATGCACACGACGACACCGTAAGGTTCCTTCATCACGAAGTTCATCTGGTGACGCTGGACGGGCGGAATCACGCGGCCTGATTCGTGGCGCCCAATCTCGGCGTAGTAATCGAAGCACGCCGCCACCCATTCGACTTCGTCCATGTTTTCGATCAGCGGTTTGCCGCCCTCTTGCGTCAAGAGCGTGGCGAGGTCGCGTTGATGCTCTCGGATGTTTCGTGCGACTGCATGCAACAGCTCGCACTTTTCCATGCCGGGAACGAAACGCCAGTCGTCTTGCGCTTTCAAGGCGGCGAGCACGGCGCGATCCGCGTCTTCAGCGCGCGCGCGAGGGACTTCGTCAATAGTTTCTTCCGTTGCCGGATTCTCAACCGACAAAGTTTCGCCGGAGAGACTTGCAACAAACTCACCGTCGATGAACATTCGTTTCATTCGTGGTTCCTCGCAAAGAGCCCTCCCTCACGGTCGGGCTTCAGCTTCTTCTTTCAAGGATTCCGCAAAACGCTCGAGTGCGACGTCGATCAATTCCTTTGTAATTATCAACGGCGGCTCGATGCGGATCACTTCCGGCTTGTTCAGCGTGTAAGCGATCAGCACATTGCGATCGAACATTCGTTGCGCGAGCGACTCGCCGACTTTCGCGCTGACGATTTCCACGCCGATCAGCAACCCGCGCCCGCGCACATCACGAATGATGTCGGGAAAGCCCTCGTGCAATTGTTTCAAGCCGGCAAGAAAATACCCACCCATTTCCGCTGATCGCTCAACCAGGTTTTCTTCCTGGAGCGTTTGCATTGTCGTGGCCGCGGCCGTGGTGGCCATCGGATTCGCGCCAAAAGTTGACGTGTGATAGAACGGGTTCGGATGAAATGAATTGAAGATCTCGTCGGTCGTGTGGAATGCGGCACAGGGAATGACGCCGCCCGAAATTGCTTTGCCGAGACACATGATGTCGGGCACCACGCCGCTGTGATTGCTGCCGAACATCTTCCCGGTGCGACCGAGTCCCGTTTGCACTTCGTCAAGAATCAACAGCACACCACGCTCGGTGCAGATCCGACGCACCGCCGGCAGATAATCATCCGGCGGCACGATCACGCCGCCTTCGCCCTGAATCGGTTCCAGGATTACGGCTGCGGTCCCGGCGTCGACCGCATTTTCAATTTCGTGCGCATCGCCGTAGGGAACAAATGTAGCATCGAGCAAAGGCAGAAATGGCTTGCGAAAAAGATCACGTCCGGTAACGGAAAGCGAGCCAAGCGTTTTGCCATGAAACGAATTGATGGTTGAGATAAACTTGCTCTTGCCGGTATAGAGACGCGCAAGTTTCAGTGCGCCCTCTACGGACTCGGTTCCGGTCGAGCACCAGAAAGTCTTCCGCAGATTCCCCGGAGTGATTTCCGCCAGTCTTCTAGCCGCATCCGCCGATCGCGGACTGAGCATCCACTGCGAGTGCAGCGCCAACCGGTCCATCTGGGCTTTGACCGCCGCGATCACCTTGGGATGGCGATGACCCAGCGCGAAGATTCCAAACCCACCAAGACAGTCGATGAACTCGCGCCCGTGTACGTCGCGCAACATACAGCCTTCGCCAAACCATTCGACGACTGCGCCGGCGACGGGCTTCGGCTCGGGCCAGCGATTTAGATACGCGTTGAAATCCTCGACAGTTTCTTTGACGATGCGCGATTGCTGTTCGGCAGACAAATCGCCTTTGATATTGAAGTTCATGTCTGGTCTTTCAAACAGTAGGGGCGGACTTGCGTGTCCGCCCTCGCCCGAAAGGTAAACTCAACCACCACCGCACGCGGACACCCGAGGTCCGCCCCCTACGAAGACCATTCAGCCGGCGTACACGCGCGCGCCGACCTGATACATCACGGCTACCCAGAACGAGGCCCAGGCAAAAGCGCTGATCAGGCTGAGCGGGCTGTACTTTTTTGGCGACATCCCCGCCGTCGCGCAGACCAGAGGGATCGTGATTCTCAATCCCGTGGCAAAGCGTGAAAGCAATACCGCAATCGTCCCGTGGCGCAGAACGAATCTGCTGATCTTTGGGTACCACTTGCTCATCCGCTTCGATTTGTTGATAAGTCGGGCCGCGCGATCATGCGCCGCGTAAAAATAGATCTGATCTCCAGCCGACCCGCCGATGGCCGCCGCGATGATCGTCAGACGCCAATCAAGATAACCCGACCCGCACAACACTCCGGCGGCAATCAACACCGCTTCGCCTTCCCAGAACGCCGCGAACAGGATCGCAAAATAGCCATATTTCGACAAGAAACGGAGGAGATTCGGATCGGTTGCAGCCAACAAGTTGTTTGCGGCAAGGAAGGCGATGGCAGCGATGTTAATAACGAAACCTGGAAGTGTCGGCACGATTTCTAACTTGCCTTCGCCTGCCGCTCGCTGCCCACGACGACGGCGTTTGAGGCTGTCGCCGGCGCGCGCGAAAGGTCGTCGAGAGAAGCGAGGTCACTCGTGACCTCACGCACGACGCGCAGGACGCGCTCAACGTCGGACCCTCGCAGGCGCGAGTAAACCGGAAGCTGGAGTGCTCGCTCGGTGGTCTCGGCCCCACGACACTGCGCGGCAAATTCCTTGAACAGCGGCAGGGAAGAGCACACATCAACGTGCGTGGTCTCGAAATCAACGCCGCGGCGGATGGCGCGCCGGCTGGCTCGGGCGGGATCGGAGACGTAGACGCAGTACTGATAATAGACGTGTTCGACGTCCGGCAGCACGCGCGGCGTTTGTACCGCGCGGCAATCACTCAGCCCGCGTGTGTAACACAGCGCGTGATCGCGCGAGCGCGCGTTGTGCTCGGCGAGTTTGGTCAAACCCCGAATCCCCAGCAACGCCTGAACATTTGAATATCGCTGGCGGTAGTTGCGCGGGAACACATCGAGTGGGCGAATCTTCTCCCAGAGATACTTCGAAGAGTCGAAGCTGCCAAACAGCGAGGTAGTCGCTTGAATCGGAAATCCCCAGAAGGTGAATCCTTTGGGACTAACTAAACCGCGAACTATCAAGCCAGTACCGAGTCGCTTGATCAAGTCGCCTGTACTTTGCGGCGGTTCGCTTGCCGCTTGCTCGCGCACGCGCGCCGCAATCCCCGAATCATTTGTCAGCGCCATGCCGCCGCCGTAAGTATTGATCCCTTTCAACAGTTGAAAACTGAAGAACGAAGCATGGCCGAAGGTGCCCACCAGTCGTCCACGATAACGCGCGCCGGCCGCCTGCGCACAGTCTTCAACGACAATGAGGTTGTGCTTTTCCGCGAAGCGCATGATCTCGGTCATCTCGCACGGCTGGCCATACAGGTGCGTCGGCACGATCGCTCTTGTCTTTTCGGTGATTGCGGCTTCTATCTTAGCCGTGTCGAGATTAAAAGTGGTCGGATCGACATCGACAAAGACGGGCGTCAATCCCGCGCGGCGGGCAATTTCGGGGACGACCCAGAACGTAAGTGCCGGAAAGATAATTTCGCTACCGGCGGGAAGATCGAGGGCGCGCAGAATGTAGTAGCAGGCCATGCGGCCGAATGAGGCGGCCGTGGCATATTCCATCCCGTGGTATTCAGCGAAGCGGCCTTCATACTCGGCGATTGCCGGACCTTCAATCGCCTCGCCGCGTCGAAACGCTGCGATGATTTCTTTTTCGTCACCCGGCACAGAGCGCACGCCGTAGCGTGCGATAGTGCGCATCATAGGTTGACAGCCTCCGTCGCCGCCCGCTGCGCAATCGTCTCGCGCTCGGCGATCCAGCTTTGATCGCGGGACTCTTGCCTGCGCCAGGCCCAGTCGTCGGCCTTCTTAAGCAACGGGTGATGCGAATAGTCGTGCCGGCCAAAAAAGTTGCAAAGCTGAGAAGGACGGAAGAAATAGCGCGAGTAGGCCATCCCGAGCATCAGCCGCGCGCGACGCGGTGTCAACACCGCGTGCCGGAAGTTCAGCGTGTAACCGTCAAACCTTTCCCAATCCGTTTCAAAAACCAGCGGCTTGAGTTGTTTGAACTGGGGCGTGCCGGGATACGGTGTCAGTATTTTGAAGTTTGCATAGGTGGAATCAAGATCCATGGCAAAGCGGATCAGCTCTTCGATGCTTTCTTCGGTATCCTGCAAGAAACCGATCACATAGAACGCTGTGGTGGCGATGCCCAGTTTCCAGCACAGGTTGATCATATTGCGGATGTGCTCGTGAGGAATGAAACGACGCGCGACTTTCTTCAAGACTACAGGATCGGGCGACTCAACACCGAAGGAAATCTCGCGCAGGCCCGATGCGTGCATCGCGCGGATCAGGTTTTCATCCAGATCATCCATGCGCGTCTCGCATTCGTAAGTCAGATCCAACCCGCGCGCTTCAATCTCTTCGGCGATCCGGAAACACCGATCGCGATCCAGTGTGTAGAGCGGATCACGTATGACGATGTGGACGCTCTTATAAAGCCTGCACAGCTCTTGCATCTCGCCGACGACGTTGTCTACGGTGCGCGCGCGGAAGTTGGCGGTGATGCGATGCGGGCAATAGGTGCAGTGTTCCGGGCAACTGCGGCTGGTTAACATCGGGATGGCGCGCACCAGGCCAAGCTTGTTTCGGTTGGTGTGACCGAAGCGGCGCGTCTTCAGGAGGTCCCAGCGCGGGAAGGGAAGCGAGTCCAGATCGTTTATCGCTGGACTTAAGATGAGCCCGTTTGGGTCCTCGCCCGCGGCGATCTTGATTACCGCTGCCTCGGGTTCACCGCTGATGACGAAATCGCCCGCGCCGTTGAAGAGTTCAGGCAGATGAGTCGCGGGCTGCCCAAAGAAACCGACTTTCATTCCTCGCGTCCGGACCTGCTGCGCCCACTCAATTTCGTGCCGGTAGTCAACCAGCGAGGTCAGCACGAGTCCCAAGTCGCCGTCAACCGGGCGATCGTCTCGCGTATGGATCACCTCGTGACCGGCGGCTGCAAAAATCGCGGCCAGATATCCGATGTGAATGCTGGGGACGTTTTGAAAAATGCCGCGAACATGCACTCCCAAACGCGTCGCAAAGGAATCGCCGGTAAAACGCGAGCCATAGCCGCCGGCTACAGTGTCTTTGTTAACAAATCCGTTCTTACCTCGAAGATCAGCGAGAACTATTACGGACACGCGGTATCTCTCCAAGTCTTAGAAGTTATAAGAAATCTGCGTTCAAACGCACAAGAAGGGTGACTGCCCATGAACGATATGAAACTCGGCCCATTCTAGCCCAGGGCCAATAAGATGCCAACTGTTTTTGCCCTGGAGCCGGCTGTCGGAGTTGAACCGACGACCTTCTAATTACGAATCAGACGCTCTACCAACTGAGCTAAGCCGGCCCGGAGACGCAAGATTTACGGGCCTTTGCGCGTGACTGCACTATACGGACGCCCCGTTTGCGGTGTCAAGCAGGCGAATCGAGCGTAGAATCTAGCTCGAAGAAGTTACCAGAAAAACGAACATCGTTATCTACTTAATGGAAGGGAGAAGAGTCACAATGGCCAAAGATCAGACGCGGAACATCGAGACTTTCAAGATTGGCGGCACACGCGTAAACGAGTTTGAGTTCCACAAGCATCAGGGAGAAATGGCGGGACATTCCACGAGACGCGCGCGTGGGACGAGCGCCGATGACAAGCCACTGACACAGGCGGAACGGATCGCGGAGTTGACAGAGCGCGCTCACCGCAAAGTTCAAAGAAGGAAAAAGAAGGTCCATTGAGTGTCAAATAATGAAGTAATCATCATTGGTGGCGGTCTTGCGGGAGTTGAAGCAGCGTGGCAAGCAGCGCGTTTGGGTGCGCGGGTTCGTCTCTACGAGATGCGGCCTGTCAAACAGACACCGGCTCACCGCACCGAAAAGCTTGCCGAGATCGTCTGTTCCAATTCATTGAAATCAGACGAACCAGGTACCGCGCCGTATTTGCTGAAAGAAGAGTTGCGCCGCGCTGGTTCGCTGGTGATGGAAGCGGCGGCGGCGACCCGCGTTCCAGCCGGAGCAGCGCTCGCAGTCGATCGTCAACAGTTTGCTGAATACATCACCAACAGGATCGAGGGCAATCCGAATGTTGAGTTGGTGCGCGAGGAAGTGACACGTATTCCAGTTGATCAGATCGCGATCATCGCCACCGGTCCGTTGTCGTCCGAGGCGCTGACCGAAGAGATCATGCGGCTGACGGGAAACGATCAGCTCTACTTTTACGACGCGATTGCGCCAATCGTCGCGGCCGATTCCATAGACACGACGGTTGCCTTTCGCGGCGCGCGTTACGGCAAAGGCGGCGACGATTATCTCAACTGCCCGTTTGATCGAGAGCAATACGCGCGCTTCTACGAGGCTTTGATCGAAGCCCAGAGCGTCCCGCTGCAACGTTTTGAAGAGACCCGTTGGTTCGAAGCGTGCTTGCCGATTGAAGAGTTAGCGCGGCGTGGTGTCGATACGTTGCGGTTCGGGCCGATGAAGCCGGTTGGCCTTATCGATCCGCGCACCGGTCGCGAAGCCTACGCCATAGTGCAACTGCGTCAGGAAAATTTGATGGCGGATGCATACAGCCTGGTGGGCTTTCAGAATCATCTACGTTACGGCGAACAGAAGAGAGTGCTGCGGCTGATACCCGGACTCGAACAGGCGGAGTTCTTGCAGTACGGTCAGATTCATCGCAATACTTACATCCGCTCGCCCCGTGTGCTCCTGGCCACAATGCAGATGCGCGGGTCGCCTTCGATCTTTTTTGCGGGCCAGATCACGGGCGTCGAAGGTTACGTCGAGTCGGTGGCGATGGGTTGGCTGGCCGGCGTCAATGCCGCGCGTTTGGCCGACGGTCAGCCATTAATCGAAGCGCCGCTCCACAGCGCCACCGGTGCGCTGGCGCGTTACGTTTCCAGCGCGGAGACTAAGAATTTCCAGCCGGTCAATATCACCTTCGCGCTGTTGCCGTCGCTGGACGAGCAACAAAGCGCGCGCGTAAAAGGTAAACGTGATCGACGTCACTTGCAGGTCGAATTGGCATTGAAAGAATGGGACTCGTGGCTTCACGAAATGCGCGATCAACTCGCAGTGGTTCAGACCGCCGCCGGATGAATATGCAACCTGAACAGGCCGACCACCTCTGGCTGTTTCGAGCGCTTTTGATCATTGCAGTCCTTCTCTCTGCGATTTCTATTCCTGCGCAGTCAGGCCGGCGGAAATCACCGACGCAGAAGTCTCCTTCACCCATCGACGCGACGCCGGCGCGGACCTCGACTACAAAAGCGCAACAACCCAGTGCCGGCGCAAGTGCACAAAAGAAAAAAGAGGGTGATGAGGTTGATTCATCGGACGTCCTCCACATCGCGTCGAACCTCGTTCCAGTTCCGGCGACCGTTGTTGATGTCCGAGGTTATGCCGTCACCGATCTCAAACTCGAGGATTTCGAGTTGCGAGTTGACGGGCAAGTCAAACCGCTCAGCGACTTGAGCCGCTCGGAAACGCCGGTGCGGCTCGTCATGCTATTTGATAACAGCGGCAGTCTCGATGCCTCGCGCGATCTGGAAAAGCAGGCCGCGATGCGCTTTTTCCGCCGTGTGATGCGGCCTTCAGACCAGGCCGCAATCTATTCCGTGGCCACTGAAAACTATCTCGCTCAGCCATTGACCAGCGACGTCAAGAGACTCGAGCAGACGATTGATGGTTTTGGCAAACCGGAAGGTGCGACATCGCTGTTTGACGCAATCGTCGACGCCGTCGTCTATCTCCATCCATATCACGGCCGCAAAGTGATTGTGATCGTTTCGGACGGAGCGGACACGACGAGCCGCACGGATTTCGAAACGGCCGTTCAGCGGGCGCTCGCGGAAGATTGTCAGGTGTACGTCGTGCAGACCGGACACTACGACGACGCGAACAGGCGCGACCTTGCGGCTGAGCGCCGGATGGAACAGCTTACGGCGCAGACCGGCGGCGCGGTCTATGTTCCAAAAGAGACTTCCGATCTGGAAGCGGCGTTTGTACAGATCGCCGCCGATCTCGCGCACCAATATGTCTTGAGTTATTACGCGACCGACGAGCGACGCGACGGGCAGTATCATACGATCGCCCTGCGAGTGAAGACGCGGCGAGACACGCGAGTGCGCGCGCGTCGCGGATTCTATGCGCCGCGGGCGTAGGCTGATAATTTTCAATCTCATTTTGCGACGCCCTCTATAATGAGAACAGGTGACGAGCAGATGAAACCATTAAAGAAACAGGTCAAGGTTGAGCGGCCGAAGAGGGAAAACGTCACGCGCGAAGAAGCCTTGAAGCGAATGAAGTCATTCCCAAAACGGAGGGAGAAATTCATTGCCGCTCTTAAGCTTGAGCGAGCGGAGACTATAGAGGCAATTCGCGACGGTTTGGAATCCGTCCGGCAGGGTAAGACGATGTCGCTGGATCAATTCGACCGGAAGATGCGGAAGAAGATGAGCGCTCCGTCGAAGCAATAAGAAATTAAACACGTAAAGCACCTTTCGCCGCTTTGCATGATCGACGAACTTCTAACTCAATTCCTCGAGCACCTGCGTTACGAGCGTAACGTCAGCGAGCACACCTTGCGCAATTACGCGAGCGACCTCGAACAGTTTTACGATTATCTCGCGCCTGCCGATGCGCAAACAGGCAAACGCAAAGAACCCGACATTCAGCAGATCGATCACCTCACGATTCGCGAGTGGCTGGCGACGTTGCACTCCGCCCACAAAAAGAAAGCCTCAGTCGCACGGAAGCTGGCGGCCTTGCGCACTTTCTTTCAGTTTCTCGTGCGCGAAGGAGTCGTCGAGCTGAATCCCGCGAAGCTCGTCTCGACGCCCCGCCGCGAAAAGAAGCTGCCCAAACATTTATCAGTCGAAGACGCGATCCGGTTTATCGAGACGCCTGACACGGAAACCGATCTTGGCAGACGCGATCGCGCGATGCTCGAGCTGACATATGCCACCGGCGTGCGCGTTTCCGAGCTGACCAAACTGGATTTGGGCGACATCGATTTCAAGAACAATCTGATTCGCGTCACGGGCAAGCGCCGCAAGGAGCGCATCGTGCCATTCGGCGATCCGGCCCATGAGGCGCTGAAAAGCTATCTCAACGTGCGCGACAGATTCTTGAACAGCACCCCGGTGTCCGAACGCGATGAGGACGCGTTGTTTTTGAACTATCAGGGCACGCGCATCACGACTCGCTCAGTGGGACGGATGGTTGAAAAGTACATTCGTATTTGCGCCGGCATGCATGACATCAGTCCTCATGCTCTTCGGCACTCATTCGCGACGCATCTCCTCGACAGCGGCGCGGACCTGCGGGACATTCAGGAGTTGCTCGGTCACGCGCGCTTGTCGACAACGGCGATCTACACTCACGTCTCGATGGAAAAACTGATCGAGGTTTACGACAAAGCCCACCCAAAGGCATAACTTCTCCGGCAGCGACCATGATAGTTGCGGTGCGTCGCATCCGCGACGGTCGGCTCTCGGTGGCGAGCTTAGATACTCGTCTTACAGCGAAACTGCAACCTGTTTGAAACCATCCTGCCTGGGGCGCTGACTTAACATTCCCCAAGAAATCCCCAAACCCCGACAAATCGAAGCTGAGGTTGACTCTCGTGACCTTGATGGCGCGGATTCCGGCGATCTTTGTTCTCATCCTATGTGGGAGTTTTCAGCTTGGGCACCTGTCGGGCGCAGGTCGCCCCGGCAGCGCCCGCGTGCCCGTTGCTCAGCCCGCGCGGATGCTGTCGATTGGCGAGGTTTGGACAGCTAACACGAGAACTCCAGGTCTCAGCGACATCGGTCGCGGGAAGGGAATTGTTTTCAATCCCGATCTCAGCGAACCGGGTAATCGCGAGTTTTATCGCGCGCTCGGCTTTGCTTACTTTGAAGATCCTGATTGGCATTTGGTACTCGCTCAGATCAAGACCTACAACAAATCTCATCCGGAAAACCGAATCGAAGTGCTGTTGATTCAATCGCACGGGACCAATGGCGAGGCGCTCAAACTGCAGAAGGGCGACCAGCCGGACGCGCCGCGTTCTTACATTTCGCCCGCCGCGTTGCAGGAAAGACTGGAAGGGACTGGTGTTCGCATGTGCCTGTTAGCCGCCTGCAACGCCGGCAGGCTCTTTCGGCCGGAGAACTACGCGAAGGTTCGTGCCGAAGAAGGCAATCGGTTATTTGGACCGGCGACGTTAGGGATCATCAACGCCTCCTCAGCTTTCGATCCGTCGAGAACCTCGGTCATGCTCGGACGGCGCGTTGAGAGTCACATCGAAGTGATTAACGAGTGCCACGTCTCGGAACTGTCGCCTGCGGCAAGGAGGGAGCTGGCGCGCAGCGGCAGAACCGGTATCAAAGCTGCCACTCGGATCGCCGTTCCGGAAATGCTGATCCAACTGCTATTGCAGGATCAGGGATTGCATCTGGTCTCGTTTGGCTTTGAGGTTCAACGATCGCGCGCAGAGACCCGGGACAATGATCGCGAACGTCTGATTGCTCGTTTCCTCGGGTTCATCAATCGGATTGCAGCGCAGGAACATCTGCAAGAGCAAAGAATGACGAATTGAGTACCGAGCAGCAAATCGTTCTACAAGGTTGGGTTCGTCTCTAAACCTTCGTCTTCAAGCGCGCCTTGGCAGACGGCGTCGTAGCGCGCGGTGGGCACGGCCTCCAGTCGTCGTTCGTCGATAGGCTGCCCGCAGCGGGCACATTGTCCGTAGCTTCCTTCTTTAATCCGCAACAACGCCTGATCGATGTCGGCTACGTTTTGCGACTCTCGCTCACCGAGCCGAAAGGCGATCTCCTTATTCACGTCCATCCAGGAGGCGTCAACGCTGTCCTTCGCTCCATCATCGGAAAATTCAAGCGCGGCGGCTTGATCATCGAGAATGTGTTGCGTGTCTTGTCGCAATTGCTTAAGCAATATGCCGCGAAAGTGTTCTAACTTTTTGGAATCCATAACAACCTTGTTCCGTCCCTTGGTCCGATCTGGCAAAAAGCACGAGCGGCGCTTAAGTCCTGGCCAGTTTTTTTTAAGTGACGAATTATAACCCAGGTAGTGGCTTCGTTGTAACTTGGATCTAATAGCAGCGTCCCAGGTTCAAGAACCGGTCAATACTTCGTGGAGAGTGACTCTGTCTTCTGTCCGATTTCGCTTACAGGGTCAACCGTGCCCACGCCAAAACGGAAGCCACCTTTTTGAGCCCGGCCGCTACAGGGTAGCTACTCTAGCCTGATGTCGCACTTGACCTTCCAACTCCTCTAGGTCAAGATGAAAACGATTTTCAATTTCAGTTTAGGCTGCTTGGTTATGAATATAAGGTTAGTGTGGACTCTGCTTTTAATTACCTTAGGGGCTAGCGCAGGGCAGACTTTTGCGCAAACGGCGGGCGACGGAGGGGCAAAGAGGCTTGTTTCCAGACCGGTGAATTCAGCAGCGCCGGCAAAACCGCCTACTGACTCGCCCTCTGAAGGTGATACACAGCAACTCCGCGCAGAGTTGGAACGACTGCGGGCGGAGGTCGAACGGCTGCGGGCGATCGTCGAGCGTGAACTGGAACGCCAAGCAGTGGCAACGCAGGCATCGGAGGCGACGCCGGCTCGGGCTTTACCTTCGAGCCAAAATGCTCCCCTTACCACGCAAGAAAATACGCGGCGGCAAACCGACCCTCGTTCTTCACAGTCATCCGGGGCTCAAGATGATTCGAAGATGGCCCTGACGACTAAGGCCCAGGGCGGAGATCTCTCTGGAGCAGGAAATCTTCTACGAACTGACAGAATTACCATCGGTGGCTACGGAGACTTTCAGTTTCGCGGGTCTTCTGTAAGTGAACGCGCCGACGGTGGTGGCACGCCCACCTTTCAGAACACGCGTTTGGTGCTGGGGATTGGAGCGGTGCTTGCGGAAAAGCAGAACATCGTTTTCAACTCAGAGATCGAATACGAGTTTGGGTCGCGCGAAATCGATGTAGAACAAGCGTACGTTGAATGGAGAGTACGACCTGAGTTTGCTTTCCGCGGTGGGATTATCGTCCCGGCGCTCGGGCGATTCAACGTCTTCCACGATTCGTATCTGAACCTGACGACCGTCCGCCCGCTGATTAACCAGTTCATCGTTCCGACTGCGTATCGCGACGCAGGAGTCGGCATCCGGGGACGTTTCAAGCTGCCGCACAAAATGAAGTTCAGTTACGAAGCGGATCTCATCAACGGGATGCAGGGCACAAACGCTGAGGGCGAGCCGACACCATTCTCGCGTTTGCTAGGTCAATCATCCGCCGCCGAGCCGGGTCAGATCGTGTTTCAAGCTGAGAACCGGCGCAAGGCAATAGTCGGCCGCGTAGGTCTTTCGCCGGTTGCTGGTTTGGAGTTTGGCGTTTCTGGCTACAACGGCAGATTCAACAAGCGTGGAGAGGCGCCGCAATCCGTCACGATTCTTTTCATCGATGGCTCGTATCATCGCGGAGAGCTGACGATCAATGGCGAGTATGGGCGATCGAACATCGTCGGCGGCATCCCGCGAAGGAGTCCCTTGCCGCCGTCACTTAATCCAAACGATCCCTCCACCATCGCCGCGTTGGCGGAATTTGTAGCGCAGCGATCGCCGGGACAAGACGGTTTCTACTTTGAAGGCACGTACAGATTCGCCTTGCCAATTGCGGTCAAGAAATTTGACGAGGGCGCTTATGTTGCTCCAGTCGTGCGCTATGAGATAGTGCGGCTCGATCGAACCATTCCCAACTTTTATCTCAATCGATCGCGAACCACATTGGGGCTGAACCTGGCTCCTTCGGCAACTGTGATCTTCAAACTGAATTATCTTTTCAATCGCACGTTCGGGCCTGTGCCGAAGGTACCGGCAGCGATTGGCGGCGCGTTGTTCGGCGTCAGCCCGCTGCCGCATCTCGACTACGGACGTAACGGTTTCACGGGTTCAATCGCTTACGTGTTTTAGGAGCAGGAATTGATCGCACGAAGAGTAAAGTCAGGTTTTTTAGCGGCAGCTGTCATCGCGGCTGCGTGGCTTGGCTTGATTAGACCCGCCTTTCTGGCAAAGCCCGCACTGGCGAAACCAGCTTACATGGATCGCTACAACCGAGATCCATACGCGCGCGAGGAATTGATGAACAAGTGTACTGTGTGCCATGTCGGACGTGGGGGCGACCGGCGCAATGATTTCGGCGAAGCCTTCGAGGATGCGGGTTATCGCATCACGCCGAAGATGCGAGCAAAGTTTTCGCAACTGTTTGCGCGTGAATCAAGGCAGGCGGAACGCTAACGATCACCGCCACAGACCAATAAGGCCGCGAGCAGCGGAATCGTCAGTTCGTGGTGGCCGGTAATTGAATATCCACGGCCTGCGCCGTCCGCGGTTGGGCGGCGCACGACGTTAGTGAGCGGGCGATAGGATTGAATGAAATCGAAGTTCGCGGTCGCGATGTCAGTGAGTGGGTGGCCAAGATTGCGCACAAGCGTGACGCATTTCAGAAAAACTTCCGGCAGCGTGACGGCCGAGCCCACGTTCAAATAAACTCCGCCGCCGTTCATGCGGCGCACTAGTTCAGCCAGCAGACGGAAATCGGTGTGGCTGGTTGCGCCCAGCGCCGCTCCGTCGGCGGTCGGATGAAAATGAGCAATGTCGCCGCCAATAGTAACGTGTGTCGTAAAGGGAACTTTTGCATTGTAGGCTGCGCAGAGCAGTGAATAATCCCCGTGCTTCGCATTCAGCGCCAGCAACGCGCGACCCATCGCTTCACCAAGACCAAGGCCATCACGCGCGCCATCTCGCGCCGCTGTGTTCAAAAGTCTTCCAGTCTCTTCTGCGGCACCGAACGCGCCTTCGCCAAGCGTTGCGTCGACGTCTTCGGAAGTCGATCCGACCATCGCGATCTCCGCGTCGTGAACCAGCACTGATCCATTCCCGGCGATTGCAGTCACGAAACCTCTCTTCATCAAATCGATAATGATTGGCGCGAGCCCGGTTTTAATGACGTGACCGCCAATGCCCCAGATGATCGGCTTGTGCAGTTCGCGCGCGCGGCGAATCTGTGCTGCCAGATCCCTTAGGCTTTGAACGGCGAGAATGTCTGGGAGACTGGCGAGAAAATCCTGAAGCGAAGAGTTTTCCTCGATCGAACTAGCAAAGTCGTCCAACGTAACCTTACTGGAACGCGAAGCGAGGGGATAGGTGCTTACCTGCTCAAGACCCAGCGGCCGCACGTCGTTCTCGTAGATTGATTTCCAAGTCACAGGTATTCCAGATCCGCCAGGTCCTGAAGCCTGCCGCAAGCTGTTTTATTCCGCTTAAGCATTTCTCTTGAAATAAACGGCACCTGCAACCCGTCGAGTTCGCCTTGCTCGCGAGTAGCCCATGCTTCGTCAAAACCGACTCCAGAAAGAAATGTCATAACGTCAATTCGATTGGGCGAGATGCCGAGCTGAATAACTTGATCCTCTTGCATGAAGTCCTCGACCGTAAGCTTCAAATCCGCAAAGCCAAACTGCTGAACAGCTCGGAAGATGCGTTCTGCGTTATCACGAGAGCGATCGATAAAGAGATCGATGTCGGAGGTATATCGAAAATATCCGTGATACGCGACCGCAAAAGCGCCGACAATTAGGAAGCGCACATCAAGAGCGCTTAATAATCTTATAAACTCTCTTAAATCCTTCTGTAACGTCATCGGGATATGGGCGGTACTGATCTCGCAGCCTCAGCAGGTACTCAATTCGCTGGGCAGAGGAAAGAGAACGATAGTATTTCTTATCGGCTTCCTCAGCCTCTGCCAAGGATTTGAAAACCTGGATCGTCTTTTTCTTTTCCACGCTTGGCTATCTTACCAAGGCCAGGCCCTGTTGTAACGTATATCGAAGGCCAATACCTAACTTGCGTAATCACGCGATCTTCTTGTCTTCGCGCCGGCCATTGCCGTTGCGAGTCAGACGGCCGTTGAGCAGCGGGCGCAGCACGTGGCCTGTGTGCGAGCGGCGCGAACGGGCGACTTCTTCTGGCGTGCCGGCAACGACGACGCGGCCGCCGTGTTCGCCGCCTTCCGGGCCAAGATCGATGATGTTGTCGGCGCATTTGATGACGTCGAGGTTGTGCTCGATGACGAGCACGGTGTTGCCGAGAGAGACCAGGCGTTGCAGCACGTCCAGCAGCTTGTGCACGTCCGCGAAGTGCAGACCCGTCGTTGGTTCATCAAGGATATATACGGTGCGTCCTGTCGCGCGCTTTGATAATTCCTTCGCTAACTTAATGCGTTGCGCTTCGCCGCCGGAAAGTGTGGTTGCGGATTGGCCCAGCTTGATGTAACCCAGACCAACGTCGAGCAGCGTTTGCAGTTTCTGCTGAATCTGCGGAATGTTCTCCAGCAGCGGCAGCGCTTCTACGACGGTAGTGTCGAGTAACTCGGCGATTGATTTGCCCTTGTATTTCACGAAGAGCGTCTCGCGGTTGTAACGCGCGCCGCGGCAAACATCGCACAAGACATAAACGTCCGGCAGAAAGTTCATCTCGATCCGCTTCATGCCGTCGCCTTCGCAGGCTTCGCATCTTCCGCCCTTCACATTGAAAGAAAAACGGCCCGGCTTGTAACCACGCTCGCGCGATTCGGGCAGCATTGCATACAACTCTCGGATCGGCGTGAACAGTCCCGTGTATGTGGCGGGATTCGATCGCGGCGTCCGACCGATTGGCGATTGATCGATCTCGATGACTTTGTCGACGAGTTCGAGACCTTCAATCGCTGTGTAAGGGCCGGGCTCCTCGAGCGAACCATAAAGATGACGCGCCAGGGCGCGATAGAGAATGTCACCGACGAGCGTCGATTTTCCTGAACCGGACACGCCGGTGATCACCGTCAACAAACCGAGGGGAAACAAGACGTCGATTTCTTTAAGGTTGTTAGCGCGCGCGCCATGAATGGTCAGGTACTTTCCATTCGGTGAACGCCTTTGTTCGGGCACGGCGATCTTGCGCAAGCCACGAATGTACAGACCCGTGATCGAATCCGGGTTGTTCGCGACGTCTTCAGCAGAGCCGCAAGCCACTACTTCACCTCCATGCGCGCCGGCGCCTGGTCCAAGATCGACAACATAGTCGGCGCGGCGGATTGTCTCTTCATCATGTTCGACCACCAGCACCGTGTTGCCCAGATCGCGCAGCGCGCAGAGCGTCTCAAGCAGGCGCTGATTGTCGCGCGGATGAAGTCCGATCGACGGTTCGTCAAGCACGTAGAGCACACCGCGTAGTTGTGACCCGATCTGCGTGGCCAAACGAATGCGCTGGCCTTCGCCACCAGATAAAGTCGATGACGGGCGGTCCAGCGTTATGTAACCGAGGCCCACGGTGTCGAGGAAGCGCAGTCGATTTTTGATCTCGCGCAGGATTGGGCCTGCGATCTGTTGTTCGCGCGGCTTTAGCTTAATCACTTCAAATGCTTCAACCGCATCTTCAATCGGCAGCGCGGTGTACTCGGCAATGCCGCGCCCACCCAGACGCACTGCGAGCGAGTCGGAGCGCAAACGTCTTCCTTTACAATCCGGACACGCCGAGGGCGAAACAAGTTCGCCCAGAGCAAGTCGCACCTTTTCTGACGGAGCTTCATTCAATCTTTCACGCAGCCAGCGAAGGGCGCCGTTCCAGTTGCTCTGATACGAGTAAGGTCCTTGTTTGAAGTTCAATTGCCCGTTGAGCCCGTGAAAGAATGCGTCGCGCAACTCCTTCGCGAGATCGACGAAAGGAGTCTTCGAGTCAGCCTTGAAATGCTTGATTAACGCTTGCAGGGCGCTGCGCAAATAGGCCGAACCCTGTCGATCCGCCGGTCCCATGAACTCGAGCTTCTCAGCGGGAGTGTTTGCGTCGGGAATGATTTTGGTTGGATCGACCTCGAGCACTGTTCCCAGCCCGTGGCAACGCTTACACGCGCCATAAGCCGAATTGAACGAAAACGAGCGCGGCTCCAGCGGCGGCACGTTGATGCCGCAGTTCACACAGGCCATGCGCTCTGAATAGAGTTTTTCTTCTCCGTCGACAACTGAAACCAATACCGCGCCGCCGGTCAGTTTCAAAGCCGTGCGTACAGATTCTGAGAGTCGCTCATTGATACCCGGTTTGATCAGCAAGCGATCGACTACGGCCTCAATCGTGTGGTTGCGGCGCTTGTCGAGTTTGATCTCTTCATCGAGCGACAGCAGCTCGCCATCGACGCGCGCGCGCAGGAAACCGTCTTTCGCCAGCTTTTCGAGTTCCTTCTTAAACTCACCTTTTCGTCCACGCACAATCGGCGCGAGGATCATTACGCGTTCACCTTCAGGCAGGGCGAGAACGCTCAGAACGATCTGCTCGACGCTCTGTCTGGTGATCGGCGCGCCGCAAACATGACAGTGCGGCTGCCCGACGGAGGAAAAGAGCAAGCGCATGTAGTCGTAGATTTCAGTTACCGTACCAACGGTCGAGCGCGGGCTGCGCGAGACTGTCTTTTGTTCGATCGAGATTGCCGGAGAGAGACCGTCGACGGAATCAACGTCGGGCTTTTCGAGTTGATCGAGAAACTGGCGCGCGTAGGCCGAAAGAGACTCGACATAACGCCGCTGACCTTCCGCGTAGATGGTGTCAAATGCGAGCGATGATTTGCCCGAACCGGAGAGCCCGGTGATGACTGTAAAGCGATTGCGCGGTATTTCTACATTGATGTTTTTGAGGTTGTGTTGGCGTGCGCCCCTGACGGTGATGCGGTCAATAGCCATGGGTGAAACCTCAGAGATTCCGCTACAGCAGAGAATATCGCGCGGCAAAGAAACAAGAATTCTAGCTGAGCAGAACACATTGGGCAAGTTGCGCTTTCATCTGTCTTGACACTCTTCGAGAGCGAGTCCTACACTCAGGAATCAGATAACTTGCCCTTTGTCGTTGCTTTCAAAACGCGTTGTTGACTCCAAGGCGGTACCCGGTGTGAATCTTCCAAACTCCCTGACGCTGCTGCGTATCTTCATCGTTCCGCTTCTCGTGGTTGTGCTTCTGACTCCGTTCTCCGAGAACTGGTTTGGTGTGCCCCGCCACATTCTGGGCGTGGCAATCTTTCTTGCCGCGGCGCTGACCGATTATCTCGATGGAAAAATCGCGCGCAGCCGCCACCAGGTAACGCGGCTGGGCCAGTTGCTTGACCCGATTGCTGACAAACTGCTGATCTCCGCGGCGCTGATTTCACTAGTTGAAAATCAGCTCGCGCCCGCCTGGGCGGTTGTGATCATCGTGGGGCGCGAGTTTGCGGTAACTGGTCTGAGATCAATCGCGGCGGTTGACGGCGTCGTGATATCGGCTTCGAAGATGGGGAAATTCAAAATGCTGGCCCAAGTGGTTACGGTGGCATTATTGATTGTCTCGAGCGTTGCCGGGAAGCCGCCAGTGGCAAACTTTGGCCGTCCTTTTCCGGCAGTTCAATTCTGGACTGTGCCGGAGCTGCGCGCGGCCTGGCATCACCTCTTTAGCAGCGATCCGGTGACGGCGAGCGATTGGCAAGTACTCTTGTACACGGCGGGCCGGGCGATGTTGTGGTTAGTGGTTGTCTCGGCGTGCCTGTCGATGTGGGGATATTTCCGTTCCTTCTATCATTCAATTCTCACGGGTAATGCAACGCGACGCGAAGTCAAACAGGTCAGTGTTGCAACAGCGCGAGAGTAATAATCATCACCACAAATCCTATTCGGCCTTCGACTTGCGTTTTTAGTCAACGGTTGTTACTATCCAAGTTTTGTCGGAATGCGCTACTGTGCTCTGTGGCGGGCCGGCGTAGCTCAGTTGGTAGAGCATCTGATTTGTAATCAGAGGGTCGGGGGTTCAAGTCCCTTCGCCGGCTCCACGAGACACTTGAAAAGGATGCAGGGGTGGTCGAGTGGTTAATGGCACCGGGCTGTAAACCCGGCGGGCTCACGCCCTACGCAGGTTCGAATCCTGCCCCCTGCACCAGGAGCAAGGATGAAGTAGGAAGGATGAAGGATGAAGTACGCGACGCGATGCGCGGTTTTCATGCTTCCGACTTCATGCTTCATACTTGCAGTTGAGCGGGTGTAGCTCAGTTGGTAGAGCATCAGCCTTCCAAGCTGAGGGTCGCGAGTTCGAATCTCGTCGCCCGCTCCAGTTAGTTTTTGGGCTATCGACTCGCGCCCGCGTAGCTCAGGGGTAGAGCGCCTCCTTGGTAAGGAGGAGGTCATGAGTTCAAATCTCATCGCGGGCTCCACTGAGATCTCAAGTCTCCGATCTGAGATCTCGGATCATTACGATTTCGCGAGAACTGAATAAGCTTATCTAAAGAGGACGAGACAAGATGGCGAAGGAAAAATTTGATCGTTCGAAGCCGCACGTAAACGTGGGGACGATTGGGCACGTGGATCATGGGAAGACGACGTTGACGGCGGCGATCACGAAAGTGCTGCAGAAGCACAATCCGAAGATCCAGTTCCGCTCG
>JBGQJU010000101.1:0-21051 GCA_041499185.1 Pyrinomonadaceae bacterium | reverse complement strand
TCACCGGGGCACTAGCCCGACCGTAAGGGAGGGCTCAGTCTTTACACGTCGCTAACACATGAGCCCTCCCTTACGGTCGGGCTAGCGCCCCGTTGGCATGCGCCGATCTTGTTAGCGAACTTTAGAGACAGGATACTAGAAGCAAAAGCAAGCTCCTATTATACTCACCTGCGATCACTTGAGGCTGCCTGGAACAAACTTCAAGCTAAGTGTCATATTTTCATGACGACAACGATTTGAGGGCTTACTGAGCTTGCTAATCGATCACTGAGGCGTCGATGCCAAAGAATATCGCGTTTGTTTTAGCAACGATTGTCTTCTTGTCAGTCGCGACTGCGACGGCACAAACCTCGGCCAGCGCGGATCCTTCGTCGGTGCGATCCGTTGTCGCCGTGCATACTGACAGGGCCCCTGAGCTTGATGGAGCACTGAAAGACGCCGCTTGGCAGGATGCAACCTCCATTGACAGTTTTCATCAGCGCGAGCCGTTCGAGCGGCAACCTCCAACCCAGCGGACCGAGGTCAGAGTTTTGTATGATAGTCGCTTCCTCTATTTTGGAATACACTGCTTTGATTCTGAGGCAAAGAAGATTGTCGCCACTGAATTGCGCCGCGACGCTGACTTCAGCGTCGATGACAACTTCACAATTCTGATTTCACCGAACAATGATAAGCGCAATGGTTACACCTTCACCACTAACCCACTCGGCACGCAATTCGACGCCTTGATTTCAGATGAGGGCCGAGTGAACGATCCGAATTGGGACGGCATTTGGAAATCCAACGCTCACATTACACCGGACGGTTGGACAGCGACGATTGCCATTCCCTTTTCCACTCTGAATTTCAAGACCTCGAACAACGTGACGATCGGAATCAACTTTCGACGTTTCATTCGACGTAAGAACGAAGAAGATCTCTGGCAATCTTATTTGCGCATCTACGGCATCGAGCGAATCTCGGAAGCCGGTGAACTCACCGATCTGAAGGACATTGGCAGCGGGCGTTTGCTGATTATCAAACCTTACGTTCTAGGCGGTGTTAGGTCCGATCCACAAAACCGCGCACACACGCTGCATACTGGTGGTCTCGATCTGAAGTACGGCATTCGCAGCAATCTGGTCGCCAACCTGACATTCAATACGGACTTCGCCGACGCGGAAGTCGATCCAGTTCGATTCAACATCACACCTTTCAAATCATCGCTTCCAGAGAAGCGGCAGTTCTTTCTGGAGAACAGCGGCATCTTTGATGTTGGATTTCGTGATACGCAACTGTTCTTCAGCCGTCAGATCGGCATCGATCCTGTCAGCGGGCAGCAGGTGCCGCTGGATGTGGGCGCCAAGGTGACCGGCTCGTTCGGCAAATATGATGTTGGCATTCTCGACGCGAAGACGCGCGCCAGCGGACCTAATCCTTTTGCAAACTATTTCGTGGCGCGAGTGAAGCGCAAGCTACTAAGCGAGTCTTACGTCGGCGGAATCGTAATCGACAAAGAGAGCGGCAACCGGCAAGACCGTTTCAACCGCACGGGTGGAATCGACGCCAACTTCATTTTCTTTAAGAAGCTCTCACTGAACGGCTTTTTAGCCAAGTCGTTCTCCGCTGATCGAAATCTGCGCGGCCATGATTGGGCCAGCACGATCGACGCGAGCTACAACAGCAACCTGGTTCAAATCGAGGTTTTCCAAAACAGAGTCGGACCAAATTTCAATCCGGAAGTCGGCTTCGTTGACCGCACCGATATCGTCACCAACTCAATTGACGCTCAACTTTCACCACGACCGAAGCGCGGCCGCATCCGCGAATACAACTTCGAGGGATTCTATCGCCGGCACGTGGACACACGCGGCGTGTTACAGACTCAGGAATGGCAGACCACGTTCCGGGCGAACTTTCATAACGGTGCCTACACGGATGACGATCTCTTCGATAATTTCATCCAACGCCTCTCGGCGCCCTTCAATATTTTTAAGAATGTGATTATTCCGCCCGGCCTCTATC
Organism: Pyrinomonadaceae bacterium; assembly: GCA_041499185.1. Lineage (GTDB taxonomy): Bacteria > Acidobacteriota > Blastocatellia > Pyrinomonadales > Pyrinomonadaceae > JAOAPY01. The sequence goes on along the minus strand of JBGQJU010000101.1, from coordinate 19,047 downwards.
ATTTCGACCGCCACCAGTTCACTTACGGATCAGATCAAAGCAAGCGGTTTGTCTATAGCTTCTTCGAGCGCTTCGGCACGTTTTACAACGGACGGCTCAACGAGTTTCGTACGCGCACAGGCTATCGACCCACACCTAAGATTTCAATTGCCACGGTACACACGTGGGATCGCTTTCGCTTCCCACAAGGAATCTTCAACGTGCACATCGGTTCGATCAATGGCAGCTATTCATTCAGCCGGTTCCTGACAACATCTTTGCTCATCCAGGTCAATTCGATCGACAAGAATCCGGTCAGCATGAATTTTCGCTTGCGTTACAACTACCGCCCCGACAGCGACCTGTTTGTTATTTACACGCTCGGCAATCAGTTCAACAGTCTGGCCGCCGGCAACCCCGTGCTCACGCGTGAGCAGCGCTTCACAGTAAAGTACACGTATTCCTTCTTGAAATGAGTTTTGCGTAAACGAACGAAAGGCAGGCGTGTGATGAGAAAATCCAAGAGCTTTAGAAGGGGAAGAAACAAACGAGAATTCGAGGCCTGTTCTCCGAATTGCTCTACCCTCTGATAAACAGCTATGACGAAAGCATCGAGGCGTTTCGATGTCACGCTGGAACGCTTCCGCGCGCGGCTGAGTCGGCCTTCGCCCAAGTCACGTCTCAACTTTACGGTAACTTCTGGATCTGGAGGTTGCGGAACTGAACGCGAGACGTGTAGTGATGGGCCTGGAGAGCGATGTAGCCCGAAAGTTCTCGTGTGCTTTGATAGGTATTGATGAGCTGGCCGTTCAATGTCACCTTGATCTGGGGGCCGACAGCTTCGATCACGTAGGTGTTCCACATTCCAATCGGGTTCGAAACGAACGCGCTCGGCGTTTGTAGATCATAAATCGCACCCGTCATTTTCAGCGGATGATCTTCCGTATTTGTATTTGAATCATAACCGCGCTCGTCAATCTGAATTTCATGTCCCTTGTTGTCGGCCTCTTGAAGGGCGTTCGGGACATTAGGCGCCGGAATGCGGATGTACACACCGGAATTATCGTCGCGGCGTCCAACGCGCCAATCCAGTTTCAATTTGAAGTTGGCGAACTGCTCTTTGGTGTACCAATAGAGACCGTACGCATCAAAAGTTTCCAACACCTGCCCATAATGTCGAACCGAAGTATTTGGGGTTGAAGGCAGTCGCACCATCAGCCAATCCTTCGGATCCATTGAGAGTGGAGTGAAACCTGGATCGGTTGCCGGCGCGTTAGCCGAAACGATGGCCCGAGCGGTGCGGCGAGCTAGGGAAAGTGCCGTGAGGGATGGATTGGCAGAGCCCAGTGTGGGAAAGATCGCCGGGCCGGCAACGTACACATTGGTAAGGTCATGAAACTTTCCGTTAGTGTCGGTGATGGAAGCGCCAACGTCCCCCATGAAGAGCGTACCGGCCTCGTGGTGAGTGGTACCAAGTTTGTCTTGCCAGAAGCCTTTGCCGTTCGCGTCCGGCTGCGGTCGCTGACTCTGCCAGCCGCTGGGGGTCAAATACTGGATGTTGGCGCCGGCACCTGCCATCTTGGTCGCCAGATCGAAGGCCGCTTTATCCATCGCGGTCCATAACTGATTGTCCTGGGCAGTTGCGACGAGATTGACGTAGGCGCGGCGCTGGCCCTTATCCGTCTCGTTGCTCAAATCGACCCAGCTACGAGCCGGGTCGGGATTGAGACTGCGCTGGTCCTCCATTTCGCCGATGCCACGCAGAGTGATCACAACCCAGTTTGGATCCTGGTTCGCCAGCAAGTTTCCCTGTAGGTCGATGTCCGGCACCATATTCCACATATTCTTCTCTGGATCTGGACCCGTAATCGCCGCCGCGGTGACTTGCAAATGAAACCGTCTGTTCAGAGCGGTTCCACGCACGATCAGCGCAGTTGTTTCGAGATCGGTGGCTGGCGTTGGCAAGCCCAACGCGCTGCGTTTGATGCGTACCGTCACGTTGCTGCGCAGATGCGCCATGAGGTTGCCGACACGCGGCGAACCAAACTGCGTCGAACCAACCCCGAGCGAATCCAACGCAAGACGAGACGCTTCTATCGTTCCGTTCGCGATTACCACCGCGCACGTAGGGGAGATAAATAGAGGTTGCGGCTGACCGTTCACTATCAGGTCCAGTCTTGTAACCGTGTTCCCTGATCTGTTCAATTTGAGCACCTGGGTGAAGGGCAGCATAAAGATGCGCCGGCTCACATCTCCGTGAAGACTCTGATTGCCATTTGCATCATCGCGGATCGCGTCAATCAGGAACGGGCCGCTGCTGAACTTATCGAAAGGCAGCAAGCCAGATTCCGGGGAAGAGCCCTGCACGGCCAGCGGCGCTTCCTTGACCTCAGTGATGATTGTATTAGGGCCGACACTCGCTTTGGCGTTATTAAAGGCCGTACTCAAAGCATTGAATAGACTTGCCTGCCGGATATAGTCGGTGCTGGGGACGACGCCAATCTCCTCCTCCGTTTGCCGATACGCACCGTCATCCCCGGTTGTGCCGTGAAGGTAGGTAAGCACGTCATTAGGCCAGTTGGCCAAGTCTTCGGCGGTCAAGCGTGGCGACCATCCGCCCCAGAAGAGCGATCGCCCACCGATACAGTAAGCCAAACCGGGAAAGCCTTCGTTGCTGATCCAGGGCATGCCCCAAATGACATTCTTCGTGCCGTCATCTCTTTGTCTCAATGGCGACCCGCCAACACTGCCGCCGAGACGCTGCGGCAAATTCTGAATGTGTGAGGGCAAGAGAAAAGCACCAGCTTCCAAAACCAGTATGCGCATGGCGAGTACTCCACCCCTGCGGTACAGCTTCTCGGCAATGTAGCCGCCAAACATCCCGCCGCCAATCACCACCGCATCGAACGGGTAAGCGCCGTTTGCCTGGGCAGTCGTGATTTCTTCCCAGGTATTACAGATGTACCGTCCCAGCACGTCATAGCTAAGACGGGTATTCTGGACGTCAAAATCGGCGGGTTGTTGACTCGGTATCAGTTTTGGAAGAGGCATGATGATCTCCAGCGTAACCCAAGTAAGTTACAAATAAGTTATCCGTGAATCTCTGGACTCACTTCATTTGAAACGCAACCATCACTCCGCGAAAACTCGGGAGTTCAAACCTCGACCTTTGGGCAAGCGAGGTCCGAGCAAGTTCAATTTCACATCGATAGAGTCTCGAAACGGGCACACGGTTTGCAGTTTCTATGCCGTCACGTGTTCATAGTGCTCTATGCGATTATTTGTCGTGTATTTCGTTCATAAGCGGTCTCATCATTGTCTACCTTGCCCGGTAGTGTGAACTGTAGGTAACACAGAGCGCAACGATCTGTCGACAAGAATAGATTTGCATCACTACCAAAACGTGCTGGGCAGAAGCTTGATTCTCCAACGCGGGCAATTCTGCCCACTGAGTTATCAGTACTTTCCTTTTGTTCGCATTGCCCGTATCCTCATGCCGTATCGCGCGGGGACATAACGTTATGCCTGTAGTCGTTGGAACCAATCTAAACCAGTACAAGGTTGTCGCCCGCTTAGGCTCGGGTGGCATGGGCGAGGTTTATCTCGCCGAGGACGTGCGACTCCGACGCAAAGTGGCGCTCAAGCTGCTTTACGAAGACGTCACGAAGAACGAGGACTGGGTGCGCCGCTTCGAGCAGGAGGCGCGCGCCGCCTCGGCCCTCAATCACCCGAACATCATCACGATTTATGAGGTCGGCCAAACTGGCGAGTCTCATTTTATTAGCGCGGAGTTTATTGAAGGCGAGACGCTGCGCCAGCATCTCAAGCAGAACACCATCACCATCGGCGAAGCGCTCGATATAGCCATTCAGGTTTCGAGTGCGCTGGTTGCTGCTCACGCTGCGGGTATCATTCATCGTGACATTAAGCCCGAAAACGTCATGCTGCGTCCTGACGGCTACGTCAAAGTCCTGGACTTCGGCCTGGCCAAGTTCACCGAGCAGCGCTCGTTCGGCGCTTCTCGCAGCGACCCGGAAGCGGCAACCGAAGCGGCGGTCAATACGAATCCTGGGATGGTTATGGGCACGGTTAGTTACATGTCGCCGGAGCAGGCGCGCGGCACTCAGGTTGACGCGCGCACCGACATTTTCAGCCTTGGCGTGCTCCTCTACGAAATGTTGTCGGGCCGCTTGCCGTTTGAAGGCTCGACCACGAACGAGATCATTGTCTCCATCATCGAAAAGAAAGCACGGCCTCTGTCGCGGTATACACCGGAAATTCCACCCGAACTGGAGCGCATCGTTGGCAAATCCCTCAGCAAGAAAAAAGACGATCGCTATCAGAGCCTCAAGGATATGCTGATTGACTTGAAAAGCCTCAAGCGTCAGTTGGAGCTGGAAGAAGACCTTATTGACCTGCCTGAAGCAGTTTCAAACCGGCAATTGGTTACTGGGCGCAGCGGCGCGGTGAGAGTCGCCACCAGTAAGCAGAGGGCCGCAACCAAAGAGATCACGCTGAGAGAACATGCCTCCAGCGCTGAATACATCGTCAGCGGGATCAGGAAGCACAAGAAGATCGCACTCATCGCTATTGCGGTAGTCGTAGCGGCAGTTGTCGGCGTTAGGTATTACCTGCTCACGCGCCCGATAAACTCCATCGCTGTTTTGCCTTTCAACAGCACCGCTTCGGAACCCGGAATGGACCAACTTGGCGATGACATAACCGAGCACATCATTAACGACCTGGCTCAATTGCCAGGGCTGAGAGTTATGTCTTTTAATTCGGTCCAGCATTACAAGGGGCAGCATGTCGATCCCCAATCGATAGGCCGTGAACTGGATGTGCGGGCGATCTTGGTGGGCCGCGTTTTCAAGCGCGATAATTCCATCATTGTGAGCGCCGAACTTATTGACACGCGAGATAGGAGACAGATGTGGGGCGTACAGCGTCCGGTGAAGTTCTCCGATTTTCTCTTAGTGCCGGGCGAGATTGTTGCCGCGGTCTCAGACACAATCGGCCTCAAGCTGAGCGGCGAAGAGAAGAAGAAAAAAGACGCCGAGAGCCTCTATGTCAAGGGCCGCAACGCCTGGAACAAGCGCACGGCGGACGGCATCAACGAAGCGATCCATAACTTTGACCAGGCCCTCGAGCTTTATCCAAACTATGCTCAGGCGTATGCCGGGCGGGCCGATTGTTACAACATGCTCGCCACCTACGGTGCGAAACCGCCAAGGGAAGCCTTCCCTATGGCTCGCTTCGCGGCTATCAAGGCGCTAGCCATCGATAGTAAGCTCGCCGAGGCCCACGCCGCGCTGGCCTACACCACCTTTCGCGGCGATTGGAACTGGCAGGAAGCGGAGAAAGAGTTCAAGGAGGCAATCAAGCTTAATGACAACTACGCGTCGGCGCACCAGTGGTACTCAAATTATCTGGCGGCTCAACGCCGCTTCGATGAGGCGATAAAAGAGACGCGGCGGACTCAGGAGATTGATAAGACCTCGCTCATCATCAATGCTCATTTGGGACTTGTATATTACTTCGCGCACCGCTGGGACGACGCGATAAATGAGTGCAAGAAGACCGTCGAGCTGGATCCAAGTTTCTTCGCAGCGCGCAGGTATCTGGGACTTTCTTACACGCAGAAGGGAATGTACAAGGAGGCCATTGAAGAGTTTGAAAAAGCGATTGCTGCTTCCGGCGGCTCGCCCCTGATAAGGACCGAGTACGCCAGCGCGCTTGCCCTTTCCGGTGATAAGGAGAAAGCGCAGAAGGAGCTGAATGCCCTCATCGAGCTCTCGAAGCAAAGGTATATCTCGCCTTACCACCTCGCGGCGACTTACGTGAGCCTCAAAGACAATGACCACGGGTTCGAGTGGCTGGAGAAGGCCTTTCAAGAGCGCGCCGACTGGATGGTCTTTCTCAACGTGGACCCAAGATTCGATGGCCTCCATGCTGACCCAAGATTCATAGACCTTCAGCGTGACATGAACCTGCGTTAGGCATCGCCCGCTACTACCTAGCCTGGTACACTGCGGGCCGACAGAGACTCCAAAACGCGAAATACGGGGGTTGGTATTATGGACACCGATTCGGAAAGGAACATACCGATGAATCTTAAGTTCGCCGTGGCGTCGCTGGTAATCGCGCTGGCGACGTTTTCAGCCGCGCAGGCGCAAGAGAAGAAACTCAAGAGAGAGCAGTTGCCTCCAGCCGTCGAGAAAACCGTCGCGGAACAAAGCAAAGGCGCAACGATTGTGGGTTTCGCCACAGAGGTCGAACACGGCAAGCGGTTTTACGAAGCCGAACTCAAGGTCGACGGGCGTGGAAAAGACATCTTGATGGACAAGAACGGCAACATCGTCGAGGTGGAGGAAGAAGTTTCGATGGATTCGCTGCCTGACGCTGTAAAAGAGGGGCTCAAGAAAGCCGCGGGAGCAAGATCGATCGCCAAGATCGAATCCCTCACAAAGAATGGAAAGCTCGTGGCGTACGAAGCCGTTGTGAAGACGGGAACGAAGCGCTCAGAAATTCAGGTGGGACCCGACGGGCAGAAACTGGCCCATCCGGAATAGACGTGTTCTTAGTATCGAAGTCTCGAGCAGTTCTAAACTGCTCGGTCCAGGACTGTGCGCAATATTTCTGTTTGGAATGGTTCGGACCGGCTATGGCTCCACACTCAGCCCGTTTCATTCTTTCTACAATGTAGTCTTCACTTTGTTGAGGACATTGAACGCACCCACTGCCAACGTTACCTTCACTCCTTCATCGTCACAACTCAAAAAATGATTTTCACGCTAGGCTGAGCCAGAAGAAGAATTCGTGGCGCCGCCTCAGAAACGAGCTTGAGGTGCTGCTGCGCTATCGAAAACCTCGCTGGACTGGTGCTTTCGGATGACAATCTTCACAACCCTCAAGACTCTGGCATAAGCCGTGCGGTGCTAACGCTCGGAAGCGCGAAATGCGCGTGAACAAACGCCATGCGGCCAAAAGTCCGAGTCTTTTTGCCGAGATATTCCGATTTGCCCCACGGCCGAACCCTTCCGTTCAAACATCGGTTAGTAACGAGAGCTTGACGAACGGCTTTTGTAAGGGCTTCGAAAACAAACTGACCGGCAATCTCGACCTTTAACTCGCCCGCTGACGCGCGCGTTACTCGCGTCGGGCGCATCTTGCGCCGCACCAGCCTGGGTGAACTGCCACAACTCTTTAATGTTCTTGCCGGCCCCATGAGTCTAGTCGGGCCGCGCCCTGATCAAGTGGACCAGGCGCGGTTCTACAGTGACGCCGAGTGGGCCCGCAGCGTGGTTAAGCCGGGTCTCACCGGGCTCGCCCAGATCAACGGCCGCAACGCTATCCCGTGGCGAGCGCGCACGCGGATAGATCTTGAATACGTTGCTCACCAGTCATTACTACTCGACTTGAAAATCCTGTTGCGGACCGTGCCCTACGTTTTAGGGAGCCACGATATTTACATCAATCACGTTTTGGAGGATGCGAGATGAATAGCTGCTTAGTTCACCCTTATACACCGGACAATTGGGTGCACATCGCGCCGCTGCTCGCGGCATGGCCTTTCAAGCCACTGGCGCGGCATGACCGTTGGTTGGCGCCCAGCCTGCTCGATTTCACCTGCGAACGTGTTCAGGGGGCGATCGGAAATGAAGCCGGCGTCACGTGGGTAGCGCAACGAGAGAATCGCGCGTGCGGGTTTGCGTGTTTCACTATGCTGCCGTGGGACAGCGAGCAACTCGGCGTCACCGCGGCGCGAATTCATTATCTAGTTGCTGAAGGCTCGTACGGTGAACAGCAGCAGATAAAGAGAGCGCTGCTGGAACACGTCCTGGAGGAAGCTCAGGAGCGCAGTGTTTGGCACTTGAGCGTGCGGGTTGATGCATCGGATCTTTCAAGTTTGCATGTGCTGGAACAAGCCGGCTTCATCACTGTCGATGGCATTCTCACTTTCGCGCTTGACCTCACTACACACCGGCCCAACGAAGCAACTCACGATTTCAAGATCCGGCTGGCCAGTGCCGCTGATGCGGATCAGGCGGCGGCGTTGGCCCGCACTGCATACGTTCACGATCGTTTCCACTCCGATCCATTCATCGACCGCGGGCGGGCCGATGAACTACACGCGACCTGGTTGCGCAATTCATGCGCCGGCAAGGCCGCCGACGCAGTCGTGTTGGCAGAAGACGAGACGGGCTTGCTCGGCTTTGTTACCTGCGCCTTGCAACGCGATACCGCGCACTTGGGCCGCATGGTCGGAACGATCGTTCTGGTTGCTTCCGCCGCACACGCGCGCGGCCGCGGTGTGGGCTTTGCCACGACGATGACAGCGCTTGAATGGTTCCGGCAACAAGGTTGCGAAATCGTCGAAGTGGGAACACAACTACGCAACATCGGCGCCTCGCGCCTTTATCAAAAGTGCGGGTTCCGCATAGTCGGCTCCTGCATTTCGTTGCGGCATCTGCTTTAGCAGACGCGAAGAGATTGTCCCGGTGAGAATCAACTTTCAAGGAGAGAATGATGGAAACATTGATGGAAACTGAAGCGCCGGTGCGCGAGGAATTTCTTCCTTTCGCGCTGCCTTAGATTGGCGAGGAAGAGATCGCGGAAGTTGTCGACACCCTGAGATCGGGCTGGGTCACTACTGGCCCAAAAGTAAAGCGCTTCGAAGGCGACTTTGCCGTCTACACCGATGCCGGCTATGCGCTCGCGGTTAATTCATGTACGGCAGGATTGCAGACGGCCCTCGCGGCTTTAAGAATCGGCCCAGGCGACGAAGTCATTCTCCCGATGCCTACTTTTTGCGCCACTGCCAACGTGGTGATGCATTTGGGCGCGCGTCCCGTGCTCGTGGATATCGGTTCGGATTTTGCGATCGCCACCGCCGCGGTATCGCGGTCGTCACGATTCCCTCCTTCGCTGTCGCCGGGAACAACTGGCTGGCAGGAATCTTCAATTGATTTTGACGCCGGTAATACGAGCGCTGTGACAATCAATATCCAGCGGCAAGTTTGTGCCTCGAACCCATGCCCAATTGTCGGCCGCGCGTGGTTTGACAGTTTTTCCCTGAAGCGACTACAAATGGATGAATCCATGAAGTGACCAGAGTAGTTTTCCCAAAGCCTGCAGGCGCCAGCACAAGAGTGAGTTTCCCGCTGAAGCCGCTCTCAAGCTGAGAGACGAGTCGCGGGCGCGATACTAGGGCGCGATGCAACCGCAGGATGCGCAGCTTTGTGCCCAGGAGATTAGCGGAAATCTCGGCGATTATCGCACCCGACCGAGCGTGCCGAGAGAGCAGACGGCGGCCATGGCCCCAATCGTCTCAGGACCGGTTTTATGTTCGACATTGATTAGTCTGTGGAGATAGTATCTGGCGGCAAAGGAATCAAATACATGAATAACGAGTTTTGGTGAACGACTATGACTAATCACTTCCGCTTAGAGTGTCATCCATTTCGCGAACGAGGAATCGTAGGCTCTTTAAGAACTCCTCTACCACTCATGCTCGTGTTGGCTTTCGTAATCACCGTTGGTCCAATTGTCCGCGCACAACAGATGAGTCAGGACCTGTTGCAGTCGCTTCATTGGCGCAGCATTGGACCGTTTCGCGGCGGCAGGACCCGAGCCGTCGCGGGCGTGCCTTCGCAGCCAAATGTTTTCTACGTCGCTCAGGTAAACGGCGGCGTCTGGAAAACAGATGACTATGGCCAGACCTGGACGCCTATATTTGACGATCAACCCACAGGCTCGGTCGGGTGCATCGCAGTCGCCGTCTCTGATCCCAACGTTATTTACGTCGGCAGCGGCGAGGGACTGCATCGTCCGGACCTTTCCGTCGGCGACGGCATTTACAAGTCAACGGATGCCGGAAAGACCTGGACGCATCTTGGTCTGCGCGCTGGTCAACAGATACCGCAGATCGCCGTTGACCCACGTAACCCCGATCATCTGCTGGTAGCCGTCGCCGGTCATCCGTATGGTCCCAACGAAGAGCGCGGCATCTTTCGCTCGACGGACGGCGGCCGAACTTTCGAGAAAGTTCTGTACAAGGACGAGAACACCGGCGCGGCCGATGTGCTGATCGATCCTTCGAATTCGGAGGTCGCCTATGCGTCGCTTTGGGAAGCGCGCGAAGGGCCGTGGGAGAACGGCTCGTGGAATGGAACAGGCGGCGGCATCTTCAAATCGACTGATGGGGGGAAAACCTGGCAGCAATTGGTCAAAGGTCTGCCGGAAGGAATTGTGCAGGCCAATCTCACGATCGGTGCGAGTTCTCCGAATCGTCTCTTCGCTTCAGTCGCCACCCGTGGAGTAAGTCTCTATCGCTCCGACGATGGTGGCGAGAATTGGATTATCGCGACGACTGATCCGCGTCCCGCTGCGCGCATCGGCGGTGGAGATCTACCCGTTCCTAAGATCGATCCGAAAAATCCAGACGTGATCTACAGCGCCAGCGTCGTCGCGTGGAAATCTACAGACGGCGGCAAGACATGGACTGGCATACGCGGCGCGCCAGGTGGCGACGACTACCAAAACGTCTGGATCAATCCGAACAATACGGACATCATTCTGCTTGGGAGCGATCAGGGCGCGATCATCACCGTGAATGGCGGAAAATCCTGGAGCAGTTGGTACAACCAACCGACAGCCCAGCTTTATCACGTGGGCGCCGACAACGCGTTTCCCTATCGCTTGTGCAGCGGCCAGCAGGAGAGTGGGTCGGCTTGTATTTCGAGTCGCGGCAACGACGGCGAGATCACTTTTCGCGAATGGCACCCGGTGGCCGCCGAAGAGTATGGCTACGTCACTCCTGATCCGCTCGACGCGGACATAGTTTATGGCGGCAAGCTCACGCGTTATGATCGCCGCACTGCGCAAGCCCAAAATATCTTGCCGAAGCCGCTTCGCCCGGCGGATTTTCGAATGGTGCGTACTGAGCCGGTGATATTTTCACCCGCCGATCCGCACGTTTTGTTCTTTGCCGCCAACACACTGTGGAAGACTAAAGACGGCGGCCGCAATTGGCAGCAGATCAGTCCCGATCTAACACGCAAGACGTTCGACGTGCCGGAAAGTATCGGCAAATATCGGTCGCAGCCGAACGCGCAACCGACGCAGCGAGGTGTCATCTATACGGTTGCACCTTCGCCGCTGGACCTCAATCTGATTTGGGCGGGAACCGACGATGGCTTGATACACGTCACTACTGACGGAGGCGGCAACTGGAAAAATGTCACGCCGGAACCACTCAAACCGTGGCAGAAGATTTCGATCATTGACGCCAGTCACTTCGATCGCGGGACTGCGTACGCCGCGGTAAATACGCTGCGACTCGATGACCCGCGACCGCACATTTATCGTACGCGCGACTCTGGAACGAGTTGGACCGAAATCACAAACGGAATACCCGCTAACGAGAACGTCAATGTGGTTCGCGAGGACTCAGTGCGAAAGGGATTACTCTTTGCCGGCACCGAGCGCGCGGTTTACGTCTCGTTTGATGACGGCGATCATTGGCAATCGTTGCGGCTCAACATGGCGGCCAGCTCAGTGCGTGATCTTATCGTTAAAGGTGATGATCTTTGCGCCGCCACTCATGGTCGGGGCTTCTGGATTCTCGACGACATCACGCCGCTGCGCCAACTCGACTCGAAGATCGCCGCCTCGCAGGCGTTTCTCTTTTCACCGCAAACTGCCATTCGCGTTCGCTGGAACACAAATACAGACACGCCTCTGCCCCCGGATGTTCCTGCCGGAGAAAACCCGCCGGACGGCGCAGTCATAGATTATTACTTAGGCGCGTCAACATCAGGCCCGGTGACGCTTGAGATCCTTGACGCGGCGGGTGAAGTGGTGCGGCGCTATTCGAGCGCAGATCCAGTGCCGCGCATCGACCCGATGCTGGCGATTCCAATTTACTGGGTGCGGCCACCGCGGGTTCTTTCAAACGAGCCGGGCATGCACCGTTTCCTTTGGGACATGCGTTATGCGCCAATTCCGGGTGCACCATCTCAGTTTCCTATCGCAGCCGTTTACCGCAACACGGCGCCTGCGGCTACTTCTCCCTGGATAATGCCCGGAAAGTACACGGTGAGGCTAACCGCAAACGGAAAGAGTTCCACGCAGCCGCTAATGATCCAAATGGATCCGCGTCTGAAAGTATCGGCCTCCGACCTGGCCGAGCAATTTAAACTATCGAAGCAAGTCTATGACGAGTTACTGTCGCTGGCCGCGATAAGTGAACGTATCAGGTCGATCAGAGGACAACTTACGGATCTCCGTGCGCGTGCAAAAGAGGACAACTACGCACATCTTAGCCTTTTGGCGCTCGCGATTCTCGACTCTTTAAGCGAGAAACTGCAAACGCTGGGTGGGGCTCCAGGCTTTGGGCCGGGTGGACCAGGTGGCGCGGGAGCCGGCGCCCGGCTGACCGTCGCGTCTGCTTCCGGAAGATTGAGAACGCTTTTCGCAATCCTACAAGGCGTCGATTCCGCGCCGACGCCGCAAGTCGCCGTCGCCGTTACCGACGTGCTAAAGGATTCGCAATCTCTTAGCGGGAGCTGGCAAACCATTAAGTCACAGGACATCCCTGCGCTTAACCAGGAGCTTCAGGCGGCTGGTTTGCCCGCGATACAAATCGAGAAAAAGAACTAGGCGAGTAGTTACAGAACCGCGAGCGGTAGCGACCGGATCCTACATTCAACCTGCGATCGACAAATTCGCGAAGACTTGTAGGACGGCGGTTGAGTGCTTGTATCCGGTCGCTATCGCTCTTGGTTCTGTAACGGAGCCCTTCCTCACGGTCGGGCTACCGCCCCATTCCGATCCGCCACGCGATATTTCTCCTTCTCCTTCTCGCGTTGAATGTAGGGAATGCCTTTCTCCATCCATTCAGGAGTGGGCGCGCCTTTCAGGAAGTGGTCGAAGAATTCCTGCAAGCGCCGCGTGTAGTCCTTCTGATTTATCCTCCGGCGCAGGCCGTGCTTCTCGCCGTTGTAGCTGAACATGTAGACTTCTTTGCCAAGGCGTCGAAGCGCGAGGTAATACTCGATGCCCTGGTACCATGGCACCGCATCATCTTCGTCGTTGTTAATCATCAACAACGGCGTCTGCACGCGGTCGGCGCGAAAGACGGGCGAGTTTTCCAGATAGCGCATCGGATATTCCCACAGGCTGCCGCCAATGCGCGATTGCGATCGTTCGTATTGGAATTGACGCGGTAAACCTGTTCCCCATCGAATGCCGCTGTACGCGCTCGTCATGTTCGAGACCGCGGCGCCGGGAGCAGCGGCTTTGAACCGGTTCGTCTGCGTAACCATATAAGCGATTTGATAGCCGCCCCAACTGTGTCCCTGAATTCCAATTGCGTTTTCATCCACGAAGCCCTTGTCAACCACCGCCTGAATTCCCGGCAACACGCACTTCAACGCACTCTGTCCCGGATAACCAATCGTGTAAACGATGTCGGGCATGAAGATCAGATAGCCGTTGCTGACGTAGAAAGTCGGATTGATCGAAGTGCCCGGGCCGGGATTGCGGAAAGCGTGCAAGCCCTGCGTGAGCTTTTCATAGATGTACACGATCATCGGATACTTGCGTTTCGGATCGAAGTTTTCGGGTTTGAGTAGCAGGCCTTTCAACGGCACGCCGTCGACGTTTTTGAAAGCGACCAATTCCCCTGAGCCCCAGTTGAACTGCGCGCGTTGCGCGTCGCCGTCGCTGACCTTCTTGAGGTCCTTGAAAGTCAGACCGGTCACCCAAATGTCTGGGAACTCATCGAAGCGCGAAGCAGTGAACATCAACACATCGGCGTCTTTAGCTTTCGTGGGATTGTTGAAATCCTTGGCCGCCATCACGAGTTTCTCCGGCAGGCCGCCATTAATCTTGTCGCGGTAAAATCCCGAATCGCGTGTCTCTTCGTTTTCCGCGTGCAGGAGCATTGGCTTCGCCGGATCGATCCAGCGCTCTTTCGGATCGAGCCGCACGTAGCGAAAAATGGTCTTGTCTTTTCGGCCCACGCCATCAGTTAAATTCTTCGCGCCGCCGCCATCCGGAGAAACCTGCCAGATGTCGTAACGGTCGTAGAGCAAAACAAACGCGTCGTCTTTGGTCCAGCCCGCGACTCCATATGAGGGCGGCGTCGTTGGCTCGTCATTCTCTTCGTTGAAGAAATGCGCACTGAGGCTGCGCGTTAGATTTATAGTCTTGGCATCCGCCACCGAATAGGAATTCCAATCTTTGCCGTCGAAGTAGATCGCGTACTTCGCGTTGGGCGAGAGGGAAACGCCGAACCGCTGTTTTTGCGTAATAAGCCTTCGCGTGCCGTCTTCAGTGTTGACCAGGTAATGATCCGTAAGCCCGGGCTCATAATCGGACATCACGCGATACTTTCTGTTGTCCGAGCCGATCGCCTGGCGTCCATCATTTGAGGGCGAGATAGTTTCCATCGTTTCATCCGCAAGCTGGACAAACTTGCGATCCTTGATCGCGTAGACCGCGCGATAAGATTTATTTCGCTCCTGCTCAGCGCGAATTTTCTGAATCGGTTGAACGTAGTCGTCCTTCCAATGCCACAAATCAACCAGCACCTTTTCGTCGGCCGGAATCTCTTCGTCCGGATTCTTTTCCGGCTCGGGTGACGGCGCGGCGCCGAGGAACAGACGGCTGCCGTCGAGTGAAAAGCCAAGTGTTGCCTTCTCGCTGACGACGAAATCTTTACGGAACCCTGGCGAAGAAGTTGAAACAATCTCATTGGCGCTGCTGGTGCCGGCGGTCACAGGGTGGTTGCGAGCTGCGCTCTCGACAACGCCGCCGCCGCGATTCCAAAGATAGACCTTGAACTTCGGTTGTTTCGCCGCTGCGTCGTCGCGGTCGCTGATAAAAGCTAATTCTGTCTGATCTTCGTCCCACGTTAGCTTTTGATACTTACCCTTGCCAGAGAGCAAAGACACTGGCGCGGCATCGCTCTGCGGCGTGACTGCATACACGCCATTCGTTTCTTCCTTCTTTGAAGCGACCGCAAACAGAAGTGTCTTGGCGTCTTTGCTTAGAGTGTAATCGAGTACATCGTTGAACGTCCGCTCGGTTGCGTTCATCGTGTTTCGCAAGACCAGATCGCTGCCGTATTCTTTTTTCTTCTGAGCCCTCCCTGACGGTCGGGCTTCTGCCTCGCTCGATTGCGCGCGAGGAGACTGGGACGGCTTTGGTGCAGAGGCAGGCGCAACAGCCGCTGGCGTGCTCGGTTCCGATGATGGAATTACGCCCTCCCTCACGGTCGGGCTACTGCCCCTGTCCTCGGGCTTCTTCTGTTCCGGTTTCGGCTCTAATAGATAAGCGATGAATCCTGATCCGTCTTCGGGAACTTGAAAACTCTTCACGTTCTCAACTCGCGTCACGTGTCCGTCGGAAACATCCATAATGCCAAGGGCGTTCTTGGGCATGTCCTTCGACGTCGGGCCACCGCCTGAGCCCTCCCTCACGGTCGGGCTACTGCCGGCCTTCTTCGCTTTGCTCACGTCCGTCTTGCTCGGCTCGATGCTGAAGACAACGAAACGACTGTCCGCGGTAAACGCAGGGCGAACCAGACGCGCCTGAGCGGCTTGAAACTCACCAATGTTCGCGCCCGGATCGTCAGGGGGTGGCACGGGCGGATGATAGCCTCGCGGCGCGCGCCACTGGACGCCGGAAGCCACGTTGCGCACGACAATCTCGCCGTCGCCGTCTTCTGGCAGGAAGGCGTAAGCGACGAACTTGCCATCGCGCGAAATCTGCGCGCCCTGGATCGTTCGCCAGGCATCGTAGTCGCTATGGGTGATTGCCCTCTTCGTTTGTTGCTGCGCCAACGCCGCGCCCGCCGACGAAAGCAAAGCAATCAAACAAAACAGGCTTACAAGCTGACGAATGCGAATGGAGTTGTGCCACACCTTGAGAAATGTCTTTGTCTTCACGACATGCCTCCGCGATTGGGGTTGGAGTTGAATGGAAATCAAGCAGAAACGGTCTCCGCTTTTCTGTCTAAGTTGCCTCGGGCGCCCGCAATTCTGTTCGCTATATGACGACGCTGTCAACACCCGCCGATGCATTCAGCGCGCAAGGAACTCTTCCCTGGAACAAGGAGTCGAGATATGTCTAGCGGCTCCGTCGCCCGACGTGCGATCCCGCACGGCTGAGGTTAGGCGAACGTGCCGGAGAATAACCACCAAATCCGGGATTGTGTCGCGGATCCACGGTAGAATACATTTTCGGCGCTATCTCATTTGTTTTAACTGGAGGTTCAATTCTATGGCTGCTCCAACTAGACTAGTTCCCCGGCTGGGCTTGGCTTGTATGGCAGCGGCCATTCTATCTGGCATCTTACAAGGTCTCTGGGAGATGGCCCATCCAATCTTAACCACGGACAGCGCTTTTGCTTCTGCCTCGGCCTGGCAGCGTCGGGGCTATGCCATGCTCTCACTGATTAAATCAGTGGGATTCTTCGCCGGACTAAGGAGGAGTTCATGACATTGCGTCACGGTGTGATCGCGTTGGCAATAGTGGCATGCGGTGCCGTAGCTTATCAGCAAAGGCTCACGGGTGGGTCAGCTCAGCAGTCCGCGGCACCAAAAGCCGCAACCTAGTCCAAACGCACCAGCCCAGACAAACCCGAACCAGGAGATAAACAATCGTTACGTGCAGCAGCTTTCGGAAAAGATTACAGGGAGAGAGAATGAGCCGGCAGAGAAGGTCTTTAAGAATATACAAATCGAGTGGTTCAAGAATGTGCCGGCAGGACGATTCCTTCGTGTCATGAACGGCGGCTACAGTCGCGCGCTCGGCGTCGCATGCACGCACTGTCACGTCGAGCAAGACTTCGCGAGCGACGACAAGCGGCCCAAGCGAGCTGCACGCGAGATGGCTGTCATGCACAAGATGATCAATGACCAACTTGGGAAGATGCAGAATCTTGAGCTAAAGCCAGAGGAACGCTTTATCAATTGCTCAACGTGTCACCGCGGCGGGATTAATCCGATGGCTACGGACCGGTGACATTTGCGATCTGCAACACTGCGCGCCGCCCAACATGTCGTCGCAGGTGAGCCGCGGTTGAATGTCTCTCAACTTGAAAAGATAGAATCCACGTTGTCTGCTGCATCAGGCAAGCACTTCCATCGCGGTAATGAACGGCCGGGGAAAGCTGATCAGTGAGTCGCTGATTGAAACCAAAGGACAGACGATCATCGATTTTCTCAAAGGCCTCAGAGTATCGGGTGTATGACTTCGCGCATTGACTACAACAACCCAAGAGGGGACGGCACGTTCGGGCTACCGTACCATTACGAAATGGCGTCGGACACGAAACGGGTAAGTGCGTTTCACGCCGCAATCCGTGCGACTTGCCGGGACAGAACCGTACTGGAGAGCGGTGCCGGTTCCGGGATACTCAGCATCCTTACTGCTCGAGCCGGCGCGCGGAAAGTGTACGCCGTGGAGGTCGACCCTCTGGTTGCAGCCATAGCCGCGCGCAACATCGAAAGGAGCGGGACCTCCACTGTGGAGCTGCTGCGGAAGGATATCTTCGCTGTTACCGTCGATGACCTGGGGGGCCAGGCCCCGGATGTGGTGATTGCTGAGAACCTGAGCACCTGGCAGGTTACTGAGCCTGAACTGGAGATTATGAACCACATAAACAGAGAGATAGCGAAACGTGATGCCATAAGAATCCCCGTCAGAATCCGAAACATGGTGGAGCTTGCCCACGCGCAGTACGTATTCGAAGACTGCGTAGAGGTTCGCAGTTGTTTCTTTCAGTTCTCTGGTATTGTCGCGCCTCAGGTCATGTCTGAACGAACGCTGTTCCAGGAAGTGCATCTAGGCGATGTGAATCCGACACTTGTAGACAAAGTAGCTGACATCAGAGCTACAAGAAGCGGCGTAGTGAACTGCCTTCTGCTGACTTCTCCGCTGGTCCTTCACGAAGAGGTGATCTTTGAGTCCTCTGACTCGCTCGTGCCGCCAGTTGTTGTACCGCTGGAGACCGATGTGCTTGCGAGCGCGGGCGATACGGTGCGCATTCACATTCGCTACAGGACGAACTCTTCTTGGTCTGAGTTTCTTTGCACCGGGCACGTCCGCGGGTCAGGCAGCCCAGCGTAATAATCATGCCAAGGCATTCTTCTTATTGGTGTGCTATCGAGCCCAGAGTGTGGTGGTTGTTTCCAGCGATAGGTTTCTTTCTCGGGTGGACTTGGTTTACACGATTTCTCGGTGGCGCAGATGGGCGATCAATCGCGGCGTGCCGCGCGACAAATTACAGAAGTGGGCTGTGTCCGTTGGCCTGACGTGGCCTAAGGACTCGATCTTCGAGAAGACGGAATCTCGAATTGACAAGTAGACATTTCCTTCGTAACAGCAACATAAGACGCCATTGGACCAGAGCGCGTCTCGTTCTCTTACTTGTTTTTTGGTCTCCACCTTGTTCAAAATCGCCGTGCCCGGTAAACTCTGGCGTTAGTCTCTTAGCTTCAATATCGATTTTCACCGGTTGAATCGCAGTTCGGAGCGGTTTGCAGTAGAAGCACGAAGGACGCTTTGATCACGTCATAAGTTGAGTCTTGACCCGCCGTCTTGGAGGAAACCACATGCTTCGACACAGCTTCCTTTCATTTCTGATCTTCGTCACACTCGCTCTCTCGCAGATCCAGGCGCAGACGCCGGTTGCTCGCCAGCCGATGATGCCGAACGTAGACCCTGCGCTCTTCAAGGGACTTCGTTACCGACTGGTTGGGCCATCGCGCGGCGGACGCGTTACGACAGTAACGGGCGTGCCATCGCAGCCAAAAACGTTCTACATGGGCGTCGCGAGCGGCGGACTGTTCCGCACGACTGACAGCGGCGCGAGTTGGGTTCCGATCACGGATGGCAAGGTCCCGCTGGGCTCGACTGGATCGGTCGCGGTCGCCGACTCGGACCCGAACGTCATCTATCTCGGCACTGGCTCGGATGACGTGCGCAGCAATGTCTCCACGGGCCGCGGCATGTATAAAACAACTGACGGCGGGCAGACGTGGAAGTTCATAGGCC
>JBGQJU010000100.1:0-21305 GCA_041499185.1 Pyrinomonadaceae bacterium | reverse complement strand
TCCGCTTCACCAACCGGCGGCACTCTGCAACAATGGCGCGGCGCTTTGCAACTAGCAATCCGCTGCTATACGAAAACCACCTTAACTCGTGGTCTCACTCTAGGGGCGCACCTCAGTCGAGCTTGAACTAACCGCCACTAGTCGAACGGTTGAGTTCAGGTGGCCGCGCGAGCAGCCTTCAAGCTGGATTCTATCTTTCAAGCTGAGAGGCGATCAATCGCGGCTCACCTGCAATGACTTGTCGGCGGCGGGTTTCGAGGGGAACCACTCTTTGGTTCTTTTGCTGTTCGGCCCGGACGCTATCGATCACGCACGGACCGATGGTAGAAGATCGAAAGCCCCTCTACCAAGCGGCGGAACATCCCGTCGAGGGCTGCAGGGTCCTTCCAGTCGTGGAACGGCAGGACGGTATATTTACTAATCTGCGTTCGCAGCGGGCGCGACCACCCGCAGTCTCTCCATGAATCATCTAGCGCGATCGGGCACAACACATCACGCGCGAGGGTTTTTTCCAACTCTCGTGCTCTGTTGGCTTCATCCTCAACCCAGTCGCTCTTCAGCGAATGTTCCGAGAGGACAAGCAACACCGTCGGGTTGAGCCGTATCGCGCGGTCGATGACTTTGTCAAGCCGGCCGGCGGTGGCTTGATGGACGTCTCTCCAGAAGCGAATCCCCTTTTCGTTCAGCTTCTTCTCGAGGGCGTCAACGAATGCGCTGTCGGCGTGTGTGTACGAGATGAACAGCGAGCCGATCTGGATCGGATATCCGGCGCGCAAATCAAAGACCCGCTGCTGAATGTCGACGATCTGATTGGATGAGAGTTTTGGATCGTAGAGCTTCGCTGCCTCGATCTCCCAGTCGCTGAGGCCACAGCCGCGCAGGAACACTTCCGGAATCTTGCCCTTTGATAGAAAGAGTGTGTCCGTTCCGATACTGCTCGCGCCCTGATGAAATACACTCTCCAAGCCTTTGACCTCAGAGAGGTCAACATTGGTGAACGTACCAAAAGCAATGATGGACCTTTCTAGATTCGCGCCACGGAGGTCTGCATGGCTTAGGTTCACGCTCTCCATGTGGGCCTGGCGCAGGTTTGCTCGGCTCAGGTCCGCACCACTAAGATCCACGGAGAACAACGACGCCTTACGGAGATTTGTTTTCTGCATTTGCGTCCCGCTCAGTTTCAAGTTACTAAGATTTGCCGCGGTCAGGTTTGCCCCGCGCAAGTCTGCGTGGCTCAGGTGCCCGCTGTCGCGCAGGTGCGAGCCGCTCAAGTCGAGTCGCGCGTTTCGGTGCTCTTGGCGCCACGCATGAAGTGACGCCCAGTTCGACACAATCTTCAAATGTTCCGGATTCACCTCGTTGACAGACCTCAAATTTTGAGAGAACTCGGGCAGCGGTCACGCATTCAGCAGCGGCCCGAAATCGTCGAATCGTTTCTTGTTTGTAATTGTCACCATCGAGACATGATAACGACGCCCAACATGTATTCAACCGCAGATCTGCGGGATAAAGCCGGATTTGGTAGTAAAATCCCGCGCGTGCCCAAACTGCTCGATCAAGTACGCGAGGTTCTTCGCATGAAGCATTACAGCTTGCGAACCGAACAAGCCTACGTCGACTGGATCAAACGTTACATTTTTTCCATAACAAGCGACACCCGGCGGACATGAGTGAGGCTGAGATTAGAGCATTTGTCTCGGACCTTGCAAGCAGAAAATCCATTGCCGCGTCTACCCAAACCGTAATTCCTGTACGGTGCGGATGTCATAAGCATTAACGCGCGAAATCGTGAATGAACTGATGGGTCGCTAGAAGAAAAGCAACGGCAGTAGGCACGAGGCAAGGTCAGGGGCGGTGATACTTAACCGCCTTCAATTTTGTCTTTCGCCCTCTGTTGGATGATACAATCCGCCGCCAATGAACTGCCCCCGCTGTCACAAAAGGATGCCCGGCGATGCTGCTTCGTGTCCGTCGTGTGGTTTCTCGTTTGATGACGCGACGCGCCGTCTGGAATCAAACCAATCTCCCGCTGACAAACCACGGGAGAAAGAATCGCGTTCGTCCACTTCGTTCGATTCGATTGACGATGCGCGCTTTATTCCCGGCACAATGCTGGCTCAGCGTTATCGCATTGTCGGCTTGTTGGGCAAGGGAGGCATGGGCGAAGTCTATCGCGCGGATGATTTGAAGTTAGGCCAACCCGTTGCGCTCAAATTCCTTCCTGAGCATCTTTTGAGTGACGGCGCCGCACTGGCGCGCTTTCATCGTGAGGTGCGGGTCGCGCGTCAGGTTTCTCATCAGCATGTCTGTCGTGTTTATGACATTGGCGAAGTAGACGGCCAGCACTTCCTCTCGATGGAATACATCAGGGGCGAAGAGCTCTCTTCGCTGCTGCGGCGCATCGGTCACCTTCCGTCGGACAAAGCAACCGACATTGCGCGACAGCTTTGTGCTGGTTTGGCAGCCGCGCACAACCGAGGCGTGCTGCATCGCGATCTGAAGCCATCGAACGTAATGATCGACGAACACGGCAACGTGCGCATTACCGACTTTGGACTTGCCGGACTCGAAGAAGAGATTCGCGACGAAGAGATTCGCGCCGGCACGCCCGCCTACATGTCGCCCGAACAGCTCGCGGGAAAAGAGCTGACGGTTAAGAGCGACATTTATTCGCTCGGTCTGGTTCTATATGAAGTGTTCACGGGAAAGAAGGCGTTCGATGCGCCGACGATTGGTCAACTGCTGGATCTGCGCCACAGCGACACGACACCGACCACCCCGTCATCTCTCGTCCAGAACATCGATCCGCTCGTCGAGCGCGTGATCCTGCGCTGCATTGAAAAGGATCCGGAGCAGCGGCCTGATTCCGCGCTTCAGGTTGCGGCCGCATTACCCGGTGGCGATCCTCTAGCGGCCGCGCTCGCTGCCGGCGAAACGCCTTCTCCAGAAATGGTAGCCGCGACCCCGAAAGAAGGCGTGTTACGACCTGGTATCGCCCTGGCTTGTTTAGCTTCAATCCTTGTCGGTTTTGTACTGATCATCTGGTTGTCGGGGAAAGTTGATCTACATCGCCGGGTTCCGTTTGAGAAGTCGCCTGAGGCGCTTAAAGAGAGAGCCAGTGCAATCGTCAACAGACTCGGGTACACGGATCCGCCTGCTGACCGAGCGTACGGCTTCGACATTAACAACGATTATTTCAGATACGTCTTAGACCACGACCGTTCTTCCACTCGCTGGAATCAGCTCTCAACAGGACAACCGGCAGCGCTCTACTTCTGGTATCGGCAGAGTCCAAGGTATCTCGCGCCTGCGAACCATCTGGACGTGCGCGCCACTCAAGAAGATCCCGCACCGATCGTATCAGGGATGGTGAATGTATCCCTGGACCCGTCGGGCCGGTTGATCAAGTTCGAAGCCGTTCCGCCGCAGGTAGATCCAGTTTCGAGTTTCGAGTTTCGAGTTCCGAGTACAGAACAAGTCTCAAGTCTCAAGCCTCAGGTCTCAGGTTCAAAGCCGCGCGAACTCGAAACTCGAGACCCGAAACTCGAAACGGACCTGTGGGCTCCGCTCTTCGAGGAAGCCGGTTTCAACCTCGCCAGTTTCACTCAAACGCAATCCACGTGGGTTCCATTAGCTAACAGCGACAGCCGCGCGGCATGGGAGGGAAAACTTGCCGGTCAGTCTCAAATACCAATTCGGATCGAAGCGGCTGCTTACCACGGCAAGCCCATCTATTTTGAGATTGTCGCGCCGTGGAGCAGACCGGCACGAATGCAAGAGTTTCAGTTCAGAGCGGGAACCAAGGTCCTCGTAACCGTGGTCATGGTTCTGCTTCTGTCTTTCATGATTATCGGAGTGATACTGGCCCGAAAGAACCTGCGTGAAGGGCGCGGCGATCGGAAGGGCGCACTCAGGTTGGCAATCTATATTTTTTCGGCGTTGATGATCGCGTGGATCTTCCTGGCCCATCACCACCCTGGGTTTGACGAATTCTTTGCTCTGTTCTTGCCGGCGGTGATGCTCGCGCTGTTTTTATCGACCCTGCTCTGGCTCTTCTACATGGCCCTTGAGCCCTACGTTCGACGCTGGTGGCCGCAAAGAATTGTTTCGTGGACGCGCCTGTTGGCAGGGGAATTCAGAGATCCGCTCGTTGGTCGGGATATTCTGATCGGTTCAGCGTTTGGCGTCGCAATTGCAATCCTGTTCTCCGTAGCCACGCTCGCGCCGGCGAGTCTGGGTATTAATCCGACAGTCCCACCGACTCTGAGTACGCTGCTTGGATTGCGTGAATCAGTTGGCGAATTTTTCAATAATCCAGCAACCTTCCCGATTTTTGTTGCCTTGTTCTACTTGTTCCTGCTGCTGTTGCTTTACATTCTTTTTCGCCGCAGGGAGTGGCTATCATCGCTGGTGGCCTGGCTTTTGCCCACAACAGCCTTTGCAGTAAGTACTCGTACTGGCAATCATCTGATCGGAGCGTTACTCGCCGGATTGGTCACTGCGATGTTTCTCGTTGTAATAACGCGGTTCGGTCTGTTGGCCATGATTGCCTCTCAGTTTTTCATGCAGCTCTTTGTTACCTACCCAATGACCTCGGATTTCTCCGTGTGGTATGCAGGCTCAACCATATTCGGCTTGGGTGCTGGCCTCGCGGTGGTTCTCTATAGCTTCTACATTTCTCTCGGAGGCCAGCCGGTTTTCAAAGGAGGACTGCTGCGCGAATGAGTGAACGGATAAAGATCGGCCAAATTTCCGTGGGGAGTTATAGAACCTGTCGGCAAATCGGCATATCCTAATAAGGGAGTCCCTATACACAAATTGTCTTCATCAGATCCTCAGTTGCAACATACGATCCGCGAGGTTACGAACCTCCCCGCGGGCTGCGCTGGCGATCGTCAAATCGCCAGCTCGACCGAGCCGGGAACACGACAAATAATTATCGCCCGACTTTTCGCGTTGCTGGCCCGGGGCGATGGCCAGCAAGAACGTGCCCGACAACTTTTTGTGGAACTGGGTTACCTTGACGAAGCGCTTCACGTGCTCCGCGGAGCAGACTCTTCCGCCCAGCGCGCTGCGGCCGCTCACACACTCGGAATAGTTGGCGGTAGCCTGGTGACCGCGCATCTGGTTGCTGCTCTCTTCGACAAGGCGCCTGAAGTGCAGCACGCCGCCGCTGCAGCACTCGCACAAATCGGCGACTCCGCCGTCGCTGTCGGTCCGCTGAAGGCACTGCTTGCTTCTGAAAATAGTTGCGAGATGCCGGCACGAGCTGAACCACACGTGGAGGATCACGCGGCTGAACGCGCTGCGGCGGAACGAGCGCGCACGGAAGCAGAGGATCATCACCGCGAGGAGCTGGAGCTCTTACACAAAGCAGAAGCAGAGTTGCGCCGGGCCAACGCCGAACTTGCGTTGCGGCGGACTGAGGTGGAGACCGCACGCCAACATTGTGAGGACCAGACCCGACAGTTTATCGAGGAACAGGCTCGTATAGCTGAAAAAGAAATAGCGCGCCGTGTTGAAGCGGAGCGGATGCGCGACGAAGCCAAGGAACGATACCGGCAAGAACAAGAGCGGTTGCGTGAGGATGAAGAGTCGTGGCAACGCGCGGTTGAGACAGTGAAGCTTCGCTGCGCTGAGATAGAAACCGCCCGCAAACAAGTCGAAGAAGAAGCGCGCCGCCTTGAGGAGGTGCACCGCCCGTTTGCTGAGGCTGCGCAGAGCCTGACGCCTGGCAAAGGTCACAGTGCGGATCTCCCACCATGGATTATCGCCGATCTCAATAGCGCGGATCCGCGTCAGCGCGCCGCAGGGCTGCATGAGCTGGCGCGATCAAACGTGAAAGAGGCCTTCGACTTGATCGCAAGTTTCTTTGATGATGTGTCGCCGGATGTCCGTAACGCCGCGGCCCATGCGCTTTGCGCACTGGAACCTCACCGCCAGGCTGAGGCGTTCAGTCGCGCCGTCCAGGAAGGATCGCCGGAGCGCTCGCGAAATATCGGCAACGCTCTGAACGCTTCGGGACTTGCCGGCAAGGCTATCGAAGATCTTAACAGTGACAGTCAAGAGAACAGTTACAACGCTTTGTGTCTCCTGTTTGTGATGGCTAAGACGGGGGAGGTTCAGCCGTTGATTCGAGCAATCGAGGAGCACAAGGATGTGGAAGTGCGGCGGACGGCTGTTAAGTTACTCACCTTGAGTGGTCAAGCCGAACTCGCCGCGGCAGCAGCGAAAAGGCGCCTCATGGTGCGCCCGAACCGGCCAGCAGGCGAGACCGTGAACCCAGTCTGACTACGGCTGAAAAGTTTAAAGAACCATACCTTCGCTCAGATCCTAGCGACCGTAAGCGAGATTCTTTGCGCCTGCTCGATGGCCTCTGTGAAACAAGTTCGCAACTTCTTGTTTTTGGAGCAAGATTTTGCCTCAATGCAGTCCCGCACGGACGAAATGTTTATAGATCCTCGCTGAGAAGATATTTCGGAAGCTCCGCAGGAGCGGAATGTATTGCGCGGTTGATCGTCCATCGTCTGAAACATGTCGCTCCTCCGGAGCTGGCCACTGCACTGGCTCGCAGTGCTATAAACATCGCGCTCTTAGCGGAGCTGAAGAACGAACGCAGCCAGCTTAACCCAACTGTTACCGTAGCGTAGCAAAAGACGGAACAGCGGATACCGCGCGGAACTCTTTCACGATAAACTTTCTTTTGGGCCAGGGTTGTGTTAGAAATAGCCGCCAGAGCAGAGGCAAGACAACAAGACCGCTGACCTTCGGCGGCTTCCAAAGCAATCCGTGCGGTAAACCTCCCGCTCATCGTTTCGATTTGCCCAACAACCGAATTGGATCAAGGAGGACCCCCATGAAGAAACAAGAGTCTGTGCAAACCAGTAGACGTAAGTTCCTGGGTCATGTTGGCGTGGCCGGGGCGGCGACGCTTGCGGCGGGAGTTGTTGGTGTCGAGCCGTTGCTTCAGCCTGGCAGCTCCAGCGCCCAAGCGGCGTCAGCAGGACCACAAAACACCGGGCAGCGCCGCACTCAGGCAAAACAGCTTCGTGATCGCGCCACACAGGATGAGTTCTCGCTTTCGCCACAGACTCACGTGGACAACGGCGACGAAACAAGATATCCGAACAGAATTGGTAATTTCTCAAGGACTCTCAAGCACGATCCGCTTACTGGCGAAGTTGACCCGGCGGCCTACAACGCTTTAATTGCGGCGCTCTCCAGCGGCAACAATGCTGACTTTGATGCGCTGGCGATCAACGGCCATTTTGGCTGTCCCGATCAATCCCACCAGCGTCGTCTGGTCAATCCCATGGCCGGCTACGCCTTTGACCTTCAGGGAGCAGACTCTCACGTACCCGCGATACGCCCTGCGCCGGCATTCGCCAGCGCCGAAGAAGCGGGTGAGATGGCGGAGCTTTACTGGATGGCTCTGCTTCGGGACGTGAACTTTGAAGACTACGCCACCAATTCTCTCGCGCTGGCCGCAAGCGCGGATCTTTCAAACATGTCTGACTTTCGTGGTCCCAAGCAGTCGGGACATGTGACAGCCCAAACACTGTTCCGCGATCGCTTTCCCGGATGCACTACCGGCCCATACATCTCCCAATTCCTGCTGCAGCCGGCGAACTTCGGCGCGCAGCGGGTGGACCAGCGGATTAACACTAACGCGCCTGGCGTTGATTTCATGACCAACTTTTCCGATTGGCTGGATGTTCAGAATGGCTGCAACGAAACAGCAACGCTCACGCCGGGCCCACTCGTGTTTTGTCGCAACGGGCGCGACCTCGCGGCGTACGTTCACATCGACGTGCTCTTTCAAGCTTATTTTGTGGGATTGCTCTTGCTGCTTGGCGGCGGCTATCCGGTTGACGCTGGTAATCCCTACGGCGTGCTCCTCGATGGCGGCGCAGGCCGGCCGCGCGACGCCCTGCTGGATCCGAACGGTTCGCTTTCCCAGGTTGGTTTTGGGACGTTTGGTGGTCCAGCCATTGCAACCCTCGTAGCTGAGCCCGCTACGCGCGCGCTGAAACACGTCTGGTTCCAAAAATGGCAGGTGCAACGTCGGCTGCGACCGGAAGAATTCGGCGGGCGCGTTGAAGTGCACCGACTGGGCCGGGCCAGCTATCCGATTCATACTGACCTGAGAACGGTTTCGACAGTGCTTTCCAGGGTGTTCAGCAGAGTCGGCAATAATTTGCTGCCGATGGCTTTTCCTGAAGGATCACCGAACCATCCGGCCTACGGCGCTGGTCACGCCACGGTAGCCGGAGCATGCGTCACGGTTCTCAAGGCTTACTTCGACGAGTCGGCTCCCATTCAGAACCCGGTAGTTCCCGATCCCACCGGGACAACACTCCTGCCCTACGTTGGTCCACCACTCACCGTTGGCGGCGAGCTGAATAAGCTGGCGTCCAACATCGCAACGGGACGTAACATTGCTGGAGTGCACTGGAGGACAGACGGGAATGAATCGCTGAAGTTGGGTGAGGAATGTGCCACCAGCATTCTGCGCGACCAGAAGGGCTGTTACAACGAAACCTTTACCGGCTTCAGTTTGACGAAGTTTGATGGGACTGTGGTGACGGTATAGAGAGTTCAGTTCTCAGTACTCACAACTCAGTACTGATCAATCTCTTCGCTTCTAAGCCTTCTCAAGGTTGGCGAATTTCTGGACTAGCTTCTTCTGGCCATAGCCGGGAAAGCTCACGGTGAGCTTCGTCGTTTCGCCGGCGCCTTCGCGACGCAGCACGAGCCCGCGGCCGTACTTCGCGTGGCGCACGTACGAGCCGGGAGCGAAGTCGCTGTTTGTCGAAGGAGAAGACGATGAATTCGCGGCGGCTGCCCGACCTTTTGGTTTAATGCCGAGTTGTTGATTACGCAGTTTGAAAAACTCGGCGATCGATTCCACGCTGTCGTAGGTCTTGCCGGCGTACTTCTTTCGCTCTTTGCGGTATTCGCCTTGATGATAATCAAACGCAGCGGAGCCGCGAGCGAACGAGAGCCAGGATTTGCCGAGTGAAAGATCTTCCATCAACTCCAGCGGCATCTCGTTTAAGAATTGTGAGGGTTCCGAAGCTAGCTCCTCGCCGTACACACGACGCTTCATTGCGTGCGTGACGTACAAATATCGCTCAGCGCGCGTGATGGCGACGTAGCAGAGACGCCGCTCTTCTTCGAGGTCCGCCGGATCCGTGACCGAGCGTGAATGCGGAAATAGTCCATCCTCCAGACCAACAATAAACACCAGGGGAAACTCAAGGCCTTTCGCTGAGTGGGCCGTCAACAAAGTTACCGGCACGTCGCGTTTGTATTGGTCCTGATCGGAAACCAATGCTGAATGATCGATGAACTCACGCAAGCCTTCGGCGCCCTGTTCATCGTAATCGACGGCGGCGTTAACCAGTTCCTGCAGGTTCTCAAGCCGCGCGTCTGCTTCATCGGTCTTCTCGGTCTTCAGCGCAGCTTCATAGCCGGTATCGAAGATTGCCGCTTTGACCAGATCGGAAACTAGGGAGTCGGAGTCAAAAGTGGAATCCGGCGCCCGGTCGCTACCGCTCCCGGTTCTGACAGGATCGGCGGGCGCTATGCCCGCTTTCACAGCAAGCGTTTCGATGATCCCCTGAAAGTTCTTCAGCGCTGAGATCGCGCGCGTGCTCAAGCCGTCGGGCTTTTCGATCACTTGTGAGATCGTCTCCCAAGGTGATAGGCCGTGGTCCTTTGCGCGGCGCTCGATCTCTTCAAGGGTTTGCTTACCAATGCCACGCGGCGGACTGTTGATAACGCGCTGGAGCGCAATTGAATCGTTAGGATTTAGAGCCAGTTTGAGATAGGCAATGATATCGCGCACTTCCATCCGCTCGTAGAACGAAAAGCCGCCGACGATGTTGTAAGGGAGACCGCCGCGGCGCATCGCTTCTTCAAAAACGCGTGATTGAGAATTTGTCCGATAAAGAACAGCGGCCCGAATGTCCGGGTCTTCTTCGCGGTGCTCGACTATCTTTGACGCAACAAAACGCGCTTCGGATTCCGCATCCAGAGCCTGACAGTAACGCACGCGTTCACCAGCCGGATTCGAAGTCCAGAGATTCTTGCCTTTGCGTTCGACGTTGTGTTTCACGACCGCGCCGGCCACGTCGAGGATGGTTTGGGTCGAACGATAGTTCTGCTCCAGCCTGATGATGCGCGCGTTGGGGAAGTGTTTTTCGAAGTTGAGAATGTTAGTGATGTCCGCGCCGCGCCATTTGTAGATCGATTGATCTTCGTCGCCCACCACACAGATGTTTTGCTGCTTCTCGGTTAGCAAACTCACCAGCGCAAACTGCAGCGAGTTTGTATCCTGATATTCATCGACCAGAATGTAGCGAAACTTATTGTTGTACTTCTCGCGTACTTCGGGCACGTTGCGCAACAAACGCACCGTCTTAATCAGCAAATCGTCGAAATCGAGCGCGTTATTGCCGTGCAGCCGCTCTTCGTAGAGTTTGTAGACGCGAGCGATCGCCGCGCGTCGCTCATCGACGTAATCCGCCCGCGCCGCATAGGCGTCAACGTCCTCGCCACGGTTCTTCGCCGAGCTAATCGCCGCTTGAACCGAGCGCGCACCAAGATGCTGGTCGTCGTAGCCAAGGTCTTTGATGCAGTTCTTGATCAGCCGCAGCGAATCGTCCTGGTCATAGATCGTAAACGTTCGGCTATAACCTTCCTTCAGTTGCTCGATGTCTTGCCGCAGTATGCGCACACAGAGACTGTGAAAGGTCGAAACCCAGGGCGCACTCGAAAGTTCCTGACCGCGCAGCAGCCGTTGAATGCGCTCGCGCATCTCCTGCGCGGCTTTGTTGGTGAATGTGACGGCGAGAATGTTGTACGGCGGTACGCCTTTCTCGACGATGAGATAAGCAATGCGGTAGGCGATGACGCGCGTCTTACCCGAGCCGGCGCCGGCAAGAATCAGCAGCGGGCCGTCGGTGGCAAGGACCGCCTGACGTTGCTCTTCATTTAGTTCAGAAAGCAGATCCATTTTACGTGAGCTAACCACCTGGGGATTGAAAAAGTTTGGCAGAAACCATTATCTCGCGGATCTCTTGGCAGTTTGTAGGACACGGGCTAATGCTTGGGGAATTTCAACAGGAAAGAATCTTTCCGTAGGATAACCGTAATCCTCGCCCTCTTCATCAATCACTCTTAGCAATCCGTATTCAACCGCGTCTTCATCGGGGATGACGCGATACAGCTTGCCGATCTGCAACGATGCCTCATAACCTTTCTTATTGATACAAACCACAAACCTGTTGACGGGCTGTCGATCGTTCTTCATGATGTTGCTAATCGAGAAACGGGAGCTTGATTTTGAATTCCTTCCTTCCAGCCGCGTGAGCTTCGTACCAGTGAATTTCAGCAAGTCGCATCCTACCACCTTTTAGCTTCACGGTGGCAACGCCTTTCATCTTTCGCCAGCGGTGCCTTCCGTATCGCTGCACGAACACCGCGGCCCTTCGCAATCGTTTCGATCTCCTGAATCGAGCCGATGATTTCAAAGTACATTCGTCGCGCAGGCGGGCACGCCGGTCCGCCCTACACTATTTGATCAAATCCTGAATCGCCTTAAATTGTGCATGCTTAGCGTCGCGCAGCAACTCGAACAATGCCATCTCAAGCGAACATGGAATTGCCCCGCTCATCTGCATCTTCTCCAAACCGATTTCCCGGTTGTTTGGGTTCCGAGCGTTGATGCAGTCGATCAGCAGATGAACTTGAAAACCTCGCTCAAGCAGATCGTGCACAGTCTGGTTCACGCAGATGTGCGCTTCGATGCCGCAAACAATGACTTGTTTCGCACCCGTTTGCTCGATTTGCGTTTCAAATGGCCGGACGCCGCAGGAACTGAACGTCGTCTTCTCTATGATCTCGAGCGAAGCGGGTAGAACATCCTTTATCTCGCTGGCCGTGTGTCCTAAACCTTTCGGGTATTGCTCGGTAACGATGATCGGAAGATTCAAGAGCTTCGCGGCCTGCACCATCAAGGCGATACGTGAGGCCGTTTCAGTGAACTCAGCAATCTTCGAACGAAACGCTTCCTGCATATCGATGATGGCAAGCGCCGACCGCGTGAGTTCAAGCGTGTTTTGATGTTGCATTTCGATTGGCCTCGGTGAGATGCCATTTAACCATACGAATCGACGCACACAAAACTGATGGCAGAAAAAAGAGAGGCGGGCACAGCCCGCCTCTCGACATTTCGACTCACCTGTCGTCTTGAGCGCCAAGCAAAGGTTTGTGAGTTAGCCTTCCTTCTTCGGCTCGGCTTTTTCCTCCGGCTTTTTCTTGCGCTGGCGGGCCCACTCTTCAATGCTCTCGCGAATGAATTCGCCGAGGTCTTCGATCTCGCGCGACGATTTCTCCCAGAACTCTTTGAATATTTTTGGATCGAGACCGACGCCATACGCGCGGCCAAAACCTCTAGCCGTTCCGCATTCGTCTTCGTAGTACGCGGCAAGTTGCCGGCAAGCCATCGCCACCACAGTCAAAGAACTTCCCGCCGGCAAAGGCTCGAAGACCACGCTCACGTTCGCATCGATCTCTTTCAAACGCGCGAGCACACGATTGTACTGATCCGCGCAGAAGGAGGCCGCATCCTGGGTGCCTCCGGTCCATTCAGACTGCAGCGCCATACGCGACGTGCGGCGCAGTACATTGATTAACTTCGCTAACTCTTTTTCTCTTTCCATACGTCTCCTTCGTCACCATGTGATTGGCGACATCGTCCACTCTAATTAATCCCGCGATGCCCTAATCTCTTCACTCGCATCGCACGGACACAGGAAAGCACCGGGCGCGTGCGCGCACTGCTCTCGGACTACAACCCCACGCAAATTTCCAGACGTGCGGTTCGGGCGCTTCGTCCTCGAAGTAAGCGGCAAGCTCGCGCGCGGCCATACGCGTCACTTCGGCAGACGCATTCTCTGGCAGCGGTGTGAAGAGCGTCTTTACGCCCGTTTCGAGTTCGCCCAACCGCGACAGCACTCGGTTGTATTGCGCCACGCAGAAGCGAGCGGCTTCGGGATCGGTTTTGATCCAGGCAGCGTAGCCCGCGGCACGAGCAATACGCCTGACTACATTGAGTAGCTTGATTGTTTCTTTTTCCATTTCCTTTTTCACTTTCTTGAAGTTCTACCCGCTCGCTACCGCTCGCGGTTCTGCAAAAGCTCGACCTGTTCGCGCAGAAGTTTCTTACCGTGATGCAAGCGCCACTTGATGGTCGATAAGCGCGCGCCGAGAAACGCGGCGATTCTTTTCAAAGGCATCTCGTCAAGAAACCGCAACTTCAACACGAGTGCATAATCTTCGGGCACGTCTTCCAGCGCGCGTCGCAATTCATCGTCTCCACTTCTGTCAACGAAAGGCCGGGCCAGTGCGCCGAGTTTTTCCAGCAGCATTTCATCGAGCACCACGTTGCGCGACTGATGCGTGCTCTCGCGTTTGCCAAAGCGCATGGCGCGATGGCGCGTGATGGCTGACAACCAGGCAGCGAATTTCCCTGGCTCTTCAATCGATGGCAAAGCCTTGAAGGCCAGCAACAGCGCATCTTGCGCGACGTCTTCGGCGTATTCGCGTCCAACAATCGCTTGCGCGGTACGCACGACTGCGGCCCGGTAGCGCAAAACAAGCTCGTCAAACGCGTCCAGGTTGCCCAGAATCGCACCAACCACGAGCACTTCGTCAGGCGGCTCTACGCTTGCCTTTGCCATCCATGCTCCATCTGTCCGCGTGAGCGGCCCTGCACTTGTATAGAGACATCGTACGCCGAAAAGGATAGTCGGGTTTGGAAAAAAGGTTGTAGGGGCGGACCTGTGTGTCCGCCCGGAGTGAGTTCGGAAAGGGGCGGACACACAGGTCCGCCCCTACGGGATTCGACCGCAAGAACCGGATAGATTCGATCTGAATGAGGGTCTACTATCGTCGCGAATCACAAAGAGGAGGCAAACAGCTTTGAATCTAGCGCAACATCAAGTGCAAAATACACAAATGACGCTCTGGACGACCGACTCTGAAAAACTATGGCGCGCCGTTACGTCAAAGGATAATCGCTTTGACGGAAGTTTCGTTTTTGCGGTGAGTTCGACGGGCATCTATTGCCGGCCGTCGTGTCCGTCTCGCCGGCCGCGGCGCGAGCGTGTCAGCTTCTTTCGTCTGCCGGAAGCGGCGGAACAGGCAGGCTTTCGTGCTTGTCGTCGTTGTCATCCGCGGCGTGCAGTTGCCGTCGATCCGCAGGTTGAAGTAGTCCGGCGCGCTTGCCGGTTCATCGACGATAATGAGGAAGACAACATCGACCTGACCACGCTGGGCGAGCGCGTTGGCCTGAGCGCGTTTTACCTGCAAAGAACTTTCAAGAATGTGATGGGAATCACCCCACGCCAATACTCGGAAACGCGACGTACGAGCCGTTTCAAAGCAGGCATTCGTCGTGGCGAGTCGGTCACAAACGCGATGTACGATGCGGGCTATGGTTCGAGCAGCCGCCTTTATGAGCGCGCCACGGCGGAGTTGGGTATGACGCCGGCGACTTACAGTCGTGGCGGTCGCGGCGCCGTAATTAAATACACCATCGCGCAGTCGTCTCTTGGCCGCCTGTTAGTTGCCGCCACGGAGAAGGGTATTTGCGCAGTCAGGTTAGGCGATTCCGACGCGACACTCGAAACAGACCTGCGCGATGAATTCTCTGCCGCGCACATCGATCGCAACGATCGACCACTGAGCGAGTGGGTGCGCGAAATATTGGACCGCCTCGCCGGCAAACAGCCTCATGTCGATCTACCGCTGGACATTCAATCCACTGCGTTTCAGCGAAGGGTTTGGGAAGAATTACAAGCAATACCGTACGGCAGCACTCGTTCTTATGCGCAGGTTGCCGCCGCGATCGGACGGCCCACAGCCGTACGCGCCGTTGCCCGAGCCTGCGCCACGAATCCGGTCGCGTTGGTGATCCCGTGTCATCGCGTAATTCGGGAGGATAAAAGTCTGGGCGGTTATCGTTGGGGCTTGAAACGAAAAAAGAAGTTGTTGGAGAAGGAAAGCGGGGCAGAAGCCCGACCGTAAGGGAGGGCTGCGGTTGGGAAGCTACTTCCTCTTGAAATACTAAACCGCGCGTTCATGTTTCTCAGCCGCGGCGCGCGTGTCGAAGGTGCCGAGATTTCTGTGCTTGCCGGTCTTCGGATCTTTCTTTCGGGAATAGAGGCGATACTTGCCAGACTTTAGTTTTCTGATCATGAGAAAAGGTTACTCCACCGTCACAGACTTCGCCACTCTATTCCTTTGGCAACCTTTGTGGCCCCTTTCTCTCCTAAGCTGTCAGAATAATTTGCTGCGATGTCGCTGGTACTGGAACTCCTCAGTTCATGCGGCGTCTTATGCTATGAAGAATAGTCATAAAGCACGAGGGCTCTCCGCGTCTTCCAGCGCCTTAGCTGCTAACAAAGTCCTGCGCCGAGAGTAACATTCATGATGGCGAGCGGACGCCCGAGGGCATTCTGCTGATGAAATCTTAGGAGGTTTTCAGATGCGTCGGTCAAAAGCCATGCTTCTCTTGCTTATCTTCACCTGCCTCTTGCCGATTGAACGGGCTAAGGCCCAGGTCTATTCACGCCAAGAGGCGCTTCAGCCCGGCACTCCTATTGAGCGTACGCTTGCACGCGGTCAGGTCCATCGCTTCAGCGTCACGCTGGAACAGGATCAGTTTTTACAACTCGTCGTCGATCAACGCGGCATTGATGTAGTGGTTCGGGTTTTTTCTCCCGCCGGGAAGAGCCTGGGAGAATTCGACAGTCCCAACGGCAACGAAGGCCCAGAGAACGTATCGCTGATTTCCGTGACGCCAGGAGTTTACCGCATTGAAGTGGCGCCCCTCGATCAGTTTGAGGATACGCCTCCAGGGCGTTATGAAATAAGAATTCTTGAACTCCGTCACG
Organism: Pyrinomonadaceae bacterium; assembly: GCA_041499185.1. Lineage (GTDB taxonomy): Bacteria > Acidobacteriota > Blastocatellia > Pyrinomonadales > Pyrinomonadaceae > JAOAPY01. The sequence goes on along the minus strand of JBGQJU010000100.1, from coordinate 5,340 downwards.
CGACCGAGCAGGAGTTGCAAGCGGGCAAGAACCAGGAGCTACTTAAGACCCGAGGCCTCGCCCTTGCGGCCGAGTTAGCAGAGACCCTGCAACAGATTCATCTGCCTCAGACGCGCGTGCGCGCCCAGGCGCAAACTGCCCAACTGCTGTGGAAGTCCGACGAAAAGCTCGCCGCGAAATTGATCGCGGACGCCATCGAGGGGGTCAAGGAATACCTGGCAAAAGTTGAGATCGGTGACCAGGATTACTACCAGAGCTACGGGATGGCCATGCAGCTACGGCAGGAAGTGCTTCAAGTCATAGCCCCGCATGATCCCGAGCTCGCGCTTAGCTTTCTGCGCTCGACTCGCACGCTCACCAATCCCGAGGCAGGACTACACAACGGCCAGCAGAATCAGGAGCTTCAGTTTGAGCTCTCGCTGGCCAGCCAGATCACCGCAAAAGATCCAAAGCGTGCTCTCCAGATTGCCGAAGACACTCTCAAAAACGGATATTCATCTAACCTGACTGATACCATCGTTCGTCTGCGGGCCACCGATCCCGAGTCGGCGGTCAAGCTGGCGAAGGAACTCGCCGCGAAACTGCAGGGCGAGAAGTTACTGGAAAACCAGGAGGCGGCCAATCTCGCCGTCAGCCTGCTGCGGATCGGCCGACTTGCGACAAGGAGGAATCAGACCCCGGCGCCTACGACCGCGGCTCCGTCACCGGACATGCCTCTCTTGTCCGAACAAGAATACAAAGATCTATTCGAGAAGACACTTGCCGACGGTCTCTCGTACTCTGCTGCCCCCAGTAACGTCTATTCGCCGGAGAGAAACGCTGCTCAGAATATCCTGGCTTCACTTAAGTCCATGACTCCCGAGATGGAAGGGTACGCGCGCGGGAGTGTTGAGGCTATTGAGAAGAAGACACTCGAACTCAATACCGCTCCCGACCCGCAAAGCGCACTCTGGCAAAAGTATCAGAATACGATTGGCAGTGGCACTTTGGACGCTGCTCTGGAAGCGGTCGGCCAGGCGCCACGGGAGATGCGAGATCAGCTTTATCAGCAGGTAGCAAGCAAAGCCGCGGCGGTCGGAGACTTTGCCCGCGCCACGCAGATCCTGGCGGACCACGTCTCTAATCCTTTCCAGCGCCGGCAGGCATTGGCCAATATGGAGCGGGAAGCAATCCAAAATGCGGTGGCCAGAGGCAAAATTGATGAGGCCTTGCGGCGCGTCGGCAATCTTCGCACGCCAAAAGAGCGGGCCGTGATGCTCGGCCAAATAGTCAATCAGATTGGGCCCGGCCAAAAGAGGGCAACGGCCTTGAACCTTCTGGAACAAGCTCGCAGCATGCTCTCGCCGTCGGCGCAGGCCGATAATCTGGAACAGATGAATGCGCTTTGCGAAATCGCGCGAGCCTTTTCTCGGTACGATTCCCGACGCGCGTTCGAAATCGTCGAACCCCTGTTGGATCAGTTCAATGAGATGAGCACAGCGGCCGCGGCCTTAAACGGGTTCGGGCAGGAATACTTTCAGGATGGAGAGCTGATTATGCAGAATGGGAACAGCGTGGCTAATGCGGCGAGCCAGCTAACCCAGGCCTTGGGTATTTTGTCCACAGCGAATTTTGATCGTGCGAAGGCGGCGGCCGATCGGGTTCAACGTCTCGAAGTTCGTGTCGGCGCTTACCTGGCTATTGCTCAACAAGCGATCGGCCCGGAGGCGAGCGGAAACAGGACGCGATTCAGGGAGTGATTGCGGCGCTTTCGATTCACAGGATCGATACACAGGATTGGAAGCTGGTTTAGTTAAGATGCTCGCTGCTGATTCAAGTCAAGCAGTCGCGCGAGGATCTCATCATCAGATAGAGAAGGATCCCAGCCGTAGGCCGCGAAGACTGCTTCATCGAGTTTGCGGTGAGCGAGGTCGAGCCAGGTGGGTCGTTCGTTGTAGAGATTCGTGAGCGTGCGCTTTGCCAGTTGACGGGCCGCTTCGTCGTCTTGCGGAACGACACGAGGATAGCGAACGGTGCCGATGCCACGCTCGTCTGCATCACTAACGTAACGCGCCCATGGCCCTTCGGTTGAACCCGGAAACTCCAGGATCCTTGTGCTTGCCTTTGTACTCCCAGCCAAAGAAGCCACGCTTCCAGACGTCGGCCCAACCCTGGCCGCCGCCATGCTTGGCTGCGCCTCTTTCGAAAGTGAAGTTTTCGCCGGTTGGATCGTCCGCTGCGGGCTTTGGGTGATCAAAGAGTTCGCATAGGTCCAAAAAATGCTGCTGAGAAGCGGAGCTCTCCGTCAACTCGACCTTGCGCCACTTCGAAACGAATTCAGAAACGTTCATTGCCTCACTGTGCTCCGGTGAGAAACGCGGGGCAGTATAGCATCCGCAAAAGCAGGGAAGTCTCTTATCTTGGGCGACTGATGATAGGCGTCCCCGTTCGAAACCTGCGAGGCGTTTATTGAGAAATGGTGAAGCGTAGATTTGCTGCTTGGGAAGAGGTGGTTGACGCGCCAGGAAGCAGCCTGAAAAATAAGATTCGTGGCACAAACAAGCAAGAGAAACTGGCTCTTTTTCTGGTTACATTCTTTCCTGAGGTGAAGTTGACAATCCCCTGGCTCGAGAGTAATGTCCGCTGATAGATAAAGGCTCGGTCAACTTCATAGTAACTTCCCTCGCACAAATTCGGCTTCCCAGCATGAGTCTTCTCGCCTCTTGTGTCTGTTTAGCCTTTGACATCCCCTTGAAGGGGAGGAAGGTGGACGTATGAAACGAATGCTTGCCGTCGCCGCACTGACAATGGCGGCGTCATCTCTTGCGCTTGGTCAAATAACTGGCAAGAAAGCGAACTACTCTAATCAAAAGGTCGATAGTGTCGAACAAGCGGTGATGCAGTTGGAGGAGGATCTGCGTGTCGCCATCACGAAAGGCGACATGAAAGCGTATGGACGTCTTGTAGGCGACGACTACGTCTACACGAATCAAGACGCAGTAATCAGAACCAAAGCCCAGATGGTGTCAGCCTATGACTCTGGAAGCATAAAGTACGAATCTGCCAAGTTCGATGAAATCAAGGTTCACGCTTATGGGGACACGGCAGTGGTAACTGGCCGGAATACGACGAAAGGCCAAGACAATGGCAAAGACTTCAGCGGCCAGTTCAGGTACACAAGAGTTTATGTGAAGCGGCAGGGGAAGTGGCAGATAGTCGCCACCCAATCTACCCGCATCCCCTAGTTCACACATCCTTGATGATGATGAAGCATTGAAGAGGTCGCATTACTCGACGGTTACGGACTTAGCCAGATTCCTGGGCTGGTCCACGTCGCAGCCGCGGCGGACGGCGATGTGGTACGCAAGAAGCTGCAGCGGAATAATCGAGAGAATTGGCGAGAGCAGATCGCTTGAAGCCGGAATCTCGATCACATGATCCGAGACAACGGACGACATCGAATCGCCTTCTGTTAATACAGAAATCACGATGCCTTCGCGGGCCTTCACCTCAACAATGTTGGAGTGCGTTTTCTCGTAACGCAGCTCGGATGCGTGGTTGCCTTCCTCGCGCGTGTTGATGAACAACACCGGCAGGCGCTCGTCAATCAGCGCGTTTGGTCCGTGCTTCATCTCGCCCGCTGGGTAACCTTCAGCGTGGATATAGGAAATCTCTTTCAACTTCAAGGCGCCTTCGAGCGCGACGGGAAAGTTGATCCCGCGGCCGAGATACAAAAAGTCGGTGGAGCGGAAAAACTCTTTCGCCAACTCCTCGATCTCATCCGATTCGTTTAGCAGATGTTCCAGCTTCACCGGAAGCTCTGCCAGTTGTTGCGCGTGCTGTTTGGCTTGTTCAGCCGAAAGCGCGCCGCGCAGTTCGCCCAGATAGAGACCGAGCAGATAGAGCGCAATCATCTGTGCGGTGAAGGCCTTGGTTGAAGCCACACCGATCTCTGGCCCCGCGTGCGTGAGAATCGTGCCGTCAGCTTCGCGCACAATCATCGAGCCCTGCACGTTGCAAACAGCCAGCACCTTAGAGCCATGCTCCTTTGCTTCACGCAACGCAGCGATCGTGTCCGCGGTCTCTCCCGATTGAGAAATAACCAGCAGCAAAGTGTTCTCGTCGAGCACGGGATCGCGATAACGAAACTCCGACGCGTAATCGACGTCGACTGAGATGCGCGCGAGTTGTTCAATCATGTACTTGCCAGCCAACCCGGCGTGCCAGGAGGTGCCGCACGCTGCAATACTGATCGACTTAAAGCGCTTGAAGTCGGCTTCGGTGATGTCCTTCATCTCGTCGAGAAAGACCCGTCCGGTGTCCAGCGAGATGCGGCCTTGTACGGTATCGCGGACGGCGCGCGGCTGCTCGTAGATCTCCTTGAGCATGAAATGCTTGAAGCCGCCCTTTTCGGCCATGATGGGATCCCAAGTGATCCTTTGAATCGACGGCTCAACAGAATTCCCGTGGAAGTCCGTGACGCGCACGGCGTCTTTTGTGAGGACCGCGATCTCGCCATCGCCCAGAAAAAAGACATCGCGCGTGTGTTGCAGAATCGGAGGAATATCCGAAGCGACAAAAAACTCGCGGTCTCCGAGGCCAATCACCACCGGCGGACCCTCACGCACGGCGATGATTGTGTCCGGCTCGTCAGCATTGATGATTGAAAGCGCGAAGATGCCGCGCAGATCCCGCATCGCATCGCGCACGGCTTTCTCGAAGTTGTTTCCGTTTTTCAGATACTCTTCGATCAGGTGGGCGATTATCTCCGTGTCCGTCTCGGTCACGAAGCGGTGGTCTGATTGGCGCAGGCGCTCCTTCAACTGCAGATAATTCTCAATGATGCCGTTGTGCACGACTACGACGCGTCCGGTGCAATCGCGGTGTGGATGGGCGTTTTCTTCAGTCGGACGGCCGTGCGTGGCCCAGCGCGTGTGACCAATGCCGTAGGTGCCATCGAGCGGACTGAGACGAATCGCTTCTTCGAGATTGCGTAGCTTGCCTTCGGCGCGGCGAATCTCGAGCTTGTGATCCTCGTTGACGACGGCGATTCCGGCCGAGTCATAGCCGCGATACTCAAGCTTGCGCAAGCCATCGATGATCAACGGCACGACTTGTTTGTTGCCCACGTAACCAACAATTCCGCACATAGAATTAAAGGATGAAGGAAGAGGGATAAAGGATGAACAGGAAAGTGGTCATCCCTCCTTTTCATCGTCCCTTTCCACCAGGCGTTTCTTAATAACCGCCGGCACTCCGGCGACCAGCGAATCGGGCGGGACATCTCTTGTTACAACCGAACCTGCGCCGGTGACTGAACCGCGGCCAACTGTAACCGGCGCGACCAGCATTGTGTCCGAG
>JBGQJU010000099.1:0-21321 GCA_041499185.1 Pyrinomonadaceae bacterium | reverse complement strand
GGTTGCTCTCCAGCAGAGCCCGCCTCCGCTTCACCAACCGGCGGCACTCTGCAACAATGGCGCGGCGCTTTGCAACTAGCAATCCGCTGCTATACGAAAACCACCTTAACTCGTGGTCTCACTCTAGGGGCGCACCTCACAGTTACTCGCGCTGTAGAGAAAACAGCTCGGATAAAAAGTCCGGAGCGGAGTCGAAATTCCTTGCTAGACTCTCGATAACATTCTATTCTTCTGAAACGTTTTCGGTTGTCTTTTCAGGCGTAACAATAGGGTGGCTGCAATCTGGCCTGGCACCCAGAACAGTCGCGCGCTTTGATCACGAAGCTATAAGACTTCTAAAGGAGCAGAACGATGGTAACGAGATTCCTGGTGTCGGCTTTGCTGCTTGCTGTGCTCGGCTCTGCCGCGCTCGCTCAACAACCAGCCCCGCCAAAAACTAACTTGAAAGTCGGCGACGCGGCGCCAGACTTCACGCTGCGCGCTACGGATGGCAAGACTTACAAGCTCAGCGACTTTAAGGGCAAGAAGAATGTTGTACTCGCCTTTTATGTGCTGGCTTTCACCGGCGGTTGAACGAAAGAGATGAAGGCGTATCAGGCTGATATCGCCAAATTCGAAGCGACCGATACCCAGATTTTCGGCCTCAGTGTGGACAGCGTTCCCGCTAACCGCGAGTTTGCCAAGCAGATTGGCGTCACCTTTCCGCTGCTCAGCGACTTCAAACGCACCGTCGTGAAGCAATATGGCATCTTCAATGAGGAAGGCGGCTACGGCAATCGCGCCACGTTTGTAATCGACAAAGACGGTCTTATTCAACACATCGACGAAGGCAACGTGGCGATCGATCCGACCAGCGCGGAAGACGCGTGCAACGTGCTGACGCATAAGAAGGCGTCGCAGTGAGGCTACGCCTGGAGAGGTGGGTGCCAAGACTCAACGCACGCCAGCCTTCGAAAGCGCTTTATCGATCGCAGCACGCAAGGCTTCGGCGGTCAGAGTGTTAAGCATTACGCCGTTGATGAAGATCGTCGGCGTGCCATTGATACCGTAAATCTCACCGTCGTCAAGGTCGTGTTTGACCTCGGCGGCGTAGGCGCCACTATCAAGCGCGGCATCAAAACGCGCGCGATCCAGACCTACCTCTGTTGCGTATTTTTTCAGCGAGGGAACATCGAGGGCGCTCTGCCGCTTGAAAAGCAGAGCGGTATATTCGAAAAACTTTCCCTGCGCATTGGCCGCATCGGCTGCTTCGGCGGCCTTTCGCGCGTGGACGTGTTTTGACAACGGAAAGTTTCGCACCACAAACCGCACTCGGTTTCCGTAAGCCTGCAAAACCTCTTCGAGCACCGGATGCATAGCCGCACACGAAGGGCATTCGAAATCCGTAAACTCCACGATTGTCACCGGCGCATTGACATCGCCTCGCGCGGGCTCGCCGTCAACGCTGATCATTTGAATCGGCGGCTCGGGTTCGGCCAGCAAAACCCGAATGTCGGCGCCCTTGCGCAGTCGATCGGATAGTGCGTGTTCAAGGCGCGCCCGCTCTTGCTCGAACAAATAGTCGGCGATCTGATTGCGTACGGATGCCAGATCGCCGCTGATGCGCGACTTGTTGTCCGCATAAAACTTTGCCACCTCGGCATCGGTGGGAGGATGTATCTTCTCGGTGATCTCAGAGCGCACCATCTCCTCCGGAGGTACGTTGCGTTTATTTGCCTCCGCGATTAACAGGAGATCATCTACCGTTCGATCAAGCGCTGCCTTTTCGATGTCGTACGTGTTCAGGCGCAATCGGTAGATCATGGGTTTGACCCGCTCATTCAAAATCCCCGCGGTGATTGGCTGTCCGGCGACCGTTGCCACGACTGCGCCCTGAGGCAAATTAGGTGCATTTATGTCTGCGCCAGTCGTCATCGGGTTGGCAGCGCGCAACCGTTGAACAAACTCTTCGGTGAGGCTTTGTTCGCGCGCGCCCCGCAAAAGCGCGATTACATCAGGACGAACAGTCTGAAGATCGCCGTTGCCAAGTTGGTCGCGATTGGTTTCAACGAACTGTTTGATCTCAGCTTCGGTCGGATCTGTCACGCGCTTGGCGATCTCGGCATCATACAATTGTTGGCTGGTCACTCTGCGCTTTTTCGCCTCTAGATCGAGCAAGACTGTATTGATCTGAAGCTCCAACACCTGACGCCGAGCCTGCGCAATCTTTCCTTCAAGCCCGTCGAGTTCTTCGCGCACGGCGGGATCTATGTCCGCCACCGTGATCGTCTGGCCATTAACAATCGCGAGCAGCGAAGGAGCGCTCTTCTCTGCGCGTACGACGGACGCGGGCGCGGGTGCGGGTGTTGCGATGGGCGTCGCTGGTTTCGTTGCGGCCGGCCTGCCAACTGGCCGGCGTCCGGGCGATTGGGCCGCGAGACTGTCGGCTATTATCAAGCAAAGCGAGGCAACGAATAACGTCTTTAAGTATTTCATGAAGACTACTTTCCTTCGGAAAGGAGATCCCAAAACTGGTTGTATTGATGGTATTTGATGCGGCCGTTAGAAGACAAACACACTCACGGGCGTCGCCTTGCCAAACCGGGAGCCGCGAGGCGGCTGGCGCGATCGGCAGAGACCCGAACTTCTGCAGGAGGGTTATCAGTCGCCGACCAAAGAAGTCAGTGGTAGCGAAAGACACTACGTCGCCGAGACTTAATCGGAGTTCTCACGCTGAGCAAACTCTTGTGCCGGCCATTCAGGATGAAAGCCAAACCCTGGTGAGTGATGTCAAGCAGGCGCGCGGCACGGGTTACGCTTCCACCTGACGCTTCCAGAGCCCGCTTGATCAAGTCACGCTCGTACTGCAGCACCTCTTGTTCGAGCGAACACCCCGCCCATGAATCGCTCGATTCCGCCGGCACTAACGGCAACACCACTCGACCATCTCCATTTGCCTTTGCTCTGGGCGAAGCTGACACGGGATCGCCTGCGGCAAACAAATAGTCGGGCGGCGCTGAGGTCTGGTCTCGGCTCGAATCTTCTGTCGCAAGTATCCGTCGCGCGCACTGCCCCAGTCTCACGCGAATGCCCGGGTGTTGGGATTGATCGAGCAGCGAATCCGCGCTTCTGTAATATTCCCTCAACTCAGCAGACGGCAGCCGTGCAGATAACTCTTCGACTATGGTAAGCGCGGCGACGCCGCCGCTCTCTGGATCGCCGGCTTGTTGCGCTACGTCCATCGCTCGCTTCAGCTCCGCAAACGCAGGCCTGTGGCGACCAAGCCGAGCCAGCGCGGTTGCGTGAGTCGTTAGTGCCTCGGCGAGTAAGGATCGTTCGTCTCCTTGCTCCAGCGTGCGCACCGACGTGCGCACGATCATCTCCGCTTTCTGATTCAGGCCCTCGGCGAGAAAAACGCGCGCACGGGTGTCATCGACCTGCGCAATGCTGCCCTTATCTCTGAGCCTCACAAACAGCGCCCGGGCGTGATTCAGATGCTGATGTGCTTCAACTAACTTTCCGGCCTGAAGCAATAGCAGTCCCAGGTTGTTCTCGACGCGAGCCAGATATCTGGTGTGCCCTGCTTGCTCGAAGTGATAACTGGCCGCCGCATATTCTATGAACGCGCGGTCAATGTACTCCGCTCGCTCTTCAGCTAAGCCCATCCTCTTCAAGACACCGGCAAATTCGTTGTGGAAATTCCCTTTTAGCGCGTGGTTATCGCTGCTTTCAAACCGTGGTGCGCTCTCGATATGAATTCGGAGCGCAGCAGTGTAGCGATTCGATCTCTTCTCGACGATGGCGCTGTTAAGCAGCGCCCTGAGCCTCTGCTCGCTTTCCTTATCGCCAAGTCTATCAAGCACCTGCTTCAAGGTTATGCGCGCTTCATCAAAGCCACCCTCACGCCAGTAGCAGATCGCGAGATCAATTTGAGCTTCGGCGGCCTTCTCTGGTAATCCCAGGCCTTCAAAAAGCCTGGCGCTCTCTGTGATCAGATCTTTTGCGCGTTCCTGCGCCCCTTCGATCTGCCTGGCGCTTCCCAACCAACCAGTAAGGGTTCCTGCACGCAGCAACAGCTCCGCCTGAATGGGTGCACTTAACCCATCTGTCTTTGGTCGATGCCCGACGCCCTCCCATAAGTCGCCAAAAGCATCGAGCGCAGCCTCATAGTCACCACGCTCTTCGAATTGCTTAATCAGCCGGAAACGACGCTCCAACGGATGGTTCGTTCCAAGCCCTTGAGTTTCGATTTGTTCAATCCCGGGAAGTTGTAAACCCATGTGAGGGCCACCTTTCTTTATCTCAGTAAGATTCCTTGCGCTCCGGCTCTCGGACGGATATCATGCGCAAGTCTTGCGCATTGTCAGTTGCTTCCCGACCTTTCGAGCTCAACTGATTAAACCAAAAACTTAGACAGTCATTAGGAGACATCGATGAAACAACTCAAACAGTTCTTCGCGGTTACACTGCTTGTTGCAACGCTTGGTATTTCCGCCTATGCCGGTGAGATGGATACACCCGGCTACGTGCCACCACCACCACCGTCGTCGTCAGCTGCGATGCCAGGCGATATGGATACTCCGACCTACGCGGCACCTGCTCCTGGCGATATGGAAGGACCGACCCTGGTAACGATGGGGCTTGAATCGATCCTCGGTGTCCTGGCGCTTTACGTTTACTAAGCAGCAAGCAATTCAAATACCTTTGACTGCCGGTACGACGGTCCTGTCTGTCGTGGATCCAGACTCGACGTACAAGAGCTACGCTGACAGGTGAGCATAGTACCCACTTCCAGCCGGTAAAGCAATAGGCAAAGGGCGTTTTCTGACGTCGGAGGAAGGGCTGGCGGTTGATGTCCAGTGCGAGAAAAAAGACTGTATTTTACGAGCAGATCGGGCGGGCTGTGCAGTTCTAACTTTGTCGGTTGAGGAGGTAGTCAAATGAAGCGTCGAGTATTTGGTTTAGTGGTCCTGGTGATTGCGCTGGGAGTTGGCTACGCGCGGAGGGCGCAGACGAGTGATGGCTACTGGCACGATGCGCCGTGTTGTATGGGTGAAATGGATACGCCCGGTTTTGGTTGCTGGCATAACATCCAGTTTGCCGGTGTCAGTGGGGCGGTGCGTGCTGAGTAGTCATCGCACTTGGGTAAAGTCAAAACCGTGAGGCAATAATAAACGGCATTGGCCAAACTCTGACTCGTCTAGCTTTTTTCCACGAGCTTTCGCGCGGTTTCAAGGGTATCGATGTCGGCGGCGCTCTTGTCCGTCCGCAAGCGGACAATACGTGGAAAGCGAAGCGCATAGCCACTCTTGTGGCGTTTCGATTCCTGAATTCGATCGAACGCGACTTCGAGCACTATCCGTGGCTCGACTAATCGCACTCTGCCATGCGCAAACTCCTTCAGAGTGTGCGCGCGGAACCATTCGGTCAGCTCTGTCAACTCAGCATCAGTCAGACCTGAGTATGCTTTGCCGATATTCAACAACTCTCCGTCTGCTTCGGAGCGACGCACGGCAAACGTGTAATCCGAGAGGAGGCTTCGGCGTTTACCGTGACCGACTTCTACCGCCGTTACGACGACGTCGAGCGTCGCAATCGCGCGTTTCAATTTCAACCACTCGCGTCCGCGTCTGCCAGGCTTGTAAAGCGATCCGAAACTCTTAATCATCAGCCCTTCGTTGCCGCGGGCGCGCGCGGCGTTGAATTCGTCGTCGAGCGCGCTGGCGTCTTGAAAGCGTTTGGCCTCAGATAATCTGATCGTTCCGCGCTTTGCAACCAGCTTCTCCAGTACGCGCCTGCGCTCGTCCAGCGATTCGTTTATCAACACCCGGCCGTCGGCATAGAGCAGGTCGTAAGCAACCAACACCACCGGAACGCTTGCAAGCAGATCGTCACTGACCGTTTTCCTTCCCAGTCGCTTCTGCAACTCGCTGAAGGGTAGAATCAGATCGCCGCGCGCTGAAACGATCTCGCCGTCGATAATCACATCCGTCGGCAGATCTCCAAGTGGCGCGATAAGCTCAGGGAAACGGTGTGTTATTTCATCCATCGTGCGCGAGTAAAGGGCCACGCGCTCGCCTTCGACGTGAGCCTGCGCGCGAATCCCGTCAAACTTGTCCTCGACTAAGAACCCTTCGGGCATTGTCCGGACGATGTCCGCCAGGTCGGCAGCCGGCGTAGCGAGCATGAACTTGATCGGATGGAACAGCCGCATGCTGATCTCTTTCAAATCGTTCGCTCTGGCACGCACCGCCGTTTCGCCAATGTCGCCCAGTAACATGTTGGCATGGGCTACATCGGAGAGAGGCTGATTAAAAGCACGAGCGATCGCGTCTTCAACCAGACCTTCTTTTAGACCGATGCGCAAATCACTTACCAGCAACTTGACCAGATATTTCGCTTCCAGCGGCGTGGCGCGTTGCAGCGCATTGGCCAGCAAGCCCGTCTTGTTCTTTGTGCCACGAGTCTCGCTCAGGCGGACAATCAAGATTTCTGTCTCGGCAAGCGTGAATGTCGGCGGTTGATAGACTCGTTTCCCTTCTCGGACCGCCTCGTAAGCAACCTCGCCGCCGTCGCCCAGCCTAACGTAGCGCGGCAACAGATCCTCAATGCTGAAACCGGTGGCTTCGCTGAGCGCGTCGCTGATAATGCTGCCGCCAACATTGGTCGTTCGCGAATCGCTCAGCGCAAATTGCTGGCCGGCAAAATAGCGTGCAGCACGGGCCAGATCAGCATCGTTCAGGTTGGCAAAATAACCGCCAAGCAATGCCGCTTTTTCCAGTTTCTTTGTCGTAGCCGCTATCGCTTCCGCCACCTCGCCAAAGCGTTGCAGAGAGCCGACGGGCGCCGCATTTCCTCGCTCGTGCTGCTGACTGTTTTGTGTCGAATGCTCAGCCATCTTTAGAAATATTCAGGACAGGCTTAACGCCCGAGCGTGCTCGCTGTCAAGAAACGCTTGCTGCCTTCTGCTTTCCGAGATGACGCGCTACAATCTGCGTTGACAGCCAACATCGGCAGGGCCGATTGCAAAGCCGATGACCAGCGTTTAAGAGGTAAGAAAAGCAGTGATCGTGTTGCTATTAATTCTTGATTCCCTCGGCACGAGCGAGCTTCTGGTTATTCTGGTCGTCGCTTTGATCTTCTTCGGACCGCGTAAGCTGCCGCAGATCAGCCGGCAAATCGGCAAAAGTCTCGCGGAATTCAGAAAGGCGTCAGAAGATTTCAAACGCACCTGGGAACGCGAGGTTGCTCTGGAAACCACACCGTCGGAAGCGGAAGACCGCTCGATATTGCGTCGGGATAATTCGATCATCGAAACGACGGTCGAGCGCGGTCAGGCCATTCACGATGCAAGCATCGAAGCACAATCCACTGCGCAGGTTGGAGGCTCGCCAGAGCCGGCGTCGATCACCGGCGCAACCTCCGGCATTTCAGACAGTGCGCCTGCCGCTACCACAAACGAGTCAGCCCAATTTGAGCCAACGCGCAAGCGAGACTGGCTATAGATTTCAGCCCTCCCGATAACATGGCAACCCTTTTGAGAGCGCGTTCAGCGAAAAAGCCAAAGGAAGAAGAAGTCGGTGGCCAGATGTCTTTTCTGGAACACCTGGACGAGCTGCGTACTCGTCTGGTGCGCTGCATCGTGTTTGTGATCTTGGCGGCGATAGTCTGCTGGTTTGCTTCGGAGCGCATCTATCGCTTTCTCGCGATTCCGGTTGAGCGCGCGCTCGCAGAGGCGCAGCGAAAACAGGTTCCAATGGCCGGATTGACGGGAAAGGAAACCATACTGCCGCTGAACTCGCTGAAGGAAAATGACGCCGGCCGTTATGTGTTCGCCGAAGAAACGAAGATCGGTACTGCCTTGATTCCCGCGGGAGCCTCAGTGATGGCGCGCTATGCCAGGGACGCCCAGGGTCAACTCGGACTTTTTACCGACGAGCCTCTCTATGCCGCCAATGAGGTTGTTCCGAAAGGCGTCCGTCTGCCTGTCGATTTCAACGCCGCTCCGAAAGCCGGTTTCAATGACCGCTTGATCGTGACCACCGCTATCGAACCCTTCTCGCTCTACGTGAAGGTTTCGCTTTATGCTGCGATTTGCGTCTCCATTCCATTTCTCCTTTGGCAGATCTGGGGCTTCGTATCGCCGGGACTCTATCCGCACGAACGAGGGTACGTGTTTCCGTTCGTCGGGCTCTCGTCCGTCTCGTTTATAGGCGGGGCAATTTTTGCCTACAAATGGATTTTCCCTCCAGCCGCAAGATATTTGCTGGGATTGGGCCACGACTTTCGGTTGCTTTTGAAGGCAGACGACTATTTCGACTTCATAATCATGATCATGCTCGGCATGGGCATAATCTTCCAGATGCCCGCAATCACTTATGTGTTGGCGCGCATCGGGCTCGTATCGGCTGGTTTCATGGTGCGCATATGGAGGACTGCCGTAATCGTGATGCTGATCGTGGCGGCAGTGGCTTCACCCACAAACGACATTCCAAACATGTTGCTGTTTGCGGCGCCGATGCTTGCTTTATACGTCGTTTCTATCGTAGTCGCGTGGATCTTTGGCAAACCGCGAACGGCAACTTAGCATGTCCCACAGACTTTGAGCACCGGAGGTTTGCCGGACATTGCGCAAGGGCAACGGATCGTCGGCACTTCCGCATCTTGACTGTGTTCTCGGCGAGCCTTTAGAATCCAATGCTTCTCGATGGTTAGGGTGCTGGGGCTGCCGCCCGATTACTTGTGATCCGCGCCTGGTGTTACCGGCTGGTTTTGCACTAAACTTAGGTCCCCAAAGAATTTGAGTTTGGGCAGCGTCTAGTTTGGCTTCTGATTGATTGAATAGGAGTTCTGCAATGTCTTATCGGAAACTCGCTCTTCGGTTGACCGTCATTTTATTTGCATTACTATCGATTGGCCCAGGGGCGTTTGCGCAAAAGAGCAAACAGAAGGAACAGGGCCAGGACCCCATGGACAAGCCGCGCAACGTCAAGCCTGAACTCAAGAAAGCTTACAAAGACTGGCTCGAGAAAGACGTCACCTACATCATCACCGATGAGGAGCGGCGGGCCTTCAAAAAACTCGCAACTGACGACGAGCGCGAACGGTTCATTGAGGAGTTCTGGCGCCGGCGCGATCCGGATCCCGACACCGATGAGAACGAATTTAAAGAGGAATACTACGAGCGCATCGCCTATGCCAACGAGCATTTCGCGTCGGGCATTCCTGGCTGGAAGACCGACCGGGGCCGCATCTGGATCATGTATGGTAAGCCCGACGAACGCGAGACGCACCCGATGGGCGGTGCGTACGACCGACCGTCCACCGAAGGCGGCGGCTCGACCACCACTTATCCTTTCGAGATTTGGTTCTATCGCTACCTCGCCGGAGTAGGCTCGGGTGTAGAGATCGAGTTTGTTGACCCGACCGGCAGTGGCGAATACCGAATCGCTCGCAACCCGGACGAAAAGGACGCGTTGCTGATGATTCCGGGCGCCGGTCTGACACTATCCGAGCAACTGGGACTCTCCGACAAGTCTTCCCGGATACAGAACCAAGGCGGCATTGGAAACCCCCAATACCAGCGCGAGTCAGACAGTCCGTTCTCGCGTCTTCAGTTGCTTGCTGATCTCAGCCGGCCACCACAGGTCAAGTTCGGCGAGCTTGCCGGCCTGACTAACACACCGGCGATTGAAGACAATCCGCTCAATTTTGATGTCCGGGTTGACTTCTTCCGGCAATCGGACGAGCGCGTAATCACTGCGATTACGATCCAGACGGAGAACAAGGATCTGGTGTTTCAGGACAGTGGCGGACTACAGCAGGCGAAAATGAATATCTTTGGCAAGATCACCTCGGTGGCGGGACGGCGCGTGGCAACCTTTGAAGATCCGGTAGTTACGACAGCGACAGTGCAGGAACTGACCGAAGCGAAAGAACGCAAATCCGCCTACCAGAAGGCGCTCCCGCTTCCGCCGGGGACGTACAAGCTTGACGTAGTCGTGCGCGATGTTGTGTCTGGCGCCACCGGCATCCGGCACGTCGCGATTCCCGTGCCGAAATACGATCCGCAGAAACTTTCAACCTCCACCCTGGTGCTCGCGACGAAGCTCGAGAACCTTTCGGATCAACCCGCGGTGGGTCAGTTCGTCATTGGCCAAACAAAAGTGATTCCAAACGTTTCCGGCGTTTACCATCGCGGCGCGCCGGTCGGCGTTTTCATGCAGGTCTACAACGCAGGAATCGATCAAACTACGCTGCGGCCCGCGATTGATGTCGAGTACGCGCTCCTGAAGGATGGCAAGGAACTCGGCAAATCGCCCGAGGATTGGCGCGGCCACAGCGACGCTGGCCAGCGTCTAACGCTGGCTCGTCTGATCGACACACGGGGCCTGACGCCCGGCGAATACGAACTCCAGATCCGTATCCGCGATCATGTCACGGGACAACAACTTTCACCGTCGGCGAAGTTCACCGTAGCACAATAAGCGTATGAGCTTTCGCGCGTCGGCGCAAAAAGTCAGTAACAGAACGTCTGCCTCCGGAGGCCGAGCAGCAGAGAAGCCAACTCCTCGATTTTGCTGCGTCCTCGCTCGCGGTTAGAATGCTTCAGTGACAAATAACACAACGCATCTCACGGGGCTATCTCAAACCGAGCTGGTTTCGTTTGCCGCAGAACTGGGTGAGCAGGCCTATCGCGGGCGGCAGATCTTTGCGGCGCTGCAGCAACGGCGTCTGCGCTCGCTTGATGAAATGACTGACCTGCCAAAGGATCTGCGCGCGAAATTGAACGAGCGCGCAACCGCCTCAACTCTCGCACTTGAATCGCGCTACCTTTCGGAAGATGGCACGCGCCGCTACTTGATGAAAACGCGCGATGATTTTCCAGTTGAAACAGTTTTCATTCCCGACGAGCGCCGCGACACGATCTGTTTTTCTTCGCAGTCGGGCTGCCCGCTGCAATGCAGCTTCTGCTTGACGGCCCAGTTGGGTCTATTGCGATCTTTGACGGCGGGCGAGATCGTCGAACAAATTATTATTGCGCTCAACGATGCTTATGGCGTTGGGGTCAAAGTCCCGCGCGGGATCAATCTCGTTGGCATGGGCGCGGGCGAACCGTTTCTGGCGTTTGAGTCGCTGATGAAAGCGTTGCGCATCATGGCAGACCCCAAGGGTCTGCATATCGTTCCTCGTCGCGTTACGGTCTCGACGGCCGGTATCGTGCCGCGCATCCGCGAGCTGGCGACGATTCCCGATCGACCGCATCTGGCGATCTCTTTGGCCGCCCCGACCGACGAGCTGCGCGAGCGTTTGATGCCGATCGATAAGAAATGGCCGCTGGAAGAGTTGCTGGCTGCGTGTCAAGAGTTCGAGAAATCGTTGAAGCCGGGAGAGCGTTTCACTTTTGAGTACGTCATGCTCGCCGGCGTGAACGATTCCGACGAGCAAGCGCGTCAACTCGCGAACCTGCTGAATCGTCACGGGCTGCGCGCGAAAGTTAATCTCATTCCGCACAATCCCGCAGAGCCACTGCCTTATCGTCCTTCTTTGCCGGAACGGATCGAAAGCTTCAAAGCGATTCTCGAATCAAAGGGCGTCCACGCCTTTGTGCGCCGCCCGCGTGGCCGTGATATCTTCGCCGCTTGCGGACAACTCGCCGCGCGCTCTGGGGCGAATCCGGCTCCGCGAACGTTGCATCAACTGGCATAATGATTCTTTGATCTAGGTACATATCATTTATGGAATTCGCAAAACTCATCCGACGGGCCGGTCAGCTCTTGCTCGCGTCAACTCTATTGATCCTTCCCGCAAACTTCTATGCGACACCATCGCCGCAGTCGCCGCCAAACATCAGTGTCAGCGGCAATCTTTCCGCCAACAACCTAAAGCGCGGACGCAGCGTGCAAGGGACAATCACGGTGGAGATCCCGGCGGGCTATCACGTCAATTCCAACCGGCCGCTCGAAAAGTTTCTCGTCGCGACGCAGCTAAAGATCGAAGCACCGAACGGCATTCGCGTTGGGTCGGTGATTTACCCGCGCGCGGTGTTGCGCACGTTCAAGTTTTCCAAGAATAGAGTGTCTGTGTATGAAGGCCGCGCCATCATGCGCTTCAGCGTCAGCGTGCCGGCCAGTGCCAAGACGGGCTCAGCGCAGTTGAAGGCGCGCCTGCGATATCAGAGCTGCAACGACGAGGTCTGCTTTCCGCCACGAACTCAGGAAGTCAGTCTGTCGCTGACGATTAACTAAAGGGCAAGCGCAAGGGGCAAAGAGCAAAGGGGCAAAACGAAAAACGGGAAGAGGTAAGTAGAAGTCACTTCAGCTTGGCGTTTTTTCTGCCTGACTCTTTGCTCCCTGCCCTTTGCTCTCTGCCTTTCCGATTACCGCCATCAATCGGCCAACTTTTCCCTGCACGCTCTTCTCGCGGCGATACGAAAAGAAAAGATCTGTGCGGCACATCGTGCACAATGGAGCGGTGTGAACGCGCTCCGCGGCAACGCCCATCGAGAGCAACTGATCGCGATTCGCTTTCAAGAGATCTACTCGAGCGTGTCCCTCGCGCGTTGGTGTGAAAAGCTCGTCGCTCTGCGGAAAGCGTTCTTTGAAAGCGTCGATGACTTCGCTTCCGACTTCGTAGCAACAAGCGGCCGCCGCCGGTCCAACGGCGACGCAAACATCTTGCGCGCGCGCGCCAAACTCCTGCTTCAATCGCTCCATGGCATGCGTGACAATCGATGCGAGCGTGCCGCGCCAGCCGGCATGTACTGCGGCGAAGGCGCCCGTTGCTGGGTCGCCAATTAGAATCGGCACGCAGTCGGCAGTCTTGACGCAAGCCAAAACGTTTCGGCTATTGCTGACAAGAGCGTCGCAGCGATCGTCGTCACCACTTGCAAAGGGCGCGGGTCGTGCTTCTGTTGCGTTCGCGACCACGCGGATGTCTGCGCCGTGGACTTGCCAACACCCAGCCAACGACCACTGGCCCGCGAAAAGCTTGAGAAAGCGGCGACGATTCTCCACAATGTTCTCCGCCATATCTTCGTTGAAGCCGGCAAGGTTGAGCGCGTCGCGGGGGAATGGACTGACGCCGCCGCTGCGCGTCGAGAAGCCATTAGTGAATCCGTCTTTTTCGAGTGGCGCGCAGACTAACGCCCGAACGCCATTAATTTCGCGCCAGTAGAAACCGGAGCGCTGTAGTTCTACTTCTTCTGTGATCGTCTCCATCGGCATAGACATTATCGAAGTTGCGCGCATTCGCGAAGTGCTGGCGCGTACGCCGCGTTTTGCTGAGCGCGTTTTTACCGCCGTCGAGCGCGCGTATTGCGACGGTCGTGGCGCCGTGGCCGCGCAACATTATGCCGCGCGCTTCGCTGCAAAAGAAGCCGCGCTGAAAGCTCTGCAAACTGGCTGGCGTGGCGGGATTAGCTGGCAGGATGTGGAAATTGCTTCACGCGGAAGCGGCGCGCCGTTTTTGATTTTTCATGGCCCAGTGCAGGAACTGTTTGAAAAATCAGGCGCGACCGCTGCGCATCTGTCAATGTCGCATACGAGTGAACATGCAATTGCGGAAGTGATACTTGAGCGGATCTAGTTAGAGAGGCGTTCACTTTCGGGAGTATCGCTCAAGTGAGATCAGCTCGAGGTTGGGAAGGGGGCATCCCCCCGCTCTGCAGCCTGCGCGTTATTTGCGTTTAGCATTGCCAAGAATCTCGACCCGATTAACCATTTATACAGAGATACACAGCTAATTCGCGGTTAGGAGCACTGAAGGGGAGCAGGCGGGGAGGCGTGTGTCTGTCGGTCTTCTTTGGTCTCCATGGGCAGGCCCATGACAATTGAGATCACCTCAATACTTGAACCCAAGTCACTCTTTCGGACTCTCTTACAACCCCTGCGCGCATTGTTTGCAGCCTTCACCGTCGGCCGGCATCGAATACTCTTTCGCTTCATAGCACTTACGCTTCTGATTACGTCAGGCGCTGCCGCGGTTAGCCTGGTCCAATCCTACCGCTTCTATTCACGAATCATCGACGCGCGGCTCGCGAGTGGTTATCTGACCAGCCGTCCGGGAATCTATGCTGCCCCGCGCTCGATCTCCGTTGGCGAGAGATTGTCGCGCGATAGTCTGGTCGCGGCTTTGCGTCGCGCGGGATACGTCGAGGTGCCCGAGAGCGTTGGCGACCCGTCAAACGCCAGCGAGATCTGGAGCGGCAGCTTCCAGGCAAGTGGGAATAAGATCGAGATTCATCCCGGCCGCACGCAGGTGTTTGGTCCCTCAATCGTCCAAGTCGCTCTTGATGGTAGCGGGCGCGTCACAGAACTGACTGGCGATGGAGTTACTCTTGATTCGTTCGCGCTGGAGCCTGAGGTGCTGACGAGCGATCTCTTGTCAAAGACCGGTCAGCGCACGCAATTAACCTACAATCAAATCCCACCGGTATTGGTCCACGCCATACTTTCAATTGAGGACCGGCGCTTCTTCGAGCATACGGGTTTGGATCTATTCGGCGTTTTTCGCGCGCTGTTGCGCAACGCGGGCGATGAACGTATCGGCCAGGGCGGCTCGACAATCACGCAGCAGCTTGTGAAGAACACTTACCTATCTTCCGAGCGCACGCTGCGGCGCAAATTCGCGGAAGCGATGCTCTCCGTTGCGCTTGAGCGGCGGCTTTCGAAAGAAGACATCTTAGCGCTCTATTGCAACGAGGTGTATCTGGGCCAACGCGGCGCCGTAGCAATTCGCGGCGTAGAACAAGCGGCCCGCATCTATTTTGGCAAGGACGTAAAAGATCTCTCGCTTGCCGAAGCAGCGGCGCTTGCGGGAATGATTCAGGGCCCAACGCACTACTCTCCCGATCGACACGCGGATGCAGCAAAGGTCAGGCGCAACACCGTGCTCGGCACAATGGTGCGCGACCGCTGGATCAATCTCGATCAGGCCGCAGACGCGTCGAAAGAGCCGGTCGCTGTTGTTCCAGTGACGGACACGAACAAGTCAGTGGCTCCGTACTTTATTGACTACGTTAACCGGGTTGCCGAATCACAAACAGAAAACGCTGGAGGTGACGAGCAGGGCGAACGTATCTACACGACCATCGATCTCGATCTGCAACAATTTGCCGAAGCGGCCATTAAGCGTCAGCTTGAGCGATTGGATCAGGTTTACAAAGATCGCGATGCAAAACCGCAGGCGGCTCTTGTCGCGCTCGACCCGCAAACCGGCAAGGTGCTGGCAATGGTTGGCGGTCGCAGCTATGCCGAGTCGCAGTTGAATCGTGCGGTCGATGCGCGCCGTCAACCCGGTTCTACGTTCAAACCTTTCGTCTATGCCGCGGCGTTAGAAAGCGGCATTTCACCGGTGCAGATGTTCACTGATGCGCCCCGCGAGTTTGTTTACGATCGTAATCGTGTCTACCGGCCCGCGAATTATGGTGGCGGTTACTCCATGAGCGACGTGACGATGCGCGCGGGTCTCGTGAAATCACTGAACGTAGTCACCGTCGACATTGCAATGCAAACAGGTCTCGCGCGCATCGCGAACCTGACGGAGAGGTTTGGCTTGCCGAAGCCCGAACGCTATCCGGCGTTGGCGCTGGGCACGACTGAAGTCACGCCGCTGCAACTTGCTGCGGCTTACGCAACATTCGCCAACGGCGGGCGGCGCGTAGAACCTCGAGTAATCGAGAGCGTCAACGAATTGCCCGGCGCGCACACGCTGGACTCTAATTCAAAGGATTTGCAAGTGATCAATCCCGCGACTGCCTACATGATCACAAACATGCTTGCGGCCGTGATCGATCATGGCACTGGTCGCGCGGCGCGCGGCGCAGTGAAAGGAACGGCTGTGGCCGGCAAGACGGGAACCTCGCGCGATGGTTGGTTCGTCGGTTTCACGCCGAATCTTGTCTGCGCAGTCTGGATCGGATTTGATGACAACCAGCAGCTTGGTCTCACCGGCGCCGCAGCCGCGTTGCCTGCCTGGGCGGAGTTTATGAACGGGGCCGTTGCGCTGCGGCCGGAACTGGGCGGCAGAACGTTTGCCTGTCCCGAAGGTATCAAGTTCGTCGAAATCGATAACGCTACCGGCCTGCTTTCAACTGTCTCCTGTCCCAACCGCGAGCTGATCGCCATCACCGATGCGCTCGCGCCAAATACGGAATGCTACCGGCATGGAAACATCCGCGAATTGCTCGAGGCAAACAAAGATGGTACATCCGCCATGAGTGATTCGTCCGCGCCAGCAACGAGCCGTGCAAGGAAGAAGGAGATCACCAACACCGGCCAGCACACTCCGTTGTTGGGCACGCGCATCGACGTGGACGCTCGCGGCAGACGGACGCTGGTGAATGAGATGCGCTAGCAGGCTGCTGAAAAAGTAATTGGAGAGTCTCGGCACGATGAAAATACCACCGATGGAAATCGGTGGATGGTTCAGGCCCAACCTACTGCAAGCCAATCACAGCCAGTAGAATACCTCCAGCGGAAGCTGGGGGATTGTTCAGATCCCGCCCTTTTGTTGGCCCAAATAGGCCGGATTTGAAATATCCACCTACTGCCGTAGGTCGTATTAACAATCGGCCGTTGGTCCAGCCTCGTAGGCCGCATCTGAACGATCCACCGATTTCCATCGGTGGTATTAAGAACGCATTCCACTTTTTCAGCAGCCTGCTAGGTTTGGTGGGGAAAGAATGGAGCCTGTTTCAAAAACATAGTTAGCGTGCGCGCGCGCTGGGATTCAACTTTTTCCGGCGGCGAAACTGATACCATTTTCGCGCGCGCTCCGTGGCTGATTCGATTAGGTCTTTGATTGCTTGAATGTTCTCGATTCCTGCTTCGTATCCGGCCGCAAGCAATTCTTCGGCCCGAGCCGTCTCGTCCCAACGGATGTGGCCGACGCGCGGTTTGATAACCACATCCGCGTCCTGAAGCTGGTGCAAGGAAACAGTCCGCTGCACCACCATCATCGACTGCAGGATGATACCGATGATTGAATGCGGGGGACCCAGGAACGTTGCGCCTTCAGCGTTCACGTCGACGGCGATTACCACGTCCGCGCCGAGCGCGCGCGCTGCGGCTGAAGGAATGATCGCCACTAACCCACCGTCGACCAACTGTCTTCCCTGCTCGTCGGTAACCGGCACATACCAGCCTGGAATCGCACAGCTCGCGCGAAGCGCAAACGGCACGTCGCCTTCGTCGCGCATTACTACAGCAGTGCCTGAACCAAGATCAGTGGCCACGGCAGCAAACGGGGTTGGCAACTCTTCGAAGCGTGTCACGGGCAGGCGTGCTCTCAAGTATTGCTCCAGCCGCTCGTTGCTTTGAACGCCAAGGCGCGAGACGATCACGCGGCCAACGTCGCGCCAGCGGAGGCTCCTGCCAAAGTCCTCGATCTCCGAAAGCGTCATTCCTGACGCCAGCGCTCCGCCAACCAGCGCGCCGGCAGAAGTACCGGCGACGCAATCAATCGGAATCTTGTGCTCTAGCAAGGCCCGCAAAACTCCGATGTGCGCGATGCCCCGCGCTGCGCCGCCGGAAAGCGCAAGACCGATGCGTGGTGTGTTTTTTTGATCCCGATTCATACCGGATTCAATATCACGATCTCCGCTCGATCGCGGGCAGTGTCCCGAAAACTATAGATGGCGGTTTCGATCTTCCCTTCGGTCAAAGTCTGCTCGATATTGGCGCGTGCCTCGTCGAGCGTGGGCACAATCCGGTTCGGAAAACGGCGGTGAAAGTCGAGCACAAAGTCGTCACGATAATAGTCTTCGATCTCGTTGCGCGTAATCACGATGAAATTACGAAAACGGAAGTCGAGATATTTTTCAATTCTAACTCGCTGCTCGACGATCTCTTCGAACTTTTTGCTCGTTAGTCCGACCCGCTTCATCCGCTCCTGAAGCTCCGCTTGCGACGGAAACCTCTTGACGTAATAGTTTCGGGCGGTTGTGATCTCATCTGGTTTTGGCGCGATCGCCGGCAGCTTTTCCGCCTCTTGAAGAATAAGTCTCTGATCTTCGACCAGGCGCAACGCGGCATTCAAACTTTCAGACGTTGGGTTCGCGAGCGGCGTATCGGGCTGTAGGGCCAACTGCCAAAGCAAATCCGAATACGTTATCAAACATGATCTGCAGTCCGGCTGAACGCCGGCGTTCACGGTCGCCACCATCTTATCGACGACTCCCTGGGCCCGGACGACCGAAGGCAGGAGGCAGACGGCAGTAAGCAGGAGGAAGAAGACGAAGAGACGGGGTGACGGGGTGACGGGGGGACGAGGCGACGTGCCCCGTGCTGTTAGGCCAACTAAACGCATCTCTACCAACCTCTGTTTTCCTGGCTCGATGCTCGATTCTTCCATTCGTCTCCCTGTCACCCCATCACCCCTTCTCCCCGTCTCGTTCGCTAGAACGTCTGCGTGAATCGGAACTGCAATTGCCCGCGATGCAAACGATAGACTGCCGGCGTGCCGTCGAAATTTCCACTCGTTCCGCTTTGCGGGATCAGGAATTCCGGCGGCTTCAACAGGAAACCATAGTCGATTGCCAGCGCGCTGCCAAAAGGAGTCTGAATCCGAAAGCCAAGACCGACAGTGTTGCTCCAGTGAGCACGCAAGTTCTCTTCATTGATGCGATCAAGAAGATTCGTCGTAGTGATTGGCGGGCGCTTGCCGAAGAGGTCACCAACTCGCCGAAACACGTTGCCGCCGTCATAAAACGGCACGACCTGCAGGTCCCTTGTCAACGGAATCCGCGCTTCGAGATTGAGCACCGCCAAGGCGTTGCCGCCAATCGGCACCGCAAACGGATTGAGAAAAATAGTGTTCCCGTTGCGATCGCGAAATGGTCCCTTGGGAATCACCACTTGTCGCGGCCCGGCCTCTTCAAAACCAAAGCCTCGCAGCGTGGTCGAGCCTCCGGAAAAGAACCGCTCGCTTATAGGCAACGTTAAGTCGTTCTCGTCTATCACCCCGTTGGCGTTGCGGTCGCGCGGGTTGAAAAGACTCGCCAAACCCAACGAGAAATTCCCGGCGAACACGGTGCGCCGCAGACTGTTGGCTTTGTAATAGCGCCGGTACGAAGTCTGGAATTTTCGGAACGAGACATTGCCACCCAACTGGCGCAACGCCAGGGAATAGTCGAGCGTGAAAAAGTCGCCCCGGGTTGGATCCAGTTGATTAAAACGGCACACCTCGCCCGGATGAGCGGATGCTTGCTCGGCCGATCCTGGGATACCCGGATCGCATCTTTCACGGGTGTCGCGCACAAAGGAGGCCCCGAAACGAGAAAGCCGGATGGCCCGGTCAGGCTGCAGAATATCCCTGATCAAAAGGCTCTGAAGGTTGAAGAGCCGCACATCCTCGTAGGCGTAACGCAGAAAAACGACGGACCTCGTTTTTCTGTCAAGCTCGCGCTGAGTTTCCACGCTAACCGTGAAACGATTTATGGTGGGCCCGCTGGTGGGGTTGCCTAACACATCGATAGGATTGCCCTTCGCGTCGAGTCGTTGCACAATGCCGAAGGCGCCGCGATCTATTGTCGAACGGAAAAAACGCGTTACAGTCGAGTCTCGCTGGTACTGCACCGAAAGAGCCAGCGGCGCAAATTGTCTGGCGCCGTAGCGCGCAAAATGGGGATCGGTATATTCAAACCGAACCAGTTGTTGCCGTTGGCTTATTCGCAACCGGACCGCGCCCTCGCGCAGCTTGTTCATCAAGTTGACGTTGCTTATCTCGAAAAGACCCAACGCTCCGGCGTCAGTCGAATAGCCGCCGCCGTAGTCCATGACGCGCACCTTCTTTTCTTCAACATCGATGATTACGTCCCGCTTCTTGCCTGAGGCTGCTGCTCCCGCACGTTCGGTATGAATGACCACCTGGCGATAAGCATCCGTGGCAAAGAGCGCGCGCTCGGCGTCGGTCAGCCGGTCGGCCCGCAGCAAGTCGCCTTCAGCCAGGGCGGTCGTGCGCACAATCGCGTCTCGTTTTGCTTTCTGGGTGCTGGCATCGCCAGTCAAGCCATTGACAATAATCTGATTGATAAAAACTTTGTCGCCTTCGTTGTTAATTGAGTAGACGATTCGCACCTGGTCGTCGCCGTCCTTTTTCGGTAAGTCGTCGGTCGCAAAGTTCACGTCCACGTCTACATAACCGTCGCGCGCGTACAGATTAAGCAGGCGGTCGACATCAACCCTCGCTTGCGATTTTGAGTAAGGCGCGCCGACAACTGTTCCCAACTCTTTGCGCAGACGCGCTTCAGCGTAGACTTTGTTTCCGCGGATCTCGATGCCGGCTACGCGGGTGAGCGGACCCTCGGTCACCTTGAAGGTAATAATCAGGTCTTGCCCGTTGATCGACGCGCCCTGCACCACGGCGACTTTCGCTTGAATGTAGCCAAAGTCCTGCAGGTGCGCAGTTATGGTCCGTCGGTCCTGTTCGAGCAAGGGCACGCTGGTGTAGCCGCGGCCGTAGCCCAGCAAAGGAATGAATCCGAGCGCGCTCGCCTTTTGCGACCTTAGCTCGCCCGCCACGTCCTGATAGGCAAGTTTGTTTGTGCCTTCGATGCGGATGTCAGCCAGCCGGTAGCGCCGGCCGCGTTCAACCTGGTAGGTGATGTCAACAGTATGGCCGCCTAACTGGTCAGGATTCAGATTCTCGCAAGCGGCCGGCGTCGCGTTGTCCACCTGCCCCGCGATTGGCGGGGTCACGCTGCAGATCTGCGTAACCTCCGCAAAGAAATATCCAGCTTCCTGCAACTTGTTGCGCAAGCGCCGGCCGCCTTCAACGATTGCCGAGTAATCGATGTTGCCCTCATGCTTGATGGGCAACAATTCCCGCTGCTGCTTTTCACTGATCTTGTAGTTCGGGATCGCGACGTTGACCTTTGGGCCAACCTTGCCCTCCAACTTGATGGAGATCTGATTCCTTTCCGCGTCGCGTTCGACCCGTGGGTCGTCCAGCAGCGGCGCCAGAAACGCCTGGCCGATCAGCGCCTGCCGGATACGGTTCAGGTCTTCGTCGAGTGCCTGGCGGGTAAACGGTGCGCCTGGCTTAAGAGTCAGAGTCGAGCTTACGGTTGTTGAATTGAAGTCCGTGATCGAAATGTTGAAAGCAGCCACGCGCGCTTGCTCGCCGGGAGTGATTGTGTAGGTAACAATGGCGCGGGTGCCGCTGGCATCAAGCTGTTGCTTAGACTCCACGGTCGCATTGAAGTAACCGCGCTCGCGCAGATAGACCTGGATGTCATCGAGGTTGCGCGTGAGCGATTGTTTGGAGACTCGCGTTCCCGGTTTGATCATGTTGAGTTGCGCGCGTAACTCGTCCTCGGAAAGGTGCGTGCTGGTTACGTTT
>JBGQJU010000098.1:0-21534 GCA_041499185.1 Pyrinomonadaceae bacterium | reverse complement strand
CCGTCGTCGCGGGCCACCAATGCACTTCCTCCTCAGCCGCACCGTCAGGTAAAAATCGCAGCACCGCGTCATAACGAAAGCTGGTCATCTCGTTTAAGTGCCGGCCGAGCTTTGGCATCACCTGGACCGAACAAGGTTTCCCTAACCGTGTGCCCGCGGCCTTAAAGAAAGCCGGATCGATTATCAGTTCATCCTCTTCCGCCACCGCCCTGCGCACGCGCCGCGCTAACTCTTCAATTGAAAGTGACGGCGGAGCTTTATGAAGCTGAACCGCCACCTGAAAGGCGTTCAGCAGATCGAGATTACGGACGTCACCGATGAATATGGCGCCGCCTGGTTTGATGACTCTCGCCGCCCCTTCCAGCACTCTGAGGAGATACTCAATATTAGGAAAGTACTGAACCACCGAGTTAAGGATCACCAGATCGAAGGATTCGGCTTGCAGTCCGGAAAAATCGGTGGCTTCCTGATGTGCGAGCGTTACGTGACCAAACTCTGCCGGCGATCTTTCGAGGTGCGTCTTCAGTTGTTCGATCATGCGCCCGGAGAAGTCCGTGCCGTGATATGCGTTGCAACTTGGTGCGATTTCAAATAGCAATAGGCCGGAACCACAACCGATTTCCAAAATCCTTTTCGGCCCCAACGCGCGAATTCTTTCCACCGTGTTGTCGACCCACTCTCTCATCTCCTCCTCGGGTATGGGCTGCCCCGTATAGCTGCTGTTCCAGCCAATAATATTGAACGTGGGCGTGCCCTCAGTTCCACTTGAGCTGTAGGTTTCGTCATAAAGGCTGCGCCACTGTTCCAAATGACGGGAGTCGAGTTTCTCAGGACTTGCGTGTTTCGACTCGTGAACCACGTACGCAACCAATCGTTTCCCTCCAGGCGCATCGTCTCGCGTCACGACGACGCTCTCTCTTACAGCCGGATGCTGGGCCAGGGCCGCCTCAATCTCTCCCAACTCTATTCGGTGTCCCCGGATCTTCACCTGCTGATCGAGGCGACCGATGAATTCGATCGTTCCGTCTGTCAGTTGGCGAACAATGTCGCCAGTCCGGTAAAGCCGTCCGCCGGCATCGATGGTGAAAGAATTCGGCACAAACCGCTCAGCCGTCAGGGCTGCGTCGTTCAGATAGCCTCGCGCTAAACCGTCTCCGGCGCAGTACAACTCTCCTTGTTCGCCTGGGGAAACCGGTCTCATTTCTTCGTCAAGGATGTAGACAGCCGTATTCGAGATGGGAAAGCCAATCGGGACCCCATTGTCGAAATGCTCTCCCGTCTTAACTCGGTAGCAACAAGTGAAGGTTGTGTTCTCAGTCGGTCCGTAACCATTGATCAATTGGCAGTCGCCCAGTTCGCGGGCTATCTTCTCGACGCTAAGCACCGAAAGCACGTCGCCACCTGCCAGCAGTTGGTGGAGACCACTTAAACTCTCCAATTCTTCTTCCGCCATCTGATGAAAAAGACCCGCCGTCAGCCATAGTGTAGTAACTCTATTCTGCTTGACGGTCGCGCCGAGCTCTGCCAGTGATGCCGACCCAGGCGGCATCAACACCAGGCGGGCCCCATTGAGCAAGGCGCCCCAAATCTCAAACGTGGAAGCGTCAAATGACAATGGGGCAAACTGCAGAAAAACTTCATCGCTATCAAAGCTCGCGTAGTTTGTATCAGTCACCAGACGAATCACGCCGCGGTGCCTGACACAAACTCCCTTCGGTTTGCCAGTTGAACCCGACGTGTACATAACGTACGCCAAATTCTCAGGTGTCGTCTGCGTGCTTGGGTCTTCATCCGCCTCGTTGACGATTGTCGTCGGCTCATCATCAAGCGCAACCGTCTCGCCTCTGTGGGCGGACAGGTGCTCGCGCAGATGTGCCTGCGTCAGTAACACCCGAACGCCGCTCTCGTCGAGCATGAATGAAAGACGTTCCTGCGGATAAGCGAAGTCGAGCGGAAGATAAGCGCCGCCTGCTTTCAGGATACCGAGCAGTCCGACAATCATCTCAAGTGACCGCTCGACGCAGATGCCGACCAACACTTCCGGACCAACGCCGAGACTTTGAAGATAATGGCCAAGCTGGTTCGCCCGGCAATTAAGCTCACGGTAGGTGAGTTGCTGATTCTCAAATACAACTGCTACCGCATCCGGAGTCCGCCGCACCTGCTCTTCAAACAGTTCGTGAATGCACCTCTCCAGAGGATAAGGTGTCTTGTTTTTCGACTCGAACGGCATTGGTTAGTTCTTTTATTCCTGGAGGGCCGATTTTTCCGCCTTCTTACTCAAGTTGGTCATCACTGGTTTCGACGAGCGTGGTGGCGACTCCTCATCAAATCTCTGACTCCCAGTGGCCCATGAGCAACACCAAACCTCTTTGCAAATCGGTCGCCTGCTCACTTTGCCGGCCGTTAATATTAGCAGAAATCATCCGCGCCCCACCTGACGCGGCCCGGCTCGTCAGACCGAAAACAGTTGATTCTCGCTCTGATTGCTTGCACTATATCCTGACGCTGCTCCCCAACGGACAGCCCTGACATGGGACAGTGTGATACTTAAGGAAATGCGCAAAACCCGGGAAATACCTGAAATACACGGGCAAATAACCATTCGAGACTTTGATCCGTAAACAACTGGGCAGATACCGCGCGGCCGGGAGCCGGGATAAAGAATAGGTAAGAAACTAAACGGATCCCTGAGGAGACGCTAATGGCGCAAGATGAACGCGAAGACACGACCGTTTACAAAGTGGTAGTCAACCACGAAGAGCAATACTCGATCTGGCCGGCGGACCGGGAGAACCCGCTCGGCTGGAACGACGTGGGCAAGACGGGGCCGAAGGCGGAGTGCCTCGCCTACATTAAGGAAGTTTGGACCGACATGAGACCGCTCAGTCTGAGAAAGAAGATGGAAGAGGCCGCGAAGCAGACTTGAGCTAACTCGGTTCGCAAGAGAATCTTCAATTGGAAAACAAGTCCGCGGCTCTTTCTTGGGCAAGCTTTGTGACTGTACACCCCAGTCCCGGAGGGACGGAATATTTATTTATAGACAGCAGCTTTCTTAAAAATCTCCACCAGCTCCGGAGGAGCGACCTATTCCCGATTTGACTTACCCGGCGCCGGAAACATTTCGCTCCTCTGGAGCTGGGTCATTGGATTCGCTGTCGTGTCTATAAACATCCGGCTCCTCCCGAGCCAATATGAAGTTGGTTGCATGACCGTGCTTCAATCATTAGACGATTTGAGCAACCCAACACAATCCTGGTCTTCACCGCCCGATCAGCCAGTACTGGGAGCAAGGGACGTCCACGTCTGGCGGGTCTCGCTGGAGCAACGGGAAGCAAGCGTCGAGCGTCTTCGTCAACTACTCTCTTCCGATGAGACAGCCAGGGCGGACCGTTTTCATTTCAACATCGATCGCCGGCATTTCATCGTCGCGCGCGGATGTCTAAGGACGATCCTCTCGCGCTATCTGGAAATCGCTCCCGCAGAAATCCAGTTTAGTTATGCCGATCATGGCAAGCCGCAAATCGCGTCTGCAATCACACCGGACCAGCAACTGAAGTTCAATCTGGCGCATTCGGGCGGGCTCGCCCTCTATGCCTTCACGCTCGTTGGTGAGATCGGCGTAGACCTCGAACA
Source organism: Pyrinomonadaceae bacterium (assembly GCA_041499185.1). Classification (GTDB taxonomy): domain Bacteria; phylum Acidobacteriota; class Blastocatellia; order Pyrinomonadales; family Pyrinomonadaceae; genus JAOAPY01. Next base: position 17,898 of record JBGQJU010000098.1, on the reverse strand, counting down.
CATCCGGCCGGAGTTCACCGGTGACGACATCGCGCGGCGATTCTTCTCCGCCACTGAGGTCGCGCGCCTGGACAAACTTCCCGCGCAAGCGCGACATGAAGCTTTCTTCAATTGCTGGACACGCAAAGAAGCCTTTATCAAAGCCAAGGGTGTTGGCCTGTCACTTGCCCTCGATCAATTTGACGTGACGCTGGCTCCGGCTGAACCCGCGGCGCTCTTGCGGACGTGTTGGGATGAACACGAAGCGCCGCGCTGGTCGCTGCAGACAATCGAGGTTGGCTCGGGTTATGCCGGCGCGGTGGCGATTGAAGCGCACGACTGGCAACTCAGTTGCTGGCAGTTTGACGAAGAGAAGTTGTAGCCGGGGCAATAGCCCGACCGTTAGGGAAGGGCTCGTAAGGGCGACTCAACTGCGTTGCTTCATTCTTTCAATGATCTTGCTCGTTGACGCGCCTTCAATGAATGGCAGCGAAACGACCTTCCCACCAGCGGCCTCAACCTCTTCGCGCCCGTGAATCTCATCAAGCCCGTAGTCGCCGCCCTTGACCAGAACGTCAGGCAAAAGCGCGGCAATCAGCGAGCGCGGCGAAACGTCGTCAAAGACGGTAACGTAAGTCACCTGCCGCAATGCTGCCAGAATCTCCGCGCGCTCGTTCTCATCTATTATTGGCCGCCCATCACCCTTCAGCTCGCGCACTGTGCGATCGCTGTTGATTGCTACGACCAGCACATCGCCGAGCGCCCGCGCCCGTGCGAGATAACGGACGTGGCCCACGTGCAAGAGGTCGAACACACCGTTGGTGAAGACCAGGCGCTTCCCCGCCACACGCAAAAGCGCGCGTTCTGCTAGCAGTTCCTCGCGAGAAAAAATCTTGCCAATCATCTCGCCGAAGAATCTAGCACGTCGGTCAAGCGGCCACTACGGCGAGAGAAATTTGCTCTCGTTCGCCTCGCTCTCTATAATTCGCCCTTTATCGGTTGGAGAAGAGTTGGCCATACCATTCATCGAACAAAACGATCAAACACGCGCGCGCAGCGAGCACCTGGAAGCTCTGCGGGCGTTGGTCGGCAACGTCTATCCGAACAAATTCGAACGTAGCCAGATCGTTGAGTCCGGGCACGAGGACACCATCACCTCAGTCTTCGAGAAGTTTCGCGCGTTCGAGCCAATGGCGCCGGAGGGCGGCCGCCCCATCGCAGAAGAGATCGAGCTGGCAAACCAGCAGTTGAATAAGATCGCGGTTCGTCTCGCCGGGCGCATTGCTTCGCCGCCGCGGGTGATGGGCAAGGCGGCGTTTGTGCACCTCTCGGACGGTGTTTCGCGCTTGCAGGTTTATGTGCGCAGGACTGACGTGAAGGCTGTAAACAACGATACGCGCGCGCTGATTGAGGATGAAGGTAAAGGCTGGGAGCTATTCGGACTGCTCGATCATGGCGACTTCATCGGCGTCGAAGGTTACCTGTTCGTCACGAAGACCGGTGAGCTTTCGGTTCACGTGCAGCAGTTGCAGTTCCTGGCCAAGGCGCTGCTGCCCTTGCCCGACAAGATGCACGGCATACACGATCCGGAAATTCGGCAGCGCCAGCGCTACGCCGACCTGATCGCCGGCAGTTTGAAGCTCGAACGTGAAGAAGGTGAGCTGACACCGCGCGAAGTGTTTGAGCGACGCTCGGAGGTAATCCGCGAGATGCGTCGCATTCTCGAAGATCACGGTTACATCGAAGTCGAGACGCCGATGCTGACGCCGCTGGCCACAGGCGCCGCGGCGCGACCATTCAAGACGCATCACAACGCGCTCGATATTGATTTGTACGCGCGTATTGCGCCTGAACTCTATCTGAAACGTCTGCTCGTTGGCGGATTTGAAAAGGTGTACGAGCTAAACCGCAACTTTCGCAACGAAGGAATCGACCGGCAACACAATCCCGAATTCACGATGCTGGAGTTTTACTGGGCCTATGCCGACGTGAACGCGATGATGGATTTCTGCGAGCAGCTTTTGCGAGTAACGGTGTTCAAGACGTTGGGTAGCCCGCAAGTGAAGTTCGGCGAGCGATGCGTTGACTTCTCAGAGCCGTTCCTGAGAACAAGTATGAAGAAGGCAATTATTGATTATTGGCCCATTGAAGTTTTTGAAGAGATACTCGATCAGGACGATCAAGCATTTAAAGACTTCAGTTGGTTGGGAGATGTTTCTCTCATCAATCAATTGTTTGAATACTTATCTAGGGTACGCCAAATGGCCTACTTTGATCTAGAAATACCTCCTTTAAGAAAGGAAGAGATCGGGGAAGACGTATGGAAGCGCGCCGGATACGATCGTGAAGAAGCGCAGGTAAAAAGGAAGAAAGCCAAGCTTAAAGTGAGGCTAGATTACTTCAGAAAGGAATGGCAGAATCATAAGGCAGTTCTCTCACCACATCCGTCAAATCTTAGTGAAACAGAGACCGCTGGGCAGATTGCCTTTATTTTTGAGCGATTTGCCGAAAGAAAGCTTGTTCATCCAACATTCATAACTGACTTTCCCAAGGCTATCTCTCCGCTTTCGAAGGCCTCTCCGGCAGATCCAACAACCGCTGAACGCTTTGAACTCTTCATCGCCGGCATGGAATGCGCCAACGGCTTCTCGGAATTAAACGATCCGGAAGAGCAATTCCAGCGCTTCATGGAGCAAACACAACAGCGTGAGCGTGGTGATGAAGAGGCGATGGTGATGGACGAAGACTACATTCGCGCGCTGTCGTATGGCATGCCGCCCGCGGCGGGCATTGGAATCGGCATTGATCGCTTTGTCATGCTGCTCACAAACAGACAATCAATTCGCGACGTGATACTATTCCCGCACTTGCGACCCGAACGAAAACACGAGGAGCCGGAGTCAGAACCGCCTGCGGTAGCGGGCGGTTGAACTTCCGGCGACTAGTTGCGGCGAAGACCATTTAACCGCCCGCTACCGCAGGCGGTTCTGACAAAACCAGAGGAGCTATTGACCATGACTCGGAAACTATTTGCGTTTGCAATCATCCTGGCGTTTGCTTTTGTGCTTTACGCGCAGGGAGACAAGTCCGTCAAGATTAGCGGCTACTTGATCGACAACGCGTGCGCCAGTTCTGCCAAAGACATTGCCACGCGAGTGAAGACGCACTCAACCTCGTGCGCGCGGATGCCGAATTGCGAGGGCAGTGGCTACGCCGTCTTTGCTGACGGAAAGCTCTACAAGCTCGACAAGGCCGGCAACGACAGCGCAGAAAGTTTATTGAAAGACACCGAGACCAAGAACGGGCTGATGGTGGCCGTCGAAGGCACGCTCGAAGGCGACACCCTCAAGGTGACGAAGCTGACTGAAGCAAAGACGACTGAATAAGCAAGGCCGCAAGAGGCGCGCACCGGCATCGCATGATCGAAAGCGATGCGCGGTCTCGAGCGCCGCAGGCACGGCATATTCATGGTTCGCTGCGAATTCCGCGTTCAATAACAGGCGCCGCAAGGAGCGACCGGTCGCTCCTCGCGGCGCCTGTTCGTTTCCTTGGCCTCGCAACCATACATTCCTAACTGAGCCGATTGCGCTCACTTCGGTTGCGAACTATTTGGCCGGCGTCTCCTGATGGCTTACCGCATACCACTTGCCGCCGCGATTCACGTAAACGCTACTGGCCCAGACAGTCGGTATCGCTGTTCCGCCGCACGTCCCTTCGGCCTTGCCTTTGTAAGTGAGCAGTGCGGAGCCTGAGTTGATCCAGGTGAGTTTGAAATCACTTAGCTCGTACGACTTCACATCGCAACTCATATCAGCAATGTCCTTGAGAATGGCAGTTTTCCCTTCGACGCCATTCTCGCCGATCATTACTGAGTCCGTCGCAAGACCTGCTTTGAAAAACTTGGTGTCCTTGTTTTTCCAGGCTTCCCAAAACTTCTTCTCGGTGGTTATCAGACTTCTTTGAATCTGGGCCTTGCTCATCGCCGGTTTTGGCTTTGGCGAAGGCGAAGCCGCAGGCTTTGTAGCCTCTTGGCCAAAAGAGATAGACGCGAGCGCGATAATCAAACCAATAGCAAATGGGAGATACTTCTTCATCGTAGTCCTCCTTCAAAGGAACGGTTGATTCACAAGCAGAATTGGTAGAACGAATCTGAATCTCTGGTCCACTTCTACACCGAGCGAGATCTCATGTCAACTCTTTCTCAGGTCACAACTCTATTTTGAAACTATTATCGAGATAGTCGATGAGCCACAACTATCTCGCAGCCAGAGATTGACTTCTTTTTTGAGAATTGAGGCGACTGGAAATCCCGCGTAAGGCTATAAGGCTTTGGGCAGGTGAATTAATTCGGGCATCACTGTCTTAAGCTGGCGTCCGTTCGTGTGTAAGCGATGATTGTGCCACCAAAACCTACGGCCCATCCGTGCTCGCGATCCGTGAAGAAGACCCGCTCCAACGGGTGCGTCGTCCCACTCGGCTCGACGGTCCACTGCAAACCTCCATCAGACGTGTGAATCACCTTTCCCTCGTTTCCGGTCGCCCAGCCTTCGAGTGCGTTGAGGAACTTTACGTCGAGCAAATCGACTGCCACGCCGGAGGTTTGTGCCGCCCACGTGCGGCCACCATTAACGGTTCGAAGAATCTCGCCGCCACTGCCAACGGCCCAGCCCACACGATTGTCAACGAAGGATGTGGCCGTGAAGCGAACGCCTTCGGCATCAGTCAATCTCGACAGATGCCACGTGTCGCCTCCGTCGGAAGTCTCGAGAATCGTGGCGCCTGCGCCCACCAACCAGCCGCGGTCGTCATCGATGAAGGTACCCCCTAACAAAAGATGTCGTGTGGGAATTTGTAAACGGATCCAGGTCTCGCCCCCATCGCGGGTCGCGAAAAGCGCCCCACCTTCTCCAAAAACCCAGCCGCGCCGGCGGCGGGTAAAAACAGCCCGCACGAGGCGAGTGTTTACGTCAGCGTCGGGAATGTTTACTCGTTTCCAGGTTGAGCCGCCGTCGCTGGTGTTCATCAAATACGCGATTGGCTCGTCGTTCGTTTTTAGTTCGTAGACATTCTTCTCGCAAACCAGCCAGCCATTCTGATCGTCGGCGAAATAGACATCGCGCAAAGCACCTTCAGTCGGTTTAGTTTTGAGCTGCCAGCTCTTTCCACCATCGACGGTCGTGAGAAACGCGCCCTTGCTTCCCACTGCCCATCCTTTGTTCTGGTTCAGGAAAAAAACTGAGTGCAACCAGGCCATCGTTCCCGATGACTGGCGGGTCCAGCGACTGGCGGCAGAGGCGTGAATGCACAAGGCAAGCAATAGGCAGACGGCGGTAAGCAGGCGGCAGGGGGCAGACGGCAGGGGGCAAGAGGCCGACGGCAGGCTGCTATCGTCATGCTGTGGGCTCGATTGGGTCATTTCTTAATACCAAATTGGAACGACAAGGCCTCCTGCTCCCTGCCTCCCGCTCTATAGGCCGGCGAATATACGCGCGAAGCCGATTACCTGGACAAAAGACATGATCTTTTGGAAGGTCTTTAATTTGTTGCCCGGCACAATAATCTGATCACCTGGAATCAGATAAGTCGAATCAGGCGCTTGACCCTTGTAGATTTTCGCCACGTCTACTGGAATTGGAGCGAGGATACCGTTCGCCTGCCTGCGCAGCACAACGACTCCGCTCTTGTTACCGGTCTGCAGCACGCCGCCCGCTTCGTTGATCGCCTCGGTGACCGTCAGGCGACGACTCATCAGTTTGATTCCGGGCTGCGTGACATCGCCGATGATGCTATAGCGGTAGGATGAAGCTTTATCGAGCGAGACTGTCACCTGAGGATCGATGATGTATTCGTCGTAACGCTTCTTGATCAGCGCTTCCACTTCGTCAGTGGTTTTGCCGTTAACGAATAGCCCACCCGGGATCAGTGCGAGTGAAATCCTGCCGCTCGGCGGTATGATAATCCCGGATCGCGAGTAACGATCCTGGCCGAACACGGTCACGGAGATCACGTCTTCTGGACCAAGGTGGTAAGTGCTGAAGAAGTTGTTGTAGTAGGGAACGACTGCGTTCTCTTCTGAGACCTGCTCCTGCCGATTTGCCTGCGTATCCTGCGGCACATCAGACGGAGTCGGTTTAGCCTGGTCAGGCTGCACGCCGTCGCCGGTTGGTTTGGGCGTTGCCGGCTTCTTGTCAGTGGTGCGCGGCCTTTTTTTCGAGGCGGGACTCTGGCCGTCGGTTTTGGCGGGCGGGTTTTGCGGATCCTGGCCTGAGACAACCCGCGGCAAACCCGCGACCGAAGCCAGGGTAATCGCCGTCGTCAAGGCGAGCGTCTTAATCTTGTTTACTGAACTCATTTTCAAACCTCCAGAAACTGGCCCACCACGGCGCACTAATGAGCGCCGCGACCGAAAAGAATAATCTTGATCGTTTCAAACAGAATGATCGCGTCGAGAATCAAACTCTGGTTCTTGATGTAATAGAGGTCGTACTGCAGCTTTTGCCGCGCGTCTTCTATTGAAGCTCCATAAGGGTATTTGATCTGCGCCCAACCCGTCAGCCCCGGCGCGATCAAGTGACGTTGTTCGTAGTAAGGAATCTCTTGCGCCAGTTGGGAGACGAAGTGCTGGCGTTCCGGACGCGGTCCAACGAAGCTCATCTCACCGCGCAGAATATTCCAGAACTGCGGAATCTCGTCGACTCGTATCTTGCGAATGACGCGCCCGACGCGCGTCGCGCGGTCATCGCCGCTGGTGGCCCAAACCGGCCCTTCCTTCTCGGCATCGACACCCATCGAGCGAAATTTCATCAACACAAACGGGCGGCCGTTCTTGCCGACTCGTTCCTGTTTATAAAGCACCGGGCCCGGCGAATCGAGCTTGATCAGAATTGCGGTAACAAGCGCAATCGGCAGCGAAAGAATTGCTCCGATCAGCGCGACGAAGCGATGCATTCCGTTACGAAACAAACCAGCGATGCGAGCCTGTCGGCCGCGGCCGGAAAAGATCAGCCACGAGGGACGGATCATGTCCAGGGATACGCGACCCGTCAGCCGCTCGTAGAATGACGCGCCTTCTTCGATCGAGACGCCGCCGGCCAGGCTGAGATGCAGCAATTTGTCGGTAGGAAACTGCCCTCGTCGCTCGCCCATGGCCACCACAATTCGATCGATGTCCTCGCGCTTGACGATCGCATCAAGATCGTCAGTCACGCCAATCACCCGCGGATTCAACAAACTCTGGCCGACAAGCTCTGGTCCAACATCGACAAAGCCGACGATGCGGTAACCCGCATCGGGTCGATCCAGAACCTCGCGCGCTACTTCGACCGCATTCCCGCCCGCGCCCACAACCAGGATGCGCTCTCCGATCTGCGGGTGGCCCAGGAACCAGTGGATCGAAACTCGCCAGGCAACCATCAGTCCCAGCGCCAGCGGCAGAGCAATCAACGAAATACCCCGCCCCAGCATCAGATGCGGAAAAGCGTAGAAGACAATCGCCAGCGCCACCCAGGCAAGACCAAGCGCCTGCACGAGCCGCAGCACAAGCTCGCGACGATCGTGCATAACTAGAAAATCGTAGAGGTCATAAAAATAGAAGGCGGTGAGGCAGAAAGCAGTTGCCAGTCCCGCTTTCAAGTAGCCCTGCCGCAGGATCAGCTCGTTCTGAGCCTCGCCGGATCCCAGCCTGAGATACACAGCTCCCACTATCGCGCCGAACATCACTGTTGCTTCAGCGAGAAGTAGCACGCCTGTGCGCGTATTAAAGCGGGAAGATCTCAACTAACTACGGCGACCTCCTCTTCTCTGTTTTTCAAGGCCCTTTTTGATCCTTCCTCGAGCAGTCCTCGCTCGCGGTTGTAGTAACGATGCTGATAGTAATACGCGTTCGGGTCAAATTCTTCGTCCACGCGATTCAAAACCACCCCGAGCATTCGTTCACGCGGAAGCTGATCCAGGAGCCGGTCTATCGCTGCATAGCGAGTCTTGCCGGCGCGCACGACAAGCAGCGCGCCATCGGCCCGGTTAATCAGTACATTCGCGTCGGTGAAGATGCCCAGCGGTGGAGCGTCAATGATAACGTAATCAAAAAGTCGACGTGCTTCCTTAAGCACGCGGCCGTAAGTCGGGCCAGAAAGCAACTCGGCAACATCGTCCCGCGCTTTTCCTCCGGGCAGGAGATAAAGGCCGGCGGGCTGGAGACGAACGATGGCGTCTTCAAGTGCAAGATCGCCGCCGAGCACCTCGGAAAGTCCAACCGGCAGATCGATGCCCAGATAATCAGTTGCACAGGGCTGGCGAAGATCGCTATCGATGATTAGGGCCCGCACTCCTTCGGTCTGAGCGAGCAACCAGGCGAGGTTCAATGCAGTCAGCGTTTTGCCTTCGCCGACGCCCGAGCTGGTAACGACTAACGCGCGCATCTGCTGGTGCTCACCGGCTTGAAGTACGCGGGTGCGCAACGAGCGAAACTGTTCGCAGTAAGCGGAGCGTGGCTGCGTGATCGCGACGAGGTGAGGCTCGACGCGCGCCGCGGAAACATCATAAGAAATGAAATCCGCGGCGCGCGCCGCGCCGGCAGCGTCCAAAGTTGCCCCAGCAGCACGCGAAGCGATTCCGCCGGGGAGTGCCGACCCGTCGGGCGCATTCGCAGTGTGCGCAGTGGACGCTGAACTGTGCCCCGCACTGGGTGGCGCAAGGATCGAAGACCCGCTGATTAGCTGCTCTTCAATCTCTCTTGCTGCCGGAAGCAGACTGCTGCCGGCGCTGCCACTGCGGCGCTTTGAATGATCAGGTTTTCTCTGTTTGTCGTCGCTCTTCTGGGCGGCGGCGCGTTTTAATGCATCGTAAACTCTACCCATCAGATCTCCTTCCGAGAAACTCCGCCGACGATCCGAAAGGAACATCGGCCGAAGAGCAGTCGGCTGGTGTTCTAGCCCCCGTCGAGCGGGACCGGTGAAACAGTCTCAGGCTCTGCTTCGGGCGCGTTTGTTCCGGCAGCCCACAATTCCGCGCGACCAGCCGATGAAAAGATGCGGGCCGGCCCTTCACGTTCTTCCCCAGGCTGCATGCCTCGGTCCGCACGCGGCAGCATGTCGAAGGTTTCTGCAACTTCTTCAATGGTGGTTCGGCTGATTGTCGTTTCGCCAGCGGCATAGCCGGATAGCAGAGCGTTATCGCACAGGTTATTAACGTTGCGCGGAATGCCCTCGGAACAACGAAAGACGTAGTCGATTGCTCCGGGAGAAAAAACGTCCGTGCGCTCCGCTCCGGCAACCAGAAGCCTTGAAGTGACATAACGATCAGTCTCTTCAACATTGGGCAGTGGCCTGATCACGCAACGCAAGGCCACGCGCTGTTTGAGTTGTCGCAACTCGGCGCGGTTGAGGATCTCGCGCAGCTCTGGTTGTCCGGTCAAAACAATCTGCAACTGTTTGGCCGTATCAGACTCAAAGTTCGACAGCAGCCGGATCTCTTCCAGCACGTGAGTTGACAGACCCTGCGCCTCGTCGATGATCAGCACAGTCCGTAATCCACGCGAGTGACGCGACTCCAGAGCCTTACCCAACTCCATCAACAATTCCGACTTCGTTTCCCACTTCTGCACGTCGAGCAGAGTGGCTACATGCTGGTAGAACTCTGCCACTGACAGACGCGGATTAAAGATGTAGGCAACCAGGACCGTGCGATCCAGCCGCTGCATCATCCAGCGCAGGATGGTGGTCTTGCCGGTGCCGACCTCTCCCGTCACGACGATCAGGCCTTTGCCGCTCTCGATGCCGTAGTGCAGGTTGGCCATCACTTCCGTGTGCGACGGCGTGAAATAAATGAAGCGCGGATCGGGCGTCAGCGCGAATGGCAACTCTCTCAACCCGTAAAATTCTGCGTACACTGTGCTTGAACCTCCAAGTTTCGGAAGTGACCGGGCTTTGGGGCAAACCAGTCAAGTGCTTCCTTTAAGTAACAAAGCGCTCGAAGAAATGCGTGGCCTTCAGAATCACCGCAAGCCCTGGAATGCTAATGACTGTCAGCAGGATTCCGGCCACCAGCAGCAGCCTTCGACGCAGCGGACGCGCGCGCGCTTCTTTGGGAGTCATCAACTCGGGAACTGAAACCAGCACCGGAAGACCCGTATAGTGCGTGGCGTCGTCGGTAGTCTGAATCGTGAACAACTTCGGGATCTCAAAAATGCCGGCCAGCAAGATTCCAAGGCCCAGACCAAGCCCCAGACCGAGTCCGGAAAGAATCAAGCGCTTGGGCGCAACCGGTCGCGCGGGAAGATTGGCCGGATCGATGACCTGAATCCCTTCGCCCTGCTGCTGGCTGGTCGCCTCAGCGCTCAAGGATATTTTTTGCTGCTGCGCCAAAAGCGAATCGTAATTCGCCTTTTTCGTTTGATATTCGCGATCGAGTTGACCCAAGGCAATCTCTGCTCCGGGGACACTATTGATACGCCTAGTTAATTCGGCAATCTGTTTTTCGTTCGCTTCAAGTTGATCTTGCTGGCGTTTGATTTCTCCGTCGATTTTCTTGATGTCGGATTCAATTCTTGCCGCACTGACATCCGGCCGATTCTGCAGCTTCTTTTTTTCCACTTCAATTTTATCTTTCCATTCAGCGACCATCTCGTCCATTGTCTTTTTGATAGAGTCAAGTTCGGCTTGTTTTGAAATTACGTCTGGATGTTTTTCCCTGTATTCCTGCTTCAGCCGCACCAACTGAGCTTCCAAGTCAGCCTTCCGATTCGCGAGCTGCGCCCAGGCCATTGTCGTTTTCGGATCGGTGATGTTCTTTGACAGGTCGTCGATCATTTGCTGCGTAAGCTGCTTCATCAAGGTCAGGTCCTTAGAGAGAGATGAGCGCTGATCCTGAAGCCGTCCCACTTCGATGAGGTAACCTTTCTGCTGCTCGCGCAAACCGTTCAACTGTCCCAGGAGGGACGTGCCTTCGGACGGTAGATTGCCGATGTTTTTTTGCGTGTACTCCAGACGTCTGTCGTCAATCGCTTTCAGTTCTTCCGCCACTTGTTTGACCTGCGTATCGATGAATTGTTTTGCCGAGGCGCCGGCGCTGATCTGGTTCTTTGTTTGCTCGTCGATGTACTTGCTCGCCAACTCGGCGGTCACCGCCTGCGTCGATTTCGGGTCGCGGCCGTGAAAAGTTATGTTGAATCCGTTGGTAATATCGTTACGACTGGTGTTGACCTCGACTTTGATGCTGAGGCGCATCATGTCGATCATCGATTCCATCGGCTCGCCGCGCTGTCGCTCGACTCGATAGAGGTCGTACTTGACCATCAGCGGCTCGAGCGAGCTGCGGCTGGTAACAACCTGAGCAATGCTGGTCAACTGTCGAGTAAGATTATCGTCGGACAATTGCGGCACGACGTTAGTGGGCAAAGTCGAAGGCTTAACCACGATCAGCGTCGATGACTCGTATACGTCGGGCAGCCGATAGACCACCCAGGCGACGGCGGTCGCCACCGCGATGGCCGGAAGGATAATCAACCACTTGCGCTTCCAGGCAATCTTGAAATATTCGCCCGGAGTCCGCTGTCGAAACTCAACACTCATACCGCACTCCTATTGTCTAACTTTGTAGGGGCGGGCCTGTGTGTCCGCCCTGGTCTATCCGGACGGACGCCTGGGTCCGCCCCTGCAAAAACTCCCTAAAGCGTTGCCAAAGCCTTGCGCGCGTCGTCTGCGTCCGCAAACGGCACTTTCTCGCCCAGGCGCAATGCTTGTTCGATCTCACGTTTACCCGCCGCCTTGTCACCCTTGGCCGCGAAGGCCACACCAAGATGATAATGAAAGGTTGGGCTCGGGCTCTCGTTCTTTTTCTTCGCTGCCGCTTCGTCCAGCGAAACTGCCTTCTGCAGTTGCTCGACAGCGGCCGCGTACAATCCCTTCTTGTAATAAACCCAACCGAGAGTGTCCACGAAGCCGGGTGTGTTTGGATTCTTCTGGACCACGCTCTGGGCCAAACGGACTGCTTCGTCGAGGTTGCCCTTTCCCTGGACCGCGTAGAGCCAGGCGAGATTGTTCGCCGCTATCATTGCATTCTGATCCGCCTGTAATGCTTTGCGATAATTCTCGGCCGCAGCCTCATAATTCTTTCGCGCGTCTTCCAGCATTCCGATCAAAGTATAAGCAGTCGCGTTATCGGGTCTCAGCTCCAGAATCTTTCGATACTCGCCAATCGCGCGCTCTTCCTGTTTCGTATTCACGAACAGAGCGCCAAGCGACGAACGGGCCGCCACGTAGTTGGGATCGAGTTCCAGGGTCTTGCTCAACTCTGCTTCAGCGCCCTTCGCGTTCTGTTCAATCCCATAGATGTGCGCCTTGAGAAAATGCAGCGAGGGGTTGTTCGGATACGAGCCGAGCGCCTGATCGACACGGGCGTACGCTTTGTCAATCTGTTTGCGTTTGATGTACAGGTCGATCAGGCCGCTTAGCGCGTTGAAATTCACCGGATCGATAGACAATGCTTTCTCATAGGAAACGATGGCCTCATCGGGCTTGTTCTCGACCAGCGACACAACCGCGAGGTTAACGTACGCGTCCGCGTCATTCGGTGCGATCGTACTCGCGTCCGTGAAATCCTGGCGCGCTGCCTTCACATCTCCGAGCTGTATCTCAGCGGTGCCGCGAGCCATGTGCGCTTTTGCCCTAAGGCCGTCCAGCATCTGCGGCGACGTCTCGCGATCGGGCCCAGACTTGCCCAAACGATCAAGCAAATCCGAAGAAAGTCGCAACGCGCTCTTAGGATCGCCCGCGGCCAAACTGATCTGCACCTGGATCAATTTCGCCGGCAGATAATCAGGATAATTTCTTTCCAGATCTCCCGCGAAGGCTCGGGCCTGATCAACCAATCCCAGGCTGAAATTCGCCTGCGCCAGGAAGTAGAGAGCGGCGCGGGAGTTTGGTTCCTGTTTTAGAACTTCCTTTAGATCTTCGATTGCCGCCTTGAGTTCGTTAGTTTGCCCGCTTTGGGCGCGCAAGCGGGCGCGGAGCAAGAGAGCCTGCCGATCGTTTTTATCTTTCTTCAGGAGTTCGTCAATCTGGGCCGTGGCGCCCTTAGTGTCGCCACGCATGAGCATGATCTCGCCCAAACGATAGCGGCCCGGCGTGTACTCTGGCGACTTTGCGAGAATCTCCTGATAGATCTTGATTGCCTCGTCAAGCCTATTCACAGCGGAATAGAAGTCGGCGAGCACTGCGCGGCCTTCGGCCTTGTCTTTATCGAGTTCGGCAAGCGCTTTGTAGGCTTCCTCAGCCTTGTCAATTTGCCTGCTCACCAGATAGTAGCTGGCCAGAACCCAACGGGAGTTGCGATTGCTCGGCTCAACCTCGACCGCCTTCTTCAACTCCATCTCGGCGTCGTTGGAACGATTCGACTGGACCAGGAACTTTCCATATTCGGTGTGGGCCAGCGCCGAAGAGTTGTTTAGCGAGATTGCGCGCTTGAATGTCTCTTCGGCTTTGGCCTGATCGTTGGTGGCGACGTAGAACCGCGCGAGGGCCAAGTACGACTCGACGCGTTTCGGATCCAGCTCGACGGCGTGATTCAATTCCGCAAAGGCTTTGTCTCGCTGCTGCTGCGCAAACAAGACACTGCCCATCAGGATGTGGCCTTCAATATTATTTGGATCCTTCGCCAGGATGTCTTTGGCGAGCTGTTCAGCCTCGGGCAGCGCTTCGGGGTACCTGGGCGCGTTCGCCATGTAATAGTTGCCGAGCCTTATTCGAGCGTCGAGGTTCTTTGGATCCAGCTTGATGGTGAGTCTCAGTTCATCGAACGCTTCCTGAAAACGCTGCAAACCCTCGTAGGCTCGCGCGAGACCCCAATGCGCGGGCGCAAACTTATCGTCAATCTGTATTGCGTTGCGGAATTCAATCGAGGCTTCCTGAAACTTTTCGGCTTTCAGGAAGGCTTCGCCCCGACTAAGATGCTCGGCCTTGGCTTTCTCTGGACTGGTGCAAGCACTCAGTGACAGCAGCGCTGCCAGCGAAAGCATGAGCAGCGTAGGATAAAGATAACCTCGGCACTCGTTAATTTTCATGCTATTTTTAACTCCGCTCGAATTTGATTCTTACTCTGTCCTTTCGGTGATTATCGGCGGGCAACGCCTGCTGATCACAAAGAGTAAGACACACTAACAATAAGGCGAATTCCATTCGAATTCCTAAATAAAGCCTCCTAGTCCGGAACAAAACCGGGAAGCACCGGCGAGAGATTTGCGGCGAAATCTGCGGCTGCCTCAAGCGCCGCCGATTCCGATTTGCCGACCGGTACGGTCAAGCGCACCATTGCCCCGTCCGATCGTCGCCGCCGCAGACTGTCCCACACAGTGTAAATCTTGCCCCAATACTCGCTGGCAACAGCGCGACCACGGCCCTGGTACCAGTAAACCAACAACTGTTTTTGGTTGCCGTTCTGAATCAAATAACGGTTGGCCTCAAACGCCCCTCTGCCGTCTTTCGGCTTGATGGTTATCTTTGCCGGATCGGTCATGGTCCAACCCGATCCGGGTAAACAGTTCAACGGACTGTGATAGGTCGCGCCATTGCGCTGCGTTGCGTAATACCCAACGTAGAACGACGCCACCCGCCCATCGCTCGTCTGGTAGTTTCGCATAACGTAGTCGTCCGCCCGGAGCACTGTTTCCGTGGCTGCATCGAAGCGCTCATCGCCGCCGAACTGCCGCCACGCGCCAAGCTGTTGCGGAAAATCTTTCAAGGCCTTGCGGTCCACGTGCGCTTCGTCGAAATACTCCCAGGCGTTTACAACGATCCCGCCCAGCAGAATCGCCGCCAGCAGAATGCCAAAGCGCCAGGAGTTGTTGCGGATATTCAACATGCTCTACTCTGCTTCCTCCACCGGAATCGCTTTTGATCCAGTGGGCATCGAGCTGACTGACGTCGTGTCTGCTCCGTCCATCACGCGATCGCCACGGATTCTTTTTGGGGTCGCGCGTCGAAACCGATCGACGACCCAGGCAACGGCAAACAATAGCAGCGCTGCGGAAATGTAGATCACCCAACCTGAGAACGAATGGAAGAAACCATCCGCCACGCCGGTGCCGTAATAATGGGCCAGCACGCCAGTACCGCTGACTCTCAGCGCATTCGTCAAAATAGCAATTGGCACCGCCGACCCAATCAGAATTGCGGACCTCCAAAAACCGAAACTTGAAAGCCATTGCCAGAAGCCGCCACGCGATTTTGTTTCCTCGCCGCCTGAACCACCGCGGCCTCGGCGAACCGGATAAGTCAAATAAGCGAACATCACAGCGAGCGTGATCAAGGTCATGAGCGAGCGAATGCCGCTGCAGGCTTCGACCACCTCCAGCTTTTTCGTTTCGCTCGCGCCGCGGGGCAACAACTCGATCACGTTCCCCTGCCGCAGCACTGTGATATTTAAAAGCCTCATCGACCAAACCGCGCATTGCGACGCGAAGATCTGCAAAGGGAAAGCAATCTTGTTGAAGACGATTACCGGAATCGGAATCGCCAGAAACAGGAGCACCAGCGGAATCAGAGTCAAGCGCAACAGGCGAAATCCCCAAAAGTAAACCACGACTCCCGCCAGCATCACCACCAGCGACAGGCGTTGTGTATACAGCTCGGCGCCCGCGGTTCCGGCCCAGAGAGCAAACAACGCGACCAGCACGACCGCGCCGCCCCAAATGACGGACGGGCTCGCCGGTTCTCGACTAAAGCGCTGCCGATTGATCCACAGGATGTAGCCGATTATGAAAGGAATGAGCAGCCCGTGCGAATAGTTCGCATCGGTCCACCAGTCAATGCCGAGCTTCCGGAGCACGGTGCCATAGGCAAAGACCAGGGCGGCAGAAATAGCCAGGACTCGCCAGAAATGCTTAAGGGCGGGGACACTCATTAGGTTAATTCCCTGGAACATTTCCAAAGGAAAAGGGCAATTTCCCTCCGGAAACCAGCGCGCGGCCATTTTCGATCTTCCTGGGTCACGCTCGCGAAAGCTTATATCAAGTACCCTTCAATGACAATCCAAAATCCTTGTCGGGCTAACGGAAGCTGTCCAGCTTGCGTTCGCAAACGAACGGTTTTCGACGAGCAATCGTTACCCTCTTCTGAGTTAGATAACTAAAGCCTGCTGATTTCCTTTGAGGCCGGTCGAGAGATTTGAGGCGTTCACGCCCGATCATCGAGAACAAGTCCTATCCTCATTGAACAACGATCGTCGGAGCGTTGCTGCGTTGGCCATTGACGATGAGCGTCAAATCAACGGCGCCCGCCCCCTGGAGTTCAGGTATCAGCACTACGTTGATCTGGTCCAGTCCGGGAACGCCACCCTGCGCTCCGGCAAATTCAACCGGCAATCTGTAGATGCGCCCGTCCGGCGTATGAGCCTCGACGACGACTGACTCCGCGACATTCGGAATCACCTTACCTCCCACGGAGACGTCGTTGCTCGGGTCAGTGTTGGCCGCGCTGCCGGATATTCCCGCGGCGAAGATTGTCAGGCGCGTTCGCTTGTCCGAGCTAAGGTTTTCGGGAGTCGTGACTTGTAATTCGTCCATCGTCTGCTTGGCGTCGTTAACAAACAGAAGCGGACCAGTCTCGTCGTCCAGGGAAGTCATTAACCGCGCCGCATTCGGCGTGATGGCGATCGAGCCCTTCGATACATAGCCATCCTGCGACGCCACGATCACTTCAGCCGGACCGGTTGGCAGATCTGCCGGAACAAAGAATGTGACGCGCGAAGGCGAGACGTAAAAGGCCTGCACGGCTTGCCCTCCGATTGAGACGCTGACTCCCGCAAGTTCGTAAGGCAGCTCCCCGCCGGATGACAGTGTGGCAAAAGTTGCCTGCGCGCTAAGCGGAGATTGCGGGATATTACCAAAGACCGAGCCCAGACTGGCGGGAGCAACAGACCAGCCGGAAGTAAGACTGTACCCCGAGCTTGCCGAACCTATCACGATGTCAGTCCGAGCGTTCACCGAGTTCGCAAAACCGGCAGTGGCGGCGGTTATGTTTCCGTAGAACATTAGATCCTCGGTCACTGCCAGGTGACCGATGATCCGCTCAAGGTGGGCCTTCACATTTTGCGATGATCCTGATTTCGTAGCCAGCGCAGCATCAGCGCGCGTGAAGTAGAGCGCAGCAAGCAGTTGTGTCTCGATCGTACCGGCGCTGCTGCCGAACAGATTCTTTTCGACCGTAAAGTCGTCGTAAGCTTGCTCAATATCACTTATGAGCGAACTCAGGTCCGCGGCGACCACTGAGGCAACCTCCGGAACCGATCCGCCGTTGCCCGCGGCTCCGGCGTAACCGGTTGAGTTCCAGCTAAAATCATTGACGATTGTACTGGCGTGGTCCCTGGCCCTACCCACACTGTTAGGCGATCTCACCACGGGACCGGAAGACCCAAGCACAAGCGGACTACCTGACGCGAAATAGTTAGCGCCTCCAATCGTAAAAACTGGGAGAACCAGGTTGGCGCTTACATTTTGAATCTGAATCTCGGAAGGACTTGAGTTAAAGCCGGGCTGATTTACGTTAACGATGTAAGTCCCTGCCGGAACGGAAAAACTGTACGATCCCGTTCCCGGCGATTGCACTTGGCTGCGGAGACTACGATTCGCATTCAGTAAATCGACCATCACATTCAAAGCTAACGAGCCATCGTTGTACTTAACAGTTCCGCTGATGATGTATTGACCCTGCGGAGATGGCGTCGGTGTCGGTGTTGGTGTCGGCGTCGGTGTTGGTGTCGGTGACGGTGTTGGCGTTGGTGTCGGTGTTGGGGTCGGGGTGGGAGTGGGAGTGGGCATCGGAGTTTGTGTTGCTCCACCCAACGCGGCCTCGAGCGCATCCTGGTTTATGCCCGGGTCGGTGCCGTCGCTGGCTTGATTGCGATAAGGACTAACGAGACTGAGCCGAT
>JBGQJU010000097.1:0-21732 GCA_041499185.1 Pyrinomonadaceae bacterium | reverse complement strand
CTGCCTGATTGCCTCCAGCTTGAACTCCCGCGTAAACTTTCTTTGTGTTAAGCCCACAGTCGCCCTCCTCCTAAAAAACTGTAGCTTAACTCGTGGTCTCAAATTTGGGGCTCAGTCCATCTTGCACCGCCTCACCGCATATCTTCTTCTCGTCGCAGTTCAGCTTTATGTCTAATCCGTCTGGGTCGGTGAATCGTAGCGGATTGTTTCGCGTATAGGAGTAGATGTTGAGTTGTTGTGGATCGATCAATCTCCTTAGCTCAACGTAGAGCGGATCAGGGCTAGTGAACCTTCCCTGCGTGCTTGCATAGTAACGCGCTTCGAAAAAGTCGAGTCCGGTTTCGTTATCCCGTTCTTTTTGGGTAAACTTCTGCCGCGCCTTGTCCGCCGCGCCGTAACCCGCCGCTGTGTAGCCCTGCGTCGTCGTGCGCAGGCCTGTGCTGGCGTAGACTTCTTCGCCGAATGGCAGATAGTCGTGACGGGTCATCGCGGACAGACTGCCCATCTTGTCAAAGATCATGCGCGGCGTACCGAGTTGATCCGTCACCAGCCAGCGCAGGTCGGCTGTCGAGCCGATCACCTTCACTTCCGCCAAAACGAGATACTGCGAGTCGCTGCGCTGCACGCGCACATAGCGACCGCTGCGATTCACGTTAACAGTTGTGGGCGTGGCGCCGTAGCCTGAGGTGTAATACGCCGACACGCCTGATTGATTCAGCGTCGTGTTCAGGTCAGTCGAGGTGAAAGCATTGTCCGAAACCAGCACGTAGAAGTTGGCCGTGTGCTCCGGACAGCAATCCGTGCGCGGCCAAACTTGAATCGCACCGATCGACTGGCTGCTCCCTAAATCTACCTGCCACCAGTCTTGATAGCCATAATCGGCCGTGGCGCTCGTCATCCCGCCCCAGAAGTCGCCATTCGTGTTGCCATCAACCGCCAAATTGGCCGTCATGATGTAGAACGTGCTCGACTGCGTCGCTGTCTTGCCCAAAGCAAGATCAACTGCCGAAGCAGTTACCAGCAACTGCCCGTTGCGATAGCCATACTCTTTGTCGGGTATGGTCGCGGGAGCACTCGGTACGTATTCCGCTACCACCTCGCCGCCCAGTCCGTACACCTGGCACGTCTCTACTCCGTTGACGTTCCGTCGCACGCGCTGGCCACTGCCGTCATAGGTATAAACCTGCCACTGACTGTTGGCCCACGCCTGGGTCATCCGATTCTCGGCGTCGTATTTCCGATCTCCCTGGGCGGTGTACGAGTCGGTGGTGAGATTGCCGGCGTTGTCATAGGTCATGGTGCCGCTCTGACCGCTGGGCACTGTTAAGCGATTCGTGTTCGGATCGACATCGAACTGCGGACGGGGAAGGCCTGGCGAAGTGTTGTTGTAATCGATTTTGCGATTACCCCAGCGATCGATTGTGTACGCCTGTTGCCAATTATACGAACTGTTCCCCGTGTCCTCGCTTACCTGGGTCAAGCGGTTGAAATTGTCGTAGCTGTAATTATCAACCCACGACTTGTAGCTCGACACCTGGTCGTTGTCGGGAATGTACATGTCCTGCCGCTTCAGATTGCCGTTGTTGTCGGTCATGCTAGAGCCCGTGCACATGCCCCAGCAATTGTTGCTGTACTGGTTGATGATCGCGCCGCGATTCCAACTCGTGTCGCCGCCGGTCGTGCTCTCACGAATCTCAGACAACTGCCCGCGCGAGTTGTAAAAGAGTTTGTTGTAGACGGCCGGGTAGGTGCCAAATTGCTCCTGGCTAAGTGAACCGAAGTCGCTGTACGTGATGCCGGTCGAGTAAGTGCGCGTGACGCCCGTCGCCAAGCGTCCCCGTAAAAGCAAGATGCGTCGAGTCCTTGTCGCCTAATCGACCTGCGCCGTCGTAGTTGTAGTTTACGGTATGGACTGATGGGTAAGTCTCCAACGTAGGGGCGCTCGCCCGGTTGAAGACTGCACTCGTTTGATAGTTGATGCCACCCGTCTGTTGAATCTTCAAGTTGTTACGGCCAAGCCCATCGTAAGCAAAATAGTCTCCGGCGCTGCCGCCGCCGTAAGTAACAGCTACGAGGCGGCCCGTGGCAGAACCGCGCGTGAAACTGGGCGCGCCGCTGGGCAAACTCTGTGCGTCGTAGAAATAGTTGACCGTCGGTGTTTGGGGATTGCTGTCGTTATAACTCTTTGAGGTGGGACGATTCAACTCGTCGTAGGCGAGCGTGGTGGTGATGCTGCGCGCGTCGGTCTTGTAAAGGAGATTGCCGTTGGCATCGTAGCCATTTGCCTGGCACTGTCCACCCGAGAGTGTGCCGTAGCAAACCATGCCGCTCTCCGGGTTTGTCGCGGATAGCAATCGCTTGAGTGAATCGTAAACAAACGTGCGCGTCTGTGTGTGTTGCGAAACTGAGTCATACTGAGAAACCGAAGTCAGATCGTTGAGCGCGTCGTATTGATAACTCGTTAACCAGTTCGCGCTGCTCGGGTCTTCATAAACTTGAGTCAAACGCCCCAGCGCGTCGCTGACGCTCTTTCTCGCTTTGCTGATCTGGTCGCTTACAGTCACGCTGTTTCCACTGTAGGAAGTGCGGGCGATCGCGCTGTCGGGCGTTCGTACTTTAGTAGTGCGGCCCAGAGCATCGGAAAAACTTGTCGTCCAGACAGGTGTCTCGCTCAACGGGCGAAACGGGTTTGACGATTGCGCTGCGGCTACCCAGGCGCTAGTGTCCGGGTCTTGCAGCGTGCCGAAAGGAACGTGCTGGACGGCGATGTATTGCGTGCTGTTTTCGTAAGTGCGAGTCTCGGTCGCGCGGCCCAAGCCATCATAGAGTGTCATCCCTTTCAAGAGATTGTCGCCATAACTACTTTGATCGCTGGTTACGGTAACCGTGCGTGCAGTGTCATTGTAAGCGAACGTGCTCTGACTCTTGATGGTGGAGTCGTTGACAGCGCGAATGACTTTCGTCGGTCTGTCCAATGGGTCGCTGTCGGAATAGCCGCTGTAAGTGGTTCCGTTCGAGTCTTCCGCATCGACGGGACGGCCGAGGTAATAATCAAACTGCATGTACACGACTTGGTTTTTTGCGTTCGTCACGGCGGTCGCGAAAGCGTAACTCGACTTACCTTGTGAGCTGAGTTCAGAAGGTGCCGTGTTCGTGTGCGCTTCGCCATTCGGCGCGCCAAAGCAATCGGCGAAATTGAAGTCCGTGGCATAGCCCCGCGCATCTATTGCTCGCACCACATTGCCGGCAATATCGTACTGCGCGTAACCTGTCAGGCACTGTGACGGAGACGAGCCGCAGTCCGGCACAGAGCCGTTGGTTAATATGTAAGCGGTTGTTGCCGTTACGTTCCCGCGTTGGATATGAAGTTGTGAACGCAGCATCAAGACCACTGATGCTTGACCGAGGAACCAGTGATGCATGAGGGCTGCTGCTGGCATAGTTGTCATACTCTGACGTTGAGTCCGCCACCAGTGTCTCCGCTCCCGTCGAAGTGTTGACCGAATAAACCTTCTGCTCTTTGGCAAGGCCGCGCAGGTGAAGGTCACTTGCCGTATAGGTTGAACCGTTTGCGGGATCTGGATAGTTGACGCTGTTATTGGTGATTACATAATCAGTGTGTGTATGGCGAGTCGGATAAGTCGGCGCGCTTCCCGAGCCAAAGTCGTATTCATAGGTGTCCGAAACGTTATTGTGTAACCCGATGCTGGTCGAGTCGGGCACGTAAGAGAACGTTTTCTTACTGACAAGGTTTGGGCTGACATCAGTCAGTGTGGTCGTGGTGTCCGTGACGCGCGGATCATTCGCCGGTTCGTGACCACCGCTCCACCACGAAACGGAGGCGCGCTGCGCGTAGTTAGTGTTCGTTCGGCGAAGGACTGTGGTGCCGTTCGCATCAAGAGCTTCGGTTTGATACTCCTGACCCTCGTTCCAGACTGGATAGTAGTAATACGGCGATCCTTGATCGGCGATTAATGAAGCGGCAGCGCTGCCGTTAAAGTAATGCGTCTCGCGCGCCAGCCGTGTCCCCGATGAACTAAGATGATCAGTGGTGACGGTCGTATACCATGGCTGCGCATCGGTGTCCACGTTGTACGTGGCGCTGAATGTCTCTTTGCTTTCAAGCGTCGAGCCATCCGCGTAGGTGCGTCTCTCGATTACCCGGCGATAGATCTCATAAGGCTCGGCGCCGATGATCCCTAAACCTGACGCCATGTCGTACTCAAGCGCGCCGCCAGTTGGCAGCACAATGCGCGTGACTTCTGCGTAAGGGTTGTAAAAAATCTGATACTTGCGCGTGACGCTGTCATTGTCCGGCAAATAGATCGCGTTGATGACAGTTGGGTTGTAGGTACCGGAGTAGCCAAACGAGCCAAAGAGCTGTGTGCCGGTCTGCGCGCTTGTGACATCGCCAGCTTGCGTATTGCGCAGCGCATTGCCGAGCGCGGTCTTCGCGATGTGGATGACACGCGTCGCCCCTTGAGAGCCACTGAACACGATCTTGTCGTAAAGACCGCCGTAGGTTCCATCTTGAACGTCATAGGTGACTGTAACTACTCGGTTGAGTGAGTCGGTCACTGTCTGCACTCGGGCGTTGATGTCGTAAGTGAAGCTCAGCTTATTGCCGTTGCGATCGCGGATCCAGCTTACCAACCCGCCGTCTATTCGATAGCGCGTGCCGTTGGGCATCAGCAGATAACCTGAAGGCAGGAGCACCACGCCATTATCAATCTCCGTGTTGTCGTAGATGGTCGAGTCTGAAACGAAAGTCATCGAGCTGCCATCAGACGTTGTGAAGGCCGTGCCGCGCGATGCGCCGACGAAGTTGTTGTTGCAGGCGACATAGTTCAGTGGCTGTCCGTTGGTTGATTGATCCCGCAGCTCATACTCAGTGCCGTCAGGCCCGATGAATGTCAGTCGCGTGAGTGTGTGCAAGTAGATGTAGTAATTATCGTACGGAGAGACATTCCTCGTGCACTGATGCGTGTGGTCGCCCGCGGCACGACCCAAAAGCACGCCGGGACCGTAGCCCGGAGTGAGCGTCGCCCACCAGTTCGGCTGCGCATGGTACGTCGTCGACCCGTCGAGAGTGTAACCCTCGACATGCCAGTGTTTCGTGTTCAGCGCCGCCAGCATCGTCATCTGCGCCCCGCCGCGCCCGCCAACGTGCAACATCGGAAACGTAATGTTAGCGTTCCCGTTAAAGAGGTTGATGTTGTCAAAAGCACCGAGTGAATATGAGCCGGCGGGTGAACCAGGCGAAAGACCCAACGGCGTCGTGCCGTCCGTTGAGTGCGACGTCTGCGCCCCGGCACGCGCTGCAAACAGCGCAATCAGCATAACGATAAAGAGCGAAGCTAAGATGACGTTGCGAACAAATTGGAGAGCAAAGGGAGTCAGTGGGTTCATGGTGAACCTTCTTCGGCGAGTCAGTCGTCAAAACCAAGGAAGAAACTGGCGAGTAACCAACACCAGCTCTTCCAAAACGACAGAGCTGCACCGGTTAACGAGCAGTAATCGTGAGCTGGCAACGCCAACTCGAATGATTTGCCTCGCCCAGCACATAACGTCCAGGCGGAAGATCGACGACCACCCTCCACGCTGATCTGCTGCGCGAGACGCGTTGCTGTTGTACGCGGTCACCGGCCAAGCGATCGAGAGTCAGAGCCACATCATCAAGGCCACTGCGGTTATCCACCGCCAACAAGAAGTGACCGCCGGAGCGAGTAATCTCCGACGGCTCAAACCCTCGCGAGGTGATCGTGATGTATTCGGCCTCGAGGCTCTGAGTTGGCAACGGCACGTTCACCGCAACCGGGTTCGCGGGCGTTTGTGCCCTGGCTGAAGTCTCATTTCTACTTACACCGTTCAAGCGAAACCACGAATGCGCGCGCGGCGCAACCCCTGCAAGAAGCAACAATGCCGCACTGCCCAACACCACTCCGCGCAAACCAACCCGTCCACTACCTAATAGTTTGGGAATTGTATGTTTCATGAGCGGTTCCTTTGAGACGGACCGCAGCCGCAAGCCGAAGCCTGCGCGAGCTGTCTGGTTGATGAGAATTCGTTGACGCGAGGCTTACGCGGTTGTGAGTCGCACGTGAACGAAATACTTCAGTTACGAGGCGCAATCTACGCCGGCTAGCCATGTCTGTCAATAGCAGAGTTTCTTTCGATTTTCTTTGGAGGGAGGGTGCATACTAAGACAAAGGTCCGAAGCTTTTAGGACTGAGGCGCCATAGGCGTTTTGTGTTTCGAGTGCAAGCGCCGCGTCTTTCTTGGACAAACCGCGCCGCGATCTTGAAACACGCACTTGAAAAACTTATAGTCCATTCTCGGCCATCATAGTAGAATCTGGCTGCCGACCATTCGTTCTACCAGTAATTCTTGCGAGGTTTTCTTCATTGCCGCGTCTCAAAGAGACCTGGATAGTTCGATCATGCCGCGCGGTGTTCACTTTACTCGTGGTTATGATCACTTTGTGTGGGGGCGCCAACCGAATCGACGGGCAGACGCAGCCGACATCTGCTCCGAGCGAAGTATTGACGCTGGAGAAAGCAGTAAGCCTGGCCCTGGAAAGCAATCGCGAAGTGCAGAACGCCAGCCTCGAGGCGGAGAAGGCCAGAGACAACGCCGCAGCGTTCCGCACGCATCGCCTTCCAACGATCAAGACGTATTCTTTGCTTTCAAAACCGCTGACTGGATTTAGGCTGACAGTCGATCGCGGCGCGCTGGGCACCTTTCCGGCCACTGGTCCGATCCCGAGTGAGAACACCACCATCAGCTCATCGACGAAACCAACGGCGCTGGTGTTGGGCTCGGTGAGCCAACCGCTTTCGCAACTCTGGCGCATCAACTTCGGCCTTCGGGCGCTCGAGGCGAACGAGGAAGTCTCGCAAGCGCAGTTGCGAGCCAAACAGCAGGATGTAGTCAAGAATGTAAAGCAGGCCTATTACGGAATCCTGCAAACGCAGAGCGCGTTCGAAAGCGCCAACGAGACGATCAAGCTTTATCGCGAACTCGACCGCATCACGGGCGAATACTTCGCTCAACAGGTCGTCCTCAAACCAGACCTGCTGGAAGTGCAAACTAAACTGGCAAAGTCCGAATACGAGTTGCTGGCCCTGCAAAACCAGCTCGCCACGCAGAAGGAACAATTCAACAACCTGCTCGGGCGCGCGGCGCAAACTGAATTTGGCGTTAGCCCGGCTCTCGAGGTCGCGCAATTCGTGATACGCGACGCCGATCTCGCTGCCGCACGCGAGCGCGCCCTTGCGCAGCGTCCTGAACTGGCGGAGGCGCGAGCCAGAATCAAGCAGGCGGAATTCGATCGGCGCGCCAAAAGAGCGGAGTACCTTCCCGACGTGAGCCTGAACTTCAACTATCTTTCACCGTTCAGCTTCTCTGATTTTCTACCGAAAAACATCGTGCACGCCGGCATCCTGGTCGAGTGGGATGTGTTCGATTGGGGCCGCAAGAAACACGAGTTGGCCGCGAAGAACAGGACAATCGAACAGGCCACAAACAATCTGCGCGAGACCGAAAACCGAATCGTTATCGATGTCAACAGCAGGTATCGCAAGTTGCAAGAGACCGCTCAGCTATTACGTGTCACGCGTCTCGCGCAAGAGGCCGCAGCGGCGAACGTGACGGTCATGTCAAACCGATATCGCGTACAGGCGTCGCTGTTGAAGGACGTGTTGCAGGCGCAGACGTCGCTGGCCGACGCGAACTTCCAGTACCAGAAAGCGCTGCTTGGTTTCTGGACCGCGAAAGCCGAGTTCGAGAAAGCCACGGGTGAAGACAAATGAAGCCCAACTCCTATCTTCTGATTGCCGCTCTCTTCTTCATCAGCGCTTCACTCGGTTGCGCCGGCAAGCCAAAAGAAGGCCCGCTTAAGTTAGTCAAAGCGAAACCGGTTGAAACGATCTCGACACAAAACAGCCAGCGATACTCAGCGTCGATCTCGCCGCGCACGCAGGTTGATTTGGCATTCAAGGTCGGCGGCTACGTTGTAAGCGTACCGCAGGTCAAAGGATCAGATGGCCAGTGGCGTTACCTGCAGCAAGGTGACGTGGTTTCAAAAGGCGCGGTCCTGGCGCGCGTGCGCCCCACCGATTACGCCGCCAAAGTGGACCAGGCCAAAGCGCAAGTGGCGCAGGCGCGTTCATCACTCGAAGGCAGTGAGGCGCGATTCAACGAAGCAAAGTCGGCGCTCGAAGCGAGCAAGATGCAAGTGGCCGAAGCGCAGGCTGGGTACAATAAGGCAAAGCTTGATTGGGAACGCGCGCAGACGCTTTTTGCCAGTCAGAGTCTGACAAAAACAGATTACGACGCCGCCAGCGCGCAGTTCGAAGCCGCTCAAGCGAAACTCGACGCAGCGAAATCACAAGCCGCGGCGGCACAGTCGAGAGTTGAAACTGCCAAAGCAGAAATAGAAGTGGCGCGCGCCCGCATCAAAGCGGCGGAAGCGACGACTACCGAAGCAACTATTCCCCTCGAAGATACGACTCTGCGCGCGCCGATCAGCGGTGTACTATTACAGCGTAAGATTGAAGTGGGCACACTCGTCTCGCCGGGAACTGTAGGCTTCACCGTCGCCGATCTCACCGCCGTGAAAGCGGCCTTCGGAGTTGCCGATGTAGCCGTCGGCAAACTTAAACTTGGTGACTCTCTGGCCGTAATCACTGAAGCCTTTCCCGGCGAAGAATTTCGCGGTCACATCACGGCCATCTCGCCATCGGCTGATCCGAGCAGCCGGGTCTTCGCAGTCGAAGTCACGATCCCGAATCCGCAAAACCGTTTGAAGTCCGGGATGATTGCTTCTCTTCAAGTAGGGGAGGCTGGTCCCACAACTCAAGTGGCGGCAGTGCCGCTGACGGCAATCGTGCGCGCAAAAGACGCAGCAAACTCTTACGCTGTCTTTGTCGTGGAAGAGCAGGGCGGGAAACAGTTGGCGCGACAGCGGAACGTTACGCTGGGAGAAACTATCGGTAACTCGGTCGCGATTACCAGTGGTGTGAAAGTGGGCGAGCGCGTCATCACCACCGGCGCACCACTGGTCGCTGATGGCGAAGCAGTGCAGGTGATTCCGTAAACATTGCCGATTGCCGATTGGCAGTTGCGATAGCAACGCATGAATTTATGCAGGCAATTCAAGAACGCAAGCGCCCGACTCAACAGATTTGAAATCGGCAATCGGCAACTGGCAATCGGAAATCGGCAATGACTTATGTCCCACGGAAAGACCGACGCTGAAATCATCCAGAAGACTCATAACACTGCGCGCTTCTTTGTGCAGACGCGGCACATCTCCTGGGTGCTGTTAATTGGTACGTGCCTCTGGGGCGTCTATGGCTACCTCAGTATGCCGCAGCGCAAAGATCCGGAGGTGCAAGTGCGGACGGCGGTCGCGCTGGTTCCCTGGCCCGGCGCCAGCGCGGAAAAGGTCGAGCAACTCGTCACCAAGACCGTCGAACAGACCATCGCCGGCAATGCGAAAGTGACGAAGATCGAATCCATCTCGCGCACCAACCTCGCCGTGGTCTATCTCGAGCTGGACGAAAACCTCAAAGACACCAGCAAAGAACTAGCGGACATAGGTCTCAGGCTCGATGGCGTCACCAGCCTCCCGCAGGGGGCCGGCCCGATCAATTTCATCCGCGACTTTGGCGATACTGCTGCGCTGATGCTGACCGTTGCCAGCCCGAAAGCCGGCGCGGCAGAAATTGCACCACGCGCCGCTGATATACAGAAAGCGATTGAAGCAGAGCGCGCCAAAGTTTCGCCGGCAAACAGAAATGGCCGATTCACGATCGTCGTCAGCCTGGCGCAAGCCGCCTCGTCGCGGCTATTGCAAGCTCCTCTTAATCTCCTCGTCGCCTATCTAAAAGAGAAGAATGCAGCGCGCGATCTGCGCAGCGTGCAGGGCGCGAGCGCTGTAGGCGTTGACGGTCTATCCGATTTGAACGACCAGCAACTGCTCGCTCTGGTGCAGCAGTTCCTCAGCGAACGCTTGCAAGCCTCAGAGCTTCATCCCGACGCCTGGCCTCCGGTGGTGATTCACGAGCCAGCCGAAACCGAGCAGAAACTCTCAGCCGTAGCGGGCGACAAGTATACCTATCGCGAGATGGATGATTTCACTGACTTGATCGATCGCACTCTGAAAACGGCCTCGACTGTGTCCAAGGTTGATCGCAAAGGCGTGCTCAACGAACAAATTTACTTGCTCTATTCTCAGGAGCGCCTCGCCTCTTACGGCATCCATCCCGCGAACCTTGGGAACCTTCTGAGCGCGCGCAATATCACAACCGGCGGCGGCCAGATTAACGTCGAGGGCAAGAATGTAACGATCAATCCCTCGGGCGAGTTTAAGAGCGAGAAAGAGATCGGCGACGTCCTGGTCCCGTCCAAATCGGGAACGTCTTTGTATTTGCGTGACCTGGTGGATGTCGTGCGCGGTTATCAAAATCCTGCGCGCTACCTTAACTATTTCAACTGGCGTGACCCGCAAGGCAACTGGCGTCGTAGCCGCGCAATCACGCTCGCGGTGCAGATGCGTTCCGGCCAGCAGATCAGCGCGTTTGGAAAAGACGTTGATGCGGCGCTGGCCGGCGTCAAACAACAACTCCCGCCAGACTTGATCTACGCGCGCACCTCCGACCAGCCGCTGCAGGTCGAAGAGAGCATCGATCTTTTCATGAAGAGCCTTTACGAGGCGATCATTCTGGTAATCATCGTGGCACTCATCGGTTTTTGGGACTGGCGCTCCGCATTGCTAATGGCGCTTTCAATTCCTGTAACGCTGGCGATGACTTTCGGGATGATGTACGCGCTCGGGATTGACCTGCAACAAGTTTCGATCGCCACGTTGATTATTGCGCTCGGCTTGCTCGTGGACGATCCCGTGGTGGCAGGTGACTCGATCAAGCGCGCCCTTGCCGAAGACCACCCACCAATTATCGCGGCGTGGCTGGGGCCAACGAAGCTGGCGAACGCTATCATGTATGCGACCGTCACGAACATCGTTGCGTACCTGCCGTTTTTGTTGTTGGCCGGAGCGACAGGCCAGTTCATTTACAGTTTGCCGGTGGTGCTTACCTGCTCGCTGGTTGCGTCGCGTCTGGTCTCGATGACTTTTATCCCGCTGCTGAGTTACTACTTACTGAGGCCGAAAAAAGAGCTGCCGATCGAAGAGCGGCGACAGAAGGGCTTCGCCGCGTTCTACTATCGCGTCGGCACTTCAGCCATCAATCATCGCTGGAAAGTGATGGCCGCATCGCTTGCCTTCCTTGCGCTCGGCGCGCTGTTGATGAGCCAACTCAAGACGCAGTTCTTCCCGAAAGATCTCTCGTATCTTTCTTACGTCGACGTCTGGCTGCCGGAAGATGCGCCGTTGCAGGCGACGAACGAAACAGCAGCGCAGACGGAACAGGTGATTCGCGACACGATAAAAGAATACGGGCAGGCTCACGGCAAAGGAGACATGCTGCAATCGTTGACCACTTTCGCCGGCGGCGGTGGACCGCGCTTCTGGTTTTCAGTTTCTCCTGAACTGGTGCAATTGAACTACGCCCAGATCATTATTCAAGTTAAGGACAAGCACGATACGGAACACTTGATCGGTCCTTTGCAGGATGCGCTTTCGGCAAAAGTGCCGGGCGCGCGTATCGATGTGCGGCAGCTTGAATCAGGGAAAGCCGTCGGTCTTCCGGTCCAGATTCGCCTAAGCGGCAGCGACATTCCAACGCTGCGCGCCCTGGCCGAGCGAGTGAAGACGGTTCTTCAGGATACTGCGATCGCCGAGCGAGTGCGCGACGATTGGGGTAGCGAGAGTTTCGCCGTCAACCTCAAGACCGATCCCGACCGCGCGAATCTGGCGGGCGTATCGAACATCGATGTGGCCGCTGCGTCAGCAACGGCAATGTCCGGCCGGCAGGTGACGACCTTGCGTGAGGGCGACAAACAGATTCCCGTCGTCGCGCGTTTGCGTATGGAAGAGCGGGCGCAGCTCGGCAACCTGAAAGATCTTTACGTTTACTCTTCACAGGGAACGCAGAAAGTTCCTCTGGGTGAGGTTTCTTCTACGGAGTACTCGATGCAGAACGCGAAGCTGCGCGCGCGGAATCAGTTTCGCACCATCACCGTCGCGGCGATGCCCGCGGAGGGACATCTCGCTTCCGAGATCATGAAAATTGCCCAACCGAAACTGACCGAGATGCAGAACTCTTTGCCTGTCGGCTACAAGTTGGAGGTCGGAGGCGAGCAGGAGGATCAGGTCAAGGGCTTCAAGAACCTTGCCATCGTGCTCATGATCTCAGTGATCATGATCTTTCTCGCGCTCGTATTTCAGTTTAAGAACGCAGTTAAACCGTTCATCGTTTTTGCCGCCGTGCCCTACGGCATGGTCGGCGCGCTCTTCGCGCTGTGGATCATGCGCGCGCCGTTTGGCTTCATGGCCTTTCTCGGCATCGTCAGCCTGGTCGGCGTGATCGTCAGTCACATCATCGTGCTCTTCGACTTCATTGAAGAGAAGCACGCCGAAGGCGAGCCTCTGCGCGAGGCGCTGCTGGACGCCGGCATCATGCGTCTGCGTCCCGTGCTGATTACTGTTGGCGCAACCGTCATCGCGCTCTTCCCCCTCGCCGCGCACGGCGGCCCCCTCTGGGAGCCGATGTGCTACGCCCAAATCGGCGGCTTAGGCGCAGCAACATTCATCACTCTGCTGCTCGTGCCCGTGATCTATTCGATCTTCGTCTTCGACCTGAAGGTCATTAAATGGGAACGAACCG
Source organism: Pyrinomonadaceae bacterium (assembly GCA_041499185.1). Lineage (GTDB taxonomy): Bacteria > Acidobacteriota > Blastocatellia > Pyrinomonadales > Pyrinomonadaceae > JAOAPY01. The sequence goes on along the minus strand of JBGQJU010000097.1, from coordinate 8,941 downwards.
GCGAACGGAATACCGGCGACGGCGAAGCCGCGCCTTCCACAGCAGGCGTGTGAGGGTTATAACCCCCGGTTTACGCTTAAAAGGTGTAGATGCTTTGACAGTTCAAGACGGTCAGCATCATGTACACGACGATGTTCGGCTCGGTCGCGCCTCGGATCTGCGGCGCGTTTTGTTGTCTTAGGATGAACTCAGATCAAAATACTCCATGTTGGATAAATCCCCTTGGCCCGAGCGAATATTTCTGCCAAATCCATCTCTATATGTTCAGTGGTAGAAGTATTGACGAGGGCGAATTTGAACTGCTTCTTGAGGCTCTGGGCAACAAGTACCTCCGCTCCGGTTAGCGCAAAGAAGAACGATGAGAAGTCTGATTTAAGATTCTTCTTCGTCGACTTAATTTCAAAGATTGTCACTTTTTGTAGGTTCTGTTCTAGATCAGCCAAATCATCAAGGTTGATTTCTTCTGAGAGCTTAACGATGTCGAACGCTTTGCCGTAAACAACCTTATTCTTCTTGGCAAATGCGATCAGAAGGTTCAGTTTTTGGCGGCCGGTCGGGACAATGAAACCAAGATTCTTTGACACGAGTATTGCGGCGGCTTTCTTCGCGGTCTTCTGACCACTCTGAAAACTGTCTTTTGCAAGTTCAATCTTCGGCTTAGCCACGTTTCTTTCGTCCTGTGCTGCGGAGCATGGTGGAGAACGCCTTCGCGAGGTCCTCGATGCCGATCCCCAGCGCTTTACACACAAAGAATGTTTCCACGAAGTCTAAACGGCGCTCGCCCGTCTCATACTTACTAACGTAGCTCTGCGGCAAGCCGAGACGATCTGCGAGCTGCGCCTGCGTAAGATTCTTGTCTTGCCGCAGGTCCTTCAGCAGCTTACGGAAAAGATCCTCGGGCTGAGTGGACGGGGGTTTCGGCACGCGGCGAGAATATCTGAGCTAGACTCACAAACCCAAAATGGGATATATTGGCGGGCAAGATGTTGCTAAGAATACACAGCCCAGTACTCAAAGAAGCCTTGATCACGTTCGGCTCGCGCACTTCAGAAGCGAGCGTCCTGTGGGTAAGGGAGGAAGAAGAGCCAATAGTAGAAGACCGACAAGTATTGAGGGAACTTGGAATAGTCTCTTCGCATCCGGGTCGGTTACCGAACCTTGTGATTCATCACGAAATGGGCTGCCGACTCGTCCTGATCGATGTTGCGAAGCTTCAAGGGCTGATAGATGCACGTCGGCGCGAAGCACTCAGCAAGGTGTTCAGACGATGCGGAGCGGGTCTAATCTTCGTTAGCGCTTTCAGCAGTCGGCGCGAATTCCTTGAGTTTGTTGACGAACCAGCATGGGAAACCGTGGTTTGGTTCGCCGATGAGCCGAATCACTTTGTCTACTTCGACGGAAGAGTGCTCTTCGGACCCACTGTGGCATCACGATTAGATTGCGACGAACCGAGAGTGTAGTTCCTCACCCGGCGGGCAGAATCCGCTGATCAAACCGGTCGTTGAAGAATTCTGTCCGCGGTTCGTGGCGGGTGGGACCATCGTCTACATCGGCGATGCGGAAAACAAGTTTCTTCACTTGGATACTGAGTATCTCAAGAGCCTTTGCGTTACGATTCCACCATCAGCCAAGATGCCGGATGTGGTGGTTCACGACACACGACGAAACTGGCTTCTGCTAATCGAAGCTGTAATCAGCGCTGGTCCCGTAGACGGCAAGCGGCGAAGCGAATTGAAGCAACTATTTCAGGGCTGCACTGCCGGTTTGGTGTTTGTGACTGCTTTTGCCAACCGGCAAGTCATGCGCAGCTTTCTGGTCCAGATCTCATGGGAAACAGAGGTATGGGTCTCGGAGAATCCAGACCATCTCATCCACTTCGATGGCGAGCGCTTTCTTGGTCCGTATCCAGACGTTCTGCCCAGAACCTGGCAATAGTCAGTTAGGCCCAGGCGCAACGGGCTAACAAGGTGCCTAAGAAGGAACATTCCCGTGCGCGTCTGGTACGACGCGATCGGCGGCCATCAATTGATCAAGAAGTGGCTCAGCGATCGCGAGCACAAACTACTCGGCCGCGCCCTCACTCCCAACGAAGCCCCGAAATAATGAAACGCCCGCCGCATCGCCTCAATCCTCCTGTTTCAAACCCTCCCTCGACGCAAACTATCGCGGGCAATCTGGCTGATGGGTTGTCGCGGCAAGTACTTAGATCTTCAGTGGTATCAGCACCGTACCCAAGTGGTCTCTCCGGACTTACGCCACCTCAAAAACACGCCAAACCTGTGGGGAAGACCTCGCCGCCAAAAGGTTGGGTAGGGTATCCGCTCCCCGTGAGCTACTACACGCACTACTTCATTCTTACTGGTGAGAACATCTATCTCGTATTCCCTTGTTTCCTCACCTTTGCCGCTCTTCGATAACACCTCGTCATACATCGGCTGAGTCTCGTTGGTTACCAGTGCACGAAACGGCTTGGACTTAAGCTGCTCTAAGTTAGGATAGTCAAGCAACTTCAAGAAACTGCTGTTAGCGTAGACAAATTCATTTTTGTCATCTATCCAGGCAAAGGGCGTGGAAGCATCAGACATCACCCTTGACATTTTCCGGAGGACACTATTCATTTCGCCATGAAGCACTTTGTAGTCGTAGAGTATGGTCGAACCCGAAAGAACCATCAGGGCTATGCCCACCGAGAACCACAGGAGATCCCATGTGAGCTTTCGACGAATGCTCCCAAAATCAACACGCACCCAGAGTAACTTGGTCTTTCTCAGTCCCTCGCTCCACTCCGTGCTTTCCAGCGGAACCGTAAATCTCATCGTGTCCGGTTTGTTCTCCACCCCTGCTTGTTGCTGCTCCAACGCGATCGCCCCCAGCGACCGAGATTGCTCCTTTCGGTTTTGTCCGGCCATTTGCTTCTCAAACCACGCAAAATCGTCTGGAATAAAGCCCTCCCTACCCCTGTCAATGGTCCACGAGAACTCCGCAAACTCTGCGCCAAGAGATCTCAAACGCTCCTTTATTTCCACCACTGAAGGCTCAGGCAACTTCACATCGGCGCAGACAATCCCTACGCGCTGATTGGGCAAGTCAACTTTTTTCGTATATGTGATTACCAGCCCGTTTCCACCTAGGTCAATATACGGTTCCGTTTGATAATCAAAGAGGCTCATTGGTGCTGAGCGTTCAACCGCCTGCCAAAAGTACGGACGATCCATAAACAGTGTATATGGGGCGAACTGGTCCTGATAGTACTTCCCATGGTCCGTAACGTTTGAGGCGTGCAGGATGATCACGCCGGACTCGGCAATGAAATAAGTTTGCACAACAGGAAGCGATCGGATCGTCATTCGGTCAAGCTTTCTCAGATGCGGCTCAAGGACTGAGGCGGCTTGCAGATCAAACAAGACTTCAGGGTTGTACTTTAGGACATCATTCAGCAACGACTGGTCAAGCGGTCGTTCAACAAGTCCCTTTCGTCGTAGTGAGATGGCCGGAACCATTAGAAACTTGGCGGCGGCATCTCTACTCGTGACTGCCTTTTGCCAAGGTGAGACCGAGCCAGAACTTATGTTGGTCACCCTGAGCTTGAGAGAGTCAGCAACCTCCGTTTCATTGAAAGATTTGGCCTCGTCACTCAACTTCTGTAGCGTAGTCTCAATATCCTTTAAGGTCGATCGCAATTGCTCGTTGTTGACCAGATCCTTATCGGGAGGCAGCGTCTCCTCGAGACCTGAGAGCAAAAATGCCGCAATCCCCTTATGTGGATGCGCTGTCGATTCCAACTTGGCATGAAGCCCTTTTGCTACATTCTCCTGGCTTTGCAACAATGCTTGGCGCAGTTGATAGCCGTAGTACAAAGCAACAGCGACACCCATAAGCAACAAAGCGATTTGTAGCGCAGGCGCTAACTTACGGAGCAGCTTCAGCACGACGTGAAGTACTCGAACGTACCATGGCGCATCGGCCCCGGTTAGAGTCCTCGCGAGATCAGCACTTCCATTGTTTCCGTTGGCACCCACGGCACTCACCTCTTTCCATGGCAGGTGTAATCTAACCTCGAAATCGCAAGCCCAGTTAGACTTGAGTTAACGGGCCTGTCCCTCGCAAACGCGTTGCGATTCACTGGGAAGCAAAAACTAAAAACCTGCGGCAATCTTAGATACTGGAGCGCTTCTGCTTGCTAATGTTGAATGTCAGAGGCTGGAGCGAGAAGGATGCGGCGGTTGAGTCGCAGGCTCTGAGGACCAGCCTTTCAAAAAGTTTCGAGTTTCGAGTTCCGGGTTTCGAGTTAGGTGGAACTCGGTTTCAATCCCAGGTTCGTGCGAGATGCGCGAAGCATATTCCTGTTTCAGTTAAGAGTCAATCGCACGCCTGGCAGGCTGCTGAAAAAGTGATCAGAACAGTCTCGGCATCATCAATACCACCGATTCCCATCGGTAGTATTAAGAACCGAAATCCACTTTTCAGCAGCCTGCCAGGGAAACCTATAGCGAAACAACGACGAAGTGCGCTATGCGAAAGTTCTAGACATCACGGCACGGATAGAGCCAATCCGACGACATGACGGCGTTCTAATCCCCAAAACAGGCATTCACCTGTTCCATGCCTCCCCACTGCGCAAAAGCTTCCGCGCCACGGGTGTTTATTTCCTCCTGAGGTTTTGGTGTGTGGTCGGGACTCGAACCGGGAAAGACTATGTAAATCAGATCGGCAACGGGTCCCCCGTGTTTAGGATCTTTTTTGAGGTCCAGAGCCTTGGCCAGCGCGATTGAACCCTCGCCCAGATTCTTTTTTGGTCCGATGTCCGCGAAGATGGCAAACGATGATTTGCCGTTCTTCTTATTGATCACCACGGCAAAGTCTCCGAGCCTTGCCTTGCCGCTTCCAACCAGCACCGGCGGAAGGACGATGTAAGAAATTGTTTCGGAGTCGACATAGCGTCGGGGGTCGGTCACCGCTTTGGTCGTGTCCTCGAGCGAGGTGGTCGAAACGAAGAATCCCGGAGCCGGATCGTTTGGCCCTTGAATCACGGGTTTTCCGTTTACCCTAACCAATGCGAAAGGAAATCCGTTCGCTTTGAAATCAAGAGCAAGCTTGTCGTTGGTGGGATGGTAAGCTCGGGGCGAGCCGTCAGCATCAACCGCCAAATCCGCTCTGAAGAAGAAAGCTGTCTTGTCTTTTAACTTGAAGACAGGTTTCGAGCCACCCACTTCGGCGACGAGAGTCTTATCGCATCTCATGTCATGCTCTTTTCCAAATCAAATCGGGACGCTTAGCTGCAGGCCAAACGAAACGCCTCGAATGCTTGTCGTCGGACGCAGATATTCCTCCCAGGGCCTTGAGAACCGATGCCCTGCATTGAGCGAGATTTCAGAAACGCGGTCGTCTTATCTTCCTGCCGGATGGCCGGGACCCAGCTACAGGTTCGGCATCATCCTCGCGGCTGAGTGCCTGGCTTCTTCTTCTCGATGACGATGATGATCAAGAGAAAAATCAGCACTATCACCTTGATCACGATCTCCCAGAAGGTAATGCTGATCTTGAAGACCTCGACAATGAGCAGAACGAACACCAGGATGAAGATAAAGACCTTCAGGAATATTTCATTCATGCTTTTCTCCTTTCGAGGCTCGGAACGGTTTCGGGCCCCTTGGCTTCGGCCTAGCACAGCGCGAGAGCGCGGAAATGCCTCTGATTGGCTCTACACGTTAGTGACAAACCCGGTATTTCCTAAGGCTGGAGCGGAGAAGGATGCGGCGGTTGAGTCGCAGGCTCTGAGGACCAGCCTTTCAAAAAGTTTCGAGTTTCGAGTTCCGGGTTTCGAGTTAAGTGGAACTCGGTTTCAACCCCAGGTTCTTGCGAGATGCACGAAGGATATTCAAACTCGCCCAACGGGTCAAGGCGAATAGCGCGCACTACAGAGCCCCGAGCGCCCTTTCATATATAGAGTAGCGAACGGGCGATTCACAGACAGGCGGCGGAAGCGGCGGAATATCAATTCTGCAATGAAGTGCAAGCAGCTAAAACCAGATCTTGATTGGACTCGAATAAGATCCATACTCGCCGGCAGACCCGAAGCCATACTCTCACGCATCGCGAAAGCGTGAACGTCCGAGCTGTTGTCTGACTAACAGGCGGAATGAAAGTTTGGCGTCACGTACGGGAAACGGATCCGTGTTGCCGCCCGTAACTCTCTTGGCGTATTGAATCACGGCGTGATAAATATCCAGAGCTTTACGTTGAGAGAGATTAGGAGCGCTCATGACCTGGTCGCAAGTTTATGATCCGTTGGGCAACGCCGTGCTCTCGACCTTTCTGGCGGCGCTCCCGATCTTAGTCTTGCTCGGCAGTCTCGGAGTTTTCCGTGTCAAAGCGCATTATGCCGCCTTGCTCGGTCTGGCCACTTCTTTGATCGTTGCCACTCTGGTCTTTGGCATGCCCGCGAGAATGATCGGGACTACTGCGGTTTACGGCGCGGGCTACGGCTTGTTCCCGATCGGCTGGATCATTCTCAACGTGATCTTTCTTTACAACCTGACAAAAGAGCGCGGACTGTTCGACATTTTGCGTCACAGCATTACCGGCCTCACTCGAGACAGAAGATTACAACTGCTGCTGGTGGCGTTTAGCTTTGGCGCTTTCTTTGAAGGCGCGTCCGGATTCGGCACGCCCGTCGCGGTGACTGGGGCGATTCTTATCGGATTAGGATTCACGCCGCTGGCCGCTTCGGGTCTTTCTCTGATCGCTAACACGGCCCCAGTAGCCTACGGAGCGTTGGGCACGCCCATCATCGGCTTGCAGAGCGTGACTGGCCTGGACCTGAAAGAACTGAGCGCGATGGTTGGACGGCAGCTTCCTTTCTTCTCGCTAATTGTTCCGTTCTGGCTGATCTGGGCCTTTGCCGGTTTTCGCGGCATGCTGGAGATCTGGCCCGCCATCTTGGTAGCAGGTGTCTTCTTCGCCATCCCGCAATTCCTAATGTCTAACTTCCATGGTCCGTGGTTGGTGGATGTCGTGGCGGCCGTGGTCTCGATTGCGGCAGTGGCGCTCTTCATAAGAGTCTGGCATCCGAAACGCATCTGGCGTTTTCCTGGAGAAGAACCAGAGCCAGCCACCGAGGCACAGAGACACGGAGATAATGCTGAGGAAAAAAACCAAGTAGTTGATCGGGTAATTGAACCAGATTCTCTAAAGTCTTCCGCTGTGCCTCTGTGTCTCCGGGGCAAAGTTTTCCGCGCCTGGCTGCCGTGGATAATTCTCAGCGTGGTGGTCTTCGTTTGGGGCTTGCCACAGACTAAAGTGTTCCTCGACGGAATTTCTTTTCCGAAGATCACAGTGGCCGGCCTCGACAAGCTTGTGCTCCGAGTCCCACCCGTCGTCGCCAAGCCAACGGCTGAAGGTGCGGTCTTCAACTTCAACTGGCTGTCAGCCACGGGCAGCGGAATCTTGCTCGCCTCGATCATTGCCGGCCTGACGATGGGCTATTCAGTCTCCGGTTTGGCGCGTGTCTACTGGAAGACTCTCAAGCTGGTGCGCTTTTCGCTGCTGACTATTGCGGCCATGATGGCGATTGGTTTCACGACGCGCTATTCGGGGATGGACGCCACACTTGGTCTTGCTTTCGCGAAGACCGGTTTTCTTTATCCCTTCTTCGGCACGATGCTGGGCTGGCTTGGTGTCGCATTGACTGGGTCGGACACTTCTTCCAATGTTCTGTTCGGCAGTCTGCAAAAAATCACCGCAACCCAACTCGGCCTCAGCCCGACGCTGATGGCTGCGGCTAACAGTTCCGGGGGCGTAATGGGCAAGATGATCGACGCGCAATCGATCGTGGTCGCCTCTACCGCCACGCGCTGGTACGGCCACGAAGGCGACATCCTGCGTTACGTTTTTTTTCACAGCATCGCGCTTGCGGCGCTAGTCGGCTTTCTAGTTCTGCTCCAGGCGTATGTCTTCACCTTTATGGTCGTGCCCTGAGGCAGTTTACGCCGAAACATCGGCTTGCCTTGCTGCGTTGAGCGGGCACAACTACTGTCCACGCTACGCAACACGTAGGAGCGGAGTTGTGCATATTTGTAGACGATAGCGCGACTGGCGGCCAGATAACGCATTGTATTTCACCAACATATCGGCTTTTCACCTGGCATAATGATTGCTCCAAAAAAGCTTACGGATTTACAGCCCTGCACTGGAGCCTCCTGATAACTGCCTCGCCTATCAGTGGTGCAGCTAACCTGTAAATAGCCTGCCGCCAGAGTTGCGCGACTGCACTCTAGCAACAGGAATCAACCCGTAAATAATCCACCGCGCCAACTGAGCAAGGCCGACGTTGGCGCTCACACCTCAAAGGAGTCAGTAATGGTTAATTCAAAAGACAAAGCAACTGCAAACCAGCCGGAGGGCCCGCCCTATGAAAAGGAGCGGGCGCAGTTCAAGGCCCTCCTGCTAGGCAATCCGAACTACTTCGGCAATCTCAAGGATAGCCCTTTCAAGCCCGTGCTCAAGATTCAGGGCGACCCCACGTACGAGGAGATCGGCTGCGTGGGCTTTCAACCGCAATTCAATCGGCTCGAAGCCGTCGTGTTCGTCAAGCAACAGAGCGGCTATGGTGGCGATCTGTGCTCGAACGGCACGCAAGAGTACGTACGTTTTTACCTCTCGTATGACAACGGCGTGAACTGGCAGGATCAGGGCGTCACGAGTTTCACGGCCTACAATATGCCCCACAAAGAGCGTTTGGAGTATGCCGTGACTCTTGACATCAACCCGCGCCGCAGAATCTGTAGGATAAACAATATCGTGCTGGTGCGGGCCATCCTGTCGTGGAATATCGAGCCTGCGCCGAACTCGCCCGACGTACCGCCCATCTGGGGCAGCGTGCACAACACGCACATTCTGATCGACCCTGTGCGCCAGGGCAAACTCAACGACTTCCTCACGG
>JBGQJU010000096.1:0-22313 GCA_041499185.1 Pyrinomonadaceae bacterium | reverse complement strand
AAACGATCTTCGTCGCTCGGGAGCAGAAGTACAAACAGCAATAAGGCCAGTCGCGGAATTACATGTTCATGAAACGGATAGAGCGGTTCTTTCAAAAGGTGGCCAAACGTCACGACCACCAGGACAAACCCGAGCGCGATTGAGGCCGCACGAATTCGCAGTCCAATTATCAATAGCGCTCCGGCGATAAGCTCCACAAACGGGATCACGGTGCCGGTTGCCCAGAGCGACCAGACCGGAAGAAACGTGTCCGAGTAAGGCAGAAAATATTTGCGCGCGTGACCGAGCGGTCCTAACTGAAAGACTTTGTAGACGCCCGCCATGAAAAAGATTAGGCCGAGGACCTCGCGCGCGAAGAAGATGGCCCAGCTTTTGGTGGAGCTTTTCATATCTGCTGCGCTTTGACGGTTGGCTGTTTGGGCTGGGCCTCCGTGGTTCTCATCAGCCTACTGAGGAGCGCGAGGCCAACTATCAGCACCAACGGCGCCGTGAACAAACCGGGAAAATACCGCCGCTGCGCGACGCTAAGCGCCAGATGCGCAATCCCGTTCCCAATCTCTCCTACAAGGGCAAAGAAAAATGCGATGAGATAGGCAAGACGCAATTTGAGCAGTATTCCGAGTGCCGACAAAACGAATACCGAGAGCCAGACCAGATTGAAGACGACAAAGCGCCGATCGCTCCACTGGTAACCGAAGAACGCTGGGAACCTTCTTTGAAACCCGGTCAGGTACTCTTCATAAAAATGCAGACCCTGGATCGCGATACCCAACAGGTAGAGCGGCACGATCGCCGGCGGGTCATTTAACCAGATCGCCGTCGCCCAAATTAGATAGGAAACGATTAGGCCAAGATTTAGGATGATGCTGGCCGGCCCCATCACTTTGTAATTGATGACGACCGCAATCGCGACGAATGCAGCGCCGATAATTCGCTCGCGTGGCTGAAGCGGGTTTTGTTGATGGCCCATTCAATCTCCCGGGGCAGTAATCCAAAAGATCTTTGGCTTGTCAATCATAGAAAGCCTTGGCGCTTAATTGCAACGGCTACGAACAACGAGAGTAAGCCAAACGGAACTACTATTAGCGCTTCTCTCAAAGAAGCTCCATAACTCCATGAATAACCCAACACCACAAACGTGAAGGGAAAAAGCAATCGATATGCGTGAAGCAATCCCAGACTGAGATGCCCGACACCTGTCAATGTCGCCGCCATGATCCGGTACTTTTCAGCGGTAATCGACAGCAGATTGATAGCAACTAGAACGCTGTAGATGAAAAGTGAAACGACACTATCGATAAAGGAAAAAGCCCACGAGCCAACAATGAAGCTGCTGTGCGTTTCCAGCCGATAGTAGTGACAGGCCCAGTGAGGCATCCATGAGCAAGCAGCTAAGCCGAAGAATATTCCTAAGAACCTTTTGTCCAGGACCAAGTTCATTTACAAGTTCGCCTCAATGGGCGAGCGTCACCGCGCGAGGATGCCGCCGCGGGATTCCATTCATCGTACTGCCTCATAGGCTACGGCAGCGATCTCGCCAACGGCTTGCCCGGCGATCCTTTTGACTTCACCGCTGTCAGTACTCACGGAGACGTTATTGATGTAGATGGCAAACGCTAGGTGTTGGCCGCTGGCGGTTGTCAAGTAACCCGCGAGTCCTTTAGCAGTAACCAGCAGTTTGCGATTGAGCGGATCGTAAGCACCGAACGTTCCCGTCTTTGCGTGGACCTTACCGGCGGCAGTTGAGGTCGGTTGAATATCGAAGAGCGTGCCATCGCGACCGAGAACGGGAAGGGCATTGAAGAAGTCTGCATAATCTTTCTGCTTTGCCATGAATGCGAGATAGCTGACTATAAACTCCGGCGTGAAATGCGCGTTGCCGCCCGCGCCATCGCCCTGGGCAGCGCCCGTGAGATCGAGACCGGCGCGTTGCAGGAATTCGCGTTCGAGATCGAATCCGTTTTTCGATCCATCTTTGGGCCCGAGCACTGCCGCCAGAATCATGGGAGTCATACTGGCGTGCAGGTTCTGGCTCACCTTGAGCGTCACTTTCACTTCCTCTTTCATCGCGACTGAGAGATGCTCGGCTACCAGATGGTCGGTAGTATAAGAAGCTGAGAGCGCTTTGAAATCCACCTTCTCGGTGAGCGAACTCAGCTCCACCTGAATCCCTTTCTCCCGCAACGCTTCGATTAACACGACTTCTGCGAATCGGCTCGGCACTGGCACGCCGTACTTGTACAGAATCGCGGGTTTAGTTGCAGGAAAGCTTCCGGTGATGGTGACGGTCTGCGTTCCATCTGAGTTTCTGACGATGGAGGACCATTCGATCTCCGGCTTTGAATCGGGCTTGCCCGTCGTCGCTTTATTGACAAAGGTAACGTAAGAGGTCGCAGGCGATTGCTGAAAAACAACCGGCGCGCCCTCACTCGCGCCAGGACCGACAGTAACGTCCACAATGTTGTCGTTGACTACGATTGGTGACATTACGACGCCGGTTCCCAGTTCGCGTTGGCCTTCAGGAAACAAGCTGATATCGATGCGCACGTGGCCGGCAATCTTCTTAATGTGCGCGTCGGCAACCTGCTGTGCCAGCTTCCGAATTATTAACAAAGGATCGCCGGGCACAGCGCGGGCTGCGGGGTCGCCGTCGTACGAGTGATCTTCGTTCTCGAACGCCAACGTCCCGTCCGAACGGACCCGCGCCGAAAGATTCGGATCGCCGCTGGCCACCAGGACCAGGTCACCAGCAAGCGTCCCATCCGCCAGAATTGAGGCAGTACGATAGACGCGCGTACGGAAACGAAAATCTCCGCCGAGCAACTCTAGCGCGGTGCCTTCGGTCAGCAGCTTCGTAGTCGATGCCGGAACGAACAGCTTGTCGGCATTGAGCGTGTAGAGAGGTTTGCCGGAATCCAGCGAAAAGAATTCGATCCCGAAGATCGCATGACGAAACTCAGGACGATCCACGATGCTTTGAATACGCTCGGCTAATAACTTCTGCTGAGACTCGGTTGGCTGTTGTGCGGTGGCGGTCTGTATTAATTGGCCGATTACCAGCAGGGAAATCATAAAGATCCGTTTCATGGATGCTGCTCCTCTTAACAATCCGGCTGTATGGTAATTGAATGGCCCGAGACCGGTCGGAACGATGAAGGGTAAGTCGAATTTACGTCCTTCTCGTTCTCGCCTCTCCGCAGTGATCGTTTGCGCCAGGCAGCTCACTGCCGAGGCGCAGAAATCGCTGAGTCTGCACAGAAGAAGTCTTTGGTCGGCAGACGCAAGCGTGACCTCGTGCCAACGACGCGGCGCATATGATACTGCCCGTCCGACAAGATTGGTAGAGGAACTGTCCGAGCCAGCTTTGCGATGCGCCTCGGCAGTTATTGACCACTCAGTTTCTTCAAAGACAAGACCGGGGAAAGTCGCGACTTCCACGTTGGCGTATCAGCGGTCAGCGCGACGAGGTCGAGGCCACAAAGTCCGCCAATTTCGTAATGACCTTGTTTGAGCGTTTCCACCTTCGCAAAGACGGCGCTCCCCTTCAGCGCAAAGCATTCGATCGAGTTATTACTTTGCGGACCATCGAAGAGTTGAAACACAATACCGGACTTCACCTTCTGTGAATCTCCGCGAAAGTGACCGTCCATGTGCACATAGTTCTCTTTTTTCATGCTCTTCGAAGGTGTCCCGAAGACAATGCGTCCATTGCTGACAGTCAGATTGAGTCCCGCCGGCGGGCGTGTGACTGTGTCGAAGGATTTGGACATCTCTTCTGGATCTTCTCCTGTGGGCCATACAACACGGTTCGTGAAATCGATGGGCGTCTTGCCTGACTGACCGATTGTGAGCACGGGATGCAACTCGAACAAGTGTGGTTGGCGGCTGTCGCGAAGATGCTCAGGCCAGCAACGAAACAGTGCCACAACTTCTACCTTCGTGCCGAAGAGCTGGCGAAAGTCATTGATTCGCTGATCGTCTGTTTTTCTTGAGCCGCCCTTGAAGATGCCCTGTATCTCGCAGACCATCATAGGCGTACCACTCTTATCCGCGCCCTCCTTTGTTTCGATGAAAAAGTGAAGGTCGCCGTCATCTTCGGGGAGAGCAATGTCGGTCAGGAACCCGGTAGTTTTTACCAGTGGGAAAGCTGAACCAGCGGCGTTGATAATCTTACGTAGCGTGGCCCTGCTTTCGATCGCCGGATTTTCAGTTTTGGCCGGCGTGCGATACAAGCTGATGATATTTTCTAGTTTGACGTTGGCCATGAGGTTCTCCTTTGGTAAAAGGTCAAAAGAATACGAGTCAGATGCAAGGCAGATCTCGTTACCTGGAGTAGCGATTACTGCCAGGACAGTCGATGGATGTTGATTCTGGCACAATTCGGAGGCAAACGCTCAAGAACTCTCGCTACTCAGCCGCCCAGCTTTGCTTTTGCTATCTCGCTCACAGTACGACCGTCGGCGTTCTTGCCCGCAAGATGTGCTTGCGCGGCTTTCATTACCTTGCCCATGTCTTTCATCGATGTTGCCTCAGTTTCAGATATCGCCGCAGCGACAGCCTGTTCGATCTCTGCCCGCGAGGCTGGTTGGGGAAGATAGGCTTCGATCACTGCGACCTCTGCCCTTTCTTTTTCCACCAGGTCTTGACGGCCGCCCTTCTCGAATTGCTCGATCGAATCCCGGCGCTGCTTGACCATCGAACGCAGCAACTTGATCATTTCGTCTTCATCCAATCCGCCGCCTTTCTCAATCTCGCGATTCTGGAGCGCGGCCTTGACCATGCGTAGCGTCGACGTTCGCGCCGCGTCTCTGGACTTCATGGCGGCGGTTAGATCAGCCGTGATTTGTTCTCTCAAGCTCATCTGTTTGTTTCCTGCGAGAATAGGTTCCTACTAATGCCCAAATCCGAACAGGTCGCGCTCGTTCTGGAGAAGGCTAGTCATGCAAACGAAAGCGGACAAATGCCGTCTCAAAAGACTCTAGCGTATTCTGCCCAAATTCGCTAAGATTCAGGCTTAAATCGCTGAACTCCCTGATCGGGATTCGAGAGATCCATCGATCAGTGACCTCTGACTCGCTAACAAGAGGTATGTTGTTCGGCCCTGCTCAGATGCTATCCCCAAACACGATATTACAAAACCGTTATTGCGTGGTGCGCAAGCTGGGCGAAGGTGGCATGGGCGCAGTCTACGAAGCAATCGATCAGCGCGTCAGCTGCCTCGTCGCGCTGAAAGAAACGCTTGCCACGCGCGACAATGAGGCGCGAGACGCTTTCGAGCGTGAAGCGGCACTGCTGGCCAATCTGCGCCATCAAGCTTTGCCGAAAGTGATGGACTACTTCAGCGAGAACGAAGGAGACTTTCTCGTCATGGAGTTCATCCCCGGTTACGATCTCGCAGAACTGCTGGATCTGCATGGTGGCCCATTCCCTCAGTCGCAGGTCTTACGTTGGGCTGATGAGTTGCTCAAGGTGTTGGACTACCTGCACAGTCAAGAGCCACCCATTCTTCACCGCGACATCAAGCCGTCGAATCTGAAGCTGACGAAACAAGGAGAAATCTTTCTGCTCGACTTCGGTCTGGCAAAAGGCACTGTCGGACAGATGCCGACTCTGGTGACGAGCCGGAGCGTACACGGTTACACGCCCGTCTATGCTTCACTCGAGCAGATTCTCGGTCAAGGAACAGACCCACGCAGCGATCTCTACAGCGTAGGCGCGACGCTTTATCAATTGTTGACCGCGGTACCGCCGGCGGACGCGCCAGCGCGGTTCCGGGCTGCCGAAGATGAACAAGCGGACCCGCTAGAGCCGTTGGGAAAACTCAACCCGCAGGTTTCTGCCAACGTCGCCGCGCTTATCCAACGCGCGATGGCCATCAGCCGGAAACAGCGTCCTGCCAGCGCTGCTGAAATGCGAAAGGCCTTGCGGCTGGCAACCGAGGAGGATGAACAGGACGCTGTGGAGGAGGAGTATCGTCGGGCCGAATCGAGACGCCAGCAGCGAGATACAGAGCGAGACAAGGCAGTAGCAACTGCGCGCGAAGTTGAAGAGGAGCGCCAGCGACAAGAAGCCGAAAGTCGCAGGCTGGAGGAAGAGCGCCGACGAGAAGCCGAGGAGCGACGCCGCGAGGAAGAAGCTGCGGCCCGTAAAGCTGAGGCGGAGCGTCAACTCAAGGCAGAAGCCGAACGACAGAGGCGCGAGGCAGCAGAGCGCCTGCAGGCTGAAGCAGACAGACGCCGCCGCGAAGAGGAGCGCATACGCGCGGAAGAAGCGGAGCAGCAGCGGCGTGCCGGCCTTGCGGAAACAACTCCCACTGCAGCGGTGCAATCGCCAGGGCAGGCTGCAACTCGAGAGAGGAAGTCTCAACCTGGCGCGGAGACCTTGAACGCTCCACCCCCTGACAGGGTTTTCAGCGTTGGTCAAGGTGGGGCAGACGGCACTCGCGGAATATTGCCCATTGCTGAAACCTCAGCAAAGCATCATGCTGGAACAAGAATCGTGATCATCGCTGCGGCCGCGGCCGGCCTTATTACTGTCGTTGCTCTGGTAGTGGCGGTGGTTTTCTGGTTGACTCGTGGAAATCTCACTCCCAATCAAGGATCAGCCGAACGCAGCCAACCGCCGCAAGTCAGTCCACAACCGAAGCAGACGGAGAAGAAGATCGAACGAGTTGAGCCGTTGCCACCGGAGGGTATGGTCTATGTGCCTGCTGGCTCATTCCTGATGGGGCGCGACAAAGGTAAAGACGAGGCTGAGCGCCCTGCGCATCAAGTGAAAGTGGGATCCTTCTACCTCGACATTTATGAAGTCACCAACGAGGGTTACGAAAAGTTCGTTCAAGCCACGGGACACCGCGCGCCGACAACCTGGGCCAATGGCCGATACCCGACCAGTGCGCCCCGCAAACCGGTCACCGGCGTGACGTGGGACGATGCCAATGCCTATGCCAAGTGGGCGAAGAAGCGTCTGCCGACGGAAGCAGAATGGGAGTTTGCTGCTCGCGGCACGGATCGCCGCGTTTATCCCTGGGGGAATGATTGGCAGCAAGGTTCCGCCAACGCAAATGGCGCCAGCCAGAGTATGGCAGACGTGGGCTTCTATAAAGGGACTTCTCCGTTTGGCGCGTTCGATATGATCGGGAATGCTTGGGAATGGACGGCGAGCGATCTGCGGGCATACGCCGGTGGCCGTCTTCCTCCTAATCTACCCAGTGGCACCTTAAAAGTTATTCGCGGTGGAAGTTACGAATCGACGAAAGACTACGCAACGACGACGTATCGCACTGGCTGGCCCGCGCGCGGCGCGTCAACGTACGCGCAGACTGGATTTCGTTGCGTCAGCGACGTAGCAGTAAGTCGAGAAGGTGGGCCGCAATGAGAAACTATAGAACCTGGCCGGCGTCGGCAATCGCTTTGCTGATCTTGTTCTTGGTGTGCTGCGCAGTATTCGTGCTGGGCCAGGGCGGAACGGGAAGAGAAACACCGAATGCTAACGCGAACAAGAACCGTCCCGGGCCTAAACGAACGCCATCGCCGAAGAAAACCCCTAAGCCAAGTCGCTCGAACACCACTGGCAATGCAAATTCCAAGTCCAATGGCAACGATGCGGCGAACTCAAGCGGCGCGAGAACCACGCCGCCGCCACCGGTCAGCTTGCAGAGCTTTGAATTCGTGACCGCGACGGTGGACAGCAGCGGTAATGTGAAGAGCCGCGACCGAAAGAGCGCTAGCGCGTACACGGAGGACCTGGGCGGCAGCGTGAAACTGGAGATGGTGTCGATCCCGCCGGGCGAATTCATGATGGGTACGCAAGATAAGTCCAGTGACGAATACCCACAGCACCGAGTGCGGATCAATTACTCGTTCTACATGGGGAAATTCGAAGTAACTCAGGCTCAATGGCGGGCTGTGGTGGGCAGCAATCCGTCGTCCTTCAAAGACTGCGACGAGTGCCCGGTAGAGAATGTCTCATGGAACGACGCGGTCGAGTTTTGCCGCAAGTTGTCAGCGCGGACGGGGCGAGAGTATCGCTTGCCAAGCGAAGCAGAGTGGGAATACGCGGCGCGCGCAGGCACAACCACGCAGTTTGCGTTCGGAGCCACCGTGACGCCGGAGATTGTTAACTATGATGGCAACTACCCATACGGCAGCGCCGCCAAGGGCACGTCTCGACAAAAGACCGTCCCGGTTGGCAGTTTGGGTGTGGCGAATGGGTTCGGGCTCTATGATATGCACGGGAATGTGTGGGAGTGGTGCCAGGATGTTTATCACGATAGTTACGGTGACGCTCCCACTGACGGCTCTGCGTGGATTAGCGGAGCAGATAAAAACGTTCGGGTATTGCGTGGTGGTTCGTGGGGCTACATCGCTTACTACACTCGCTCCGCGTATCGCCACTGGGTCAGCCCGACCAGCCGCAACAACAATGTCGGGTTTCGATTAGTAGCGATTGCGCGGACTAATTAGCAATTTTCTCTCTGCCCTTTGCTCTTTGCCGGCGCGTCACATAGCACGGAAGGTCCGCGATCTTTGTTAATCCCGTTGGAATTTCACCACTAGCAAGCGCCCGTTCCGCCCGTGTCATTCCCTGTCCGAAGAGTTTACTCAGCAGTTCTTTCTGAGTGCCTCTGATAAGAGCATTTAGCTCCTCGATTAAGTGCGCGTGCCGTTCCACGTCAGATAATCTTTCGTCTGATTACCGGCAGCGTCGTAATCGATCAACGTGTGGCTTGGATCGTTCGGCGCGTACATTCGATTCGTGTTTGGATCGACGGAAGTCTGCACGTTGTTAATGCCGTAACCCCAGGTAGCCGCGGTGTTGATAGTGCGGTTGCCGTACTGATCGTAATAATTGTACTGCGAGAAGGTATTGCTCGATCCGTTTTGAAACTCGACGATTGAGATTAAGCGATTGAGTGAATCGTAGGCGAAACGATCCTGGAACTTTCAATCTCCGCCGGCTCGACGCGGTGGCCGGGAGTTTTCACTTGATTGTCGATACGCCCTTGAAACTCAAGATTGCCGTCAGCGCCCAGCCGTCCGAGATCGCCTGTGCGGTAAAGTCGCGCATCAGAACTTGCGGCAAACGGATCGCGGGCAAACTTCTCGGCGGTCAGCTTAGGATCATTGAGATATCCCCGGCCCACGGTAGGACCACCGATGCAGATTTCCCCCAAGTCGCCATCCGGGACGGGCCGCAATTGAGCATCCAAAAGATAGATCTTCACGTCGTCGATGGACCTGCCGATCGGCACGATGCTTACCTTTTCATCGTGCGGCACGATTCTGTGTGTCGCCACGATTCCCGCTGTCTCGGTCTGGCCGAACATGTTGACGAGCTGCGCCTGGTGGTTAAGCTCGTATCGCCACACCCGGGGGACGTCGGACGAAAGCGGTTCGCTCGCGGATAAAATGAGCCGCAGATTGTTTTCCAGCAGGTCAAGGCGCGAAGCTGGTCGCAGATCAATCAGCGCATCGACACAACTGCGCCAGTACGAAGGAACGATGTCGATGACCGTGACGCCAAGTTGTTTGATTGTTGTGAACAGCGCGATTGGATCCATGATCTCGTCGGTCGTAGCAATCGCGACTGTTGCCCCCACCGAAAGCGGCAACATCAATTGTCGCACCGACGACGAAAAAGAGATCGAAGCCGTGTGCAGGTAAACATCCGATTTGGTGACGCCCGTCGCGCTGCGCATCGACTGAACGTAAGTCGCGAGGTTGCCCTGCGTGATCATCACGCCCTTGGGCTTTCCTGACGAACCCGACGTGTAGATGACGTAGGCGAGATCGTTGGCACAGTCCTTAGAACTCGGATTTTCAGTGCCTCCATTGCGTGTCGCGTAAGAGATGGCGTCGAGTAACAGCGTTGGAGCCTGAGAATCAGGCAGGTCCACCGCAAGCTGACTTTGAGTCAAGAAGATTGCTGGCCGCGAATCGGCGATCATCAACGCCAGGCGCTCTTTTGGAGAAGCCGGATCGAGCGGCAGGTACGCTCCGGCAGCTTTGAGCACCGCAAGAATGCCCACCACCATTTCGAGCGAACGCTCGACCGAGATGGCAACGAGCGTATCCGGGCCAACGCCCCGCGAACGCAGGTGATGCGCGAGCTGATTCGCCTTAATGTTCAATTCGGTGTAGCTCAATTGCCGGCCCATGCAAACCACGGCCAACTGATTCGGCGTACGCGCCACCTGCTCCTCGAAAAGCTCGTGCGCGGATTTCACTCCGCGCGAATAGACGGCAACCAACTCTAAGGCTTGGGGCGCTTCTGCCTTACTAACCTTTCGTTTCCGACCTGCATTCGCTATCTGAGACATTGGCTAACCTTCTGTAATGTCCGAAAACTTCAGTTTGTCGTTCGTATTGTCATCGAGCGTTTGGCTGCAAAGGTCAACGACAAACTGACGTCTGTTTGACCTCTTCTTCGTTGGGTTTTGACATCCCCACGACCACTCTGCGTTTACCGGCAAATGGTTTTGCGACCGTGCGCGGTACTATCGCGAGCAGTTCTCAACCAGCCACATTTGCAATTTCCCCTTATCAGATAGAAAGTCGCAAAATGCCCCAAATGCCAGAAAATGAAGGGTTAGATTAATGCCAGAGGGAATTCCAGCGGCGCTGGTTCAGTTGCACGTTGCGGTTCCAGCGATGCCCGCGGAGTGACTGGCGTGCTTGATAATCTCGGGTGAGAACAAACTGGATGAGGTCATCATTTGAATTCTAATGACTTCACATAATCCACGAACGATTGGTCCCAGCGGCTGATGGTTTTCTCCGGGCCAATCAGCTTCGCAAAGTAGTTGCCTTTGGGTGTTTCGACTATCGCTGCGCGCAAACGATAGTTTGCGTTGTTATGTCGCGTATCGCTTCCTGGTGACATCTGCGCGGTGTAGGTGCCGCTGACGTCAACCATCGTCACCCTCAATCCGTTCACGGTGAGCGTTTCGGTTTTGGCTTTCTCTTTTGATGAGCCTCCGCTGGGTTGCTTCATCTGTCCGATCCAGCGATCGACGTTGTCCGCGATCGAGCCGCCCTGCCCCTGACCGAAGTAGTAGAGTACGAGCGATGCGTCTTCGCGGTCGCCTTCGACTTTCGGCAACTTGTATTGTGCTGCGCGCATGGTTGAAGTCGGGTGCTCACTCACCCAACCGTCCGGGACTTTGTACCGCAGCTCGCCCGACGCATTGACGGGAGACTGCGTAGCCGCGGACCCGCCATTCGAACTCGCTGTCCGCGCGGCGCAGGCCCAACAAGTCAGCGCAATGATAACGAGTACACTAGTGTGTGTAGTCATTTTAGACATCAGTTTGAACCGTGTCGCAAAATTTGCGGACACATCCATCTGTGGCCGATTCGTATTCATTTGGCCTCGCGCGAATGACCACGAACCTTAATGTATAGCAGAGACGAGTTCCTGTTCAAAGGACAATCGAATCGTCTCCTTTGGCGGCGGTTGTGGCCAGAGGTTGAGCCGGCGTCCGACAGTGTGGCTTTGTACTCGAGAACGGAAGTAGAGTTCGTGGTCCCATTCGACTTCAGCCATTGTCAGCAAGCAGTCGATGAATTCGGTGTTCCCGCAGTCGCGCGCGTATCGTGCCGCCATCTCATACTCGCGAATGTTCCGGCTCTCCAGCTTGCCGGCGCCGTACATGGGCGCGAGCCAACCGCTCACGTGGCACAGAAATCCCAGCACGCGGCCAACGGTGGCGGCGCGGAATTCTCTGAACTCGTTGGGTTGCGCGTTAAGTTTTGCAAGCATTTCACCGACGAGCTGGCGATGGTGCCACTCTTCGTTCTCGACCTTTTGAATGCACGCCTTTTCATCCGTGTCACTGACTGCGTGCCAGTGTCCACGATAGGCGTACGCTGCCGCCAATTCGCCGGAGTAGGCCGACTGGAGAACGGCGACCAACTTGTTCAGACCCTGTTCGCGCACAACAAGCGTGCGGCGCGCTATGCCGGGCAATGTGGCGTGCTCCTAGAGTCAGTAATTCTCGGACAGCTCCGAACCTGCGCGTCGGGCGCTGCTCTTTCGTACACCGTTCTTCCGCAAAGTGCTTCCCCAAGCGAGACAAGAGTAGGATTTTGCAGTATCTTTTCGCAAGCTTCGGACCGCTCAGCTAAGCTTGAAAGCAGAAGTCTACAAACCGCAGCTCGCTTGGAGGCCAACATGAGAAAACCCGCAGCCATATTCGTTCTCGTTTTCATAGTCGGCATCGTCGTTTCCTGTCGCATGATTGAAACGCTAACCGGCAACGAAAAAGCAGGAACAGTCAGCAGCTTGTGGCCGGATGTGCCGCCCTTCGAGGGCGCGAAGAAAGCTGATCTGCAAATCCCCCTGGGCGCGAGGTTAATACTCCGCGCCGCGATGCAGGGGAAGATCAACTTCATCGCTTTCACCACCGACAAGAGCGCGCAGGACGTGAAAGATTTCTACAGCAACGAGCGCATGAAGACGGCCGGTTGGACGCCCAACGAGAAAGGCTGTATCGGTGACACGGAAGATAAAAAGAACCAGGGCGCCGTTTGTCTCTTCACTCGCAAAGATGGGGACAAACAGGAAGGTCTCGCGATTATTGTGGCCGAGGACGAGAAGACGAAACAAACCAGCATCTTCTACGCGAGAATTGATATGACGCAGCCAACGCCGTCGCCATCACGACGCTAAGTTGGTGTCCGATCCTTTGCCAACTGCCAACGTTGAGGGCGCGCTCTGGACTCTGAATCACACCCGCAGTAAGGTCGAACGGGAGCAGATCGCGAGGATGATTAGGGGAGTTCCCGCCCAAGAGCTTGCCCATTAGTCTCAAGCAAAAAGAATGGAACGGGAGAGTGTTTTCTGCCCGCCCCCAGGAAATCTCCGTTTCTCCTTGCCAGTTTTTTCTTGACTTTCAAAGCGATCCAGAATAGATTTCGCGCGCCTTCGTATTTACTCCCAAGCCCAGAGTGTTGAGAGATGACCGTTCGCTCACCGGTGATCTCCGGACGCTTTTCCTGGCAGCGAGCAGCTAGGCCACACGACCTTAATTCTCGGCCAGCGGTTTCGAGCAAGCAGGGTTGCGGCAGAGTTGCGTCAAAGGTAACCAACAGGCAATCAGGCAAACCATTCAGCTTGGGAAATGTCTCCCCGAGCCTGCAAAAGGAGGAATCCCTAATGGCTTATATCTCAAGAAGAAACAGAAGAAAAGAGAGAGAGGTCCAACAAGCACTCAACAACCGGTTGGAGTTGGTGAAAGAGGGCTTCACTCGACGCGATTTGATCAAGATGGGATTGATGACCACCGCGGGCGTTCTGATTCCGAAGGGCGGATTGACCCACGCCCAAACCGTAGCTGACAGCAGCAGCTTTAGCAGCTTCGGTTGTTTTTCGGGTTGCGACGTCGGGTGCAGTCCGCAACCGGCCCAGGTTTTTGTGGACCCTATGCCCATTCCGCCGGAGTTGCCGGCGCGTCCGCTGACGGATCCGGGATTAACGTTTGGCGCTCCGCCGCAGATATGTCCCAACAATGCTCCGAACCCCAACAACGGCAATCTTCCGTTTGAAGGTCGCGGCCAATTCAACGGCCTCTTGGTGGCGGGCTCGGATTGCTTCCAGTTCTTCAACCAGTATCCGACGCAGAAGTATTTCGTCGAGCGCATCAGAGCCAACCCCAACTTCAGAATCACGTCAGATACAAATATTCCCGCCCAACTCATCTGGGGATTCAACCTGGGCGGGTCGGACCCCAGCGACGTGGGAACGTTCCCCGGACCTACCATCGTCAGCCGCTATCAGGAACCCTGGCTGATTCGCCGGTTCAATGAATTGCCGACGCAGAGCCAGAACGGCGGCTTCGGCGTTCCTGAGATGTCCACGCACCTGCACAATTTCCACTCCGCTCCGGAAAGCGACGGCGGCCCCTGCCGCTGGTTCTTCCGCGGACAGTATTTCGATTACTACTTCACCGGACAACAGGCGGGGTTCGCCTCCACAAATCAGCCCAACGGCGACATCAACGAATCGCTGAGCACGATGTGGTATCACGACCATCGCATCGATCACACTGCTGAGAACGTTTACAAAGGGCTGGCGGGTTTTCACTTCATCTTCAATCAGTTCGACACCGGAAATGAAACGACAGGCTTCCGCCTGCCGAGCTACCCGCAGTTCGACATCCCGATCATCCTGACGGACAAGTTGCTGGATCCGAGCACCGGCAAGATCTGCTTCGATACGTTTCGTTTCAAAGGACTGATCGGCGACGTCCAGTTGGCCAACGGCATAGTTCAGCCGTTCTTAAACGTCAGTAAGCGGCGCTATCGCTTCCGCGTGCTGGACGGCGGACCGTCGCGGTTCTACGAGCTATTCCTAACCGATCCCCTCAGTCCAAGCACGGTGATCCCATTCTGGGTGATCGCTGATGACGGCAACCTTTTGCCGACGCCCATACAGGTCACGAGCTTCCGGCTGGGCGTGGCCGAGCGCTATGACATCATCATCGACTTCAACCAGGTCAAGAGTCTGATAGGCAGCCACACAACGGTTCGTCTGGAGAACCGCCTGGAGCAAAGAGACGGCCAGGGACCGACCTGCAACATCTTCGCCGGAGGCCAAGGCACCTCTTGCGTGGAGTTCCGCATCGGCGCCGCGGTCGCCGACGCCAGCGTTGACCCGGCAACCCACCCGGTGTTCTATCAACTGCCAAGCGTCATCGCGCCGCGCATCACGCGCAACTTCAAATTCGATCGCAGCAATGGCCAATGGGTCATCAATGACCGGTTCGCGAACTGTAATGAGCTGCGCTACACGGTAACTCAGAACAGCGCCGAAAACTGGGTCCTCATCAACCCCCGGAGCGATTGGCAACACCCCATCCACGTCCATCTGGAAGAGCACCAGATCCTAAGCCGGTCAGGCAACGGCGGCCGCTACAGCAGCCGCGATTCCAGCTTCAGCTCTTTCGGCGACTGCCCATTTGGCGGCGGCGGCGGCGGCATCAGCACCACCCGTCCCAATGTTCCCAACGTGGAGGTGTCGCGCAAGGATGTCACGCGGCTTCAGTTCGATGAGAATGTTACGATCTTTTTCCGCTTCCGCGACTTCCAGGGGGACTGGCCCATGCACTGCCACAACACCGTTCACGAAGATCACGCCATGATGCTGCTGTTCCAAGTGCAGCCGGGCGTGATTGACAACAACCAAAATCCTTAAAAACAGCCGCCACTCTGCAGAGGCGAAGCAAGAGAAAGGAGCAAAGATTATGAAAGGAATGACAAGAAGAAAATGGCTGGCGGCTGCTGGAGTAACTACCGCAGCCGTGGGAGCAACCGGTCTGGCTGGAACAAGCACTTTGTTTGGCCAGGAGGCGACCCCGGCGAGCAAACACAACTACAACTTCAAGAACATCTCGCCGCGCGAGCTTATTCAGCAGCGTCACCTGCCCAATGTGGAACTGATCACCCAGGACAATCAGAAGGTCCACTTTTACACGGACCTAGTCAAAGACAGGCGGGTGGTTATCCAGTTCATGTTCGCGCGCTGCAAAGACATCTGCCCGGTGATTACCCACCACCTGGTTGAAGTGCAGAGAATGTTAAATGGCCGTGTGGGTCGCGACATTTTCTTTTACT
Organism: Pyrinomonadaceae bacterium; assembly: GCA_041499185.1. Classification (GTDB taxonomy): domain Bacteria; phylum Acidobacteriota; class Blastocatellia; order Pyrinomonadales; family Pyrinomonadaceae; genus JAOAPY01. Next base: position 6,699 of record JBGQJU010000096.1, on the reverse strand, counting down.
CCATCACCCTGAGTCCGGAGGAAGACACTCCTCGCGACCTCAAGGCGTATGCCAAGAGGCATGGAGTAGGATCAGGCTGGACGTTTCTAACCGGCAAGCCGGACGATATTCTTCTATTGCGCAAGTCGCTCGGCTTTTTCTACAACGATCCCAAAGAGGATGCTGACAGGAACAACCATTCCGGTATGGTCGTGGTTGGGACCGAACCTCTCATGCGCTGGGCAATGTGCGAAGGCGGGGCCGATCCCAAGTGGATCGCTACCGTCATCCGGACGGAGGCGGATGCTCCACTTCAAGGAGCTGTGGACGGGATAACGCAGGCCGATCCGGCTGTTCATGTTCAGACCAAGGGAGCTGTAAACAGAGCCGCTCCGCCTGTTCATGTTCATAGGAAATAGAGCTGTCTGCGGGAGCGGGAGATTTACTGCGCGACTAACGTGAACTCGACGGAGCGTGAACCGCTCCGCCGTCGTTCGCGCATTCCTGGAGCATCGCCTTGACAAGACCCGGCATGATCGCCGGGTCTTTTCTTGGTGCAAGTCGTCGCAGCATTGCCCCAGGCTGGCTCAGAGGCGCTGCGCCCTCAAGCAGCGAAATGAAACCGAATCTTCCAGATCCCAGCGGATGTCGGGCAGAAAACTTCTCACCTTCGCTGCATCACGGCTGAAACGTCGGCGTGTTGATGTCGAGTTCTTTGGTGGAGCGTTATAGTTCCGCTCGAACTGATTGCTTCCCGCGGCCATAGAGACGTTGCCGCACGTGCGCGGGAAAGCGTGTCTTGAAGACGACATCCCAGATGCCGCTGGTGAACCCATAGCCCATCTTCATCCCGCTTGAAGTGTGATGATAGGTATGGTGCTTTCTGATGTACTTAAAGTAAGCACTGCGGAAGTTGTAGAAGTGCACGGATTGATGCACCCACTCTTCAATCACGTATGATTGCACCACTCCGGCCAGCAGCATCGGCGCCGTGTAAGCGGGAAATATGAAACTCAACGGCGCGGCGAGCGCGAACAGAGGAAGCAGGTCTGACAACTCGCCATTGATATGCTCGCCATCAAAAGGTCGTTCGTGATGCTCCCAATGGACCGGGTTCACGTATTCGACCAGCAAGCGCCGGTGCAAACCCTTGCCCGGTTTGTATTGGCCGTGCAGCACATAGACATGCGCAAAGTACTCCACGAACGTCCAGACGGGGACTCCGGCCAGGTAAAAAGCAAGCGCAACGAAGGGATGCGCTGTGCGCCATGCCACAGCAAACATGATGACGGAATAACAAGTGTAGAATGCCGTCACCGGATAGAGCATGCGCCGCGCGATGCCGGCCTGCTCCCGTTTGTACAGACGGAACTCCTTGGCACTAAGTCCGGTGGCTTCACGTTTAGCGCGTGCTGGTGTCATGGCGAAGTTGATTTCAATGCCGCAGATTTTGGCTGAGATGCATCGCATAGTCAAGAGCAAGTCGCAAGCTCAGTTAAATAAGCGCCTTGTAAATCCTGACATACTCTCGCGTCACTACTTCTGCCGAGAACTGGGCGGCAAGGTGCTTGTTGTTTGCGCCAATCCTCGCGCTCAGCGGGCTATTGTTCAGCAGCTCGACGATTTTGTTAGCCAGCATATCTGGTTTTTTTGGCTCCACCCAGAGGCAATTGTCTGGTTCCCTTAAGTAATCCGCGGCGGCGCGAATGCGTGTCGTGATGATTGGCAATCCCGCAGCCGCCGCTCTAAAGATGACCATTGGAAAGCCTTCGTAGTGATAAGTCGGAAACAGCAGCACAGTGCTGTTGGTATAAAAGTCGGCGGTCTGTTCCTCTGGAATGTAGCCGAGAAATCTAACATAGTCTCGGAGACTTAGAGTTTCAACCTCGCGCTCCGCATCGCGACGCGCAGGACCATTGCCAACGCAAAGAAGCATGAACGTCTGCCTGCGATCGCGCAGGAGCCGGCAGGCGCGAATCACGTCGAGCAGTCCTTTTGCGGGAATGAAGCGGCCGATGAACAGTAGCCGCGGCACATCTTCAGGTAAGTTCCAGTGATGAAAAAATTCCGGATTCTGTTTTGGGGTGTTTGGCTCGACGACGTTCTTGATTTGAAATAACTTCCGCTCCTGGACACCAGCTCGTAGAAAATTCGATCGTTCCTCGGACGATAGAACGCCGATGCCGTCAGTGTGGGACAGAAGGCATTGGCGCGCCAGGGCCAAAGCGGGATTCTTTGTTGCCAACAGTTGCGCGTCCGAGCCATGAAACTTCAGAAAGACTTTGACATCGGCGCCGTGAAGACGAGGGACGACCACAGCATCTCTGAGCAAGGCCTTCGTGTCGAAGGAGGTGTTGATGTGAACGAGATCGTAATTGCCAGAGCGAACTCGCTCGCGAAAGCGTCCAGCAGTTTGCAGCACTCTCTCAGCTCTGCTTACGTAGCCTGAACCTGATTCAGCATACGCATAGACTTCCTCGTCAACTTCGTGGCCCAGCCGGCGCAGTTCCCGAATAAACGGCGGCTCGCACGCGGCTGGCCCACCGCGCGAGCCTTTTTCCGGGGTGCCGATTAGTATGCGCACGCCTCTGGGTTCCTCTCTCTTGTTGCGTTGGCGACAAACGTGGAATGCAGTGACGACAAGAAACAACCTCAGCGCAAAGGACGCAAAGTTTCACGCGAAGGTCGCAGAGGAAAGATCGCTTGAGTAGGCAGCAAATCCCTTTGCGCTCCTCTGCGAATTCCTTTGATTCCTCTGCGTTGAAGTTCGCGTCTCATCATCACTCACTCCGGGACTCGTGACATCCAGCCTTTTTCGGTTTCAACGTAATCGATTCAGGCTTGTTGGGCCAACGATCCATACAGCTTCAGCAGACTTGCAATATGCGCTTCGATGCTGAACTGACTCATCGCCCACGACTTCGCCGCCGCAGCAAGGCGGCCTCGAGATTCTGGATCGGCGACGAGTTGAATCAGTTTTGATGCGAGATCGTCCTCGTCTCCGCTGCGAAAGAGAACCGCATATCTCCCATCGCTGGAAACTTCTTTGAGCGGTCCGATATCAGACAGCACCACCGGAATGCCGATCATCATCGCCTCCATTACCGCAATCGGCGATCCCTCCCAACGCGAAGAAAGCACGAACCCGTCGAGCGAGCTGAGCACGTCGGGAATGTCCGCGCGCTTGCCAAGAAAATGCACGCGATCGGAAATGCCCTGTTGCCGGCAAAACTCTACGCAGTCATCGAACAGGTGCGGCGCGCCGGCGCTGCTGCCAACAAAAACAAATTGCGCGGCGGCGTTGCGTGCGAAGAGCTGCGGCAGCGCCTTGCAAACCGTGAGCTGATCTTTCCGACGGTCCGCGTAAAAGTTGGCGACCATTCCCAGCAGCGTAGCATCCTGAGCCAATCCCAGTTCGGTTCGAAGTGTTCTGCCGGTTGAAGCCAGTCGCGCTGAGTCGACTCCGTTGTTGATGACGACGAAGCTCAGGTTCGTATCGATGCCTTGTTCTTTCGCCAGCCAGGCCGGTAGATCTCTACCGAGTACCACGCGCGCGTCCATTCGCGGCAGTACAAACTTCAACGCCAGGTCGTTTTTTGTGCCGGCATAAACTCCGTGCAGCGTCAGCACGCGCTTGACTCCAGAGCCGCGCGTTGCGAGATACAGATGCAGTGCTTCAACTGGCTGGTGGCTGTGGACCACGTCGATGTCGCGCTCTTTAATGATCCTGTGAAGTCTTGAGGCAAGACGCAGATCGACCGGCAGTTTTCGACTCAAGCGAATAAACTCTACGCCTGAGTGGCGAAACTCTTTCTCCAGGTCTCCGCCTCCAGTGGCCACGAAAGTCAGGTCCAGACCGTTTGCTTTCGCGTTTCGGCAGACGTCAAGCTCCATGGTTTCAGCACCGCCACGGTTCAGCGAATCCAGAATGTGCAGGACTTTGATCAAGCGCAAGGTTCGTCCGACAAACTTCAGTTTGTCGTAACTGGCCGAGCGGCGCTTCTCCGGACCCAACGACAAACTGAAGTTTATCGGACCCTCTAAAGTTTGAAATAAAACCGAATATCAAATATAAACTCTAAACTTCCGTCTTGCCTAACTTGAAAGACTTGTAATCCGACGATCAAACGCGCGCAGTGAATAACTTGAAGAGCCTGCCGATTCTAATCATCCTTGGCGCGATCGGCGTCCTTGCCCTTCTCGCCGCGACGAGATTCGGGATCGGCATCACTCCGGATTCGACAGTCTACATTGACGCGGCCCACAGTCTCATGCGTGGCGATGGGCTGAGTGTTTTGTCCGGCACCAGCAATGACTTAAAGCCCCTGACTCATTACCCCCCTCTCTATTCCTGCCTGCTGGCGTTGATTGGAACTTTGGGGGTGGGGTTACCGACTGCGGCGCGCTGGCTCAATTCTGTCCTCTTCGGAGCCAACATCTTTCTTGTTGGTCTCATCATTGGAACCTATGCGCGCCAAGTCTTTTGGCTTCCGGTGCTCGGCTCATTTCTTACACTGACCGCGCCCGACGTTTTGTTGATCCATTCATTTGCGCTGACCGAACCGTTGTTTATCTGCTTCGTCCTGATTGGCCTGCTCTGCCTTGCTTTCTATATTGACAACCAGCAACGCCGATTCTTGATTGCCGCATCGGTCGCCATGGCGCTTTCATTTCTTACAAGATACGTAGGCATCGTTTCGTTGTTGAGCGGACTGGTCGTGATTCTGATTTTCAACTCGGCGAGCCTGCGCAGGAGATTGATGGATGCCGTGGTCTTCGGTGTAATCTCCTGCACGCCCATTGGATTGTGGGCCGTTCGGAACCATTTCGCCACGGGCGGCGCTACTGACCGTCAGTTCGTTTTCCATCCCGTACCCTTGCATCAGCTTGTATCTGGTAGCTCGACCATCGCCTGGTGGTTTCTGCTCAGCAAGGTTCGTACCGACATCAGAGTGACTGCATTATTGCTCGAAGTGGCGGCGATTGCCGGACTGACAATCTATTTGGTCAGAAGGCGGAGGCGAATGCGGCTCGATAGCGAAAAGCGCTCACTCGCAAACCTGCCGCACATTCTGCTTGTCTTTATTGTTCTCGACCTTGGTTTCCTGGTCTTCACTGCTACGTTTATCGACGCGGACACAGTCTTTGACCATCGCAGCCTGCTGCCCGTTCGTGTCGCGGCTTTGGCTGTGGTTCCTTGCCTTGCCCGGAATGTTTACCTCCGTTCTCAGCCGTCGCGACTGATCCGTCTAACGTTCGTCGCCCTGGCAGTTATCTTTGCGGTAGCTTATTCGGTAAGGGGTGCGAAGTGGCTTTTGCCCGCGCGACGCGACGGACAAGGTTATGCCAGCAGGACCTGGAGAGAATCCGCTACTATCGCTCAAGTCAGAAGCTTACCTGCCGGTGTTCCGATCTATTCGAATGGCTATGACGCCATCTATTACTTGACGAATAGACGCGCGATTCTCATTCCGGAGAGGACCATTCACGGGACCGGCCACGCTAACGTGAACTATGACCTGGAGATCGAAAAGATGAGAGACGATCTGCGCGAGCACAATGGCTTTTTGGTCTACTTCGACACTCTACCGGAAAGACGGTCGCTGCCGTCGGAAGGCGAACTTAAGGAGCGGTTGAGTTTGCGTTTGGCTGCCGCTGAATCAGACGGATCGATCTATTTTGTGGAAAGCCGGCCCGAGATCAAATCTGGATCGCAAGGTAAGAAGAATGAGTGACAAGCCGTGGGCTGATGACTAGGCCGATGGTAAACTTTGCGAAGGAGTTGTGAAATCGCTTTTTATGCCGGTCGAAGCCAAGAACCTCGAAACGATTACTGGCACGGGCAATAATACCGCGGTCGAATTCTCGGTCGTGATGCCCTGTCTGAACGAAGCTGAGACGCTCGCCACGTGCATCGGGAAAGCGCAACGCTCTTTGAACGAGCTGAAGGTAACCGGCGAGATCGTCGTCGCGGACAACGGCAGCACTGACGGATCGCTGGAGATCGCGAGGCAAATGGGCGCTAACGTTGTTCGTGTCGAGGAGAAAGGTTATGGCAACGCATTGATGGCCGGTATCGCTGCCGCGCGCGGCACCTATGTAATCATGGGCGATGCCGATGACAGTTACGACTTCTCATCCTTGGGACCCTTCATCGAAAAGTTGCGCGAGGGCTACGATTTAGTAATGGGAAATCGCTTTCTGGGCGGAATCAAACGGGGTGCGATGCCGCCGCTTCATCGCTATCTCGGAAATCCAGTGCTAACGACGATTGGAAGACTCTTCTTTAAGAGTCCGTGCGGTGATTTTCATTGTGGACTAAGGGGTTTCAGCAAGGCGGCCGTTATGCAACTCGACCTGCGGACCACGGGAATGGAGTTCGCCAGCGAGATGGTCGTCAAAGCAACGCTCAACAAGATGCGCATTGCGGAGGTGCCCACAACGCTCTCGCCCGCCGGCCGCAGCCGGCCGCCTCATCTCCGTAGCTGGCGCGACGGCTGGCGTCACCTGAGGTTCTTGCTGCTTTACAGTCCGCGTTGGCTTTTTCTCTATCCGGGTCTGTTGCTGATGTTGTTCGGTCTCCTGATAGGAGCGTGGCTCTTGCCCGGACCACAGACGATTGGCGGCATTATGTTCGACGTACACACGCTCTTGTACGCAGGGTTGGCAGTGATCATAGGCTTTCAAGCGATCGTCTTTGCAATCTTCACCAAGGTTTTT
>JBGQJU010000095.1:0-22718 GCA_041499185.1 Pyrinomonadaceae bacterium | reverse complement strand
GTGATCCCAAACCCAAATGCCAGCGGAACTTGGAACAACATTACGGACGTTATGCGCCACGTCGCTAGTAGTGCGCTCTGCAGCCGGTTTCAACGTTACTTGACTTACGTGCCTGTTTCATAGATGCGCCTTTGCGGGAAATGATTCGCTCAACTTAACAATCGCGCCATGATCGCTTTCTGCACGTGCAACCGGTTCTCAGCTTCGTCAATCACCACTGAAGACTGCGAATCGATCACGCCATCAGTTACGATCACATTTCTTCGCACCGGCAAACAGTGCATAAAGATTCCAATACTGGTCCGCGCCATCTTTTCTTCGTCAACGATCCACTTTGCCCGATACTGCGCGCGCTCCGCAATGTCCTTTTCCGGCGCGCCATAGAAGTTCTTGCTGCCCCAGCTCTTTGCATAAACAACCTCGGCGCTGTCGAAAGCCTTATCAACATCATGCGTAATCGTGATCCTGCCTCCTGCTCCTGCCGCCTGCTGCCTGATCTCTTCCATCAGCTTGTCGTCCAACTCAAAACCTCGCGGATGAGCGATTACAACATCGTGTCCCATCTGCGCGGACGCGAGCGCGAAACTATTCGGCACGGCCATCGGCAGCGGCTTCGGATGCCACGCCCACGTCAGCAAAACTTTCTTCCGACCCGCGCCAAGTTTCTCGCGAATCGTCATCATGTCGGCCAACGACTGACAAGGATGATGCATTGCCGACTCAAGATTGATCACCGGCACTTCGGAATACTTGGCGAATGCATTCAACACCGGATCGGTCCGCTCTTCTTCCCATTTCTTCAACGCCGCGAACGTACGCACGCCAATCGCCGCGCAATAGCGGCCTAGCACGCGCACAAACTCCGCGACGTGCTCAGTCTTGTCCGCATCCATCACCGTCCCATCGCGATGCTCGAGCGTCCAACTGGTCCCGCCAGGCTCCAGGACTACCGCGTTCCCGCCCAGTTCATAAACACCCACCTGCATCGATGCGCGTGTGCGGAGACTGGGATTGAAAAAGACAAGCGCGATCGAACGCCTGGCGAGCGACTTTGAATTATCGTCGCCGTGCTTGAACGCGAACGCTGATTCGATCAGTTGATCGAGTTCCTCACGCGTCCAATCACTCGTAGTTAAGAAATTTCTCGGCATCGAAACCAAAGGAGCCACAGATGGACGCGGATAGCGCGGATTCAGAGAAATCAAAAATGATCGGACTCTTTGCAGGCCACATCCGCGTCAACCCGTGTTCATCAGCGGCTTACAAGACTTCACCTAATCTTTCGACAAATAGATCAACCTCTTGATTCTTCAAACAGAGCGGCGGCAACAATCGCAGCACCTTTGCGTCGCTAGAGGTGCCCGTGGTGATTTGCCGATCGAGCAGCGCCTTATGGATGGGCGCGACTTTGTCGGCAAACTCGAGCCCGAGCAAAAAGCCCAGACCACGAACGCGCACGACCTGCTCGACTTCTTTCAGCCGCTCGCGCAGGTAGGTTTCGACATCGCGCACATTAGCGAGCATCCCATCGTTCTCAATCGCTTCAAGCGTCGCCGTCACCGCCGCCATCGCGATCATCCCGCCACCAAACGTCGTTCCCAGATCGTTTTCTTTGATATGCGAAGCAATCTGATCACTGACCAAACACGCGCCCACGGGAATGCCGCTGCCCAGTGCCTTCGCCAGCGTAATGATGTCGGGGACGACGCCATCGCTCGCTTTGCTTCCGGCAAAAAACCATTCGCCGGTGCGCCCAACGCCGGTTTGCACTTCGTCGTAGATCAAAACGATGCCGCGCTCGTCGCACAGGTCACGCAGCGCACGGTAAAACTGCGGCTCAGCCATGCGCACGCCAGCCATCGACTGAATCGGCTCGAGCATGATCGCCGCCACCGTTTCATCGGCGAGCGTGCGCACGGATTCGATGTCGCCGAATTCCGCTTGCACGTGACCGGGTACATTCGGTTTGCCGATCTCGCGATACTTGCCGAGGAAAGTCGCGCTGATCGCGTCGGCGGTGCGCCCATGAAAGCCGCCCGAGAACGTGATGATGTTTTCGCGGCCCGTTGTCATGCGCGCCATGCGCATGGCGTTCTCATTCGCTTCGGTGCCTGAGTTGCAGAAGAACGCTTTCGTTAACGACTCTGGCGCAACGGATACAAGTTTCTCCGCCGCGCGCGCTCGCGCTTCGGAATAGACGAGGTTCGAATAGAAGAGCAGCTTCTCCGATTGATCGCGAATAGCGGCGACAACGTGCGGATGGCAGTGGCCAGTGCCCGCGACGGCGTGACCGCCGTAAAGATCCAGATACTTCCCGCCGTCGCTCGTGTAGATCCAGACGCCTTCGCCACGCTCGGCCGCGACCGGCATCTTCTTGTACGTCGCGAGCTGGTACTGCTGCTCTCGCTCGACCGTTTGCTCCAGCTTGTCAATTGCGTTCATAAAACATTCACACAAACTTTCACCACAAAGGCACGAAGACACAAAGTAATCAATTCAGACAACTCAACTGATTATGGGTTCTGCCTTTGTGTCTTGGTGTCTTTGTGGTTAATCGTTATTCGCTCACGGATTCGAGCCGGTCAGCATCAACCCGGTCTTCTCGCACAGCCCAAACATCAGATTCATGTTCTGGACCGCCTGACCCGCCGCGCCTTTGACCAGATTGTCGAGCGCGGAAAAGACTACGAGTTGGCGGCCGCGCACCGCGAAGCCAAGGTCGCAGAAATTCGTCGTCTTGACCCAGTTGATATCGGGCGAGCCTTTGACGAGTCGCACAAAAAATGAGTCGCGATAGAAATCGGCAAACATAGCGCGCACTTCGCCATCCGCGATCTCTTTCTTTGTCTCGACATAGATCGAAGCGAAGATACCGCGCGAAACGGGAAGGGAGTGCGTCATGAAAACCAGCTCGCTGATCCAATCGCCGACGTTTCTTAACTCCTGCTCGATCTCAGGCACATGCTGATGCGTGAAAGGCTTGTACGCATAAAACGAATTGCTGCGCTGCGGATGATGTGTGTTCGCCGCCGGCTTCGCTCCCGAACCAGACGATCCGGTTTTCGCATCGACGATCACACGACCAGTGATCAGATTGTTTGCTGCCAGCGGCGCAAGGCCCAATAAGCTTGCCGTTGCGAAACAGCCGGGATTAGCGATGAAGCGCGCGTGCTTGATCGCCTCGCGATTGGTTTCAGTCAAGCCATAAACAAAATCCGCTTGGGTATCCATCGCCGTGTGCTCGCGGCCGTAATGCTCGACAAAGACGTCTTTGTCGCGCAGGCGAAAGTCACCGGACAAATCGATCACTTTCAAGTGCCGCGGTAGTCGCGGGGCAATCTCCATCGCTTGCCCGTGTGGCAACGCGAGAAAAACGCAGTCGAGATCTTTCAATGTATCCAGGTCTTCAGGCGCCGTGCTGAAGCTTAGATCAGTCAAGCCGTAAAGGTTTCTGTGGACCTCGCTGACCGGTTTGCCCGCATGTTCATTAGCTGTGACGAGCGCGATCTCGGCATGCGGATGTTGCAACAGGATGCGAAGAAGTTCCGACCCGCCGTAACCTGAGCCGCCGAAGATGGCGACACGGAGACGGGGGGCGACGGGGCGACGGGGCGACGCGGAGACGTGGGGATCGTTTGCGTTCGTTTCGCTTTCCGCTGTAGGTGTCTGCTGTTTCGTCTTGTCTTCCACCGCGTCTCTCCGTCTGCGTGCGCCGTCAGGCTCTCACTGGCAATTTCGCTGACACGATCTCAAACAAACGCGCTCCATCCCTCCGCGCATTGCTCGCCGGCACGCCGAATTCGCGCTCGATGTATTCTTCGCCCATCTTCGAGTCGGTGACTGAACCCGCGATCAGATCGATTTCAATGCCGCGGCGGCGAAACAACTCGATCCCGCCCCACGCCCCCACGTAATCCGAGGCGCAGAAGATGATCGCCGCCGTTGCTTCGCGCAGTTCCTGATCGTCGAAGGCCGATTCCACCGAGTAGCCGCCCAGGATTCCATCGCCGAGTTCGATTACGATCAAATCAGGCGAGCATTCATTCAGACGCGCCAGAATTGCTTTGGCGATCGGCGCGAGATCTCCGGCTCCAACGGTTGAAGGTAGCCCGCAGTCAAGAAAGCTAGCAGTCGCTACTGCTCCGTGATCGGCCATGTTGAGCGTGTCGCGCAAGCAGGCGATACCCGAAAGTTTTGCGGCCGCCACTTTGAAACCGGCGCGTGTCGCCTGCTTGATCAGTTCCGTCGCGGCGTAGGTCTTGCCGCTGTTCATGCTAGTGCCGGCAATCATCACGATCGGCGCCGTCTCGCCGAGAGTCGTGCGCGTTGGCAGCGCGGCGTCTGAAATGTTGAGTACGCGCGCGTTCTCGTCACAGACTAAACCAATCATTTCGAGCTTAATCGCGTCACTCAAACTTGAGTGATGACCGGTGCAGCGTCCGATCACGCCGCCCATGTTGAGCAGATGCAGATGGTCGCCGCTCTTGACCGTCTCAGGCACGTCACCGACGAAACCCTTCAGCGCACGTCTTCGTCCGAGCACGCCGATGAGCACGTCGCCAGGATTGATCTTCGCCAGGCGACCCGTTGGCAGCTCGAGCATGTTGTAGGTGGCGCTGTCAGTCAGCGCGCGCACAACGACGACATCGCCGGCGCGTGGCGACGCGCTCGCGCGCGTGACGGCAGCGGTTTTGTTGATGCCGAGCGGGCAAGTGGCTGACCCGATCTTGTCAGCATCGATGATCTGAATCTCTTGTTTCATCTCTCGTAACCAGTCAGAACCGCCTGCGGTAGCGGGCGGTTGGAGGATCGCAGGAACATCCGGCTTACGGTCAACCGCCCGCTACCGCAGGCGGTTCTGACCTCTCAATCTTAGTCGGAGCGCATTCAGCTTGATAAACCCTTCCGCATCGCGCTGGTTGTAAACCGTGTCGGCTTCAAACGTCGCCACCTTTTCATCGTAGAGCGAATGCGGCGAGCGCCGGCCCACCACAATCGTGTTGCCGCGATAGAGTTTCAAGCGCACGTCGCCGGTAACACTCTTCTGTGTTTCGTCGATCATCGTGCGCAGCAGGGCAAACTCCGGCGCGAACCAGAAGCCGTAGTAAATGCATTCGGCAAACTTCACACCGAGCGAGTCGCGCAGGTGCATTACTTCGCGATCCAACGTGATCGATTCGAGCGCCCGATGCGCCACATGAAGGACCGTCACGCCCGGCGTTTCGTAAACTCCACGCGATTTCATGCCGACGAAGCGGTTCTCAACCAGATCGATGCGGCCAATGCCATGCTGGCCGCCGATCTCATTCAATTTTGACAATAGGGCGACGGGATCAAATCGCTGACCATTGATCGACACCGGTTCGCCGCGCTCGAATCCGATCTCCACGTACTCGGCTTCGGTCTTTGCGCTCGCGGGCGCGCGGGTCAGTTGAAAGATATTTTCTGGAGGCTCGGCCCAGGGATCCTCGAGAATCCCGCCTTCGTAAGAAATGTGCATCAGATTGCGATCGGTCGAATAGGGTTTCTCGGCCGTCGCCGTAACCGGAATCCTGTGTTCCTTCGCATAGGCGATCAGATCACTGCGCCCCTTGAATTCCCATTCGCGCCACGGAGCAATGACCTTGATGTCCGGTTGCAGCGCATAGTAGGTCAGCTCGAAGCGCACCTGATCGTTTCCTTTGCCGGTGGCCCCATGCGCGACGGCGACGGCGCCTTCCTGGCGCGCGATTTCGATCTGACGTTTCGCAATCACTGGCCGCGCCAGCGAAGTACCCATCAAATAGACGCCTTCGTAGCTGGCATTGGCCTTAACCGCAGTCCAGACGTAATCGCGCACAAATTCTTCGCGCAGATCTTCGATGTAGAGCTTCGACGCGCCGGTTGCTAACGCCTTCGCCTCCAAACCCTCCATCTCTTCACCCTGGCCGACGTCGGCGCAGTAACAGACGACCTCGCAGTCGTAGCGCTCCTTCAGCCAGCGCAGCATGACAGAGGTGTCGAGTCCGCCGGAATAAGCCAGAACGATCTTGTTGATTTTCTTTTCAGTCATTGTTCAAAAACGCAGACGATGTCCGACAAACTTCAGTGTGTCGTCTGGTGGCCGCCAGCGATTCGTTTCGACAAACTGAAGTTTGTCGGACCCTTTCATCCCAACAGCTCCCAGATCTTTTTGATCGCCGCACGCTGCGCTTTGCGCTCGTTGACCGCGATGAAGATCGTGTCTTCGCCTGCCAGTGTGCCGACGATCTCTGGGATCGCAGCCGCATCGATCTGGACCGCTACCGCCGATGCCAAACCCATCTCAGTGTGCGCAACTACGAGGATGTCCCCAGCGATATCGAGACCCAACAAGCCGTGCGCTGCCGCGCCATTTGATCTGGGCACCGTGTAGCGGCCACGATGCTTGACTACACCGAGTTCTTCGAGGTCGCGCGACACGCTGGACTGGGTGGCCGGCACACCGGCTCGCTCCAAGTGGGCCTTCAGCTCCGCTTGCGTGCCGATGGGCTTTCCCTGAATCAGGCTTAGAATCTTCTGCTGTCGAACGCTCTTTTGCATTGGTCACTCTATGCACTAAGCTTGCATAGTCAGTGCATAGATGCATAAAATAGCAGCGAGGATGCACTCTAGTCAATCCTCAAGCGGGAACGCGCGGCCGACCTGCGCGCGGGGGCTGGATTGGAGGCGAGGATGACCGAGCCAAGAAACTTGTGGGGCGGACGATTCATCGGCAAAGGCGATGCTGGCTTTGTCGAGTTCAATCGTTCTTTCGGTTTTGACCGCAGACTGTTTGAGGTGGACGTGCGCGCGAGCATCGCGCACTGCAGCGGCCTGGTCGGCGCCGGAGTGCTGACCGCTGATGAGGCGACGAAGATCAAAGACGGATTGGAGGCGATCCTCGCGCGTGGCCTCGGCGACTCAGACTATTTTGACGAGTGGCAAGCCGAGGACATTCATTCATTTGTCGAAGCGCGTCTGGTGGAGTCGATCGGCGAGATTGGCCGCAAGCTGCACACTGGCCGCAGCCGCAACGATCAAGTTGCCACCGATCTGCGGTTATGGTTGCGCGCGGCGATCGATCAGGTCGTTGCGCGTGCGCGCTCGGCTCAAGAAGCTCTGCTCGACACGGCTGAGTCGCATCGCGCGGCGGTCATGCCGGGTTACACACATCTGCAACGCGCGCAACCTGTACTCTTCGCACATTGGTGCCTTGCTTACTTTGAAATGCTTGCGCGTGATCGCGAACGTTTAATGGAAGTGCGCAAACGGTTGAACGTAATGCCGCTCGGGGCCGCGGCGCTGGCGGGGACGTCCTACCCAATCGATCGTGAGGCGGTCGCGCGTGAGTTAGGCTTTGACTTCGTCTCGCGTAATAGTCTCGATGCCGTCAGTGATCGCGATTTCTGCGTCGAGTTCGCCAGCGCCTGCGCGCTAATCATGGTTCACCTGTCGCGTCTCGCAGAGGATATCATTCTCTATGCAACCACCGAGTTCGGCTTTTTTGAATTGAGCGATGCGGTGGCGACGGGCTCGAGCCTGATGCCGCAGAAGAAAAATCCTGACTCGATGGAACTCGTGCGGGGGAAAGCAGGGCGCGTATTTGGTCACACTATGGGCTTACTGACGACGTTGAAGGGTCTGCCGCTCGCTTACAACAAAGACATGCAAGAAGACAAGGAAGCGGTGTTTGGTGCCTTCGACACGACCAGCGCTTGTCTTGAGGTAACGGCGACGGTGCTGCGCAATTTGCGCGTCAATGAAGATCGAACACGCGAGGCGTCTGCGAAGGGTAATATGAATGCTACCGAACTCGCTGACTACCTGGTACGAAGAGAAATGCCATTCCGCGCAGCGCACGAAACAGTCGGGCGCATTGTCATCCACGCTATCGAGCGAGGCGTTGAGCTTGAAGAGCTAACACTTGATGAGCTGCGATCGTTTTCACCCCTGATCGAGAAAGATGTTTACGACGCTCTGTCGCTTGAAAGTACGTTGGCGAGCAAATCACAGATCGGGGGAACATCTGCCGAGCGCGTCGGAGAGGCGCTTTCGCTGGCGCGCTCATCATTGTAACCGCATCGGCCTCACTTCCTTCGGTTTGCTCTGGATGGTGAAGGCGAAGGTGAGGTCGTCGCTGGCGCCGTGGCTTCGGGTTGAATGGTCTCCTGATAGATGTACTTCGCATCCTGCAGTTTCAAAACTACCGCAGGTTTCACTGCATTTCGTTCGGCGTTGATGCTGATGACGCCAGTCACTCCGGGAAAGTTTTTTGTTTGCGCCAGCGCGTCGCGCAGCTTTGGACCATCGGTAGTTCTGGCGCGCTGGATCGCATCAGCGAGCACGCGCATCGCGTCGTAACCAAGCGCTGCGTGAGCATCCGGCGCGAGATTTCCGTAGCGAGCCTTATATTCCTTCACAAACTTTTGGATTGCCGGCGATGGATCCTCAATCGAGTAATGGTTTGAAATGTACGACCCGTTAAGCGAGTCGCCGCCCAGCTCCCACAGCTCCGGCGCGTCCCAGCCATCGCCGCCCAACAGCGGCTGAGTGATGCCGATTTGTCTGGCCTGTTTAGCGATCACCGCAATGTCGCCGTAATAGCCGGGAATGTAGATCACCTCGGGAGCCGCCTGACGGATTGAGTTTAACTGGCCGCGGTAATCGCGGTCGCCCTGCGTGTACAACTGTTTGGTGACCACTTGCCCGCCCAGTCGCGTGAAGCTCAACTCAAAGAAGTCCGTCAAGCCGCGACTGTAGGGTGAATTGAAATCGAATAGAATCGCCGCCTTTTTCGCCTTCAAAGTGTTGGCGGCAAACTTGGCCATCACCTCGCCCTGAAAAGCATCGATGAAGCAGGCGCGGAAGATGTACTCGCCAATCTGCGTGACGGCCGGGTCAGTGGCGGACGGAGAGATTAGGGGAATCTGGGCCACTTGCGCTTTCGGCGCGGCAGCGCGGCTGTTGCCCGATGTGCCGCCGGCGATCACGGCAATCACTTTGTCCGTATCGATCAGTTTGCCGGCCCGCACTGCCGCCATCTCCGGACTGCCCTGATCGTCTTCGATGACGACGTCGAGTTTACGGCCGTTAATGCCGCCGGCCAGATTGATCTCGTCCACGGCCATCAACACTCCGTTTAGCGCGGACTTTCCGAAGTTGAAAGTGGGACCGGAGAGATCGCCGTTGTAGCCGATCTTGATTTTACCGTTATCGTGAACCACTCCTCCCGGTTGCGGGCCGCAGGCTGACAGGTTCAGAAACAGAAGGAGCATTGTTACTGGCAGAAAAGTGCTTTTCATTCTTCGTTGGGGCATTTCAGATCGCTATCGCCAACAAAGCGGGCCTCAGCAAGTTGACGAGGGGCTGAACTGTGAAGCTCAGCCCCTCGGAGTTGTTCAGTGCTCGCAAGTCTCCGCGAGCTGGCAAGCAATCGCAAGCAACTAATCGCGATCGATCCGTGTGTCGATCGGAGCGGCGGGGCTGCTCGGTGGTGCGTCGGGATCGCCGACAGCCTGTCCGGTGACGCCGTGAGCTGCCAGCTCATGCGCTAACGATCCGCCGGCTGGACCTTCTCGTCCTGATCTTCGCGAATAGCCAACGAGACCGACGAGTATCCCAACCACGACTCCAGCAAGGCCCACTGCCATCACATGCGGCCAGTTCCGTCCCACGAACATATAGTCGGCCACACCAGCGGTTATGCCATCAAGCAAGCCGAGACCGATCATCACTGGGTTGCGCGAACCAACCGAGCCCGCTGACATCACGCTACGATAGCGACCGTAACCGAAGTAAATATTGAATCCTACAACTAGCCAGATGATCAGCCGATACCAGTTTTCCGCGGGTAGCGAAAACATCAACAGCAGACAAGTCAGAATGCCCAAAATGGGGACGAGCGGAACCAGGGGCGCGCGGAACGGACGGTTCGCGTTGGGGTTCGTCCTACGCATAACCATCACGGCGCCGCAAACAATCACGAAAGCGAACAACGTCCCGATGCTGGTCATTTCCGCCAAAATGCTTAGCGGTATAAAACCCGCCATCGATGCGACGAAGAGGCCAGTCAGAATTGTTGACTTCCAGGGCGTACGAAAGCGCGGGTGAATGTCGCCGAAGAAATTCTTCGGCACTAGACCATCGCGGGCGAGCGCCAGCATCACTCGCGGTTGACTGAGCATCATTACGAGCAGTACCGAGGTGATGCCTGTCATCGCACCAGCGGCCACGAGATACTGCATCCAGGTCAAGCCGGCCCCCTTGAATGCTTCCACGACTGGCGCGTTGATGTCTATCTTGTTAGAAGGGACCATCCCGGTCAGCACCGCCGATACGGCAATGTAGAGAATCGTGCAAATGATCAGTGACGCAATGATACCGATGGGAACATCCTTGGCCGGTTTGCGCGCCTCTTCCGAGTGCACCGAGACGGAGTCGAACCCGATATAAGCGAAGAAGATGATCGCCGCGCCGGCAAACATGCCTAACGGCTGTCCGCCCTCCGCGTGCTCGCCGAGCAGTGTGTGACCAAAGAAGCTAACACCCGTGTAGCCATGGGGCGCGAATGGATGCCAGTTGGCAGGATTGATGTAGAAAACCCCAATGCCAATCACCATCAGCACAATCACGAGCTTGATCCCTACCATGATCGCGTTAAAGGTAGCGCTCTCTCTGATGCCCTTGACGAGAATTACAGTGAGTATGAATGTGATTAGGATCGCAGGCAGATCAAAATATGACCCGGTCGGGACGAATCCCGTATGGGGGCATCCCTTCCCGACGCTCACACAATAATTGAACGGGGCCGTATGCACTATATCTGGAACGTTGAAGTGGAACAGTGGTGTGAATTCCTGGAAGTGCGCCGACCACCCGTGCGCGACCGTTGCCGATCCGACAGCGTATTCGAGTATCAAGTCCCAGCCGATAATCCAGGCAAAAAGTTCACCGAGCGTGGCGTAGGCATAAGTGTAAGCCGAGCCCGCCACCGGCACCATCGAAGCAAACTCCGCGTAGCACAGCGCCGCAAAGACACAGGCGAGTCCGGCCAACACAAACGACAGCATGAGCGCGGGCCCGGTACGATCGTGCGCGGCTACCCCGGTCAAGATAAAAATGCCGGTACCGATAATTGCGCCGACGCCGAGAGCCGTCAGTTGTACCGGTCCAAGAATGCGGCGCAGACGGTTTTCGCCGGCCATCTCCTGGAGTAACAAGCTGAGCGGTTTCGTTGCGAATAGGTTGCTAGCCATTAAGTGTTCCTCTCTTCAGGTTTGGAGAGCGATCAACTGCTCTCGAGTCCAAACTAGCCTTTTGGCTCGGTCTGCGTTGCGTCGCGAGCATTGTAGCTTGTCACCGGTAGCATCAATCAAGCTTCTTCGGTAGCGCCGACTTCAGTCGGCGATTGCTTGGCCACCTTTCAATTTGGAATCACAGACTGAAGTCTGTGCTACTCTCACGCCTCTTCCTCAGTTGCCGCGGGGGCGTCGGGTATTGCCACACCCACCCTGCGCCAGATAACGTACACCGGAATCCCAGTTAACACTATTGCCAAACCTGGCCAAGTTGTCGATGTCCTGTACACGATCAAGACCAGCATTATGATGCAGGCCGCAACAACATAAAGCGCGGGAATGACCGGATAACCGAAAGCCTTGTACGGACGCTCTGCGGCGGGACGCTTCTGACGAAGAATGAACAAGCCGACGATCGTTAGGACGTAGAAGATCAGCACCGAGAACACAACGTAGTCGAGCAGCGCGCCATACAGATTCCCGTATTGCTGCAAACCTGTAGCTCGATCAATCAGCGGCGCGCCGTCGGGACCGTACTGGCGAATGCGGGGCAGCACCAGGAAGGCCGCCCAGATACCCTGAAGAATCAGACCGATCGCCGGTACGTGTTTGTCATTAAGTTTGCCGGTTGATTTAAAGAAAAGCCCGTCACGCGCCATCGCATAATAAACGCGCGCTCCCGCCAGCACGAGGCCGTTGTTACAACCGAACGTTGAGATCATGATGGCGATGGCCATAATTGCCGCGCCCGCGTTGCCGAAGATAACCCCCAACGCGGCGGTGCCAACGCGATCATCCGGAGCGTTCTGGATTGCCGTCAGCGGCAACGTACATAGGTAAGCGACGTTTGCCAGACAATAGAGCGTGATAACGAGCGCTGTGCCAAAAGCCAGCGACAGCGGAATGTTTCGTTTCGGGTCCTTCACTTCACCGGCAGTAAAAGTGATGTTGTTCCACGCATCGGCGGAAAAGAGCGAACCGACCTGGGCCACGCAGAAAGCCACGAGCAATCCGAACGCTCCACTGGCGGCGGAGACCGGCGAGACAAACGAAAAGTCAGGCTTGATCGGAGCGACGTTGTGCGGTGTCCACCAATCGCTGAAGTTTGCCGCAATCGCGGCTGAGTTGCGGCCCACAAGTATGCCGAGCAGAATCAGCGCGATCAACGAAAGCGTCTTTGCCGAGGTGAAAATATTTTGAATCAGCTTCCCCAGTTTCAAGCCGCGCGTGTTGATAAGAGTCAGCAATACGATCAAAAGCACACCAACAAACTGCTGCACTGACAAACTTATCGCGTAATTGTGGGATAGATTGATCGGCCTGACAATCCAAGTCGTCGGTGAGATCGCCGGCGCCAATACGCCGAGGAAGCGCGCAAAAGCGACAGCAACCGCCGCGATTGTTCCAGTCTGAATCACCAGAAACAACGTCCAGCCGTAAAGGAACCCCCAGAGCGGCGAATAGGATTCGCGCAGGTAGACGTATTGTCCGCCGGCCTTCGGCATCATTGCGGCAAGTTCTCCGTACGAGAGCGCAGCCGCAATAGTCAAAAGCCCGGTGACTATCCAAACCAGCAAGAGCCATCCAGCCGAACCAACTTGCCGGCTAATGTCCGCGGAAACAATAAAAATGCCGGACCCGATCATGGATCCGGCTACAATCGTTGTTGAATCGAGCAGGCCGAGACCGCGAATGAATCCCGTGGTCTTATTTGCGGTCTGGACGGCCGAGTCTGCCATCGTTCATCCTCCGGTAGGTCTTCGGATTCTCTAACTTGCTTTCAGTTACCCTGGATCGGATTCGATCCAAACGATACTAGTGCAAACCGTAAAAACGAGAACTGCCGGGACAGCAGTTCGGGGAGAAAACCTTCAGCGCGGGCTGCCGCTCGAACGTTCAGGCTGGAGCCACGCGTGCGAACAGCTCCGACTTTCAGTGTATTACGGTCAAGATAATAGCGGCGAAGCGCAGTCAATGGCAATAGATAATGTGGAAAACCGGTTGCCGGTAGAAAGAAATTCGCATTATACCGATTGTTGTCGGCTGGAGAGGATTTTACGTTTAGGGGTCGAGGCTATATAGAGTTCGGAGACGAATCTGATCTAGACTGACGCGCATGAAACCACTGCAAAGCACCTCAAACACGACGGCACCCGCAACCGGCGACATGAACGCAGCGGAGTTTCGCCGCTTTGGTCACGAGTTGATCGACTGGATCGCCGACTACTTCGACCGCATTGAAGACCTGCCCGTGTTGGCCCAGATCGAGCCGGGCGATCTGAAAGCGCAGCTTCCCTCGGCGCCGCCGGAAAAAGGCGAGCCCATGGAACAGATCATCGCGGACATTGATCGGTTAGTCGTGCCGGCGCTGACGCATTGGAGCCATCCGTCTTTCTTCGCTTACTTCGCGACTTCCACTTCAGCTCCCGGCATCTTCGGGGAATTGCTGACCGCCGCTTTCGATAACAAAGCTATGCTCTGGCGCACCTCGCCGGCGTCAACCGAACTCGAAGAAGTGGCGTTAGATTGGCTGCGTCAGATGATGGGACTGGACGAGGGACTGAGCGGGATCATCTACGACACGGCATCCGTTTCGAGCATGCATGCGATCGCCGCCGCGCGCGAAGGCGTCGAAATGCGCATTCGCGAGGAAGGTATGAGCGGACGAAACGATCTGCCGTTGCTGCGCGTCTACGCTTCTGAACAGGCACACTCGTCGATTGAAAAAGGAATCATCACGCTGGGCTTGGGCCAACGTAGCTTGCGCAAGATTTCCACGGACGGGGAATTTCGCATGGATGCGAAGGCATTGGCGGCAGCGGTGGAGGAAGACAAACGCAACGGTTTTCTTCCTTTCTGTGTTGTCGCTACGGTGGGGACGACGTCGACGTCGAGCATCGATCCGGTGCGCGAGATCGTTCCCGTCTGTGAAGAGCACAGAATGTGGCTGCACGTCGATACGGCTTACGCGGGCTCGGCTGCGGTCGTTCCTGAGTTGCGTTACATTCTCGATGGTTGTGAGCACGCGGACTCAGTCGTTACTAATCCTCACAAATGGTTATTCACGCCTTTCGATCTTTCCGTGCTCTATTGCCGGCATATGGATTTGCTGCGGCGCGCGTTCTCACTGGTGCCGGAATACCTGCGCACGCCTGAGCAGGAAAAGGTACGCAGTGGATCGGATTACGGCATTCAACTCGGGCGTCGTTTTCGCGCGCTGAAGTTATGGATGATCATTCGCTACTTTGGCCATGAAGGTTTGGCGGCACGCATCCGCGAGCATTGCCGGCTGGCGAGACTGTTTGCGTCGTGGGTGGAAGATTCACCGGATTGGGAGTTGCTCGCGCCCGTGCCGTTTTCGCTTGTTTGCTTCCGCGCGTCTCGGCAGGTGGATGCGCCAAATGAAGAGGCTCAGAACGCACGCCTTGATGTTTTGAATGAGGCGATCATGCACGGCGTGAACGCGACGGGAAAGGCGTTGCTCTCACATACAAAACTGAACGACAAGATCACGCTACGTCTTTCGATCGGGAATATCCGCACAACTGAAAAACACGTGCGTCGGGTTTGGGAGTTGCTGAATCACCAACTGATGACAGTCGCGTCCTTGCGTTGATATCTGAACGTTGTATGACTTATCGCGCAGGCTAAGACGCAGAGTGAATACGCGCGCCTCATTCGGCGATTGATCCTTTGAATCTCTTGCGTGTTCCTTTGCGGCTTTGCTCCTTAGCGTCTTTGCGTGAGATTGTATCCTTGCGAGAAACCTCATGCCTGAGAACGAAATTGCCAGGCAGGTAGTCGACGTGGCTTACAAGGTCCATACCCATTTCGGGCCGGGACTGCTGGAGTCTGTTTACGAAAGCATAATGGCATACGAGCTTAGAAAACGAGGCTTGTGCGTTGAGACACAACAAGGCCTTCCAGTTACTTACGACGACCTTCGCATGGATGTTGGATTCCGCCCAGACCTCATAGTTGCGGGCAAGGTGATCGTAGAGATCAAATCTGTCGAAGCAGTACATCCAGTCCACAAGAAAACGCTGTTGACGTATCTGCGCGTTGCGGATTTGCGGCTTGGCCTGTTGGTTAATTTCGGAGAAGCACTTATCAAGGACGGCATAACTCGAATTGTTAACAGATTAGAGGAATGAATCACGCAAAGACGCTAAGGAGCAAAGCCGCAAGGGAAGACTGCTAGGAGATCAAGGCTCACCGCACGCGCTTATCTTTGCATCTTTGGAGAAAATCAATGAGGCGAACACTCAGTGCTAGTGCGACGTTAATGCTTTTTCTAAGTTTACTTGGAACAAGCTCAGCCCAACCGCGTCGCCCGATGACGCCCGCCGACATCTTGCGTCTTGCCGCTGTCGCCGATGCGCAGATATCTCCAAATGCCGATTGGACTGTTTACACCGTCTCGGCCACCGAAGGCGACGCGACACGCTCGACCCTCTGGATTGCTCGCGCCACCTTCGAGGGCAGACCAGCCATTAGATCCGGGTCGCGTGAACTCCCAACAGACTTCGATCAAGTGCGCCAGCCGCCGCCCCTGCGCTTATTACCTGTCGGCTGGTACGCTTCGAATCCGCGCTGGTCGCCGGACGGCAAGAGCATTGCATTTCTCGCAGAGCACGAAGGACTGAGCGGTATCTGGGTCGCTACTCTCGAAAGGCGTCAACCGCGCTTCATCGTGCCTGTGGCGGCAACTAATTTTTTCATCACCTACGCCGGTGAGTCGTTCGCGTGGTCGCCCGATAGCCGGATCATCGCCTACATCTCAGCCAGCGAAGACAGCTCGGAAACCGCCGCTGCAGGCCGGAAGAGCGATGATCCGCGCGTCATCGATCGCCTCCAATACAAGTCGCGCACCGCCTTATCTGATCGACTGCGCACGCACGTGTTTTTCACTTACGTTGACAGCCCCGAACCACGCCAGCTCACTACCGGTCCCTATTACGACCACGCGCTGACGTTCAGTCCGCGCGGCGATGAAGTTGCGTTTCTTTCAAATCACGAAACTGATCCGGACGCGAACAATAATTCGGACATCTTCGCCGTCGACCTGCACGGACAAGTGCGGCAGATCACAAATACAAAAGGCTGCGAGTACGAGCCCGCGTGGTCTCCTGATGGCAAATGGATTGCTTACGTCGCCACCAAACGTGACGTAACAACGATCGACAGCGTTGCGGAAGACACGCACGTCTTCGTCACCTCTGCCGGTGGAAGTGAGGTACGCGAGCTAACCGGCGATCAAGACCGCCGCGCGCGCAGCCCCCACTGGTCGGTTGATAACCGCTCAATCCTTTTCCTGGCAGGCGACCACGGGCACACGACTATTTTCCGTGTGGGTCTGAGCGGGGGAAGAGCCGAGAGGTTGTCGCTCTTTATTCTCGATGGGCGCCTTGGTGCCGTATTCGATATTCAGAATTCCAAATTTCGCGTCGAACCGGGATCCGCCGCCACTCTGGCGCGACCGTCACAAATAGGCAATTTCAGTTTCGCTACACAGACAAATTCGGTCACCGAAGGGGCAGGCCTGACTGTTCAATACACAGGCTCTCTGGCATTTACGTTGAGCGATTCGCTGCATCCGGCCGAAGTTTGGCTTGGATTGGGTAGTAACACCCCTCTACGCCGAGTGAGCGCGCACAATGACCAGTTTGTGCGATCTATCCCTCTGGTTGAGCCTGAAGAGGTTAACTTCAAAAGTTTTGATGGCACGCCGATCCAGGGTTGGCTGATGAAGCCTGTCGGCTTTCGGGAAGATCGCAAATATCCGCTGATTCTCAGCATTCACGGCGGCCCGCATGGAATGTATGGCTGGGCTTTCAATCCAACGTTTCAGGTTTACGCCGCGCGCGGTTACTCTGTGCTCTATTTGAATCCGCGCGGCTCGAGTGGTTACGGGCAGAAGTTTTCCGACGGCACGCTGAACGAATGGGGCGGCGGCGACTACAAAGATTTAATGGCCGGCGTTGATGAAGTGTTGAAGCGTTATTCGTGGATCGACGCGGATCGTCTCGGCGTTACTGGTGGTTCATATGGTGGCTTCATGACCAATTGGATCATCACGCAAACGCCGCGCTTCAAAGCGGCAGTGTCGGCAGCGAGTGTTAGCAACTTGATCAGTTTCTATTCGACCTCACTCTATCAAGATCTAATCCATGCGGAGTTTGGCGGCTTCCCCTGGGACAATTACGATCTGCTTTGGCAGTGGTCGCCACTGCGTTACGTCAAGCAGGTGCAGACGCCGACGCTCTTTATTCATGGCGAGCAGGATAACGATGTTCATATCACCCAGGCGGAGGAGATGTACATGGCTCTGAAGCGGCGTGGTATCGAAACTGTGCTGGTGCGCTATCCGCGCGAGGGTCACGGTCTGCGCGAGCCGCGCCATCGTGTCGATGCGCTGGAGCGGACGCTGGCGTGGTTTGATCGGTTTCTGAAATAATGGTCAGAACCACCTGCGATAGCGGGTGGTTGACCTTGCCATCGGGTCCGATGTTAATAGTCAAAACCAAGTATAGGAGCCCAACCGCCCGCTACCGCAGGCGGTTCTGACAACTATGTTGACTCATATCGTCGTGTGGAAATATCGTCAGGATATCGAGCAAGCAATCCGCGAAGAGCACCTGGCGCGACTGCGCAACCTGGCCTCGATCATCAGGGAGGTGGAGAGCCTCTCGGTTGGATTCGACACGCTTCGTTTGCCACGTTCCTACGACACGGGTCTCGTAGCCGTGTTTCGCGACCACGCCGCGCTCGATGCTTACACGGTTCATCCCGAGCACGTGAGAGTCGCCGACTTTGGCCGCATAATTAGCGAGCACGTGGCGTCGGTCGATTTCGAGGACTAAGATCGAGGACTGAAATGAAACGCTGGAAAAAGATCATCCTGATCCTGCTGGTGGTGGTTGTTCTCTCCCAGTTGCCGTTCGCGTACCGCCGTTACAAACTCGGCCGCCTCCACGCTGCGATTCAGCAGATCAACTCCCAGCGCAAATTAGATCAGAAAACGGACGATGCCTACACCGAGTTCAAAGGCGTCATTCACGTCCACTCATTTCTTGGCGGACACAGCACCGGCACGTTTGAAGACATCATCGCCGCCGCGAATGCGAATCAACTCAACTTTGTGATCATGACCGAGCACCCGTCGAAGAACTTTGACACCGCGGCGATGACTTTGAAAGGCGTTCACGCGGGCGTGCTTTTTGTGAACGGCAACGAGGTAGCCACCTCGACTCAGGATCGACTGCTGGTCATGCCTGGCGATGAAGGCGCGGCCTCCGCAAGCACCTTTTCCACTCAAGAGATCCTTTCTCAGGAGAAAGCGAGGGGCGCGTTGGCGTTTGTAACCTATCCGCACGACTTCAAGAGTTGGAGCGCGAATGCTTACGACGGCGTTGAGGTTTACAACGTCTTCACGAACGCGCAGCGAGTAAACGCGCTCGTCACATTTTTCGATGGCCTGTGGGCGTATCGAAGTTATCCGGATCTGCTGTTTGCGACTTTCTACACGCGACCCGCGGATGCATTGAAGAAGTGGGACGAAGCAATCGCGACACAGAACAGAAAGCTGGTGGCTCTTGCCGGGAGCGACGCGCACGCCAATATTGGAATTGGCCTGAACTACTCTTCAGGAAGGACGCTGCTGGGAATCAAACTCGATCCTTACGAAAGAAGCTTTCGGCTCGTGCAGATGCACGTGCTCATCCCGAAAGACAAATCCCTGACTGCTGAGACTCTTCTCTCCGCCCTTCACGATGGTCACTGTTTCATTGCTTTCGATTTGTTTGGTGACGCGTCTGGTTTCAGTTTCACCGCGACGAATGGAACGGAAAAGTGGATTCAAGGCGATGAAATCAGCCTGGGAAATAGCGTTCGATTGACAGTGAATACCCCCGTCAGCAGTCGGATTGTGCTAATCAAGAACGGCAATACACTTCAGGAACAGACTGGGGTGTCGAGCAAGGAATTCGCTGTTAGTGAAAGGGGCGTCTATCGCGTCGAAGTTTATCTGCCGCAACTTTCAAAGCCGGTTAGTGACCAGCCGTGGATTATTTCGAATCCGATTTATGTAAGGTAAAACTGCGATAGACCATGGACGATGGGGCATAAACCGGGGGCGGCCGGCCATCGTCTAGCGTCCAACGTCCATCGTCTAATCCCAAACACGACATCGCCCCATCTGGATTTGCCCTGCAATACCCAGTGGGGCGACGGAGCGCGCGCCGGAAAGCTCCGGCTCTTTTTTTGGAAGCGGTGCTTAAGTTCACCGACCGACTGTTGAGAGTCCCGTTGTTGGACTCTTCTCTCGCGCCCGTCCCAAGTGTTATAGGGTGGCCCGAGTACAGCCTTCCACACACTGTTTCAAGTGCGTCCAGTTTATGCCCGCGCTGCTTCAAGTGTCAAGAATCAGGTTGACCGAATTCTAAGCGAACAGAAATTAGAGGCGGCGTTACCACCCCTGCTGAGTATCCCACCGGTCAACAACCCTCGCGTCTTCGAGGACATTGTAATGACTATGCTGCGCTGCAGTCAGACATGAGTGATTTGGCACGACGCGCACGCGCGTACCTACTCTCAATCGCTCTATTACGGCAGAATCAATCCCTGTCACTTCACCGTGCTCCTGCGAGAGCGATTCGATCCTTGTACCCAGATCGTTACCCTCCAGGTCGAGCAGCCGCCCGTAGCCGCAGGTCGGATCAATCCGCTAGCCTCTCTTCTTTCACTCCGCAGTGATACGAATGGCCGGCATGCGTTAGAATTCCCGCAAAGCGCAGATGCGACAGGCCGGAGATTCGTCGCGGAATTTTCAGGGCCTCAGTCGAATCAGGCTCAACACCGCAACGGTGATAACCACAATCAACTTTCAAAAAGGCCTCGATGACGAGGCCGGCGTGCCTGGCCGCGTCGTTCAGAAGATCCGGTATTTGCAGATCGTCGGTGATCAAACTGAGCCGATCGCATTTCCTGGCGATCTCAATTGCCGCATTGAACTTGCCCGGCTCGATCGGAACTGCGTAGGTGATGTCTCGGAATCCATTTGCCGCGAAGGCGCTTGCCTCCGCTAATGTTGAGACAGTGATACCGCCTGAGTGTCCGGCGGTTTGAATGCGCGCGACCTCGATACACTTGTGTGTCTTGATATGCGGCCGCAATCGCGCGCCCAGTTCGCGGACCCGTCCGCCAATTCTTTCAGCATTGCGTTTCAGGCGATCGACGTCGAGCACAAGCGATGGAGTTGGCAGGGTTTCAAGATCCATTTTGAGTTGACGGATTATACAGCACGCTGACGCACACGAACGATCCGCGCGAAGCAGATCCGAAGAAGACACCGCGACAGCGTTGCACTGGGCGGTTTCATCTTTGTAATCTAACTGATAATCTTACGAGTGTTCGGCGGGAGCGCCGAATAGGAATCATTCATGCGCATATCAATTTCTACTCCACGCAGCTTTAATTTCAAGCGCACGATGATCAGTCACGGCTGGTCCGCTCTGCTTCCCTTTGAATTCGATCAAGATAATTGGACCCTGACGCGTGTTCTCGATCTTGGCAGCACGACGCCGGTGACGGTGAAGATCAAGGGAACAAAGCGCGAGCTGCGGATCAATATCCCGGGCCGTCCCAGCAAAGCCGCCAGCGAAAAAGTTACTCGCGACGTGCGGCACATGTTTAGACTCGACGACGACATGACCGCTTTTTATCGAGTGATGGCTGCCGAGCCGGAATTCGAATGGATCGCGCGCCAGGGCGCTGGTCGCCTGCTGCGCTCGCCGACCGTGTTTGAAGATTTGGTGAAAATGATCTGCACCACCAACTGCTCGTGGGCCCTGACCGACAAGATGGTCACGGGCCTGGTTGAGAATCTCGGTCACGAGGCAAAGGATGGGCGCAGAACATTTCCTACGCCCGAAGCGATGGCCTTGATGCCGTTGAAGTTTTATGTAAACGAAGTGCGCGCCGGTTATCGCGCTGCCTATCTAAAGGAACTGGCGGACCGCGTCGCTTCGGGCAAGCTAAACGTCGGCGAGTGGCTGGCGAGCGATCTGCCGACGCCGGAATTGATCAAGAGCATGAAGAGTGTAAAGGGAGTCGGCGATTATGCCGCCGAGAATTTGCTGAAGCTCGTGGGCCGCTATGACGGTCTGGCGTTGGATTCCTGGACGCGCGCGAAATTTGCGCGCATACGCAACGACGGGCGCCAAGCGTCTGACAAGAAGATCGCGCGGTTTTATGCGCGGTTCAATTCCTGGCAGGGTCTGGCTCTCTGGTGCGACGTAACGCGCGATTGGATGGAAGACGGAAACGCGATCGCGTGGTGACGCGACCGCGTCCCCGCAAAACCCATTTCAAGACCGCTGACGGAACTACTACTTATTAAAGACGAGCGTAGAATCCTGCGTTCCGTTGCGGCCGCCCTCACTATGTCGGTTAACAGTTAGGACCTTGCCATCGCCAGACAGTTGTAGCTTATCTGTGCTGGTACTTGTTCGTTCAGTACCGTCTTGTCCGGTGCGGGTAGTCTTTGCCCACAGCTCCAACGTTTTCTGGTCGCCTGACCACGTAGCTTTGCGCGTGACCTTGGACGTACCCATTTCCGATGTAGCTTCATTGCCGTCGAGGTTGTAGATTTGCGGACCGCCCATGCCGGCGCCACGGCCACCGCCACCTGGAGGGGCGCCAGCGGGGGCGCCGCCAGCGGGAGGCTGGCCACCGGTGATTTTCGTCTCGATGGAGATCTGCTTGTCAGTCTGAGTAATAACCCAGGAAACACTGTCAGCACTCTGCATAAACGTCGAAAGGCCCTGGCTCTTGGCCTTGTCCAGATTCCACGTGCCCGCGAAATTCGCCGGCGCGGCGGCACTCACTGCCAACGCCAACGTCATGGCGCCCAACAGACTAATAGCGAAAAGACTCTTTCTCATTGAACTCTCCTTACAAAGTAAATTTCTTTTTGTTCATACCTTAAGACGCACGTTGCCAGCTCCCAGCCGACTTTCGTGCGATATGACTGGCGTTGAACTTACTCAAACTCGGCGTGACATGCCGTTAGTGTAAGCGACGCAATCAATCAGAAGCGACCGATGCGCCGGCAGTCTACCAAAGCAGCAACTGTAAAAACGTAAGGAACTGTAAAGAATTGTATAGAGATGGTAAAGCAGGGTGGGAGCAAGATTCACCTGGCGACAATTTCTTGCCGCGCTGCGTGTGTCGACCAGTGGTGTGGCTGGGAATCATTTGACATAATCTCTTCAGATGTTCTGTAAGTCTCCCCAATTTAGGTCCACTCATAAGTAGAGACTTCGGGCATTTTGGTTAGTAGATATTCCCTGGGCGTCATGTCTCCCAGAGAGTCGTGTGGTCGTTCTTCGTTGTACTCTTTGAGCCACTTTTCTGTCTGCT
>JBGQJU010000094.1:0-22856 GCA_041499185.1 Pyrinomonadaceae bacterium | reverse complement strand
CGAAGGGCTTGATGTGGTCCCAGTGCTCTCGACCTTAATGGACAACCGAGAAGCGTGCGAGAGGTTTTTTCTAACTGACGATGGACAACGGAACATAGACGATACGAGCAAAGGGCTAAGAGCAAAGGGCAAAACGAAGACTACTGACGACGGACTACGGACCACTGACAACCGTCGTCCATCGTGCATAGTCAAGGGTCAGCCACGTGTCAGCCAGATCGTTTCTTTAACTGGCTTCAGCTTTGTCGGTGGACCGGCGATGAACGACAGTCAAGCGGCAGCAGACTTTCTGCGGGATTTGAATCGCCCCTATCGCTCGGCGGTTAGTCTTGAGATGCAAACGATTGAATCGTGGCTCGGCTCTCAGACTGGATTGAATCCCGTACAAACGGGCATGCAGATCGCGATTCCAGAGATCGACGGCGCGACGGAACCGTTTGTCTATGGCGGGATTCCCGGCAGAGGCGTCGAGCCGGTTCCGCTCGAAGATCGCTGTGCGCGGTTTGCGAAACGGCTTAAGCGATGGAATCGTTTGCGCACGGCGCCACGTAATCAGCTTAAGCTTGCTTTGGTGCTTTATTGTTTTCCGCCGAACAAAGGAAACATCGGAACGGCTGCTGACCTGGATGTTTTCCCGAGTGTCTGGTCTACGCTGAATCGATTGAAGGCGGACGGATACCGAGTCGATGTGCCGGCTTCATCCGATGAGCTGCGCGAGTTGCTGCTGGGCGGCAACTCTGAAATGTTTGGCGCGACGGCCAACGTTGCCTATAGCCTGAACGCAGATGATTACCGGAAGCTTTGCCCTTACGTCAAAGAGATTGAAGGCGACTGGGGCGCTGCGCCGGGTTGCATTAACAGCTTCGGAAACGATCTACTGATTCAAGGGATCCAGCTCGGGAAAATTTTCATCGGCGTGCAACCCACGTTCGGCTTTGAAGGCGATCCGATGCGGCTGATGATGGCCCGCAGCGGCGCGCCTCATCACGGGTTCATGGCCTTCTACACTTACTTGTCGCAAGTTTTTCAGGCTGATGCGGTAGTTCATGTGGGCACACACGGGGCGATGGAGTTCATGCCCGGCAAGCAAGTGGGGTTGTCAGGGGAATGCTGGCCGGACCGGCTGATCGGCGAATTGCCGAACATCTACCTCTACAGCGTAAACAATCCATCGGAAGGCTCGATCGCGAAACGACGTTCTTATGCCGAGTTGGTTTCGTATCTGACACCGCCGATCGAGAATGCGGGGTTGTACAAGAATCTGGTAACACTAAAGGATCTGATCATGGCCTATCGGCAGACCACAGATGAAGCTGAAAGGGGAAGGTTGTTTAAATTGATCGAAGAATACAGCGGCACGCTGAATTTCGTCTCTGAAGGAGCGAGCCAGCTCCGGTCCATGACTCAGAGTTATTCTTAATCCTATTGCTCGAACAGTTTCTGCCTGAACTCGTCAGGATCCACTCTATGCCTGAATGCCTCGACACCATTGATGGTAATTACGGGGACGTCATCGTGGTAGCGTTCCAATAATTCAGAATCGGTTTCAATGTTTATTTCGTTCAGCGTGTATTCACCCGCGCAGCGAGCAGCGTGCATCGCTTCTTTGGCCTCTTCACAGAGATGGCAGCCAGGCCGGGTGTAGATAACGACACGGGATTTTGACAAGCCAACTCTCCTAATCGATTAACTGGTTAACCTTGAATGCGAATACTATCAAACTGGCGTTGTCGCTGCTACTCGCCCCGCGCAAGCAAGTGCGAAAGAGCGCGCACTGATGTTCCCTAACTCGAGTTGCGCCGCTCTTGCGGCCTTGGCGCATGTTTGAAAACTCCTTGCCAGCAACTCTAGAAAAAGGTTATAAATAGCCCTACCGAGCCATGTTATACGTTATTTGGGCGCGGCGCTCTTAATGTTTAAGAACATAAGGTGGTGCAATTGGCAGAGAGCGATCCCTGCGCTGCGGGGAGTTGTATAATTCACTCTCTACTGGCGGTCGAAGTGTACCTGCGTGATCGAACAGCTTCAAACGCTGGGCTGCGGATGCAGGCTTGATGGAGAAATTGCATCGTGGATAGTCAACCGAAAACAGATCTATCCGCCGAAGTGGCAACCCAGGAACAACAGCTGGCTGCCGCGCCAGCCCCGGCGCCTAAGGCTGCTGCAAAACCACCTGCCACAAAACCGGCGGGCGCGATCGTCGAGAGCACGCCTGACTCGCAGGTAAACAAAATGCGGCGCCGGATCGTCTGGGCCAGCATCGCCGGTTTCCTGGCCACTTGCTTCCTGATGTTTCTGCGGTTCTTTCTGCCGCGCTCGATTCAGGAGCCCTCGACTGTTTTCAAGATCGGCTTTCCCAGCGATTACGCTCTGGGTGTGGATACGAAGTGGCAGCAGCAGTATCGCATCTGGGTGGATAAGACGTCTGATCGGTTGTTTGTGATTTATGCGCGCTGCACGCATCTGGGTTGCACGCCTGACTGGAAGGCGAGCGAGAACAAGTTTAAATGTCCGTGTCACGGCAGTGGTTACGACAGCGAAGGCATTAACTTTGAAGGGCCGGCGCCGCGACCAATGGATCGCGCGCACGTTGAGATCGATCCCGAAGGACAGGTGGTCGTCGACACCAACCGTCTCTTCAAGTGGCCCAAGGGCGAACCCAGTGAATTTGACAAGGAAAATGCTCATATTCCGCTGTAGAGATTTATCGTAAGGGCGGACCGACCCGCGTGTCCGCCCTGGGTGGCCGCACCGGTGCGCCCCTACGAAATCAAACGATCGAAGATAAGAAGAGATGGACGAAGGCTCGGACCAGAAAGAAACAAAGCAATTGACCGAAGGCGAGAAGACCGACACTGGTCTTGTCGAGCGTCTGCGTGAAGGTGGATCCGCTCTTAAAGATCGAGCAATTGAAGAGGCCAAGACTTACAAGGATCCGCAAGACACGCAGCTTTGGAAATCGATCTTTCGTGTCTCGCACGATCGTTCCGATCCGCGTAATCGCTCGCTCGCGATTCTTTCCAACGTCTTCCTTCATCTTCATCCGGCAAAGATCAATCGCGATGCGGTGCGCTACCGGTTTACCTGGGGCATGGGCGGGATCACGTTTTATCTGTTTGTCGTGTTGACCTTCACGGGCGTGCTCCTGATGTTTTACTACCATCCGCAGAAGGTCCTGGCGTTTCGCGACATTCTTTATCTCGAACACGACGTTCCGTTTGGCAAGCTGCTCAGGAACATGCACCGCTGGGCCGCGCACCTGATGGTGATCACAACCTGGCTGCACATGTTTCGCGTGGTGCTGACGGGTTCTTATAAGAGGCCGCGTGAATTCAACTGGTGCGTCGGCGTCGTATTGTTGGTTTTGACGTTGCTGCTCTCGTTCACAGGCTATTTGTTGCCGGACGATCAACTGGGGTTTTGGGCCGTCACTGTCGGAACGAACATGGCGCGCGCCACGCCGATGTTTGGCCACGAAGGCCCATTTGGTCCGCAACTGGGAATGACTCCATTCAATGATGTTCGTTTCGGATTGCTGGGTGGCTCGATTGTCGATTCGAATGCGTTGTTGCGTTCCTACATCTGGCATTGCATCGGCATACCGCTGGTCGCGTCGATCTTTATGGCGGTTCACTTTTGGCGCATACGCAAAGATGGCGGGATCTCTGGTCCTGCGCCGGTGATCCTAGAATCGGAGATGAAGGCGGTAAAGAAAAAATAGGTGACAGGTGTCAGGTATCAGGTGCCGGTGGGAAGCCGGTCTTTACTGATACCTGACACCCGACACCTGACACCTGAATTATGGACTGGCATCAACTCTGGACAATAGCTTCGGCGCCGGACAACGTGCCCATCGTGGCGATGCTTTTCCTGGTGCCTTTCTTCACCTGGCTGGGTATCAGGCAGGCGCGCGCCAACGATCGTTTGATCGCGCAACTTGAAGGCGATGCGAAATTGGCTAAGACGCATCATCGCAAGGTCGAGCCGTGGCGTCCCGGCTGGGCCAAAGACTTGCACGTCTGGCCCTATCTGGTCCGCATCGAGTTTCTCGCCACGCTTATTGTCACGGTCCTTCTGTTTGTCTGGTCCATTACGCTCAACGCTCCGCTCGAAGAACCATCCAATCCGAATCTAACGATGAACCCATCGAAAGCGCCCTGGTACTTTCTCGGTTTGCAGGAGATGCTCGTCTATTTCGATCCGTGGATTGCCGGCGTCGTGATGCCGTCGATCATCATGATCGGGTTGATGGTTTTTCCTTACGTTGATTCGAATCCGCTCGGCAACGGCTATTACACGATCAAGCAAAGGCGGTTTGCAGTCGGCATGTTTGGCTGGGGTTTTTTGATGTGGATTTCGCTGATCTTCATCGGCACGTTCATTCGCGGGCCCGGTTGGATTTGGTTTTGGCCGGGACAGACCTGGGACCACAACGCGGTCGTGTTTGATAAGAACGTTGACTTGCACGATTTCATTGCCACCAGCCGCATCGGAAAGCTCTTGCACTTAGGGTTCCTTTCAACTTATCCGTGGAAAGCGATCTTTGGCCTACTGGTTGTTGGTGGTTTTTACGTTCTCGGCGCACTCTTTTTCCACTGGCTGATGACGGTCGATTTTCGAAAGCTCGGACTTCGACCTCTCACCCTTTTCCCGAAGAAACAGTTTGAGCAAAATATTTTAGCCAGAACCAGCCTTTTGCAGTATCTAACGTTTCAATTTTTTGCTGTCAGCGTTTTGTTGGCCTTGCCCGTAAAGCTCATTCTACGGCTGACGCTGACTATCAAGTATGTTTGGGTAACCCCCTGGTTCAACATTTGACGGGCGCGGAGGAACGATTCACTAGTGGCTGACTCTCCTGAAACTGCTGATTCGTTAGTAAAACGAGAGCCAGAGGTGCCGGCGCCTGACCCGATCGTGAGCCGCTCCACCAGCGGCGCCATGCTCGTCTCCGCAATCCTGTTGACGGTTTCGCTTGCCTGGGCGTTGTACGACGAATCTTACGGCCAGCGTCCGTGGAAAAGCATGCAGCGGGAATTCGTCGCGCGCTACGGTCGCTACCTCGACAGCATCAAGGGCCAGGCGGGCAAGACTGAGAAGGAAATAAAAGACAGCGCTGAATACCAAGCGCTCGATGAACAGGCGAAAGCGGCGCGACAAAGAGTGCAGCCCCAAATCGATGAGATCGATGCCGAAGTCAACAAGAAAATCGTGCCCCGGCTCAACGCCGTTACGGAGCCCTTTCAGAATCAGCGGGGGCGATTGACCGTCATCAATTACAACATCGAGACGTCAAGCGGACGCGCAAAAGACAAGTACAAAAAGCAAGCCGATGACAAGCGAAAAGAGATCGTCGAGGTTGAAATGCCTGCGGACGATGGCTCCGGGAAGACGACCACTGTCCAGATGAACTACGCTGCGTTGGAAAAGACCTACAACGATCTGCGCGACTTGAAAGCAGAGAAGTTAGGGCAGAAAGCAGACCTACTCAAAGAGCCTACGGACTTCGCCAAGAAGCGCGACGACTATCTAAAGAATCACCTGGCCATCCTGACACCGTCGCAGATTGACGGCGTGAAGCGCGGGCTGAAGAGCTTTGACTATTCAATTCTCGGACATCAAATCAGCGTCAATGAATACAACATCGTCGACCGTTGCCAGGTTTGCCATCTCGGCGTCCAGGCGTCGTTGCCGATCAAAGCCGAAGACATGGCGCCTGGCGGCCCAGGCAAGACACCCGATAATATTGCGCGCGCCTTTGTCAGCCATCCGGATAAAGAGTTGCTGGATATTCACAAACCGGATCGCTTTGGTTGTTCCAGTTGCCACTGGGGCAACGGCCGCGCGACGACGAGTGAATTGAAAGGGCATGGCCAGAACAAGTTTTGGCTGTGGCCAATGTTCGAGAAAGAGAATACCGAAGCCGGTTGCCAGCAGTGTCACGCAAACGATCGTGTGACGCAGGGAGCTGAGACGCTGAATCTGGGCCGGGATCTGTTCTATCAACGCGGTTGCATGGGTTGTCATCGCTACGAAGGCTTCGATCGCGAGACAGATGCGCTGACCAACACCCGGCAAACGATTAGCCAGCTCGAGGATCAGATTACCGCCAACCAGAAGCAGATGCGACAGGATGAAAATCCGCCGGAAGGAACCAGCGACGAGGATGTGCACAAGATGCTCGCCCATTCGGAATCGCTTAAGGTCGCCAGCAGCCTGTTGGCGGCGCGCATCGATCAGATGAATCTGCAAGCCAAGTACCTCATGCAGGACCAAAAGAAGGTCGGGCCAAACTTAAAAGATGTGCGACTCAAGCTGCACAAGGAGTGGATTCCTGTCTGGCTGAAAGATCCGCAGGCGTTCCGGCCGGCGACGAAGATGCCGACCTTCTGGCGTTTTTCAGTTGACGGAAACGGCGACGCCGAAATCAAAGCGATCTCTGCTTACTTGTGGCAATCCGGTTTTGAGGGGCGCGTGCCGGATCAGCAAAGGGGAAATGCTGGCGCGGGCAAGGAGTTGTTCGAGTCGAAGGGTTGTCTCGCCTGTCACTCGATCGGCGACGGGGACAACAAAACCGGCGGCACGTTTGCCGCGAATCTCACGAAGGTCGGTGAGAAGGCCAACTTCGAATACATCGTCCGCTGGATTTACAATCCGCGCGAGCGTTGGGCGCCCTACTGCCCGAAGCACAAGCGCGACCTGACCCCTGAAGATTACGCCAAAGCCGGCAAACCGTTCGTGTTCGATACTGAGCTGCATTCGAAGTGTCCGATTGATGGCGCTGAGTTGCAGGTGCAGAACATGACCGTGATGCCTAACTTCCGTTTGAGTGAGCAAGAAGCGCGCGACATCGCGACGTATCTGTTCTCGCTTTCGTCGCCGCCTTCCTACGAAGGCGCGTCCTTCATGGACGATCCGAATTTGAAAGAGCCGGGCCGGCAGTTGATCAAGCAGTTCGGCTGCGCGGGCTGCCATGAGATCAAAGGCTTCGAAGACGAGCAACGCATCGGGAAAGAGCTGACCGTTGAAGGCGCGACGCCGATCGAGCGTTTGGATTTTGCGCTGCTCACGCAAAAGGCTGAGCGGGGCGACGATCCATTGAAACTGCACCCGGAAAAGAAAGACAAGGAGTGGTACAGCCACAAGGGTTTCTTCGATCACAAGCTGGCGGAGCCTAAAATCTACGATGAGGGCAAAGAAAAGGATCCGAAGGATCGCCTGCGCATGCCCAAACCTTATCTGACCGAGGAGTGGCGCAACGCGTTGACGACGTTTCTCCTTGGCAGTGTCGGCTCCGAAGGCGCCAACGTGCCGAAGACGCTTTTCTACGATCCACAGGATCAGCGCAGGCAGGACATTCAGAATGGTTGGTGGGTCGTAAAGAAATACAACTGCATGGGCTGTCACGCGCTTCAGGTCGGCCAGCGCTCGGTGCTAATGGATTTGCCGCAGTATCAAACGCAGGACGGGAAAGATCTGTTGCCGCCGCGCTTGACCAGCGAAGGCGCGCGCGTCGATCCAAATTGGTTGCTGCGCTTTCTGCA
Source organism: Pyrinomonadaceae bacterium (assembly GCA_041499185.1). Taxonomy (GTDB): domain Bacteria; phylum Acidobacteriota; class Blastocatellia; order Pyrinomonadales; family Pyrinomonadaceae; genus JAOAPY01. Next base: position 15,315 of record JBGQJU010000094.1, on the reverse strand, counting down.
CGACCCGTCGCTAAGTGAAAGTCAGCCGTCAACAGCCGCTTTGCCCGCAACAACCGCTGCGTCAGGCAGCCAAAGTCCTGCCGCGAAAGGTGCTTCAAACGCGGATCAGATAGCCGGAAGATTGATGCCGCAGCCTGGTCAGGATCGCAATGGTGTGCGACCTTACTTGAAAGTGCGCATGCCGACGTTCAATTTCTCGCCCAACGAGTTGCAAACGCTCGTCCGCTTTTTCATGGCCCTATCAGGCCAGCAGGAACCTTACATCAAAGAGCAGCTCGAGCCGCTCACGGATCAAGAGCGTCTAATTGCGCGCGAGATGTTTACGTCCGGGACGCCGTGCTTGAAATGTCACGTCACCGGCGATCCGGTGCACGACGCGAAGGCGATTGCGCCAAACTTCCTGCTTGCCGGTCAACGATTGAAGCCCGAATGGACCCTGCGCTGGTTGCCGGCCCCGTCGGCAATCAGTCCGGGTGTGGGAATGCCCGACGGGTTGTTCAAGAAAGAAGGCGACCGCTGGGTAGTCGGGATTCCAAACCCGCCCAAGGATGTGAACGACTATCAGAAGGACCACGCGATGTTGCTGGTGCGTTATATGTTCTTGATGACGCCTGACGAACAAAAGCGGTTACTCGCGAGTTCGCCGACACCGCCGGCCGCGGCCACTTCGCAGGGCGCGAATCTGAGTAAGCCAAAGACTAACGGACAGACCGGATGGTACAAATCGCAGAAGGACGAGCGCGGTAGAATAGTGGCGCTGGTTCGGCCGAATGCGCGCGCGCCCGCGAAGCGGCTGCGGGGCGCCAGCGCGGGTGACTAACGTCTTAGCCCGCGTCTTTCAGTAGTTGAACGGAAGTTATCTTGAATTGGAGGAATTGATTTTATGTTTACGAAAAGCACAAGGTCCTGGTTGGCGCTCAGCATTTTGCTTTCGCTGTTTGCGCTAGGCTCGGCCTGCAACAAGAATCCAGAGACCGGCCCAACGCCCGACAATAAGGCCCGTGCGGTTTATACGCCGACCGGGAACGAGGGAACCGTCACTGGCAAGATCGCCTATGCCGGAACGCCGCCCGCGCCAAATAAGATCGACACGTCGCAGGATCCGATTTGCGGCAACAGGAATCCTAACCTCGTGGCGGAAGACAACGTTGTCAAAGACGGCAAGCTGGCCAACGTGTTCGTCTATATCAAAGATGGCACCACTGCCGACGGAAAGAAGTTTTCCGATCTGGGTTGGGAGGTCTCGCCAGAACCGGCGACCCTGGATCAGAACGGTTGTCACTATAGCCCGCATGTTTTTGGCATTCAGGCCACGCAGCAACTGAAGATCACCAACAGCGATCCGACGCAGCACAACATCCACTTTACGCCGCAAAACAATCCGGAATGGAATCAGTCTCAAGCCAACGGCGCGCCGGCGATTGTGCATGACTTCAAGCAGACTGAAGTATTAGTGCCCGTAAAGTGCAATCAGCATAATTGGATGAGGGCCTACATCGGCGTCTTGAGGCACCGGCTGTTTGCCGTGAGCAAGGCAGACGGCTCGTTTGAGATCAAGGGCGTGCCCCCAGGAACCTACACAGTTGCCGCCTGGCACGAGGGTGGAGCAAAAGGCAGCGAACAAACGAAGCAGGTAACGATTGCGGCGAAAGGCAGCGCCACTGCTGATTTCTCGTTTGGCGGCGCGACTGCTTCTGCCCAGGAGCCTTCGCTTAAGATGATGCCGGCGCTGGAAGTGCCGATGCTCGGCAGGCCGTAGGTCATTTTCGATTGCCGATTGCCGATTTGCGATTGAGGTTGTATCGCTGCTAGAGTGGCGTGCTTTCGGTTGGCAATCGGCAATTGGCAATATGCATAGGGGACTCCACCGTTTTAGTTTGCTCGTGACGTGTGCGACCTTCTGTCTGATCGTCGCGGGCGCACTCGTCACGAGCCACGACGCTGGATTGGCAACATCGGACTGGCCGCTATCGAACGGACAGTTTTTTCCGAAGATGGTCGGCAATTTGTTCTGGGAACACGGCCATCGTCTGGTGGCCACTACCGTCGGCCTTTTGACGATTGGCTTGGCGATCTATCTTTACCGCCGTGAAGAGCGTCGCTGGTTGCGCCGGCTCGGATTGGTAGCACTCGGCGCCGTCATCGCGCAAGGCTTGCTCGGTGGTCTAACGGTAAAACTCATGTTGCCGCTGGTGGTTTCCGCGGCGCATGCGACGCTGGCCCAGCTCTTTTTTTGCACGGTTGTGAGCCTGTCGGTTTTTACCTCGAAGGGGTGGAGCGAACAGCGCGCGACCTATGAAGAGCAAGGCAGCTTGCCACTGCGCTATGTTTGTGTAGCCGCGGTAGTGACGATCTTTTTGCAGTTGATTCTTGGCGCGACGCTGCGCCATTCAGCACCCTGGGACCATTACCTGCCGACGGATTTGGTGCTGGCGCATGTGGGCGGCGCGTTGGCTGTAACGATCATTCTGGGCAGCGCGGCAATCACCGTTCTGCGCAGGCACGGCAGTGAAGGATATTTGCGGCGACCGGCGACGATTGCGCTCGGCTTGCTCGGATTGCAATTGTTATTGGGCGTGGCGGCATATTTGACGCGCCTCGCGTCGCCAAAAGATCCGCAGCCGCTCAATCCGATGATCGGAATCACAGTGGCCCACGTCGCTTGCGGCGCACTTGTTTTCGCGACCGCGATTGTGCTGACGTTGAGATCCTTCAAGCTCTTGCGTGCCAGGCGCGCGGCGATTGAATTAGTGACGGCGACGTAAAAGAACCTGAATTTATGAAAGAGTTTGCTATCGAACTGAACCCTGCGTCGGTTGCGGAACTGGCCGCCGACCGTCTCGGCGCGCGCGCGCGTGTTGTGGCATATTTGGAGCTAACCAAACCACGCATCACATCTTTGATCGTGCTCACTTCCGCCGCGGGTTTCTGCCTCGCCAGCCGTAGTGTCGACTACGTCGCCCTGTTGAGCGCGATGATCGGCATTGCGCTTTTGTCATCCGGCATCGCGACGCTCAATCAATATATGGAGCGCGACCTGGATGCTCTGATGCGCCGCACGGCTGACCGGCCGCTGCCTTCCGGAAAACTCGCGCCGTGGGAAGCATTATGGTTTGGCGTGGGCTTAACCGTGCTCGCGGAAGTTTATCTCAGCGTGCTGGTAAATCCGTTGACGGCGCTGCTCGGTCTTTTCGTAATCGCCGGTTATCTTTTCGGCTACACGCCGCTGAAGACGAGAACTTCGCTCTCAACGATGGTGGGCGCTTTCCCCGGCGCGGTGCCTCCATTGATTGGGTGGACGGCGGCGCGGGGCGATCTCAGCGTAGAAGCATGGGTGCTTTTTGCGATTCTTTTTCTTTGGCAGTTTCCGCACTTCCTGGCGATCGCCTGGATGTATCGCGAAGATTATGGCCGCGCCGGAATTTTGATGTTGCCCGTAGTCGAACCTGAAGGCCGCGTGACGGGTCAGCAGATTGTTGCCTATACGGTGATGCTGTTGCCGGTGAGCCTGCTGCCGACCGCGCTGGGCATTTCTGGCAAGGTTTATTTCTACGGCGCAATTGTGCTCGGGTCGTTGTTTCTTTACAGCAGCATTCGCGCTGCCTTTTCGCAATCGCGGCAGCAGGCCCGGCGGCTGTTGTTGGCTTCGGTGCTGTATCTGCCGCTTTTGTTTATCTTGATGGTCTTGGATCGGTGAATCGTCCGACAAACTTCAGTTTGTCGTTGACGTTATCACCACGCGCTTTGAGTTTAGTTCATCACACGACAAACTGAAGTTTGTCGGACAGGAGACATAACTGATGGGACGCGCTCTGGCGGTTATTATCTGGATCCTGACGCTGTTGTCGGTGATTCTTTTTGTCAGCAAGAAGTGGTGGTTTCCTCCCGCCATTTCCGCGCACGCGCCGGCGCTCGACCGGCAGTTCATGATCACCCTCGTAGTGGTGGGCATCGCTTTTGCCGCCGCCCAGATCGGCCTCGGCTGGATGGTCTGGAAGTACCGCGACACCCCCAATCGGCCGGCCGCTACTTACACGCATGGCAGCAGCCGGCTGGAAGTAGTCTGGAGCGTAATCACCGCCGTCATCTTCGTCGGCCTCGCGTTGATGGGCCAGAGTGTGTGGGCGTCGCTGCGGTTCAATGCGGCGCCGCCGGGCTCGTATCAAGTTGAAGTGGTGGCCCAGCAGTTTGAATGGAACTTTCACTATCCCGGAAAAGATAAGATATTTGGCCGAACCGAACCGGAACTGATCGATGAAGCCACCCAGAATTCTATCGGGCTCGATGTCAGTGATCCCAACGCGCGCGACGATCAAGTTGGAAAACTACTCGCGGTGCCCGTCGGGCGTCCGGTCGAATTAATTCTGCGGTCCAAGGACGTCATTCATAGCTTTTGGGTGCCGCCACTGCGATTCAAACAGGACCTCGTTCCCGGCATGGCGATTCACGTCCACTTTACGGCCAACAAGGTCGGCAAATACGAACTGGCCTGCGCGGAATTGTGCGGCCAGCTTCACTTCAATATGAAGAGCGTCATGCTGGTTCTTCCCGAAGATGAGTTTCGCGCCTTGACTGAAATGCCCCCGGGAAAGCCGTTCATCGACCGGATTACTGAGTTACGCGACAAGTACAAGCTGCCTGAAGAACAATAGAGGACGTAAGAGAGTTATCCCCGACGACAAGGAGATACGAAATGTCAGATGGAACGCACGACGCAGTGCATCGGCACGAGCCGCCGAAAGGTTTCATACGCAAGTACATCTTTAGTCTCGATCATAAGGTGATCGGCATCCAGTACATTCTGCTGGCGCTGGTGGCCGTGCTGGTCGGGATGATCATGTCGGTGTTGATGCGCTTGAAACTCTCTTGGCCGGGAACCAGTTGGCCGATCCTCGGGTCGTTGTTTCCAGCGGGCGCGCCCGGTGGCGTGATGGGACCAGAGTTTTATCTGTCACTGTTGACGATGCACGGAACGATCATGGTCTTTTTCGTATTGACCACGGCGCCGCAGGGCGGTTTCGGGAATTACTTTCTCCCGATCCAGATCGGCGCGGATGACATGGCGTTTCCGGTGCTGAACATGATGTCGTTTTGGATTACAGGCGTCGGCTTTGTAGTGCTGCTGGCGGCGATCTTCTTTTCTGGCTCAAGTGCAACGGTCGGACCGATAGGAGGGTGGACTGGCTACGCGCCGCTCAGCGCCCTGGGGCAGATCGCCGGACCGGGGCAGGGCATGGGCATGAACCTCTGGATTATCAGCATCGCGATCTTCTGCGTTGGTTCACTGCTGGGCGCGCTCAATTTCATCACGACGCTGCTGAACATGCGCACGCGTGGGATGTCTCTGATGCGTATGCCGCTAACCTGCTGGGCCTGGTTCACGACCGCGGTGCTGGCGCTGCTCTCGTTTCCCGTGCTGCTTGGTGGCGGCATCCTTTTGCTGCTCGATCGTTTGGCGGGCACCAGCTTCTTCATACCCGGCGGACTGGTCGTGAGCGGATTGCTTTCCGGGAGCGTCAAGCAATTTCCGTTGCACACCGGCGGGTCGCCCATTCTCTGGCAGCACCTGTTCTGGTTCTTTGGTCATCCGGAAGTGTACATCGCGATCCTGCCGGGCATGGGCGCCACGTCGCACATCCTCGCAACCTTCGCGCGCAAGCCCGTCTTCGGTTATCGCGCCATGGTGTTTGCGATTTTCGCAATCGGCCTGCTCGGCTTCTTTGTTTGGGGCCACCACATGTTCATCAGCGGCATGAGTCCCTATTCGGCGATGGCGTTCTCGATTCTCACCTTGTCGATTGGCGTGCCCTCCGCGGTGAAAACATTCAACTGGATCGGCACGCTCTGGGGCGGCAAGATACGCTTCACCACTCCCATGCTGTTTGCAATTGGTTTTGTCTCCCTTTTTGTGGCTGGCGGGATAACTGGATTGGTGCTGGGCCAGACGTCGCTCGATCTGCCGATGCATGACACGTATTTCGTGCTGGCTCACTTCCATCTGGTGATGGGCGTCGCGTCGATCTTCGGCATGTTCGCGGCCACCTATTTCTGGTTTCCGAAAATGTTTGGCCGGATGATGAATGAAAAGCTTGGGAAGATCCATTTCTGGATCACTTTCGTGGGCGTCTACTCGATCTTCGTGCCGATGCACATCATGGGTATCGTTGGCATGCCGCGCCGGTATTCTGAGTTCACGCAATACCGATTCCTGGACTCACTTCACCCGCTGGTAGTTTTTGTCTCCATTGCGGCAATCATTACGGTGCTGACGCAAGTGGTCTTCTATTTCAATGTGATTTGGAGCATGTTCAAAGGTCAGAAGGCGAGCGACAATCCGTGGGAGGCAACGTCACTTGAGTGGACTACGGCGACGCCGCCGCCACACGACAACTTTGCCGGGCACCCGCCGACGGTTTATCGCGGACCTTATGAGTACTCAGTCCCGGGAGCCGCGAAGGATTTTCTGATGCAGACTGAACCGGAAACGGCCGAAGCGCCGCTGGGAGCGGAAGGGATTAGCGAAGATGGCCACGACGGTCACAAGCACTAACGTTGGAGCGAAAAAGGAAATCGACCGTGGTGGCGGCCCTCGATTTCCCGGACCTAATGGCAACGGGTCGCGCAAGCGAAACGGAAGCGGCGATCCGCTTTTCGAACAACGATCGTCAGCCGCCCGATATCGGATCGGAACGTGGGTGGCTGTCGCTTCGATCGCGATGCTATTCACGGCGCTCACCAGCGCCTACATCGTGCGCGCTGCTTCAGCGCAGGACTGGCGACCGCTCGCGATGCCGCGAGTACTTTGGCTTAGCACGGCATTGATCTTGTTCAGCAGCATCACACTGGAGACTGCACGTAAAAGTCTGAAGCAGCTATTTGAAGCAGCATATGTACGTTGGCTCTCGCTCACGGCGATACTGGGTGTTGGCTTTTTGATGTCGCAGTTATTCGCCTGGCGTCAGCTCGCGCGGCAGGGAGTTTATCTCGCGAGCAATCCGCACAGTTCGTTCTTCTATCTGTTGACGGCGACGCACGGGTTGCATCTGTTAGGCGGTTTGCTGGCGATTGTTTATTTGCTGTTTCGCAAACGCCGGCCGCGCGCGGATGAATTGGCTGAAGCCAGGCGCCTCGCGCACGCTGATGCGGTCGCCATCTACTGGCATTTTATGGACGGTCTTTGGATCTATCTGTTTCTACTCCTATTCCTTTGGAGGTCACAGTGAGTACTGAGGCACGCGCCCAAACTTTTCCCGCCGCCGATTGGGGCGGTGGTGTGCTCCCTTATCGCGTCGGTCACCGGAAGCTGGGAATGTGGCTGTTCATCGTTTCCGACTCGCTGACGTTTTCCGCGCTGTTGATTGGTTACGCCTATCTGCGCGCGTCGAACGTCTGGCCTACGCCGTTTCCGTTCTATCCCAGCATCGTCTTCTCTTCGGTGATGACCTTCTGTCTGTTGTCGTCGAGCTTGACGATGGTGTTTGGCGTTTCGGCATCGAGCCGCGGCGACAAGGCCCGCGCGCGAAAATGGATCCTGGCCACAATCTTCTTTGGGCTGGCGTTCATCGTCCTGCACTTGATCGAATGGAATCATTTGATCGGCGAAGGTCTGCGGCCCTTTTTCTTGCCGGAGCACTGGGTGAAAACGTTCACCACGACTGAAGGCATACCACCGTCGCCGCTGTTTGGCGCAACGTTCTTCACGATCACGGGTCTGCACATGTTCCACGTGTTTAGCGGAACGATCTATCTTGGCGTTGTCGCCGGACGGGTGAAGAAATTGAAGCACGAAGACGTCGAGATTAGCGGTTTGTACTGGCACTTCGTCGACCTGGTTTGGATGTTTGTGTTCCCCCTGATCTACATCCTGTCTGTCGATGTCGGCGGACGCTTGGCTCGCTAAAGTTTCTGGCGGAGGAAGAAAATGAGCACACACGTTGAAGAACATTTCGCCGGCAGTAACAAGCTGTTTACGTCGATCTGGGCCTGGTTAGTAGGGCTAACGCTGATCGAGATTTTTCTCGCTTACCGGCCGATGCCCATTCACTACATGCTGACGATCCTGATGGGCTTGTCGATCATCAAAGCGGCGTTGATCGTGGCGTACTTCATGCACTTGAAGTTTGAGAGGCTCAGCTTGATCCTGACGATTGTGCCGGTGCTGGTTATTTGCATCTGTCTCCTGCTTATGTTTTTTCCGGATAGCTTCCGGTCGTCGGGTCTGCGTTATAAATTCAAAGAGCCCGAGCCCATCGCGCCGAAGAGCGTCGAGTAGCGTTGATTAATCGTCATGCGCGCACTGAGGTACATTGCGTTGATTGTTCTGGTGGGTCTGGCGATCCTAACGTTGGAGCCGGCGGGGTTCGCGCAGTGTGCGATGTGCCGGGCGTCGCTGGCCGGCTCGAATAATGCGCACTTCATCAGGAATTTGAACATCGGCGTTCTGGTCTTGCTCGTTCCTCCCGTGGCGATGTTCTGTTCGATCTTTATCGTTCTAAGGCGACACCGGAAACAGCCGGACGATCCTTTCGATCAAGAGCCATCTAGCGATTCGACAAATGGCCGAAAAGACTGAGCTGACGATTGACGTTGAAAAACGAACCACGCGCGGTCGTTCATGTCCGCGCTGCGGCGGAAAGATCATCCCTTCAGATCGCGCGGTCTATCAAAGCACGGCTGACCCGAACGCCGTATTTCCCATTTGGCAGTGCGAACGTTGTGGCTACGAGGAAATGTCCGAGCGACCGGCAACAGCGGGCAAAGGAAAACATTCGAGTTGAAAATCTTTTGGAGGATTGTTTCCAAGTGTCCATAGCTGAAGTCGGCGGTAGCGAAATGAAGAAAGAAACAGCGCTCCTGAATCTCCTTTGCATTGTCGCGGCGGTTGGGTTTGTCGCGCTCGCGGTTCTGAATGCGATCTTCTCAGGCGATTTTCTCACGACCGACAACCTGTTTTTAACCATGGTGTGTCTGGTGCTGGCGTTGATGTTTGCGGTGAGCCCTTTGCTGTATCTGAAGTCGGAGGGAAAACTACCCATTCCTTTCCAGCGAAGCACCGCGAAAGAAACCAGGCAGGTCGCCGGTAGCGGTGGTACGGCTGGTCGTTTGACTAGCGATGCGGGTGGCAGTGCGACTCGCAGTCCGGTCAGTAGCCCGCCGTTGTTGGATGCGAAAGGCCGGGCGGTTCCAACTGACGTCAAAAACATGGTCGAAAGATTTAAACAGCCGCAGCAGAAGGATGCTTGAGACAGACGCGTCGGATCATGGCCCTGGAAGAATTGACTCAGCGAGTGCTCGGAATGTTTGCGCAGTTGAACAAGGACGTGCTCGATCTGCATCAGTTGTTCGAGGCCGGCGGCAACGACCCGGCTGCGCGGACCGCGGTGCTTGATCGGATCGAAGCCCTGGTAAAAGAAGGCTTGCTCGAAGAACGCGGCAACGATTTTTACGCCTTGACCGACCGCGGCCGGAAAGCGGCGCAACGGGTGGAGAGTTCCGGCAGGGAGGACTAGTATTGCTTTGAATGCCTGATTACATTCCCCTTCTGCCGCACCTCAACGCCTCGCTCAATGCCACCAGCGCGATTCTTTTAGTAACGGGTTATACGTTTATTCGGTTGCGCCGGGTAAAGGCGCATCGCAACTGCCAGATCAGCGCGGTCGTTAGCTCAACGCTTTTTCTCGTCTCGTACCTGACCTATCATTACTTTCACGGCGCGACGCATTTCCCAGGGCAGGGGATTGCGCGGCCAATCTATTTTACGATTCTGATTAGCCACACGATTCTGGCTGTTGTGATCGTGCCGCTTGTGCTGGTGACCCTATTCCGCGCGGTGCGTAGTGATTTCGTCAGACACAGACGCATCGCGCGCTGGACGTTGCCGCTCTGGCTTTATGTGTCGGTCACTGGCGTCGTGGTCTATCTGATGCTGTACCAGATCTATCCTGCAAGATAGCAAAGAGCGAAGAGCAAAGCGCAGGGAGCCAGGGTTGGCAGCACTGAACGAAATGACCGGAAACGGAAACAATCCCAGCGTTACGATTGCCCCAACAGACATGCCGCGGCGACGTTCGTCGCTCCCGATTCTGATCCTGGCCGTGCTGTTTGTGGTAGCGACGTTCTTGACCTGGTACTTCACGTGGTTTGGCCGCGAGCTGAGCGATGCGGACATCTCAAAGTATTTGGCAGACGAGAAACAGCCGCGCCATGTGCAGCACGCGCTGTTGCAGATTCAGGATCGGCTGGAGAAGGGAAGCCCAGGCGCCAGGCAGTGGTATCCGAGATTGCTGGAGTTGGCCGGCAATCCGGAGACTGAGTACCGGCTGACGGTCGCATGGGTGATGGGTTTCGACAATAAGTCGGAAGAATTCCATCAAGCGTTGCTGAAGCTGCTCAAAGATGCGGAACCGATCGTGCGGCGCAACGCGGCGCTCGCGTTGGTCAGATTCAATGACGCCAGCGGCCGCGGTGAGTTGTTGGCGACGTTGGAGCCCTATCCGGTTGTGGCGGCGGCGGAAGGAGTTGTTAGCAGCACACTGAACGAAGGATCATTCGTCTCTCGCGGAACGTTGCTGGCCCGAATCGGACAGGCCGATAACAAAAGCGTCGAGTTACGCGCGCCACTTTCAGGCAAAATAGAAAAAGTTGTAGCGCCGAACGGATCGAACGTTGGCGCCGGCAACACGGTGCTGACTATCACTTCCGACGAAGAAAGTGTTTGGGAAAGTTTGCGCGGGCTTTCGCTAATTGGAGAGACAGAGGACCTGCCGGAAATTGAACGTTACGCGCGCGGTGTTGGTTCGTTGCCGGATCGGATCAAACAGCAAGCGGCGCTGACGGCGAAAATCATTCGGGGCCGCTTAAATCAGAAAGAAAATTCTAAGCAGTAGGAGGCGGCGCCGGCGGCGCGTCGGGAAGCGCGATGCCGTGTACTGCTTCCCAGTCTTCAGTAGGCACCATCTCGATTGCGTCCCAGGGACAGCCATCGAGGAACGCGCCGTCAGGTCCTTTGCTGATGCACTTCTGGCAGCCAATGCAGAGATACGGATCAACTTCAATCCGGCCAAACGGCGGATGATCCTCGTCAGGGATCCAGAACATGCAAGCTTCGATCGGGCAGTACTCAATGCAAGCGGGAGAGCCGGCGCACCCGGTGCAGCAGTCGGTCGTGATGGCGAGTATGCGCGGCTTCTTTTTCCGCGTCGCCTTTCCGTCGCCAACTGACATGGGCCAGTGTTTTTCTACAATGTCATACATGCTCTTGGTTTCCCTGGGGCCGATTCGCATTGAGCCTGCAGTTGACTTTAACACGGCCGCGTTCATTTCCTCAATAATCCGGGTTCGATCAAAGTGGCCGCCGCAGTGTCCGCTTGGTAAGATTACTCGACGTGCGTACTGTCCGAGACGACGATGAAGCACTGTCCTAAATGTGGAAGCTCAAGAATTCGTCGGGGTTACTCGCCCGATCCCCTGGCGCTGCGGCTCGTCGGTTTTCGGGAACTCTTGTGCGACGCTTGCAATTTACGGTTCCGTGGGTTCGTCTTGCCGGGGACGTTGCCGCGGTCAAGTCGCCGCAAAAAGGAGCCAAGCAAACGACAAACAGAAAACGAAAACCACCGGGAAGAGCAAGCAAAAACTGCGCCACCTCACCACGACTCAAGACGATGCCCGTTATGCGGGGGCAATACGACGCATCGATCTCATCGGCGCGGGATCATCGAACATCTTGCGTCAACAATCAGCATCTATCCGTACAGATGTGATGCTTGTAACAACCGGTTTTTGGCGCGTAGACGGCGGTAATGCATAGCAGGCTCCGGCATCTAAAAGGGTTGATCAACTACGAGAGAGGACATTAGTTGAGGGATCTTCTGTTGAACCTAATCGTGCTGGTCGGAATACTTGGGTTGAGCGCCCTGATTACTAGTTTGTTCGCTCGCGCCATGTATGTACGCTGCCGCGCTTGCGGAACGCTCAATGCGAAGCGGCGCGCGCAGTGCCGAGCATGCGAGGCTGAATTGTTATGAACACGATCCAGCAGGGCCGATCACCGCGCGGTCCTGAATTTCGCGTGATAACTCTGCGCTTGCCCTCAAAGTCAGAGCCTAGACAACAGTTCTCCGTCCGGAAATAATGTTGATTAGCAATACGACAAGCGCTAAGAGCAACAGCAAGTGAATGAACCCACCTACGGTATAGCTACTGACCATCCCCAGCAGCCACAGGATTAAAAGGATTACAAAAATAGTCCAGAGCATTTTCAAACTCCTTTCCTGCTAAAGGTTTTCGATCTCTCACACCTTCACCCTTCAATGCTCATGAACGGCAACGCGCGTGCCAGCGGCGCGAACATCGATGAGTCTGTCCGGAAAGTCATCGCTGCGCGCTGTCTATTCGAGTGGTAGGGACAAACTCGCTCGATTTGGTCCTTTTACGAGAAGCGGAGGTTTGTATGGAAACGCGCCAGTCGATCGAGTGTTCAATGTTTTGAATTGCGACACGCGAAGCAGTTTGAAAGTTAGAAGGCGTCTCGTTTAGTGGGCTAACGCATCAGGATGCTCTGTGACTTCTTTCACCGCTTGGCTGCGACCGCGCTTGGTGACCACTCCAACCCCGGCGAAGATTAAAACGCACGCGACCAGCGTACGCGCATTCGCTTTCTCTCCCAGGAACAACGGCGCAAGACCAAACGCAATGAGCGGCTGGAGATATATGTAAGTGGCCACGGTGCTCGGTGAGACGCGCGTTAGCGCCCAGGCGTTGAGGTAATAAGCGCCAACCGTGGGCACCAGGATGATGTACGCAATTCTGAGCCATACGGCCGCGCTTACTGTGTGCAAATGGTCCCCGCGCAATCCGAATACGCCAATCGGTACCGTGATGATGCTGCTGATTAGGAACACCCAGGTGATTACGTTGAGCGCGCCATAACGCTTGAACAGGTCTTTCGATAGCACAATGTAGAAGGCGTACCCAAGCGAGTTTGTGACGATCAGCAGATTGCCAACCGTCGTCTGCGCCGAGAAGTCAGCTCGAACCGGATCGACAAGATAGACGACGCCCCCAGCCGCTAAGATGATCCCCAGACTTCGCCTCCAGGAGATTCGGTCGTAACCGAGCAAGATACTCACCACCAGCGTGAAAGCCGGAATCGTCGCGGTGATCAAGGTCGCATCAATCGCGGTTGTTAAGGACAGGCCTTTGACGAAGAGAAGCTGATTCAAAGCTACGCCCAGTATGCTGCAAAGCACAAGCCAGGCTAGATCTCTTCCGGGTATCAAGCGGAGGTGGCCAAGCTTTCGCTGTAGTAGAGTTAGAGCGAGTGCTGCTCCGCCTACACGAAAAGCAACGAGACCGGTGCTCGATATTGTCTGCAAGACGACCTTGCCGACAATAAACCACGTGGCGAACATGGCTTGCACGGCGATCAGTGCGAGATGAGGCGCGATGCCCGGGTCCTTCAGTGATGGCTGCGATGACATCAATTCACAGCAAAAAAGATCGGGCAGCCCCGATCCTGTGTAGGGACGGACTTGCGTGTCCGCCCTGATTTGCTCTCATTCGCGGGCGGACACATCGGCCCGCCCCTACTATAAACCTAAACAACCAGATAAAGCGGGTTCTCGAGAAGCTTCTTGAATGTCTGGAGGAACTTCGCTCCTGACACCCCGTCGATCACGCGGTGGTCGCAAGACATGGTCACGCGCATCATCTGACACACGACGATCTCGTTTTCACGCACGACCGGCTTCGGCGTGACCGCGCCGACCGCGAGAATCGCGCCTTCAGGAGGATTGATAACCGCAGTGAATTCGTCGATGCCAAACATGCCAAGATTGCTGATTGAGAAGCTCGCGCCGGTATATTCCTCAGGTTTCAGTTTGCGAGAGCGCGCTCGTTCGGCAAGATCGCGCACCTCGCTGGCAATCTCACTCAACGACTTCTGATCCGCAGAACGCACCACCGGCGTGATCAAGCCATCTTCGATCGCCACGGCGACGCCGATGTCCGCGCGTTCGTAGTAGCGGATCACCTTTTCCTGAAACGACGCGTTGACGCCGGCGTGTTGAATCAAAGCCGCGGCAGCGACTTTCACGATGATGTCGTTGATGCTGATCTTGAGGTCAGGATCGAGTTCATTGATGTTGCGGCGCATTTCGACCGCGCGATCCATCTCGATCTCTGTCGTGAGAAAGAAATGCGGAACCGGGCCGAGTGACGTCACCAGGCGGCGCGCGATTACTTTTCGGATCTCGCTGATTGGTTCGTCGCGGAAAGGCGACGCGCCGGCGATGGTGGACTGCTGAAGCGGCTGAACCGCGCGCAGTCGTGCTGGCGCCGCCTCGGTCTTTGGCGACTCGGTTTTGACGCGGCCCTTGCCGATTGCCGCCTCGATGTCGCGCTTGATGATTCGGCCCCCTGGCCCACTACCCCTAAGTGAGCGAAGATCGATGCCGGCTTCAGCGGCCATTCGTGCCGCGAGCGGTGAAATAATCAAGCGACCCGACGTCGCAGCCTCAACAATGTCGCCTTGTCTGCCGTTCCCGCCCGTCGTCGCTGATGGTTTCGCCGCGGGAGCCTGCGCGGAAGGGAACGGTGCAGCAATGGACGCTTGAGACGACTGCGCCGCGGGAGCCTCAGTTGAAGCTGGGGGAGTAGCTTCCGTTTTAGGCGATTGAGCTTTGCTTTCAAGTGCGGAGATATCTTCGTCGGGCTCACCAACGATGGCGATCACCTGGCCCAAAGGCGCCGACTCGCCTTCCTTGATCAAAATCTTGCGCAGCACGCCGCTCGTGAGCGCTTGCATCTCCATCGTAGCCTTATCGGTGTCGATTTCGGCAAGCGGTTCACCCATGGCGACGCTATCGCCCTCTTTCTTGAGCCAGCGCGAAAGTTGTCCCTCCTCCATGGTCGGGGAGAGTTTGGGCATGATTACTTCTGAGGCCATTTCGTTTCCTTAAGGTCCGACAAACTTCAGTTTGTCGTAGCCTGGTTTCCCTTCGAGTTTCTGAATGGCAGCGACGTCGACAAACTTGAAGTTTGTCGGACTTACAGATACGCAACCTCTCGGACCGCCGCCACAATTTGCTCAACGCCGGGAATCGCCAGATTCTCAAGATTCTTCGCATAGGGCATTGGCACGTCGGCTCCTGAGACCCGGCGCACGGGTGCGTCAAGATAATCAAACGCGCGCTCGTTGATCTCCGCGCTAATCTCGGCGGCCACTCCGCAAAACGGATGCGACTCTTCAGCAATCACAACCCGGTTGGTTTTCTTCACCGATTCAACGATCGTGTCAATATCGAGCGGACGAATGGT
>JBGQJU010000093.1:0-22991 GCA_041499185.1 Pyrinomonadaceae bacterium | reverse complement strand
TTGCTTGCTTTCGCTGGCGGAGCGCTGGGCACGGCCTTGGCAGTGTGGTCGATCGATTTGATGGTTAGTTTCTGGCCTGCGAAAGTTCTGCGGCCGGATCGAATCAATCTCGACTGGCGAGTCCTTGCGTTCACTGCCGGAGTGACCGTGGTCACCAGCTTTTTGTTCAGCCTCATCCCCGCCTGGCAAGCAACCAGCGCCACTTTGAGTGCAGCGTTGAAAGAGGCCGGCCGCAAGAGCACTGCTGATGTGGGACGCCGACGCGTACTTGGCCTGCTCGTCGTTTCCGAAACAGCTTTGGCCACATTGTTATTGGTAGGCGCGGGCCTGATGCTCAAGAGTTTTTGGCTGGCGCGCCATGTCGATCCAGGGTTCAATGCTGAGAGTGTGCTTTCGGTACCTATTTCTCTACCTCAGTCAAGATATAAAGAAGACCGGCAGATCTCTACTTTCTTCAAAGAGACGTTACAGAGTATCGCGGCCGTTCCGGGAGTAAAGGCGGCGGGCGCTATCAACAATCTTCCGCTGGCGGGCGGAGGAATGAACGGGACCTTCCGCGTGGAAGGCCAGACGGTTCCCCCGGGTCAGGAACCCGAGTGCGAGAAATACATCGTGACGCCTGACTATTTCAGAGCAATCGGGATTCGGTTAGTCGCCGGGCGGCTTTTCACTGAGCAGGACACGGCCAACAAACCGCGCGTGGTCCTCGTCAATGAAACCATGGCGTTGCACTTCTGGCCCAATCAAAACCCGGTGGGCAAACGCCTTGCCTGGGGTGACGACTGGCAGGAAGTCGTCGGAGTGGTTGGCGACGTGAAGCACGACGGTTTGGAAGTGGCGTCGGGATTTCAAAGCTATGAGCCGTTCATGCAGGATCCGTCATCAGCCATGACTATGGTGATTAGGACGAGCAGCGACCCGACCAACGCCGTCGCGGCGATCAAAGCTCGAGTGCGCGAGATCGATAAGGATCAGCCGATACCAAACGTGAAGACGTTGAATCAGATCGTCGCCGATTCCGTTTCGCAGCGACGTCTCTCAGCGGTCTTGCTGGGCGCGTTCGCAGCGTTGGCCCTGCTACTGTCGACCGTGGGCATCTACGGCGTCCTGGCTTACTCCGTCACGCAACGCACGCATGAACTCGGCGTGCGCATGGCTCTGGGCGCGCAAGCGAGTGATGTGCTGCGACTGGTTTTAGTGAGCGGGATGGCGCTGGCTTTGCTTGGCCTCGCCACGGGGCTCGTGGGAGCGTTCGCCTTGGCCCGGTTGATGAGGTCTTTGCTGTTCGGAGTAACAGCGACTGACGCCACGACGTACGTCGCGGCTTCAGTGGGGCTGATGATCGTGGCGCTATTGGCCTGTTACATCCCGGCGCGGCGCGCGACGAAAGTCGATCCGCTGGTGGCACTGCGCTACGAATAGAGTCGGCCCGGTTGGCAATTCGAATTCTCCCTTCTCCCATTGGGAGAAGGGCCGGGGCAGAGGGTCGTAGCTTCGATATTAAAGCCCTCTCCCCAACCCTCTCCCAGAGGGAGAGGGAATCACGAGAAAGAAGTTTGACGGACATTGATAGGGATGAGGTAGCTTATGAATACATTATGGCAAGACCTGCGCTACGGCGCGCGAATGTTACTGAAGAATCCGGGCATCACCGCGGTTGTGATACTCGCGCTGGCGCTGGGCATCGGTGCGAACACCGCGATCTTTAGCGTTGTCAACGCGGTTCTGTTGCGCCCGCTGCCTTATGAAGAGTCTGACCGATTAGTGTTTTTGGAGGAGACCAGCAAGGTCATGGACGAGATTTCGATCTCCTATCCTGACTTCACCGATTGGCGCAACCAGAATCATGTCTTCGAGCGTGTTGGTGTGTACAACCGCAACAGTTACAACCTCACCGGCTATGGTGATGCAGAGCGCATCCTGACGGCGCAGATTTCCGCCGATCTGTTTTCCGCTCTGCGCGTGAACGCCGCCATCGGACGTCTGTTTACGAACGAAGAAGACAAGCCCGGTGGAACACCGGTCGTCGTCTTGAGCTACGGGTTATGGCAACGCCGGTTTGGCGGCCAGTCGAGCATCCTGAATCAAGCGCTCACCTTCAACGGCAAAAGCTATACGGTGATTGGCGTGATGCCGGAGGGCTTTCAAATTCCGAGTCGCGTCGAAATGTGGGTTCCCGTCGGTCAACTATCAGGCGATGCAAATTGGCAACAGCGAGGCAATCATCCGGGCTTGTACGGAGTCGCGCGCTTGAAGCCCGGGGTAACGCTCGCGCAAGCGCAGGCGGAGATGACAAGCATTGCCGCCAATCTTGAAAAGCAGTACCAGGACTCGAACGCCGGCACCGGCGTTCGTGTACAGCCGCTGCTCGAAATCTTTGTGAGCAACATCCGCCGGACCCTGTGGGTGCTGTTTGCCGCCGTGGGCTTCGTGCTCTTGATTGCCTGCGCGAACATCGCAAACCTGCTGTTGGCCAGGGCGAGCGCGCGACAGAAGGAGATGGCGATTCGCGCCGCGATGGGCGCCGGGCGTTGGCGCATAGCCCGACAGTTGCTGACGGAAAGCGTTCTGCTCGCCTTAGTCGGCGGCACGCTCGGACTGCTCGTGGCGCGCTGGGGTATTCAATTCATTTTGTATATCAGTCCCAACGCCATTCCGCGCGCGCGGGAAATCGGTCTTGATTGGCGCGTACTGGCCTTTACGATTGGCGTCGCGTTTCTAACGGGCGTTCTGTTTGGCCTTGTGCCCGCGCTCCAGGCGGGAGTAGTTCATGTTCATGAGACGTTGAAAGAGACGGGCCGCGGCACGACGGGACGACATTGGCTGCGCAGCTCGCTGGTAGTCGTGGAAGTGGCAACGACGCTGGTGTTGCTGATTGGCGCGGGCTTAATGATTCGCAGCTTCTACCGGCTGCAAAAAGTCGATCCGGGTTTTTCTTATGAACATCTGACCAGCTTTACTGTCTCAGTACCGCAAAAGAAATATCCTAACCTCGAGCAACGCGAAGCATTTTTCAAGCGGCTGCTGGAGAACGCTCGCGGCTTGCCGGGCGTTGAAGGAACTGCCGCTGCTTCCGGGTTGCCGCTTGGCAACAACGGTTGGCAAACCTCATTCATCGTGGAGGGTCAACCCATTCCGCCGCGCAATCAGACGCCGCTGATGGAGGCCTGCCTGGTCACGCCCGATTACTTTCGCGTGATGAACATCCCGCTAAGGCGCGGTCGTTTCTTCAATGAGCACGACGATCGATCATTTCTGGCTGGGAAGGACCTCAGCAAACTCGACGAAGACCAGCGAACGATGGCCGGCGTCAACTCAATCATCATTGACGAAGAGTTTGCGCACCGGTATTGGCCCAATGAAGATGCAGTCGGCAAACGGATCAGACTCGGCGGCGCGGATCCCAAGGCGCCTGTGCTTACCGTGCTGGGCGTGGTGGGACGAGTAAAGATGGAAGGCCTCAGTCAGGATTCAAATCGGGTCCAGGGATATTTCTCGTTTGCGCAAATGCCGTTTAGCGGCATGACGGTGATTACCAAAGCTGCCGCCGATCCAAATCAGTTAGTTGCGTCCCTGCGCCAACAGGTAAAGGCCATCGATCCGGATCAGCCCATCTACAACATTCGCACCATGGACGAGATTCGTGCTGAGTCGGTCGCGCCGGAACGTTTGAATCTGACGCTGCTGAGCCTCTTCGCCGGTATCGCTCTGGTGCTGGCCATCGTCGGGATTTACGGCGTGATGTCATACACGGTCACCCAGCGCACGCATGAAATAGGAATTCGCATGGCCATCGGCGCGCAACCGCGCGACGTCTTTCGGATGGTGATTAGTCAGGGAATGATGCTGGCTCTAATCGGCGTTGCTCTTGGTTTGGTTGGCGCATTCGGTTTGACTCGTTTGATGACGACCATGCTCTTCGGCGTCGAACCAACCGATCCGGCAACGTTCGCTAGTATCGCGGTGTTGCTTACCGGAGTTTCACTGGTTGCTTGTTACGTGCCCGGCCGGCGCGCGACGAAAGTCGACCCGGTGGTGTCGCTGCGCTACGAGTAACTAGCGCCGTCAGTTTTTGACTCACGAATTTGATTGTACTCAAGGTTGGTGAAGGGGAAAGTAACACGAGACTGAAGTCTGTGCCGCCGAACATTCCGTGAATACTACTCAAAGGCCGCTCGATTGAGTTATAAATAACCATGTTCCCGTTCTTAATACGTTCCCGCCTGCCTTCCCGGTTTTCAGGGTGACGATGCCTAGAATTCTCATTGCCGACGATCAGACAGACGTGCTCGCGGCGTTGCGCCTGCTGTTGAAAGGCGAGCGCTTCGAGATCGAAACGGCAGCTGCTCCGGCCGCTGTTCTGAAAGCGGTTGATTCTTGCGAATTCGACGTGGTCCTGATCGATCTCAACTATGCGCGCGACACAACGTCAGGCAGGGAAGGGCTGGACTTGCTGACCAGGATTCACGCTGTAGATCCCAGTTTACCCGTCGTGGTAATGACTGCCTGGGGTAGCGTCGATCTCGCCGTCGAGGCAATGCGCCGTGGCGCGCGCGACTTTATTCAAAAGCCCTGGGACAACACGCGCTTGCTCGCCGTGCTGCGGACGCAGGTCGAATTGGCCGAGGCGTTGCGTCGCGGGCAGCGTCTCGAAGCCGAGAACCTGGCGTTACGCGCCAACGCAGGCCAGACGGCCGGCCAGGCACCGCAAATCATCGCCGAGTCCCCGGCGATGAAGTCGGTGCTCAAGCTAGTCGAGCGCATCGGGCCGGCCGACGCCAACGTGCTCATCACCGGCGAGAACGGAACGGGCAAGGAAGTGATCGCGCGCGCCCTGCACGGGGTCTCCGCGCAATCCGCAAAGCCGCTTCTCTCTTTGAATGCCGGCGTGCTGGCCGAAGGCGTATTCGAAAGCGAGTTGTTCGGCCATGTTCGCGGCGCGTTTACCGATGCCCGGACCGATCGCGTCGGGCGCTTCGAGCTGGCTGATGGCGGCACGTTATTTCTCGACGAGATCGCGAATGTGCCGCTCAACCTGCAAGCAAAACTTTTGCGCGTTTTGGAAACCGGCGAATTCGAGCGCGTCGGGTCGTCAAAGACGCGCAAGGTTGATGTGCGCGTGCTGTCGGCAACGAATGCCGACTTGAATGCCGAGGTGGCGCAAGGCAGATTCCGGCAGGATTTGCTGTTTCGCCTGAACACGGTCGAGATACATCTGCCGCCGCTGCGTGATCGGCGCGAAGACATTGCGCCGTTGGCGGAGCATTTCCTAAGCCGGCATAGCGAGCACTACCGGCGCTCGATTGCGGGATTTACCGGCGAGGCCTTCGAAGCTTTGCATCAGCATTCGTGGCCCGGCAACGTGCGCGAGCTGGACCACGTCGTCGAGCGCGCGGTCTTGATGACTGCCGGCAATCTCGTGACGGCTTTTGATCTGGCTCTACAGTCTGGGCGCGACGCCACCGTTTCCGCGCGACTTGAAGAGATGAGCCTCGAAGAAGCCGAGCGCCTGCTGATCAAGAAAGCTTTTGCGCGCTTTGGAGGAAACGCCAATCGCGCCGCGGAAGCGCTGGGCTTGAGCCGCAGCGCGCTCTACCGCCGCTTACAGAAGTATGGGTTATCATAGCGGCGTGAGTGTCCCGCGTAATCCAGCTAAGCACACTTCGACGTTCACCACGCTCGATCCTGCTTTGAAGCGAGGTGGTCGTCTCCCTTTTGAACGACGGCTCACAGTCCTTACCTTGCTTTGCGGTCTGCCGGCGGTGGCTCTTTGTGTCTTCCTCTTATGGTACGGCGATTACTCGGGGCGCCTTCAATGGACCATCGATCTATTGTTGGTAGTTGTCTGGCTCTCAGTCGCCTTTAACCTCAAACAGCGTGTCATTCGTCCGTTGCAAACTCTTTCGAACATTCTCGGTGCTTTGCGTGAAGGTGACTATTCGATTCGCGGGCGGCGCGCCGCGAGTGGCGACGCCCTGGGCGAGGTAATGCTCGAAGTCAACGAATTGGGCCAGACGCTGCGCGAGCAGAGGCTGGGCGCGATGGAGGCGACTGCGCTGTTGCGCACCGTGATGTCGGAAATCGATCTCGCCGTCTTCGCTTTTGATTCGGATCAAAGGCTGCGGCTAATTAACCGGGCCGGTGAGAAACTGCTTGCTCAGCCGGCAACACGCTTGCTGGGGCGGACCGGCAAAGAGCTTGGTCTCGACGTTTGTCTTGAGCCACGAGAACCTGATGGTAACCAGATCCTGCAGATGGTTTTTCCCGGCGGCGTCGGCCGCTGGAGTGTGCGTCGTAGTGTTTTTCGCGAAGGCGGCTTGCCGCATCAGTTGCTGGTGCTGACGGATCTCAGTCAAACGCTGCGCGAAGAAGAGCGCAAGGCGTGGCAACGACTGCTGCGTGTGCTGGGCCACGAGCTGAACAATTCGCTGGCGCCCATCAAGTCGGTGGCCACCAGTCTCGGAGATCTGGTCGGGCGCGAACCGCAGCCGTTGGACTTGCGCGAAGACATTCAGCGCGGGCTCGAAGTGATTTCATCGCGGGCCGATTCACTCGCGCGATTTGTTGAGTCGTATTCAAAGCTGGCGCGGCTGCCTCAACCGCGGTTTGAGCCTTTGAATGTTGCTGAGTTAGCACGGCGGGTTGCTAGTTTGGAAACCAGATTGCCGGTTACGGTTGCGTCTGTTCAAGACGTCGTCGTGCAGGCCGATCGAGCACAGTTGGAGCAATTACTGATCAATCTTGTTCGCAATGCGGTTGATGCTGCGCTCGAAACGAATGGACGCGTCGAAATCGGTTGGGCGCGAAACCACGGCCAACTGGACCTGTGGGTCAACGACGAAGGGCCCGGACTGGCCAGCACCGCGAATCTGTTCGTGCCGTTCTTTACGACGAAAGCCGAAGGCTCCGGCATCGGCCTGGTACTATCAAGACAGATCGCGGAAGCTCATGGCGGGACACTCTCACTGGAGAATCGTGTCACCCTCCGAGGTTGCGAAGCACGATTGCGGCTCCCTTCGCGGACGTTGCCATAGTTGATTGGCAGCAAAGAGCGCTTACGCCAACAAGTCCGGCGGAAACAACATCACGCCGCCTCCTTGTCCACGAGTTTCCACGGCTGCTCTCTGTAGGCCGCTTTCTGTCGTCCCTTGGGTTGCCAGCTCGGTCGGCCCTACGGGACTCGCGATTTCGTTGCTTCGCGAATCGCGGTCGCAGCCGCTTCGCGTTTCACCGTCCGCTGTTCGCCCGATCGCATATCCTTAATCGAAACCCCGCCACCCGCGCGTTCGTCCTCGCCGATGATCGCCACGGACGGAATTCCTCGCGCCGAAGCATACTTAAACTGCTTCCCAAGTTTATCTGCTTCGGGATACAGATCCACTCGCAGGCCCTGCGTGCGCAATTCATTTGCCAGCGCGATCGACTCCGTGATCGATTCCTCATTCCAAATCGTCACCATCACATCAGCGGGCGAAGAGACCAGCACAGCGGGAAACATTTCACGTTCCGTCATCACGAAGATGATTCGCTCCAGACCCAGCGAGAAACCGCACGCGGGAACGTCCTTGCCCAGAAACATGCCAACAAGATTATCGTAGCGCCCGCCGCCACCAAGACTGCCCGCCAGATCTCGCACGCAGATTTCCATGATGGCGCCCGTGTAATACGACAACCCTCGCGCCAGAGTCGGATCGATCTCGATTCGCGGCGCATTGTCGCCCGCTGCTAAGTAAGTCGCGATCAGGCGCAGTTCATCAATCCCATTCGCGCCGCCTGCATGGTTACCGACAAACTCGACCAGCCGGCCAAGTATGGCTGCGTTCAACGCCTCGCGTTTCCTGGACACGTCTTCGCCTGCGGCGATCTCGGCGGCGTGCTCGAGTGAGTTCAACTCAAGGAAAAAATCTAAGAGACGAACTCCTGACTGGTCGCCAATCCCGCGCTCTTTAAACTCCTTCGCAACCCCTTCGCGTCCAATCTTGTCCAGCTTATCGAGCGCCACCAGCGACGCGTCATGTTTGTCGGTAGGAATGCCTGCCGAATCGAGAATGCCAGTCAACACTTGCCGATGGTTCAAGCGAATCGTGAAATCATTGAAACCAAGTTTCGCCAGGGCTTCGCTCGCTGCAACGCAAATCTCAGCTTCCACAACCATCGACCGCGATCCAAGCACATCAACATCGCACTGATAAAACTCGCGAAACCTGCCACGCGCGGGACGGTCGGCACGCCAGACGGGTTGAATCTGATAGCGCTTGAAAAACCTTGGCAGCTTGTCCTTGTATTCCGCCACGACTCGCGCGAGCGGCACCGTCAAATCGTAGCGCAGCGCCAGATCGGCTTCGCCGGTGCTTTCGTGCACGCCGCGTTTGAGTATCTTGAAGATTAACTGATTGCCTTCTTCGCCATACTTGCCCATCAGCGTTTCGATGTTTTCGACCGCGGGCGTCTCGAGCGGCTCGAAACCGTAGCGCTCGTAGACTTCCTTTATCACGCCGATGACGTACTCACGCTTGCGCACGTCTTCGGGCAAAAAATCGCGCATGCCGCGCGCTGGCTGTGTCTTCGCTGAAGGCATTGCACCGTCAAATGAACTGAGACTGACAGAACCGTTTCATCATAACCTGAAATCGTTCTTGCCGGAAAAGGTTGGTTGCGGGAGCGATTAGCACACCGGCGCGCTGGAGAAACCCATTGTTTTTGCTGAGCCGTAGTACAATGCCCGCACAGCCTGAGCATCCGCGCGTCTGGGCTGGCACTTGAACTCAGCACGGAGGCATCTACGCCATGGTTGCGCAGCCCCTATTCACTATCGACGACTACCTCAAGATTGACCGAGCGTCCGATGACCGCTACGAGTACATCGACGGGCACATTTACGAAATGGCCGGCGAGAGTCCCGAGCATGGCGACATTTGCACGAACCTAACCTTAATCGTCGCCGGACAGTTGCGGAACTCGCCATGCCGGGCAAGGTCTAAAGATACGAAAATTCGCAGCGGTCCCGATCCGCTGCAAGGCAGAAGCACCAAAGGGATGTTCTCGTATCCGGACCTGGTCGTGATCTGCGGCGAGCCGCAATATCATGACGAAAGGCGCGATATCGTGCTCAACCCGGCGGTTATCTTCGAGGTGTTATCCGAGGCGACCGAACTGTTCGATCGGGGCGAAAAGTTCCGCCGTTACCAACTTTGGAATCCAACGCTTACCGATTACGTTCTAGTATCGCAGGTTGCTCCCGTCGTCGAACATTTCGCGCGCCAGTCGGACGGTAGTTGGTCCCTTCACATCTACGAGAGACTGGAAGAGCGTTTTACCCTCAACGCGATAAACTGCACCTTGCGCCTGGCGGAAATCTATGAGCGTATCGTCTTTCGGTCCGAGCAAGCCGAGACCGGCGATTCAGTATCGTGAGTCGCGCATGCCGCGCGCTGGCTGCGTCTTTTGGGAACCCATCCAGTTTGTTGAACTAGCAAGAATCAAGCGAGCGGTCATCATAAGTTGAAATTGTGCGCGCCTGAAAAGAACCGTGTGCCCGGTTTAGCCACCCCCGGGCTTCGAGACCCAACGACGTGGCGATTGTGAGCAGTTCTTTGCCAAGCGTAGTAGAATTCGGCGCGAGTGCGTGCCTCGAAGCAACGCCTCTTGAAAAATGAGCACATCACCCATCGCCGAACAAACGGCAATGCAGACGGTGTCGCCAATCAGCATGCCGCTGCGCAACATCTTCCTCACGCTCATGCTAACGATCAGCACGCTAGCCGTGGCCGGTTATTTTTGGCGCGAACAGGGCTACGAGATGCTCATCGTCACGATGGGCTGGCCGCACGTGATCCTGGGTTTCGTTTTCTACTTCGGCAGAGTCATGCGCGGCGAGGCAAAAGCGCGTCCAGCGTTTCTGCTGCTCGCCTTGCTGACACTCACCCTGTGGATCATCCATTTCAACTTTGCGATTACCGGACTGATCTACCTTTACTTTCTCTACCATGCGTTTCGCGACGAAATTTTCGTCTATCTGCAGACACGCGCGCGCCATGGCCCCGGCAGGAGCGTATACGCGGTGGCTGGCGTCGGTCCGTTGATTCTCTTGATGCTGCTGGTGCCGAAACAGCAGGACTTTCGCCAGGACCTGCGACGCGTCGAACTGGCGAGCGCACAATTTGCTACGGACGGCTGGACGCTGATCTCATTCAAGGCTGTAGAGAATTCAGCCGGTCGGAACTTTTACTTCTACCTCCAGGCGCCGCACACCGAAGGTCTTCGCGCTTTTATCACGCACGCCAGCGTCGCGGATACACGACGCGATGGTGAACTGCTGGTAGGCGATCACGAATGGGCGCAGGCAAAGGATCTGATCTTTCACCCGCACTATGCCGGCGACGCGCAGCCGGCGTCGAATGAAATATCTTCGACGGCTGAAGAGATTCCTGTATTGCTCACCGGCGGTCACAAGGTGGGACAGACTTTCAAGGCCGAGCGAAACAATCTGGACGGCATCTGGCTGCCGGTTGATCGTCTCGAACAAACGGGCGAGACTGCGCAATTTGTTTTTCACCTGGCTTCGCCGCCACTCCTTCCTTATTCACGGCCACTCGCCGATCTTCGCATCGCCTTGCTTGTGATCCTGAGTGCGGTCGTTCTTTGGCGGCTGCTGCCAGGAAAGGGTGAAAGCTCGCAGTTGTGGATCTATCTGCTGGTATTGGCCACGGCGTTTGCCGGCACGCAGATGATTTTGAAGAGTTCGAGCAATGCCGGCTATCCTTTTCCTCTGATCTTTCAGTTTGTAGTCGTGTTTCACTACTGGAGCTGGTACGTCTTTTCGTTTGACAAACTGCACTCCGGCGCTACCAGACCTTTGCAGGCGTCGACTATTCGCGCCCGTTACGATCGTATGCTTGATTACTTACGACGCGGTCCTTATTTCACGGCGGCAGTGATTGGCTTGAATCTGATCGGCGCGGCGGGCGTGTGGTGGTATTACAAGCTGAACGGACCAACAACTTTGCGTTTCGCGTTTGACTACAGCTACTTTCTTTACTTCCTCGTTTTCCACGTGACGTTTAGTTTCAGTCCCAAGCCAACCGCACGGCTAACGGAATCACGAGCAGTAGCGAGCGGATAAGTCGGTAGCGGTGTTCGCGCTGAAACCCGCTTCATAGTGTTCTGTTGCTCAAGAGCACGAGCGAACCCGATCGCTACGGAGCCTGTCTCAAAACTCAACTGGTGACGTGGTCAAGCGTTAACTTTAACGCCAAGGACGCGAAGGGAATTCGCAAAGGAACGCAAAGAAGGCTCTGCGACCTTTGCGAGAAACTTTGCGGCCTTTGCGTTTCAATGCTTTCTTTCATTTGCTACAGGCCGAGTCTTGACACAGGCTCTACGGCTCGCGGTTCTGTGCCTCCTCGCGATACACACGCGCGTACTCGACGTAGTTCTGCCAATACGCGTTGAGGCCATCAACCTCTTCTTCAGTCAGCGGGCGTTTCACTTTTGCCGGCAGACCCATTACCAGCGAGCACGGCGGAATGATTGTGCCCGGCGAGATAAGCGAACCGGCAGCAACGAGCGACTGCGCTCCCACTCGCGCGTCGTCAAGCACTATGGACCCGATGCCGATCAGCGATCCACGCTCGACGTAACAGCCGTGCAACGTGACGCTGTGGCCAATAGTGACTTCGTTTTCGAGAATAGTCGGATGCGCGCCGGTGCGCGTGTGAATGACGCAGTTATCCTGCACGTTCGTGCGATTGCCGATGCGAATGAAATACATGTCGCCGCGCACGACGGTGTTGCACCAGACGGACGATTGTTCGCCGACGTGCACGTCGCCAATGACCTGCGCGCTCTCGTCAATAAATGCCGTCGCTTGAATCTGCGGATGAATGCCGCGAAATGATCTGATCATAGTCGTCGAAAGTTCCCTTGTCTTCCAGCGAATTTGAAACCTATCACGACGCCGAAACATCGGGCAAGGAGGATCGCTGAGGACACTGTGCCAAGATTTTGTAAGTAGTCGGGTCGAGCTGCTAAGTGAATAGGTTTTCCTTCCCCTCCCCAGTGGGGAGGGGACTGAGGGGTAGGGTCTTAGCGACGCTCGTCAAAAACCCTCTCCCCGTCCCTCTCCCAACGGGAGAGGGCTAGAAGTTGACAGCAACTAAATCAACATGAGAGATTGCGCGCGATGGATCTCAAAGCTGAATTCACTGGAGTGGTTCGCCTACTCTTGATGACTACCATCATCGGCGCCTCGATTGCCGCGGCGGCGTGTTCTGGCGCGCTCTTCAAAGTCAAACCTGCCGCTGAATTGCCTCCGCTGCCTTCGTCAGCGAAGAGTGCAGACGCTGGTGGTGTTGCGGTTCGCGTCGCGCCACTGCTAACTGACGAAGAGAGTCAACAACTGTTCGAAGCGAATCTGCCCTTGAGTGGTGTGCTGCCGGTGCGCATCGAGCTGAGTTATGAAACCGGCGGTGTGCCGCTGGAATTGAAGCGCGCGCGCTTACGCTTGCATGATGGCGAAGGACGCGAATGGAAACTGCTCACTCCGAAGCAGGCGATCTCCCGAATACTGAAGGCTAACGGAGTGACGCTCTATAATCCGGACTCGCGCAAACAGTTTGAAAAAGAGTTCACGGCTTACGCGATCGATCTTAGGACACCGCTGCCGATCTCCGAGCGCCGTCGCCAGGGTTTTCTTTTCTTTCAAACCCCAAAAAAAGAACCCGTCGCGAGCCCGCGCGGTTTGGTACTCGCCATCGACGGTTTGCCACAGGCGGTCGAGATGAAGCTGAACTGACCCGAGGTTGCCTGGCTGCCTGCCGCACGGTCGATTTGAGGGTACAGCCTTGCATTTGAGAATTTTCATCTTGTGGTGGAACCGAACTCGTCACAACTTCGAGTAAGTCAATCCAGTTTGCCCCTGGTATTTCCCGCCACGATCTTCATAAGAAACGGAGCAGTCTTCGTCCGACTCGAGAAAGATCACCTGGCCGATACCTTCGTTGACGTAGATGCGCAGCGGCAGGTCGGCGAGATTTGCCAGCTCGACAACGAGGCGGCCTACCCAGCCGGCTTCGAGCGGCGTCGTGTTCACGAGCAAGCCCGCGCGCGCGTAGGTTGATTTGCCCATCGCGATACCGGTCACGTTACGCGGCATGCGAAATGTTTCGACGGTCACACCAAGCGCGTAAGAGTGTGGCGCCAGCAGGTAGTACTTTGAGCCGTCCTCAGTCGTGCGCAAGGGCGGCTCGACCAGCGACTCTTCGTCGAAGTTCTTGGGATCGATCTCGCGACCGTGAATCGGCGAGAAAATGCGGAAGCCGTCACCCGCCAGCCGCATGTCGTAGCCGTAGCTTGACGCTCCGGCGGAAATGATGCGGCGGCCGTTGAGCTCGCGCACCAGTTTGGCATCGAAAGGATCGATGAGCTTGTGCTCCTCGGTCATCCGGCGAATCCAGCGATCTGATTTTACTGTCATGATTATTCCTGCAAAGCGTAGAGTGTCTGACTGAAAGTCTAAACAAGCGCGACAGCATAGGACAGAAGCGAGACGGCGACAAGCGGAAAACTTAAAAATAAATTGCCCCACTTGGCCTCGACCACGACGGGCAGGCCGGAGTTTGAATTCAGTAAGCGTGGCTGATGGCGTCGATGATGCGCGAGTGCGCGCGAGGTTGTTGGAAGAGAACATCGAGATCGGCGGTGGCTTGGGCCCATTGAAAGGGCGCATCTGGCGCATCGGCCTGATGGGCTCGGGCAGCACTCGCGAGAATGTCCTGTTGGTCCTTGACGTGCTTCATCGCGCGCTTAATGCTGAAGGCTTTTCGTGCGCATCCGGATTGGAAGCGGCGCAAAAGACGTATGATTAGTTTGGGAGTTACGGAAGGCGCTGGCGCCACTTGCTAGGATCGCGAGAGGAGTGAAGCACGCCGTAAACAGTCACCGTGCCCTCCACATATTCGTAAAACACTCCGTATGGAAAACGGCGCGGCAATCCTCTCCGGTAGTTGGCGTGGATTACGGAATAGATTTCCGGCGCACGGCAGATTCAATACAAGCATCGACGCAAGACAACAACTCCTCACCCAAACCCGGGCGCCGATCTTCATACCAAGCATAAGCCTCCGCTAGGTCTTGCTCGGCCTCTGGGGCAATGATCAACTCAGCGGCCATAGCAACTACGGACTCTTCGTTTGACTTCTTCCCACGTAAGTCCGGAGGCTGGATTACCGATCAGGTTGGCCTTTCTCCGAGCCAGCTCTTCTTTTTGCCAGTCGTGGATTGGAATCGCCTCGGCATTCGCCGCAAGGTCATCCCACAAGTCTTCCACAAGTTGGAGCTTCTCGGACGGACTCAGGTCAAAGATCGAGGAAGTTGCTGAGTTCACCTGACCCTCCTGCAATCGTGTGATAAGTGTTCCGCAGCAATGCTCATAATCTGAAAGATACGCCAGCACTCACAAGTTCTCAAGCGGTCACTGTCCTTCGGCAGCCAACTGTTCCTTCACCAAACGCGTCACCCGCGGTTTGAGCCAGAGAAGGGCTAGCGCCGCAGCCATGACGTTGCAGGCGACGGCCGTCCAAAAGACCGGCAACCATGAGTTAACGGCTACAGCCAGCCACGCTGCTCCTGGCCCGCCCAGAATTGAACCGACGCCTTTCGCGGTGTACTGGATGCCGTAATTGGTCGTCGCGTACTTGCTGCCAAAGATATCGGCGATGGCCGCTGGGAACAGCGAATAGATGTCGCCCCAGGCAAAGAACATCAGACCAGACATAACGACGAACCAAACCGGGTGATTCACTAGCAGAGTGAGCGCGACGATGGCGACAGCTTCGATGATGAATACCATGGCCATCGTATCGTAGCGCCCCAGATGATCGGAGACCCAACCGAAGAAGGGACGCGCCGAACCATTCAGTACTTGATTCAGCGAGAGCGTCAGCGTCAGGATGGTAAAGCCGGCAAACAGGACGTACTTATCATAGCCGTAGGTAACACCGATCGGCTTTAGTTGCGCCGTCATCATCAGCCCGCTGGAGGTGACCAGCGTCATCATCAAATAGAGCAAGTAGAAGGACCCGCTTTTCAACATTTCCGCCGGCGCGCAATCGCGCGACGACTGCTGCACCTTACGTTGCACTTTGGCTTTGATCGCTTCCCAGCCGGCGGGCAGCCAGCCCGGGCGTGGCATGCGCAGGAACTGCGCGGCGACGAGCACCACGACACCTTGAATGATTCCCCAGGTGATGAATGTCGCTTGATAGCCGCCGCTCTTGATCATTTGGTCGATCGGAATATTTGTGAGCGCAGTGCCAAAGCCGTACGAACCGGCTACCAATCCAACACACAGGCCGCGCCGATCCGGGAACCACTTCAAGGCGACTCCAACGCAGGCGCCATAGACAGCACCTGCTCCTAAGCCGCCGATGCCATAAGCCAAATAGAGCGCCGGGAGTGAGTGGGCCAGGCCGGCTCCGATCCATCCCGCTCCCACCAGGAGGCTGGCAAGGGTAACCACAATGCGTGGGCCGATGCGATCTACCAGGTAAGCATTGATCGGAAACAGTGTCGTCTGAGCGATCACAAAAAAAGTGAAGGCCCACTGGACCGCATCCAGACTGGCATGCAGATTCTTTGTCAGGTCAGTGGTGAACAGCGTCCAGGCGTACTGAAGGTTCGCGATGGCCATCATGGCGACCATGCAGGGGATCAGTACGCGCCATCGCGGCGAATCGCGGTGCTCTGTTGCAGGCATCCGAGTGTCTCGCGGAAATGATTAGACTGAAGTTCGGCTGCGGCTTTCAGTTTGTCTTGACTCCCTCTCCCTTTGGGAAAGGGTTGGGGAGAGGGCTTGAGCATCGAGCCACACACCACCTACGCCCCTCTTCCCCGGCGCTTCTCCCAGATGGAGAAGGGAGATATCACGGCAAATCGACTAACTCTCGCCTCGATCGGCGCGCGCACTCCCCGTCAGCAACTTAACGCACGCATAGACCGCCTTGGTGCAAGGCAGAGACAACTCCATTTTTTCGCCCAACTCCACGACCGCGCCCACGATTGCTTCCAGCTCCAGGGGCCGTCCGGTCTCCAAGTCTTGCAGCATCGAGGTCTTGTGATGGCCTACCTTCTCCGCTCCCTCAAGACGTTGTTCGATTGAGACGCCCATATCGATGCCTAGTTTTTTGGCCACCGATTCTGCCTCAGTCATGATCGCCGTAGCCAGTTGACGCGTCTCGGGACACTGAACGATTTCGATTAAGGACGCGCGAGTGAGTGCGCTGATTGGGTTGTAGGCCACGTTCCCCATCAGCTTCACCCACATATCGTGACGGATGTTTGTGCGGATCGGAGAGCGAAGACCGGACTTGATAAAAGCGTCGGCGATACGCCGGCAGCGTTCGCTCTTCGATCCATCAGGCTCGCCCAGAGCGAAGCGCGTTCCCTCGATGTGCTCAATGACTCCGGGCTCGCTGATAATCGCCGAAGGATAAACCACGCAGCCAATCACGCACGCCGGATCGATGCTCAGGCCGATTAGCCCACCGGGATCGACGGATTCAAGATGCGTTCCCTCCCACTCGCCGCCGTGACGATAGAAGTACCACCAGGGAATGCCGTTCTGCGCGCTTACCACACATGTCTCAGGTCCAATGAGCGGCGCCAGACGTGGAACCATCGCAGTCAGGCTGTGCGCTTTGAGCGTCAGCAGCACGACATCAACTACGCCGGCCGTTGCCGGATCATCAGTAGCTGAGACGAGCGCGTCGAAATTTCCGAGCGACCCGCGCACACGCACACCGTGCTCCTGCAGCGCGCGCAGATGCGGTCCACGGGCAATCAGCGTCACGTCTTCGCCCGATTTCGATAGCATGGCGCCGACGAACGCGCCGATGGCGCCCGCGCCGACTACGACAAATTTCATAGCGACGACTGTAAATTCAGCGGCAAACTTGGAAACGCTTGTCGAGACCTAAAGCGTTTCGCCTTTCGGGCCCGAGCATCTGCGTGTTTGCCCGCAAGCTATTGTTTCAAATCACCGTGCGGATCACACTGAGGGCGATGGTTCTTCTTTGTACAACCAAGCGCCGACGATGGCCCCGATTGCATACACAATCAGCCCCAACGCAGTCCCCTTCACGATGAGATCCACAGGCATCCCCAATACCATGCCAAGTAGTACCCTCGTGTAAAGGAAAACAAAAAACCAGGCCATCAATCCGGCGCAGATCGCCGTCTTCACGCCGGCCCCGAATCGCGGCCTGATCGCCGCGTAGAGATAAACAATGGCGATGCCCAGGATGAAAGTCATCACCACCGCTTTGGCAATGAAATCGCTGCCTGGCTCCGCCACATGGAGCCTGGAAAATTCTGCGTTCATGGCATCTCTCAGCAAGACACGGTTTATCAGGAAATTGCCGATGCTAATTACTAAGCCTGATACGAAACCGCCCAGCAGGACACGCCCCAAATTGATTTTGTTCATGTCTGTCTCCTTATGATTGTTAGGTTGGTGAGTGACGACCAGTCACTCATCTTTGAGAACTGGCTACGGTCTACCAGTGTTCGCGATCTCCGCCGCCACGTTGCGGCGCTGAATCTTGCCAGTGGCCGTGCGCGGGATCGCTTCGACGATGTAGATAGTTTTCGGGCATTTGAAATCGGCGAGCGCCGAATGGCAGTGGGCGCTTAGCTCAGCTTCGGTCGCGGAACCACTAAGCACTACTGCCGCGGCGACTTCTTCACCATAGACTCGATCCGGAATGCCAAAGGAAACGGCTTCGGCGACTGCCGTGTGCGTCAGCAGTACTTCATCGATCTCTCGCGGTGAAATCTTTTCGCCGCCGCGATTGATCAACTCCTTCAGGCGGCCAACCAGTGTCAGATAGCCTTCGTTATCTAAATAGCCTTGATCGCCTGTGCGAAACCAACCGTTCGAGAATGATGTGGCGTTAGCTTCGGCGTTGCCTTCATAGCCGGCGAAGACGTTCGGCCCTTTGATCGATACCTCACCCGTCTCGCCAGGCGGTAAGAACTCGCCTGTCTGGTTGAGAATCGCGATACCGACCGCGGTGCCGCATCCGACTGAGCCGGGCTTGCGCGCGCGCGGCGGCAAAGGGTTCGAGGCCATCTGATGCGCGGCCTCGGTCATTCCATATGCTTCCAAAACTGGCACGCCAAACTTCTCTTCGATCTCAGCCATGGTTTGCGGCAACAATGCGGCACTGCACGAACGGATAAAGCGCAAACGTTCTGCGCCCGCGGGTCTGGTCCCCGCTTTGGTCCGCGACAACAACACCTGATGAATCGTCGGCACAGCGGAGTACCAGGTGACTTGATGAGTTCTCACTGTCAACCAGAAAGAGAGCGGGTTGAAGCGTGGCGGCACAACGACCGTTCCACCCGTGAACAGAGTGGCGAGTGTTGAGGCCACCAAACCATGCACGTGAAACAATGGCATCACACACAACGAGACGTCTTCCGGCGTGAGCTGGTAGGTCTCTGCGACATTACGGGCCGAGGTAGTTAGATTCGCATGCGAAAGCGGCACACGCTTTGGCCGGCTGGTCGTTCCACTGGTATGCAAGATCAAAGCAGTATCGTTAGGTTCGTGATAATCATACGCGCGCACGGCGCCGGCACTCCGAGCCGATGAAAACCGCACCTGACCTTCGCTGTCCAGATCAGCTTCGATAATCAGCACCTGGTCGCCCGCTGCGGCTCTCGCTTCATCGCTGTCTTTGGGCGGAACGATCAAGGCACGGGCGCCGGTATCTTCGAGATAGAACTTGAACTCATCGAGCCGATAGGCGGGATTGAGCGGCGCGGCCGTGCCGGCCGTCGAAGCTGCGAGGAATGAAACGACCGTCTCGAGGCCGTTCGGCAAAGCTATTGCGATTCGGTCTCCGCGGCCCAGACCGAGTTGGTTGAGTCTGGCAACAAGAGCATCTACTTGTTGTCGCAGTTGATCGTAGGTGACAACCGGTCCATCGCCGGCGACGCTGATCGCGACACGTGATGGATTACCATTCCCCAGCAGGTCGAGGATCATATATTTGTTTTCCAGACTGCAAGCGAATCCGATGGCGGTCGGCGCAGCTTATCAGCGTGATTTTATTTTGTCCAGAATTGATCGGTCCCCGACTCTCACTTCTCGCTTGCCCTCTTGAGGCGCAGGGTGCCGTCTCCGACAGTGAAGTTGAAATACGCTCCGCCTGCTCCTGCGCGCCCTTTAATCGAATGCGCCGTCAACCCATTGCGTTCGCGCGGCTCGAGACCTTGATAACTATTTTCGATCTGTCCCGAACGAAGAATGTAGGCATCAATGTCCCCGTTAAAGCCGGCAGGAAGCTCGATTGTAAGATCTCCGGACGCAAGGCGAATCTCCGCGCCGCTACCGCGCCAACTGCGCACTGGAATATTCACGTTGACTTTGCCTGCGGCAATCGTCGCGGACACCACGCCGCCAGTGAGCGTCAACGTGGCGTCGCTCTCGGTCGCCGAAAGCGTGAGCGCCCCTTCAACGCCACTAAGGTTGATCGGGCCACGTCCGCCATTGATTTCCAGATCAGTAGCCACCGGCACTCGTATCCGATAGTCGATCTTCCAAGGCAAACCCAATAGCCGTTTGGGGAAATCCTTGGCCACGCGCCGCATAAAAGCCTGGTCGTGAGTGCCCGTCGTCAGGATGCTGAAGTGATTAACGTCTTCATCGAAAGCGAAACTGTTGACGGTGGCCAGACGATCAAGGTCGGCTTCCGTTTCCGCCTGCCACTGGATCTCCGCCGTAACGTCAATCTCGCTCTTGGGCCAACCTTCAATGACGATCGAACCCTGCGGCGCGCCAACGACTGTCAGCGTACCGCCATATCCTAACCGGTGTGTTTCGTGCCTGGCCGCGCTGCGCGTGAGCAACGTCGCCTTAGGTGGAGTGGTGGCGCCCTTTTCCGTCTGGGCGCTCTTCTGAGCAGCAACAAGAAGGAAGCCGCCACAAAACAGAACTGCGCCCAGCGCAAGGACGCGGGGCGCGAGGCGATGCCGCACCACAAGTCGACTTTTAGGCGATGAATGCATTTTCAAGATCTCGTGTTTGCAAGGTTCGTAAATCACATCGAGCAAGTCGGCATCTTGCGCTACCTGCGAGCGTGATGCAAGCGCCGAAAACGGCAGGCTGACAAGTTGCGCTACAAAGAATTGCGGACGCCCTAAGCATTAAGCAGCGTCCGCGGTAGAACCCAAAGTTATTCAGGAAGCGTTTATTTTCGCAGGAAGGTTATGCTGCCGCCAAAAGTCGTGACCGTAACTGACGATCGCCCATCGCCCACATCGCCGACCATCTTACGGCCGTCGCCAATCTTCTGAAAGCGATTGTTCCAGAACTGACTCAACGCGATATTTTTTGTAGGCGCGGCAGCCACAAGATGGAAAGCGGAGTTGACGGGAATGCGAATGCTGATGTCCCCCTTCCCCGAACTGAATTGATAAGTACCGCCGCGAGCAAATTCGCCGTCAAAGAAAATGTTTCCAGTCGTGTTTGAGGCTTCCACCTGCGAAGCACTAATTCCCGTTAGATCAATGTCGCCTTCCGACGAGACGCGCGCGCGCACTGAGCCGCCGCGAACGTTGGATACATGTATGTCCCCGCGTCTGGTTTCAAGATCGACCGATGAGCTAGCCGGCAACTGAATCTTAAAGTTCACGGCGCCCACATCGCCTCTGCCGCGATTCTCGCCGATCACGTCGATGATCACGCCATCGCCCATTTGACGAGGAGAAAAATGGGCTGCCGGCGACTCCAGCACCGCCGAGATCCTGATCTCCTCGCGGTCCCAGGACTCGACGGTAATCTCACCCGAAATGTTCTTCAACTCGAGCCGCAGATTCTTGCCGGCGGGATACCGCTTGGAGATGTGCTGCTGCGCCTGGACTAAGCCTGTAGCTGAGAGACAGGGGAGCAAAAGGGCGACCAAAACTGATAGCCGGAGGGCGCGCGAAGCCTTCAATTGCACGCCAAAGAGATTTGTTTTCATTTCAGTGGGGCTCTTCAATACCGAAATCCGTTTACCTGGAGAATAATTCAGCCATCTTTGAAACTGCCCAGGCTCATAGTTCAGAGAACTCTTTCAGCAGCGCGATCTTCTCATTGAGCGCCGCGTTCAGCATTTCTTCTGAGACCTCATCATGCGGGTTCTTGCTGAGTTCCCGCAGCGAATCGTTAACAGCCTGATCGATCACATTCAAGTTGCGATCGAAAGTGTCGCGCATCTGGGAACTCCAGCGCGCCTTGTTCGTCTCGATGCGCGCGTTCCAGTAGTTGATCGCCTGCTGCTGTTGCGACATACGATCGAGATTGAAAGCGGGAGTCGTGCCGGTCACCGCAGGTCCATCGGCATTCGCCACGCCCTTGCTGCCCAAACTTCCGATCCCGCGCAGTCCTACGACGGTCAGCAACGAAACGACCACCGCGACGGCAGCCACCGACGCCGCCACCTGCGGCAAAGAGAGCTGCCAGCTACGGCTCATAAAACGATCCCAGAATCCCTCGCGGCGTTCCGGGCGTGGCTTTGCCGCTCCAGGGACTGCGGCGCCACTCTCGGACTCAATTGTATTACGAATGCGGAGCCACATGGCCCGCTCATTCGGCGACGCGGCGTATTCGCCGCGCTGGGCGTGGCAAAAGACGAGGATCGAATTCAGATCGTTACGCACTTCGGCGCACGAGAGACATTGCTCAAGGTGTGTATTGAGTAACAACTGATCTTCGCGACTGAGATTGCCATCAAGCAGGTCGCTAATCAATTCCTGGCACAGCTCGCAGTTCATTGTCTTACAACCTATAACCTGTCACGCCTTCCATTCTGCCTAACCAACTTGCCGCGTGACACTTCGTGGTTTCAAGCAATCAAGGGGAGACTGCGTTAGCCCTTTTCCCTCAGCGACCAGCGCCGTCGGAAAAACCTGTTGGGTTGTTTGCTGCCGTTGGTTTCGGTAGAGACTTGAAAACACGGCCAGCGTTCTTGGAAGCTACGGCTTCGGATTCTGTTGCCTGAGCAAGCCTCGCAACTTCATTCTAGCCTTGTGCAGTTGCGACTTCGATGTCCCGACGGAGCACCCCAGCATTCTGGCAATCTCTTCGTGCTCGTGCCCTTCAATATCGTGAAGGGTGAAAACCGTGCGGTACCCGGGCGGCAGTTGCACAATCGCCTTATCGAGGGCAATGCGGTCGATCACGGGCATGGCATTCGGATTCTCGGTGCCTTTGACAATCTGAATCGGCGTCTCGCCGTCTTCAGTAGTTTGTTCCATCCGCACCCCGCGTTTGCGAAAGTGCATCAGCACTTGATTGACCGTCAACCGGTGCAGCCAGGTCGTGAATGCCGACTCGCCGCGAAAGCTTCCAATTTTTCTAAAGAGCTGAATGAAAACCTCCTGTGCGAGGTCTTCGGCCTCCGAGACATTGCCCGTCATCCGCAAGCACAGGGAATAAACCCGGCGGTTGTGGCGCTGGTAGAGTTCCTCGAAGGCGTCCATGTCGCCTTCGGAGGCTTTCTGTGCCAGGGCGTAATCAGTTGCTGGTGTCCCGGTTTCGGCTGCGGTCACGTGTTCAACTTAGGGCAAGCGACGAAGGTGCGTGGGTGCCACGGCTTCTACTGCTTGTGCGCCACGATTGTCACGCGTCCACCTGATTTCAACCGAGCGATACCCGTTCTCCTCTGTACGACCCAAATGGCGAAGTTTGTGGGTATCCCTCGACGGCTGTGATGCGGAGCTTCACACGCGTCGTTGCCCTATCCGACCCAAAAGTTAATGTTTTTCCCCAGCCGCATCAACAGTTTGGTGATATTGCTTCCCTGTCACGTCCAGTAGGTCCGGTCGAGCGAACGGTAACCGACCGCTTCCGCTACGTGCGGCGAGCGAATCTCGTCGGAGCCTTCCAAGTCTGCGATCGTGCGGCTGACCTTTAAGATACGGTCATACGCTCGCGCTGACAAGCC
>JBGQJU010000092.1:0-23693 GCA_041499185.1 Pyrinomonadaceae bacterium | reverse complement strand
TCGCCGGTGAGAGCTGGGTGCACCAGCGCATTGGCCCTGCCGGTCTTCTACATCGGCTCCAACGGTAAAGGAAAACCGATGCCCAATAACGAGGAATATTTCCAGGCATCCACCAACCTGCCGTTGATTGATATCAATGGGAATTGGACGATCTTCGAACGCCGCGTCAACGATGTCGAGGCAAGCTATCTGTTGGCGCCCAACGGACAGCTCGCCCAAACTCTGACCACCCTCGCGGGGCAAACCAATTTCATCAGGAGCAATCCGAACGGCGCTCAATTCACGTCATCATCGACAATCCCTGCGGGCAAGAATGGCTCAATCGAAATCAAAGCTGCCTGGCGCATCATCAACCGGAGCGCCGGCGACGATCCATCACGCTATTACACCCAGAGCGCGTTCATAGCCGTTCCTGGCGATTTGGTGAACGGCGGCAAGAGTTTTTGCGCCACTGTGACGCTGGGCCTGGTAGGCATGCACATCATCCAACGCAATCCGGTTGATAAGCAGAACAACCCGGAATTGCTGCCTCAATGGATTTGGGCGACTTTCGAGCACGTGGACAACGCACCCATGGCCCAGTCACCGTGTAACGTCGACACTGGTTGCGGCACGAATGCGAATTGGCTCAACCAGCCGAGTTGTGGATCGGCCGCGCCCAATGCCTCGGTGCGCTATTCCTTCTACAATCAAAACTCTGGCATTCAGGGTACCAACATCGCACCCGTATCCAACGGTACGGGTAATACCAGCTATCCCTGGAATTCAAGAGCGCCGTATGCCAAAGGCGCCACGACTCAAGCGACTGCGATGCCGCAAGCAACCCGTTGCTGGTCGATCTACCCGACCACCACGCAGATCAATGCGCAGTGGCGAAACGCTTTGGCGGCACTCAAAACAGTGTTCCAGAACTATAGGCTGATCGGTACGCAATGGGGTGGCAACGTCGAGCCCCCACAAAAAGCCAACTATTTGCCCGACAACGCGGTCCCGGCAATGCTGTCGAATATCACGTTGGAAACTTATATCCAGAACTACACCGGCAGCGACACGAACCTACCCGGACCTGGCTCGTGTGTGGCCTGCCATAGCTTCGCCACTCTGGTGGTTGGTAAGCCCAAGCCGACGGCGGACTTTAGTTTCCTGCCGTTTCTGGCCGAACCAAATACCGCGCGTAGTAGGATCAAGACACCCAGGTGAAGAAGTTACAGAACTGCGAACGCTAGCGAGCTGGTCAAAGGCTCAATTTGAGAAGGTCGCGCAACAGAAGCGCCGTAGGCGCGGCACGATTTGTTCGTCCGCGTAGCGGACGATTGAAATTAGCCCAGCACTTCAGCGCTGGGTAAGCGATCCCAATAAGAAACCAAAGCCCGCTTTAGCGGGCGACAGAAATGATCTTCGTTGCGGAGCGATGATTGATTTTAGCCCGGCCTTTCAAGGCCGGGGAGAGGTCGCGAAATCGCACCTCCGTCGCGTAGCGACGGTTGAAACCATTCATTCGTAGCTGACGCGACGAGGTTAACGTTGGTTGCTCTTATTCCCGGCGTTGAAACGCCGGGCTAAATTCACGCCGACGCTACGCGTCGAAAGGCGAAGTTTCAACTCAACAAACGTCGCACTCGCCCGCCTTCGCTTCCACGTCTCGCATCCAGTTACAATGTCGCTGTGACGATCCGTGCCCAAATCGGATCCCGAGCCCCAAAAAGAATTAAGACCTGCGAAGTTGGCAAAAGATTCAGAACCGGGAGCAAATGCAACCACAGTCGGCTCGCGAAGTGGTTTGTTAATGCCCCTGCTGATGTGCGAGTTCCTCAAGCTCGCTCAGCTCAACGTTCGCCAAGCGTTCAAATCCCTTGCTGCTTGAAAACAGTCTCAAACTCTCATCCGTCAGCTCATCCGCCCCAAGTAAGGCTCTTGATAGCAATGCTACTTTGGTTTCAATCGCGATAATCTCTACTAGTTTATCGCGGTCTATCTTTAGGGTCTTATCGTAGTCGACAAGTAGAGCCGTCATCGCCGTACTAAGACGTTTTATTTCTATCCACAAGTCAGTTGGAAGTATCGCAGCAGCTTGGTCTGTTAGTTCAGAATACTCCTTTAGACACTCTCCGATATCCTCAAGGGCACGTTCGTGGAAGGCAGCGGTCTTGTCGTCGCTTAAAACTGTGGCGTACACCCGATACCTAGCTTGCTTGTGGATAATCTTCGAGATCAACTCTACTTGCTTTGAGTAGAGTAACTCGCGCAAGGGCGCGCTCCTTCCTCTTGCTATGAAGTAGATACCCAGACCACTTGAGATGAGTGTCGAAGATATTCCGGCCAAGCCGATAATCAATGTCACGACGTTTTGATCCATTTCACTTAGCGCGGTCTACGATCTGATAAATCTCTCCCCCCGCCGCCACAAACTCTTCGGCTTTTCCTTCATTCCCACACCCAACGCCGCCTGCTCATCAATCTCTTTTTGCGCCGCGTACTCGCGCACGTCCTGCGTGATCTTCATTGAACAGAAGTGTGGGCCGCACGATTCCCGCGACTATCCATCGTGCAAGCGAGTGCGGCGAAGTTGTTCGAGTTCGCTTTTCAAAGGCATCCAGTACTCGCGGTCGGCTTCACGTTCTAATCTCTCTTCTTCCGACAACGCCTCTATCAAATCGTTTTCTTCTCCTGACGCCGCGAGTTTGAGCAGCGAACGTTGCCTGGCTAGTTTACGACAAAGCTCGGGATGCGCAGCCGCAAGCTCGATCAAAAGCTCAGGCGTGCGCAGCTCAAGAAACCAGAAGCGCAATTGTTTTGGCTTTGGTCGCTCCCTGGCTTTGAAAAAATTTGCTTCGACAAGTCGCCGAATCATCGGCCAATCTTTGTCGCGCTGAGTTCTCTTTGCTTTCACCAGATCCGGCAAAGACATCAACTCGTAGGAGGTGCCGTCTTCCGCGAGCAGAGTCGAGCGTCGCGGCCACAGCTTTGCAAAAGTATCCACGCCGCGCATCTTGGTCATGACATCGACGCGCATGCCGGCAGCTTCCGAGGCGTGGCAGCGAAAGTGGATTGCGTGACCTTTGCGCAGGTACTTCAATTCAAATGGAGGGACCGCGATGACTTCAGCCTGAAGTTCAGCCAGGGCCGCGCGCAGTCTGGAGAGATTTGCCTGGCTCGCGAGGATCGCGAAATCGGTATCGCGACTAAACTCCGCCGCGCCGTATAACACGCAGGCCTGCCCGCCCATCAACAGGGCGCGAACTCGGTGCGCTCGGATCGAAGAAAGGACTTTGTGTATCGGGTTCGGGATCAAGCGAGCCCCCCAGCGAAAGGTAAACTTCCCAGAGCTTAGCGGATTCTCGCCAACGCTCCTGCGGCGTCAGCGAGTACCATTCAGCCAATTCTTCACCTACAAGTTGCTCGGCGGAGATCATTGTCGCGTCGCTCAGAACTTAGAATAAACCTCTGCGCCTTTCTCGACAAACTCGCGCGACTTCTCTTCCATTCCACGAGTTAGCGCTTCTTCTTCTTTGAGACCATGCGTCGCCGCGTACTCGCGCACGTCTTGGGTGATCTTCATTGAGCAGAAGTGTGGGCCGCACATTGAACAGAAGTGCGCGAGCTTGGCGCCTTCCTGCGGTAGGGTTTCGTCGTGATATTCGCGCGCGACTTCCGGGTCGAGCGAGAGATTGAATTGATCTTCCCAGCGAAATTCAAAACGGGCCTTGGATAGCGCGTTGTCTCTGTATTGCGCGCCGGGATGGCCTTTGGCGAGATCGGCGGCATGCGCCGCAATTTTGTAGGCAATGACGCCGTCTTTCACATCTTTCTTATTTGGCAGGCCGAGGTGTTCTTTCGGTGTGACGTAGCAGAGCATCGCGGTGCCGAACCAGCCAATCATCGCCGCGCCGATTGCCGAAGTTATGTGATCGTATCCGGGCGCGATGTCGGTTGTGAGTGGGCCCAGCGTGTAGAACGGCGCTTCGTGACAAATCTCAAGCTGCTTGTCGACGTTTTCCTTGATCAGGTGCATCGGGATGTGACCCGGACCTTCGATCATCACCTGGCAGTCGTGCTCCCAGGCGATCTTCGTCAGCTCGCCGAGCGTTTCGAGTTCGGCAAACTGCGCTTCATCGTTGGCGTCGGCAATCGAGCCGGGGCGCAGACCATCGCCTAAACTGAATGAAACATCGTAGGCAGCCATGATCTCGCAGATGTCGCGAAAGCGCGTGTAGAGAAAACTCTCCTCGTGATGCGCGAGACACCACTTGGCTAATATTGAACCTCCTCTACTCACAATACCCGTCGTCCGTTTCGCAGTCATCGGGATATAAGGAAGGCGCACGCCGGCGTGAATCGTGAAATAGTCGACGCCCTGTTCGGCTTGTTCGATCAAGGTGTCGCGAAAGATCTCCCAGGTCAGCTCTTCAGCCTTGCCGCCGACTTTCTCGAGCGCTTGATAGATCGGCACTGTGCCGATAGGCACGGGCGAGTTGCGTATGATCCATTCGCGCGTGGCATGGATGTTCCTGCCGGTTGAGAGATCCATCACCGTGTCCGAGCCGCACTTGATCGACCAGCGCATCTTTTCCACTTCATCATCAATGGATGACAGCACGGCGGAGTTGCCGATATTCGCGTTGATCTTCACCAGGAAGTTGCGACCGATGATCATCGGTTCGCTTTCAGGATGATTGATGTTCGCGGGAATGATCGCGCGGCCGCGCGCGACTTCGTCGCGGACGAATTCGGGCGTGACGTTGTCAGGGATTGAGGCGCCGAAGGGCTGGCCGCGATGTTGATGGAGTAGTGAATCGCGGTCCAAGTTCGACAAACCTAAGTTTGTCGGACAGGAGCGGCCGAGGTTTTCGCGGATGGTAATGAATTCCATCTCGGGCGTGATGATGCCGCGCTTCGCGTAATGCATCTGCGTAACGCAACGCCCGGGCTTCGCGCGCAAAGGAGTACGACGCAGCGCGGGAAAATCTTCCAAACGACCCTTCGTCTTCGTTCGCGCCTGGTTCGCCGCGTCGAAAGTCAGATAGCCATCGTCGATGGGTTTCAAGGCGCGGCCTTCATATTCTTCGGCATCGCCGCGCGCCAGGATCCAATCGCGGCGCAAAGCGGGCAGACCTTCGCGCACGTCGCAACGAATCGACGGATCGCCGTAAGGTCCGCTCGTGTCATAGACGCGGACCGGCGGATTCTCTTCCAGCGAGTTATCGAAGTTGCGGGTCGGGTTTTGATCGATCTCGCGAAATGGAACGCGGATGCCCGGCTGTTTCCCGTCGATATAGATGCGGCGAGAGTTGGGTAGTTGAGTCTCTTCACTCTTGGTTGGTTTGATTGCGGCACTCATGGCTCCTCCATTCTCCGTGTCCTCTGTGCTCTCTGTGGTGAATTCTTCGTCTTGTTAATTTCACCACGGAGGACACAGAGAACACGGAGGAAAACAAAAAACCGCTCCACCTTCGGCAAAGGATGGAACGGTCAACGATTGGCTGTTTCTCCCTTCGACGGTGCTAACCGTATCAGGTTCAAGGGGTCACTGAACATTGCCGATTTCCGATTGTCGATTGCCGATTGAATTATTCAACTCCTCAAATCGGCAATCGGCAATTGCCAATCAACAATGGCCAGACTCTCAGCCCCGATCTTTTGCAGATCGGGGCTCCCCCGAAACGCTATTTGATTTTCAAGCTGTCGGAATTCTAGAGCCGTTTTGCCGCAGGTGCAAACGAAAAACCGAACTGATGGCTTAACTGCGAGTCAGCAAGTATAATCCCGTTGCTTTATCACACCAGAACTTTCCGGAGACCGAACTGATGCTAAACCGACGCGTTGTCGCTATCGGCTTGATCATAACTCTGTTGTGCCTGCCGCTCGGGGCGCAGACATCTGCCGACAAAGAGCTGCTCGCTCGCATTCGCCAGGAAGAAGCGGCCAATTCGCAGATCATGAAGACGATGCACATGCTCACGGACGTGTACGGTCCGCGTTTGACGGGCTCGCCGAACCACAAGGGCGCGGCCGAATGGGCCATCAAGCAGATGACCGCCTGGGGACTGTCGAATGCGCATCTTGAGCCGTGGGATTATGGACACGTCGGCTGGCTCAACGAGCGTTTGACGGCGCACCTCATTTCTCCGGTGAAAGATCCGCTGGTCTGCGAAGTTTTGTCATGGACGCCGAGCACGCGCGGGGTCGTGCGCGCAAAGGCTTATCAATTGATCTTGCCCGAGCGACCATCGCAGGAACAGTTGACTGCATTTTTCGAGAAAGAAAAGACGAAAGTGCGCGGGCGCATCGTGCTCGCTGGTAAACATACGATTGTGCCTGTGAATTTGAATCCGCCGCCGAAGCGCATTACTGACGAGCAAGCGCAACAGCGTTTCGGTCCAAACCCCCGGCCGTTCCCGACACCATCACCGACGCCAACGCCCGATCCAAACGCTCCAAAGCCGCT
Source organism: Pyrinomonadaceae bacterium (assembly GCA_041499185.1). Classification (GTDB taxonomy): domain Bacteria; phylum Acidobacteriota; class Blastocatellia; order Pyrinomonadales; family Pyrinomonadaceae; genus JAOAPY01. The sequence continues at coordinate 17,248 of JBGQJU010000092.1, read as the reverse complement.
GACGAACAGACAAATAGACGAACAGCTCGACACGTTTTTGAAACAGAACGGCGCCCTCGTGCGCGTCAACGATGCCGGGCGCGAGTTTCGACAGATACGCGCCTTCAACAATCGCACCTTTGACGTGAACAAAGTTCTGCCGACGATCGTGATGAGCAACGAAGATTACGGACGCATCACGCGTATTCTCGCGGATGGCACTGACGTGGTCCTGGAATTCGACATTCGTCAATCGCGTCTATCCCGAAGGCAGGACTTCCTACAACACCATTGGTGAGATTCCCGGCACAGACCTTGCCGACGAAGTGATCATGCTGGGTGGCCATCTGGATTCCTGGCACGCAGCGACCGGCGCGACTGACAACGCCATCGGCTGCGCGATCATGATGGAAGCTGCGCGCATTCTAAAGACGCTCGGCGTCAAGCCACGCCGCACGATTCGCGTCGCGTTATGGAGCGGCGAAGAAGAAGGGTTGTTAGGTTCGCAAGCTTATGTCAAAGCGCATCTCGGATCATTTGAGAATCCGGGGCCTGACTACGAAAAGTTTGGCGGCTACTTCAACATTGATTCGGGTACGGGGCGCGTCCGCGGGGCCGGCGTGTTCGGCCCGCCTGAAGCTGCCAACATCATGCGCAAGATCCTTGAGCCCTTTAAGGACGATGGGGTAGTCGGAGCAGTCGCCACACGCAGTCGCAACCTTGGCGGCTCGGACAACACGTCTTTCAATCAAGCAGGTTTGCCCGGCGTCGGCATGGGCCAGGACCCGATCGAGTACCAATCAAACACTTGGCACACAAACCTCGACACCTACGAACGCATCCTCGAAGACGACGTGAAGAAGGACGCGATGGCCGTGGCGTGGGCAGTTTATCAACTGGCCACGCGCGACGACCTGCTACCGCGCTTTACAAAAGAAGCGATGCCACCACCACCCGCGCCAGCGGCTGAGCCTGCGACGCCGAAGCCGACGCCGAAGCGAAGGGTCTCAACACGCAAGAAAGGGGCGTGACGAATGGGTTGGGTGCCACAGCAGTTCTTCGGTAGAATCATTTCGTGCCTGAGATCAGCCGATTTTTAGGAATCGTCATCACGATGTTCTACCGCGATCATGGCCCGCCACACTTTCATGCTGCTTATGGAGGGTATGATATTGTAGTCTCAATCAGTGAAGGCGTTGTGACGGGCCAGTTTCCGCGACGAGCCCTGCGGTTGGTGATTGAATGGTATGAATTGCACAAAGCTGAGCTGGTAGAGAACTGGGAACTGGCGCGACAGCGGAAGCCATTGAAGCGGATCGCACCATTGGAGTAAGAAAATCATGATCAAAGTGGCAGAGGCGCGTTACGTCAACGAGTACGTCATTTGGTTACGCTTCAGCGACGGCACTGAAGGCGAGGTCGACTTGCGCGATGAACTTTATGGTGAGGTTTTCGAGCCATTGAAAAACCTCGACGTTTTCAAGACGTTCTTTGTGAATCCAGAGTGGGGCACTATCGTCTGGCCGAATGGAGCCGACTTCGCCCCGGAGTTTTTGCACTTAGCAGTGGCGGTTCACGCGTAGGAAGGAAACTAACATGGCGGTTGAAATTGGCAAACGCTTCGCAGACTTTAGTCTGCAGAATCAGGATGGCAAGACGGTAACGCTTGATGACTTCGCAGGCAAGTGGCTCGTGCTTTACGTCTATCCAAAAGACGATACGCCGGGTTGCACGATCCAAGGGAAGTCTTTCACTGCGACGAAGCAAGAGTTTGACGATGCGAACATCGCGGTTGTCGGCGTCAGTGCGGACGATGTTGAATCGCACAAGGCCTTCTGCACCAAGTTTTCATTTACGATCGATCTGCTCGCCGACACAAATCACGACCTGTTGAAAGCAGCCGGCGTGGGCCAGAGCGATTACAAAGGCACGATGTACTGGAACCGCGCCTCTTTCGTAATCGATCCAACGGGTGTGCTGCGCAAGACCTACGAGAAAGTGAACCCCGAAGGCCACGAGCGCGTACTCCTGAATGACATTAAGGCGATGCAGGCGGGAAGCTAGGCGCTATTTCGCCGGGAGTTCGACCAGCTCGAAGATGACGTTCACGCCGCCTCGCATACCTTCCTCCATGCGAACTCTGGTTTCTCTTGGATCAAGGAAGCCCAGTGCGAGTAGGGACTGTAAATCAGCCATCACTTGCTCCTGGCGATATGGTTCGCCAGTTCGAGTCTTCAGATGGGCAATGATCTCCTGCGACTCTCTCGACCGCAGGCCCGTGATCTCCACAATTTCAATCATCCGCCCGGCAATTGGCTCCTGTGCTGGCGGGCGTCTGTCACCAACGTAGCTGAAATCATACTCAAACTTAATTATTTCCGAGACGCGTTGACCATTTTTCTCAGCAGGCTGAAACTCGATCTGGCGAGCAGCCTCGATCGCTTTCTCCGTCATCCCAAACGGCAAGCCATTGATAACCTGAATGTCCGTGACTTTTCCCGTGCGACACAACACAGCGCTGAGGAGCACTCGTCCTCGCACATCATGTGCACGAGCTTCAGCCGTGAAGTCGGGAGATGGCTTTGAGTTGATCTTCGGCCGCCGAGATACTTCCCTCGGTTCATAGATCCGACCGCCGCACTTTTCGTCCTCAGCCGCGCCTCCTGGGCTTTGTCCAAGAGTTGGTGCAGCGACAGCGAGAGTCAGCAGAAGCGTGATTGCGATAAGAACCAATACTTTGTTCATTGGTTTTGTAAACGTCTCACGGTCGTCTGATCAGTGGTGGTCCGTTGTCTGGACCCATTATGTCGCGTCGCCCACGTCCCTCCACTACACGATAACCCTGCGGCAGTTGAAACAGTTCGGCCGCAGGCTCGCCGCGCAGAATGTTCGTCAGCCGAAACGTCGTCTCGCCAAACCGCGGATCGCCGTGCTTCATCAGGACGATCATCTGTAACTCAGGTGCATACCACTCTTCGTGAGTAATGACCATGGGCTTTTCGTTGTCGAACTCGCCCGCGGGAATGGTCAGGGTAATGCGCGTGCCCTCGGCCATCACGCCTTCGATCGTTTGCGCCCGCAACTGCTCTTTCACCGGAGTTGGCGGTGGGGGCGCGGCGTCGCCTTCGGCCATGCGGCGATGCGCGGTGCTGGTAGGCATCAGGACACTGAAGGGCGCATTGTCGCCTATGGAGCGCTGCATTGCCTCCATGACTCTGGCCGGCGGCAGAATCATTTTCTGGGCAGTGCCCGTCTGCGTGTTAATGACATAGTTCACGCGACCGACTGGATCGTTGATGATGATCTCTCGAGGGGGCTGGCCGTCTGGAGCGAGCGAATTGGCGCCCAACTCGTACTCACGTCGCGTGCGGCCGGCTGCGTCGCGGTAAATATGCGCGGCGGACTTGCGGCCCATGCGGTTGCCGTCAGCGAGGGTCTGGTAATGCTCAGTAAGCGAGTCGGCTGAGAAAGCCGCCCCTTTGACTAAGGTTCGCTCAAAGTTCGCATCCGGCGTAGTGAAGCTAAGCGTCTGCAAACCTCCGCGCGCACCGCCGACCAGAGGCACAGGCGTTTCCGCGACCGGCGTGGGCAGTTCAACTTGCATTGTCCTCGAGCCTAGCAGCACGCCTCGATCGGGTCGCTGGGGCGTGGGCGCCGGTCGTCCACTCTGCGCTTGCACGTTGGCGAGCATCATAAAAACCAACAGCGCGGCAACTAATAGCGGGCGCGTCGTTAATTGTGCTTTGTGTATTCCAAACATTTCTTTCAACCACCAATAAAACTCATACTGCGCGAAGGCGCGACAAAAGTTGGCTCGTTAATGAAGTGTCGCGGCTCTTTCTTCACCACTACGCTCTCGATGTAGTCGATGATCTCCGCGCGCGATGCGTTGTCTCGGACTACGTCGCGTAGCGAATGTTCGACGGTCGAGAAAAGGCAGGTGCGAATCTGGCCGTCGGCGGTGAGGCGTATGCGCGAGCAGGCGCCACAGAAGGGTTCGGTTACGGGCGCGATGATTCCGATCTCTCCCGGCGCGCCATCCGCGAAGCGAAAACGCGAAGCTGTTTCCGACGCGCGGTGAACGTCGAGGGGCACGAGTGGAAAACGTTCGCTGATGCGTTCCCGAATCTCTCGGCCGGAAACAACATCGTCACGCGACCAGTCGTGACCCGAATCGAGCGGCATGAATTCGATGAAGCGCATCTTGACGTCATGCTCGCGCGCGAACGCGGCAAAGTCGGCGACTTCGTCTTCGTTGTGACCACGGACGATGACCGCGTTGATCTTGATGGGATTAAGACCTGCTTGCTTTGCGGCCTCGATTCCCGCCAGCACACGGTCGAGCACATCCACGCCCGTCATCTGCTTGAAGACGTCGCGCTTCAAACTGTCGAGACTGATCGTGATGCGATCCAACCCCGCCGCTTTCAAACCCTGGGCGCGATCGGGCAGGAAATAACCATTGGTAGTCAAGGCCAAATCTTTTAGTCCGACAAACTTCAGTTTGTCGTCATCTGACCAGGGACTTTTCTGTGGCGAATCATCGACAAACTGAAGTTTGTCGGACATCATGGGCCGCGGCGTTTTCAGCTTCGCGAGCTTGCTGATGATCGTTTCGATGTCCTTACGCATCATCGGCTCGCCGCCGGTCAGCCGAATCTTCTCAATCCCGAGCTCAACGAAGATATCGCAGACATATTCAATCTCTTCGTACGAGAGCATCTGCTCTTTCGGAGCACTCGGCGGCTCGCCGTGCGGCAAGCAGTAGAAGCAGCGAAAATTGCAGCGGTCGGTCAGCGACACGCGTAAGTCGCGGATCGTCCGGCCATAAGAATCTTTGAGCGTGCCCGACATCGTTACCTCAGCAATTGGTCAGGCGATAATGATACGCCGACGAGAGTGGGGTTCCAAGCGCGGTCTGGTCTCTAGGAAAATTGCCGGCCGGGCGTGGCCTGTTATAGAGTCGATTTGTGAAAAAACAACCAGTGTCAGCGGAATCGATCGCTCGGCTGGCGGATAAGAGGCAGGACGTATCTTCTTACTTCACTAATGACGGGAAGATGATGCCGCCCCTTGAGAGCGGCGAGATTGATCTGAGAGCAAGCACGATTGAGGGATTGAATGAAGCGGCTAGAGAGAGGCGAGGAACGGATTCACCACCTTCACGCCGTCGTAATCCTGACCGTCGCTAAGATCCTCTGAGTAGATTATTCCACAACCGAGTTCGTGAGCCGCTGCGATAATCGCAGCATCCCAATAGCTGATCTTAAAGCGTTCTCTCAGTTGCAGAGCATTAAGAACCGTCGAGGGATGAAGCGAAGCAGTGGGGAAGTTGAGCCAGGTCTTGACGTATTCCATCGCTGAAGAATGCGGCAATCGAAACTGGCGCTTTTCGGAGGTGGCTATGTGGTAGAACTCGCCAGCCACCTGTACAGACCAACCCCAATTTGCATTCAGCAATAATTGACGGGCCCGTTCGGCCTTCGCCTGTTCCTCTGGACGGTCGCTAAGGGCGTAGAGGAACACGTTCGTATCAACGAATGCTTCCGCGTTCATGCATCTCTTCGCGTGAAGGCCTTACTCCCACGCCAAAGTTTCTGGTTGCACCGAAAAGGTCCGCCATGCGCGTTCGCGCATCAAGGATCGCATCATCGTCGCCATTGATGGCTTCGAGATACTCGGTCACGTACTGATTGACCTCAGTTTCGAGATCCTCAACCTTCCGCGCAGCGCGGCGGTAAAGCTCGTCGTCAATTTTGATGGAGATTTCTTTCATGGTTAGAAGGTAGCTTTGAAAACCGTCATTGGTCAAGACAATCACCCCACGGATCTCACGTCAGCCAAGACCTCACTGATTTGATGGAATTTGTAGTACTTGGTGACATCCCGATAAGCGGTGATATTTGCCACTCTCTTTTGAAATACAGTTCTATCCTCGTTGCAATGAGGGTCGTTCAACGGATTCACCACCCAAACCTTGACGTCTCTAGGTTCTTTAAGGGCAGTTCTGAAGAGCCACTCGGAGTAGAAGTCCGTCGCAGGGAACGAGTAGCCTATTATGACGATCTTCGACGCTGATCGGAGAATCGCTAGGGCATTGCTCCAAATGTTCCGCGATATCTTGTCACGGAGTATCGGCTTGTTCAAGAGAGGTGGAACTAAGTACGGAGTCAGAAGGCCGTTACAGCAGACACATGTGAAATCCGCTCCATGCTGCGACATAGCTAAACATTGGTTAGTGACGGTAGCAACCCAAGGTTTATCGGAATTGGGGCAAAGGTTGTTCGTGCAAAGAAACCAATTGAGCGACCCATGCATTTTCAGATACAAACCCTTTTCGGCCTTAAAAGGATATTTGGCTTTTGGCTCATGCAACGATCTCCCAAGGAGCTTGTCCGAGAACTTTTCATAATGCAGCGGTTCGATGTAGGGGGGGTCATTCAAGAAAAAAGCTTCGTCTATAAGAAGATCGTAGTTGAACGTGATGATCGAGTCCTGTGCTCTCAGGCTTTTCACAAGTTGCCGAGTGTATTTGCCGTAACTATTGAGCGAGTGCATTCCTATGAGCTTGCGGATGTATTTCTTAAGACTGTTTAGAAGCAACTGAGTCTGAGCTTTCCCGTCGGTGTCGCTGGGAGCAAACTCATTTGCGATGGCTAATGAGGTGAAGACCTCTTCAAGATTGAGGGAGCGCCAAGCCTCAAATCCTAACGGGTAGTAGATGTTCCAGTTGGCTTTTATATAGTCGAGAAGATCTCGATAATCGCGCTTAATATCTTCGATTTCACCACCTAAATACTCGGACTGGAAAAACTGATTGATTAGCGGAATCCTGCGGGTGGTTTCTTCGGCGTCAAAGATGTCTACCAAGGTGTCTCCATAGGACGCCCCAGCACCCAAGACAAATACTGTCCTTTCTCTATCCATCGTGTCCTTCCAAACCAGACTGCAATGATACGACCCACGCGACGGTGATCCAAAAGGATGCTAATGCTTCTGTGAAGTCCGTCTGGAAGAAGTTGGCTATTAGCAATCAAGAACTGCGTTGGTCATGAACACTGCCGCCGGCATCCGCCGGGTTGTCCCGGGAAGTTTCATCGTTCGTTTCAAAGCGAAGTCAAACAGCAGCGGATTGTAGTCGTAAATCTCATTCAAACACTCGCGCTCTGGGGCGGTGACATAGCCGCCTTTGACGAGTGATCTGGTTCTGATTAGCACATTGATCGCCGGCAAGGGATAGTCACTGCCGTTAACGAGACGCTCGTGCAGATCTTCGCGCTGCAGGATCGTCGTCAGCGGTCTGCCGAGGCGATTGTATTGCGTCATCGCTGATATCTCACCAAAGACGAGTCCTTCGTACCGCCTCTCTTGCATCAACCGCATGAACAGATCGAAATTGTGCACGCGTTGTTTGTCCGGGCTATCGAGATCCTCGTTTTCGCCAAGACCGGCGCAGTGCGCGACGATTACTTTCACGCCGTGATCCAAAGCGCGGCGCAAAAGCAATGGATTGCCGAGTTTCTGATCCTCCTCGGCCTCGACCGCTTTCTCTTCGCCGCCGTGACTGAGCAGAATCAAATCCAACTCTTTCATCTTTTGATAAAACGGATCGCAGCGTTCGTCAGACGGATCGATGCCCATCGCGTTGGGCAGCCACTTGACGATGCGCGCGCCGCGTTTGGCCCAGCGCCCCAACTCATCGAGTGCATCGGAACGGTAGGGATTGACTGAAATGTTGGGAATGAACAGATCGGGATATTGTTCGGCCAGCGCGAAGACGTACTCGTTCGGCACGTAGAATTCAGTCTTCTCAAGATTCACGGATCCATCGGGACGGTAGTTCTTATCGAAGGCCAGCAGCCGGTGTTTGCCGTGGTTCTGAATATGCCTTACGAGATCGGCAAGGCGTTCGACCAATGTTGAGTCTGCGTGCGCGAGGTCCTGAACCCCGACAGCGCTCATATAGACTTTGAATTTGAGGTGGTGAAAAGGATGGGCCCACGTACGCATCTTGGGGTTGACGAAAGTATTCGTGCCTGCCGTGCCGATGCCGGCAATGTGCGTGTGGTGATCGATCAGTCGTTGCGGATCGATATCAGCAAACGCGCGTTTGATGAGGTCGCCCGCTTTCTGGCTCAAACCGTCTTTTAACTCTTCCGGTTTGTGGTTAAAAGCGCCGCCGATGTAGTGCAAAAGGCACATAGGGGCCGCATCATACTCTGGATGCTTGCTTGTTCAAAGTGGCTTAGATCTTGTTTGCGCCGTAGAATACTCAAGGCCCTGTGAGCCGCGATCCTTCAGCCAAAGAGCTAACTTAGCTGAAACATCAGCCATGGCTATGCCGTTTGTTCTGTAAGGTAATCACACCCGAGCCGGTTGGCCCGGAACTTTTTTATTGTTAGTCAGACGAAAGGATCGGTTATGTACTGTGCGGCTTGTGGGGGACCGGTAGCGCCAGGACTCAAGTTTTGCAATCGCTGTGGATCGAGTTTGGGTAAGGAGCGCGATGAATCAAGTCATGCCGGTATCATTACAGCCCTGATTACCGGAATTGTGATCGTAGGCATGGGCGGCTTGGGAATCATGTTGGCGGGGGCGCTGAACCTGAAGACTAACGGCCAGCTCGGCAACGACGCCGTCGCCATTTTCATGTTTCTCACGTTTTTGATAGTCATCACGGTGGAGCTGTTTATGCTACGACAACTGTCTCGAGTGCTGGGGGAATCCAGCCGCAGGAACGAGCGCGTCGATCAACCGCAGCCGCTCTTTCAACCGGCAACTGCGTCACCGAATGAACTGCGCGCGGCGCCGTTGCGCACCTTGCCCGAACCGATCCCGAGCGTCACTGAGAACACGACGCGCACGTTGGAACATTCATTAAGAGAAACGTCAAGATAGGAAGGACTTCAGCCAGAAGTAGGGACGGTCATCTCAGTAACGGGCGAGGCTTGGAAAAGCCAGTGCTGTCGGTGACGAGTCCGATCGGACCCGCGCCCGCTTCCTTGATCACTTCAATCAGATCGCTCACTTCACCGTAACTCATCCCGCGCGGCGCCTTGATGAAAACAGTTTTCTCGATGCGCTCGTTTTCCGTAATGCTTGGATTCAGATCGAGATCATCTCTGTATGCATGGAGCTCGGTGCGACGTCTGAATATTTCCCTTAGTGTGGCAGCCAATTCGTGTTTATTGTCGAGGCTTCCCATTTCCTGCCGATTCAGGTAGAGCTGGCGATCGTTGGTTATGCTAACAACCAGCAGCCCACAATAGTTCACACCAGGATTGAATTTCGGCTCTTCGCCCAGCAGTGTGATCGAGAGTTGTCCCAAAAAGGATTTCGGGTCGTCCGTCCAGCGCTCGACAATTGGGCCCAGACCGCGGTCAACCAACGCGTTGGCTCCAACACCTAAAACAAATGCCACCATCATCACAGTCAAGGGAAGAACAAACCGGCGCATATCTTTCTCCTTATTGTTTTGTTCAGCACCTTAGACGCGCGAACTCTACGATTGGTTCCCGCTTGCACAGTGTGATATTTTCCTATTGACTTTCCGCTCGATACCGAATAAACATTTGGCTTAATTTGAAAGGAGCTTCTCCCAGATGACCTACGTAGTTGTCGAGTTATGCGTTGATTGCAAGTACACCGATTGTGCCGCGGTTTGCCCCGTCGAGGCATTTCACGAATTGCCTGACCGCCTCTACATCAACGCGGACACGTGCATTGATTGCGATGCGTGCGTGCCCGAATGTCCGGTCGAAGCGATTTTCGCGGACACTAACGTGCCCGAGAACTACGCGCACTGGACGCAGATCAATATCGACGAAGCGCCAAATTATCCCGTGATCAGTCAAAAGATTCCCGCGCTGCACGGACCAGCCTGCACTGGACCGGAAGAGTAGCTAAGCACAAGCCACAGAGCAGCGCGCTTCGATGTCGCGCTGGGAATGCGTTAGAATTCTGTCAACAATGAAACTAGTTGAAGCGGTCAAGACTTTTTACGTTCGTCTGAGAGAGCTGGCGGAGTTGTTTTATCTCATGCCGCCCTCGAGTTGAGCTTTGAGCGCCGCGCCCCCGCGCCGTGAGCGCGAGATAGAAACCACAAACCGTTGAGGGGATTTATGAAGTGCCTGCCAATCTTTGCTCTCAGCTCGCTGCTGTTAATTGGCATCCACGCTTCCGCTCAATCCGGCAGACGCGGCGCAAAGCCGGCGCCTGTCCCTTCGCCAACAGTTGAGCCATCGCCCGATCCGGCGAACAAGGCGACGGAGAACAAGGAAAGGTCGCAAGTCGCGGCGATTGCCGGTGAAGAATACAGATGCACCAACGACGGCACTCTCGCGGTTGTCGTTCAATCGAGTGAAGCAGAGCATATATTCGCTCCCGATGAAGTGACGACCAAAGCCAAGATCACTTCTCGGCCGGCGCCCGAATACACGAAGGAAGCGCGGCGGAGGGCTGTGCAGGGAACCATCCAGTTTAGAGTGGTGCTCGCAGCGACGGGCAAGGTCGCATCAGTGAAGATCTTGAAGGGGCTACCGTTTGGTTTGAACGAGAGCGCAATCCACGCCGCCTGCAAGATAGAATTCCGCCCCGCGCTGAAAGACGGCCAGCCGGTTACGCAATGGCTGAAAGGCGAATACACCTTCCGCCTTGAATCATCGATCTTTAGACCTTGAACCCGGGAGCGCGGACATCGCGGGGTCCCCAGGCGGGCAGCCCGGCTGGGGTGCCATGTTGTCCGCATTGAGCGCTACTGCCACGAACTCTCTGCGCTGTCTTTGCCAACTCGGAAGATTCTGCGTCGGGTTCGCTGTGAATTAGATTCACCGCCGAGACGCCGAGGACGCCGAGAACGCGCAGAGAGAATCAAAGCGCTGAAAACGCGGAATACAATAGCCAGGGGTAAGCGCGTTTCGCGCGCCACCACTGGATCAGTTTGCAATAAGAATGAATGGCGCGCCGGTCAGGCGCGCTCCTTTTGGCTGGCTTTACGGACGCTCGCGAGGGCGTCTGTTTTCCTTTCTGTTCGACGAAGAACCTTTCTGACTGAGATGCGCGAACGGACAGATTATTCGACCCCTTGATTCGAACGTATGTTCGGCTTTGGGTTAGAATTGAAGCTGCTTGCTGGATCGCCGAAAACGAATCTTAGGCAGAGGACTTTTCCTGAAGGAGCGAATCATGTCTCAGCGCAAGTTTGTAACGGTCGCGCGTCGTTTCGCGATCTCGTTGTTTTGTATATCAGCCTTTTGTCAATCCGCGGCGCTTTACGCTCAGACCGATGAGAGCGTCGCGGCGCTGAAACAAAAGGTGGACCAACTAGTTGAGCAAGTCAGATACACCGAGGCTTTACCACTCTTGGAAAAGATTATCGCTGCTGAACCGAATGACCCGAAGATGCATTTCTATCTCGGCTTCGCGCTGCTGGCGCAGGCAAACAACACGAAGGACGAGGCGGCACAAAAAGCATTGCGTATCCGCTCGCGCAACGCGTTCATCAGGTCAAAAGAGTTGGGCAACAACGAGCCGCTAGTCGAGGCTCTAATTCAGGGCATTCCGGCAGACGGCTCGGGTGGCTCGGCATTTTCGCCAAACATCGAGGCCAACCGTTTGATGATCGAAGCCGAAGCTTTCTTCGCCCAGGGTAAGCTGGATGAAGCGCTCAAGAATTATCAAAAAGCTTTGGGGCTTGATCCAAAGATCTACCATGCCGCGCTTTTTTCCGGCGACGTGTTTATGCAGAAAGAAGATTTCGCGCAAGCCGAAATCTGGTACAAACGGGCGATTGCGATTGACCCGAACAAGGAAACAGCCTATCGGTATTCCGCAACGCCCTTAATGAAACAACGTAAGTACGACGAAGCACGTGACCGTTATGTCGAGGCTTTCATCACCGAACCTTACAATCGTTTTTCCGCTACTGGTTTGACGCAGTGGGCCCAAGTTACCAACACCGGGCTCGGGCATCCGAAAATTGATATTCCCACCGACGTTACTTTTGACGAGAAAGGCGACGCGAAGATCAACCTCGATGCCAGTGCGTTGCTGGGTGGCAAGGACGATGGATCATTCGCTTGGATCTCTTACGGCGCGACTCGTTCCACCTGGCACAAAGAAAAATTCGCCAGGACATTTCCGGACGAGAAAACCTATCGTCACAGTTTGGCGGAGGAAGCGGACGCTTTGCGCAGCGTTATCGCTCTGGCCACCGTGGACAAGAAGACAAAGAACCTCAGTCCCTCACTGGTGAAATTGAAAAAGCTGAACGACGAAGGTTTGCTCGAAGCATACATTTTGCTGGCGCGCGCTGACGCGGGTATCGCGCGAGATCATCCGGCTTATCTGAGAGATAACCGCGACAAGCTGCGTCGTTATGTTGTTGAATACGTTTTGACCGGCGGCGGGAGTTAGGGTTCCGGCCAAGACGCGGCTAGAAACACACGCAACTGTCCCAGACGTTGAGAAGAGCGTGCTAGTTCGCGACAAAGTTATAAGCGATGACGGTTTTCGCCTTCGCGGGATGTCCATCACTCATTACTGGCTCGAACTTCGCTTGCTTCGCCGCGTCGACGGCGGCTGCTTGAAGGACCGGCGATCCTGAGATTGCTTCAGCCTCGACGACGTCGCCTTTCTCGTCAACTGTAACCAGCACGCGCACCAGGCCCGTGACTTTGGCCCGACGCGCTTCCTCCGGGTAGACCGGCCGCGGCAGACTGATGACTCGGCCGCTCAGCGCCGAGTTTTCGACGGCAACTGCCGGCCGATTGGGGAGATCAACTTGCGCTGTCATCTCGGCGCTTGATGGACCCTGCCGCACGAAAATCCCGCCCCGTTGTACAAGCCCCGCTTTCTCTCCCAGCGTATTGACGATGGAAGCGCAAATCTCCTTGTTCTCGACTCTGAAGCTCGTGACGCCGCCGGCATGAGAATCCGGATCGTAGAACTGCAACGTCACGTACTGATTCTTCGTCTTGATGAATCCGATTGGATTTATGCCGTAGGGTACGCCGTATACTGGGACCGAACCGAGGATCGTGGCGCTCTTTGGCCGCCGCGACTGCGTGTCGGCGAACTCTTGCGAGATGGAGTTGTAGGGTATCGAGAGAACTTCCTGCTGCTGATTATTCCGGAAGACCAGACGATTGTTGGCGTCGTCGAAGGAGAGCGTGCCCTCTTGCTTCTTCTTATAACCGAAGACGCCGCCTTCGTATTTTGCCTTGACGGTTTGCGGCGCAGCCATGGGCTTATTGTTCTTGCCGGGATCGGCGGGAATCGTCCGGGGCCTTTGCGCCGCTGCAGTAACAGCCATCGCCGCGATCAGCAAGACGACGCCAACAAACTTTTTAGGGGTATTCATATGTCTATCTCCCTTTCAACAAAAGCAGTCTTTCTGAGTTTGAGTCTATAAAGACGCCGCCGGTCCACGTTGCGTTGCCAAGGGTCGCCGACCCTAATCCTCGCTTGTACCATATTTCTCCGAACCAACTCGAAACTCGAAACTCTGAACTCGAAACTATTTTGCAAACGGCCGCACGCGATCGGCTGACTCTTTGAAGTCTGCGTCGTTGGGCACAATGCTGAGCCCCTTTTCGTAAACGGCCAGCGCCTTCGCGTATTGCTTCATAATCTCATACGCGTAACCCAGCTCGCGATAGACGTTCACATCATTCGGCTTTAACTGGGCGGCTCGTTCGAGCGCGGCGATCGCTTTCGGAAAGTTCTTCGCGCGGGAGTGAGCAACGCCAAGCAGATAGAACGTTGTTTCCTTCGCATCTTTTCCGGTCGCCGCGCGTTCGAGTGCCGCGGCGGCGCGGGCATATTGCTTGGAACCGATCAAAGCATTGCCGAAGAGAATCAGCGCGTCTTCATCCGTACGCAGTTTGATCAGGCCCTCGCCGGCGCGCACGGCGCTCAGGTAGTCAGCGTCTGCTTTCGTCTCATCCGTGGCGGCGGCGGCCCGACGAAGATAAACGGAGGTGAGTTGTGCCCAGGCGCCGGCCAGGCGCGGATCGTTTACCGTGGCGCGATTGAGCGCCACGATTGCTCCGTCCAGATCGTTTCGCGCCAAGGCGATCTGTCCGAGGTAGAGAAGCGCTGAAGAATCTTTCGGATTTAGTTTGACGACTGAGTTGAACGACTTTTCCGCGTCCGCAATCTTGCCTGTCTTGTATTCAGCGACAGCTCGATAATAGATCATCTGCGTGTCCGGTTGTGTTCCCGCGCGCGTGGTCGAAGAGACTAGCAAAGGCAACGCGCGAGCAAACTGCTCGGCAAAGAAATAGGCCTGCGCGAGTTCGTCAACAGTGTGCGAATCTTCCTGCTTCGCGGCTCGCTGCAGGTCAAGCGCCTTTTGCAGATCGGCCGAGGCCTCGGCGTACTTTTTCATTCCCATTTCGGAGAAGCCGGCCAGCTTCCAGGCCTCGGCGTTCTGCGGATCGTCGGCAGCAACCTGCTTCGCTTCTTTGGCGGACGCTTCGTAGTGACCTTGCTGAAAGAGTAAGAACGCATGAGTGGTATCGGCGGGTGCGGACGACGCCGGAGCATTGCCGACCGGCTTTACCGGTTGCACGTCCAACAGAGGCACGTTCTTCGTTTTTGACACCGGCGTCGGCGTTGGCTGTGGCAGCAGGAGCGAATCCTGTTTCTTTTGCTCGACTCGGCGTGGGCGGCTCGACTGGGCACTGGCAGCCGCGGCCCCCAAAAGCACGATGCTGCCGACAACGCTGCCGACAACAAAGCGCCGCTGAAAATATCTGACCGGCATAGGGAAACTCTTTCCGGGAGAGTGTTGGTTTGCAACGCTAGACGCGACTTTCGCGACGCAACCCTTCGGATGCGCCGGGCGACCCTGGAGTTCGCCTTCGGGAACAATGTAGCGCAAGTTGGCGGGTGCGACAAACTTCAGCTTGTCGTCGATCAGGGAAAAAGGCAATAGACGAAGCCCGCGGCAAACTGAAAGTTTGTCGGACAACAAAGAAAAGCGACCGGCGATTAGTCAACCGGTCGCTTGTTTTAGTCTTTATCCAAACAGGCAAAGCATTAAGTCCCACTTAGAAGTTCAGTTTCAGTCCGAACTGAAACTGTCGCGGGTCAAACGCGGCGGTTGGACGACTGTAATAACGGCCATTGCTCGCGCGCTGTTTGAAGGCGTTGACGTCGTCGATAAATGGCGACGCGGACCCTTCGTTAAAGCGATTGAAGAGATTGAAACCCTCGGCAATGATATCCAAGCGCACACGCTCGCCGATTCTGACTGCGCGCATCAGCCGCATGTCGAGCGAAGCAAAGCGGTGTGTCACACCGGCGTTGCGTCCGAGGCTGCCCGCGGCGAACGGAGGCGGCACAAGCAGAGTGCCGTCGGCCGCCACATTCGGACGATCGGTCTGGCTCGACTGATCGTTGTTCGTATCCTGATTGGTCAGAATATTGAACGGCCGTCCCGACGAAATCTCGAGGATCGGCGCGATGGTGAAATCCGACATGAACTTGTGCAGTCCATCGCCCGAGCGCCAGCTTGCCGGAGACATGATCATGCCGCTGAAAACAAACCGGTGGCGCTGATCAAACAGCGAGTCCGCCCGCTCTGCGCGGAAGTTGCGATTGTCCTGCGGCAGCAACAACGTCTGCAAGTCAGACGAATCATCGATCGAGTGCGACCAGGTGTAGGAAGCGAGGAACTGGAAGTAGTTCGAGAAACGCTTCTTCAGATCGACATTCAAAGCGTGATAGGTTGAATTGCCGTCCGAACTTTGCGCGTTAACCGAACCGAAAGGCGAGATGACTCCGGAAGTTCGCAGTGAACCGGCCATCGCACCGTTCAGCACTGCGGGGGTTACCAAACCACCGGACAACGCTTGCGCCAGGAAATAATTTGGCGCGTTCGGACGGAAGAAGTTGGCTATGCCGGCGTTCACGATTCGATTGGTGATATTCGTCAGCGGCGCTGTGACCATGCCGGGAATGATGATCGCGAATGTTTGGCCCGCGTTTGGATAAGCGGGGGCGCCTGCTGGCGTCGCGAGTGTGTAACACAGCAGTGGCACACCACCCGGACAAGGTGTGCCAGTAGTTGGTATTGAAAATGCTACGGCCTCGGTCGTGCTCGCAGGATTTCGACCCGCGAGTCGGGCGAAGTTCGCAATCTGGAGATCGATTCGCGGCGCATTGATATCGAGCGGATGTGGCAAGTGGTGCGCGCCGACGAACAAATAGCTCGCGGAGAGCGTCATGTTCTTGGACAACTGATGCTCGACCGAAAGATTGCCCTGATTGGCATAGGCATATACAAAACTCTTCGTGACGGGAAGCGTGAACGGCAGCACCGGTCCAAAGCCCGGAAAGGTCTGATCGTTGAATCGCTGACGACCGAATTGATATTGAGCCCCCGCGGCGACTCCCGGGGTAACAAAGCTGGCGGGTAGCCCAGCCCCTAAACAGAAAGGGTTCGCGGTGCCGGTCGCCGTGCCGCTACAAACTGTGCCCTGAAACACTTGCACGGCGTTTAGCAACGATGTGGGAGACGGACTACCTGGAATCAAGATCCCCTGCTGCTGTTGGGCCGCGTCTGCAATGTCTGAATTGAAAGCAATGGCCTGTAATGGATGGTCGTAGAAGAGGCCAAAGGCAGCACGAACTACCGTCTTCGCGTTGTTCCTCACGTCCCAGGCAACAGCAAGGCGTGGCGCCCAATTGTTCTTGTCGCGTGGAAAGCCCTGCTGGACGTTCAGCGCGTCCTGCGCCGCGAGGATGTCGCTGGCGGCAAGACTGATTCCTGAGAGTGGATCCTGGAACCCGATCGGCGCGATCTGCTGAGTTAACTCGACGTCGTAGCGCACGCCGTAATTGATTGTCACATTGCGTCTGATCTTCCAGGAGTCCTGGGCGAAGAAGGCAATTGGTTTGTTCCCAAGTCTGCTAATCGGATTACCGAAGCCCTGGATGAAGTTGGCGGGAAAGCCGAGACCGTATTGCTGCACGGCAGTGAAATCGGGCGGCGCCGGCAGTCCCGGTGAGCAAAGTTGAGGAATCAAGGTGCAGCTACCTAAACCACCGAAATTGAATAGACCGACGAAGTTCAGTTCAAAGGTCGCCTGCGGAATGCGGAGGAAGGCCAAGTCGCCGCCAAACTTGAAGTTGTGATTGCCGGAGATCAGGTTGAGGCTATCCGTAAACTCGTAGCGAGTCTCAGTGCGGATCACAGGCGAAAACAATTCGCGTCCGATGAAGGCAGTGCCTGAGATATTAGAGGCCACGGCGTCACCGTTCT
>JBGQJU010000091.1:0-23915 GCA_041499185.1 Pyrinomonadaceae bacterium | reverse complement strand
CGAAGGTTCCTGACGGTTTGACGGACATCTTGTGGTTCTCCTTTCCCGGTCTTGCAAAATGCGGGCTCAATGGCGCCAAGCAACTGTTCGGGTTACTGGAAAACGAGGTGCAACGACCAAGCTCTGCGACGGGCTCTAAGCAACCAAGACGCTATCGGTCTGTTGCACCCCTTGCCAAAAACGGTCTGCTCAGCATTAAGATGCCGACATGCACCAACACATTCAATAATGGACACGCTTAACATACAAGGCGCAGAGAACGCGGAGATTACGCAGAGGAACTCGATCCTTCCTCGCTGTTGCGGACCTTCGCCAGATAGCTCAATGCCGGCCGAAGATTCAGTTCATCCAGCAACGTGTAGTTGCGCCCGCTCTTTTTCAGTTGCGCTACGCGGCTCTTCAAGTCAGTCAAATCGCCAAAGATGATCGCGTTCGCCGGACAACTCTGCTGACAGGCCGGCTGTATTTCGTTGTCATTGATCGCGCGGCCTTCGTTGCGTGCGCGAATCTTTACTTCTTCAATGCGCTGCACGCAAAAGGTGCATTTCTCCATCACCCCGCGACTGCGCACGGTGACATCCGGATTGAGCGCCAGATTGGCGATTGGATCGGCATGCGAGTACTCAAACCAGTTAAATCGCCGCACCTTGTACGGGCAGTTGTTCTCGCAATAGCGCGTGCCGACGCAGCGGTTGTAGACCTGCATGTTCAGGCCCTCGCTGCTGTGGACCGTAGCCAGCACCGGACAAACGCTCTCGCACGAAGCGTTGTCACACTGTTGGCACAAGACCGGCTGGTAGAAGACTTTCGGATCTTCGCGGTCGCCTTCAAAGTACCGATCGATTCTGATCCAATGCATCTCACGCCGACGACGCACTTCATCCTTGCCGACAGCCGGCACATTGTTTTCTGCCTGACAACTCACGACGCAGGCCGCACAGCCAACACAGGCGCTGAGGTCAACGGCCATACCCCATTTGTGCTCGGGATAGTCGTGCGGCGACCACAAACTGCCGTACGCACTTTCAGTTTCCCCTTTGCCCCTGGCGTATTCGGCGAGCGCGAGCTCCCGGACCAGCGGACGGTCCTCCATCGAGTCCTTGCTCTGACTTTGCGCGAACTCGATTCTTCTCGAAGTCTTTTCGAGTTTGATTCCCGCAGTGTTGTAGCGAAATGTCCCTTCCGTGAAAGCAACGAAGGGATAAGCGTTAGCGCCGACGTTGTTGCCGGCCTTGCCCGCCTTCGTCCGGCCGTAACCAAGCGCGATCGCCACCACGTCGTCATGCTGACCTGGTTGAATGTGCACTGGCAGCTCAATGCTGACCGGGCCTCTTGAAATACGAACGACGCGGCCCTCTTCCAAACCGGCAGTCGCGGCATAACTCGGGGAGACGCTTGCGTAATTGTCCCAGGTGATCTTGGTGATCGGGTCGGGAAGCTCTTGCAGCCAAGGGCTGTTAGCGTATTGGCCGTCGCGCATCGAAACCTTCTGATAAAGAACCAGCCCTAGACCGTCTGACACTTGAGGAGAAACCGAAATGAGTCTGGCGATGGCGTCGTTGAGTCCGTCTGACTTGAACGAAGCTGTTTCGATTCGCGCTGCTTCTGGAGTGAACACGCCCTTCTGCAGCGTCTGATCCCAGAACTCATCAAAATTCGTGTACTGTTTCTGTTGTGGGAAAAGCTTCTCGCGCCACGATTGTCTGAGCACCTCGTAGAAAGTCCGACCGTCGCCGCTCCAACGCAGCAGGCTCTCCTGAAAGGCCCGCGTCTGTAACAGGGGCGCGATTGTCGGCTGGTTCACGCTGAAGGTGCCGCGGACTGGTTCGACATCGTCCCACGCTTCCAGGAAATGACTTTGTGGACAAACGTAGTCAGCGAGCGAGGATGTTTCGTCGAGAGTTGAATTGAGCGAAATCTTCAGCGACACCCTCTGCATGCCGTGGATGAACGACTGGTTATCGAAATAATCGTAGGCCGGATTGACACCAACAAGAATGAGCGCTGCGATCTCTCCAGCGTTCATCTGCCGCACGAGTTCGACCATGTCCTGATCACTGCTTTGGTCGTTCGCAGAAGATGCGACGAGGTCAACGGTCTTGCCGTAACTGCCCGCCGAATGGTTGATGAAGTTCACGACGTACTGCGCGTCCGCGTCATCGGAGCCGCTGACAACAAGCGCGTCACCCTGAAGTTTCATCAGGTGTTTGGCTACTCGCTCAACTGCAGTACGTGTCTTTTGATTCAGTCGCGCCGGGTCAAAGCCGGCGAGTTGCTGAGGAACCGGCAAACCAGATGGGTTGTCCGGGGCCACAACGAGCCTGGCCAGATAGAGCAGCGCTTGCGTTTCTTCCGTTGGTGAAACCTTTATGCGTGTGTCGGCATTACTGCCGGTCAAAGACAGGCGCGATTCAAACTGCACATGCCGCAACATGTCGCGCTCGCCGTTCTGCAGGCTGCGTGCCTTGGCGTAACCGCGCGTGAACTGTACGGGCGAGATCCACGTCCCCAGGAAGTCTGCACCAAAGCTGACAACCAGGCGCGCTTTGTCGAAGCGATAAGAAGGAATCGCCCTGACGCCGTGCGAGCGCAGATGCGCCTGTCGAATCGCGTCTGTTGAAACCGGCTGGTAAGTAATGTGTTTCGCGTCGCTGAACTGGGACAGGAATTTCTGAATTGTCAGAAGCGAGGTGGGCCCGGTAATTGGCCCGGTCAGCACGCGGACTCTGCCGCCAGACTGTTTGATCGCCGCGAGCTTCTGAGTGATCTCATTGTCGATCTGTTCCCATGTTGCGGACCGTGACGCAATCAACGGCTGCCGCACGCGCTCCGCGTCGTACACACCGAAGACCATGCCGTGAGCAAGCGCGCATAGACCACCGCTGGAGAGTGGATGATCCGGATTCCCTTCCAGTTTGATCGGCCGGCCATCACGCACTTTCACGAGTGCGCCGCACGCCGCGCTGCAACCGCCACAAACCGAAGCAAACCAACTCGATACTCCGGGAGTAAATTCGACCGGCTGCTTGAGATACGGAATGATCTTCTGCTGAGGCGCGCGACAACCACTCAGCGTCAGGGCGGCCGTCGAATAGCCCAGCACCTCGAGAAATGTGCGCCGCGATACTCCGGCAACGGGACTCTTCGCCGACAAGTCTACCGGCTTGCCGTCGGCGTCCTGCTCCAAGATTTGTTGCCAGAGTTTGCTTGCGCTAGTCATGGAACTTCGTTTTGCGGCTCTGCCGCCCGATGTGCGGAAGGTCTTTGACCTTCCGGCAGCACTTTCCAGTTTTCACAGGGGCTCCGCCCCTAATTATTCCTTCTTCATGGGGCGTAGCCCCGAATAAAGAACCAAGCCAACCGGAAGGTCAGAGACCTTCCGCACATCGGGCGGCAAAGCCGCGTCACTCATTCAACTTTCAACACTCATCACTGTTCTCAGTGGTGACACACCGAACAATCCGTCGAAGCCATTAGTCGCTTTTGGGTAGCTTCCTTGGTAACGGTGGGCCGCCCGTTTTCGTCCAGGGTCACTTCTCGGTGGGTGCGATGGCACGCTACACACATGCCCATTGACAGAGCGTCGAACTGCTCAACCCGATCCATCGTTTCCACGGGACCATGACAGAGCTGGCACTTCAGTCCCGCGGTGACATGGCGACTGTGATTGAAAGCCACGTGGTCGGGCAGATCGTTGACCTTCACCCATTCTACGGGCTTGTTCTGCGCCAACGCCGCTGCGATTTTTTGAATCTCAGGCGAGTCTTTCAGAATCTTCGTGTGGCAATTCATGCAGGTAGTCGCTGTCGGGATGCCGGCCACTTGCGACTTGTCCGCCGACGAGTGACAGTACAAACATTGAATCTGGTTATCGCCCGCGTGAACCTTGTGCGAGAAGTTAATCGGCTGCGCGGGTTGATAGCCCTGCTGATTTCCCAGGCCGCGAAAGTTCGAGCCTTGCCAGATCACGGCCACGCCGATCAGCGTCACTAACAACGAAATGATTTTTGCCGTGCGCAAACTCATCTGTTCCTAATGTCCGACAAACTTCAGTTTGTCGGACAACAGTTCAACTTGCTTGTCCGCGAAGCTTGCGCCGGTCCCCGTTCCAGATCACAAGTTGATAGGGACGCCACAAGTAGTGAATGGGAACCACCAGCATGTGGACCAGACGCGAGAACGGGAGAATCGCCAGAAAGATAAAGGCGTTAAGAATGTGTGCCTTTACCGCCATCGGCAGCGGCGCGATCATTTTCAAATCTGGTTGCAGCGTGAACAGCGAACGCAAATAGGGCACTGCCGATGTCACATACCACGACGAGCCCCAGCGATAGAACAGCGCTGTGTAAACTCCCAGGATTACTTGCACCAGCAACACGAGCAGCACGACTACGTCCATCCACGAGGTGACGGCGCGGATGCGAGCGGACGTGAAGCGTCGAACGATCAGGCTGACAATTCCGACCAGGGCCAGCAGGCCAAACAGCAGCGCCGTGATCTCAAGAATGTAGAGCCGGGCCGGCACACCATTGAACCAGAGCACTTGTCGCGGAATCGCGAAACCGATGACGTGGCCCAATAAAACTACCAGGATGCCGATGTGCCACGGCACCGAACCGTAAAAGAGTTCATCACTCTCGAGAAACTGTGACGACAGGCTGGAGTACGTAAACCCGCGCTTGAGATAACGCTGCACCGTCAACACAATGGCAAGTGTGACCGCCGCGTAGGGGAAGATAATGTAAAAGAGATTGTCGAGCATGATTAAGACCTCAAAACAGATCTGAACTCCTTCCCGCGCTGAACGCGGGAGCTTGAAGAATCGGCAAATGCGCCCGTTGAATAGTCGATGGATAAGCACCAGCCTCTGACTTCAGTTCGGCCCTGACAGCGGCGATCAGATGTCGATACGGGTTCTCGCCTTCGCCCAACGTTTTCAACATCTTTTCCAGCGCCGGAATCATGCAGTCCACAACTAACGCGCGGCGCAGCTCTTCGTCATCGAGTTTAGTCAGCAGGCGCAACAGCACCGGCAGGTAGTCCGGCAGTTGATGCTCCTGGCCCAAATCGAAAGGCGCCTCTGTCTCGCGAAGATTTGCCAGAAAAACCCCTCGCTTATAGTTTTCGCCAAAAAGGTGATAGCCAATGTCCAGCGCGCATACGGGATTGAGATCGAAGGTGCGCGTGTAGAACTCCTGGAGTTCAGAAAGCGAAAGTTTCTCCGTCTCACTTGCAAACAAAGCGAACGGGCTCACGAATGATTGGCTCCCGGCACTCAGTAAGTCTTTGCATTCATCGCATCGCGACTGCCAATTCGCGCCGGGATAATCGAGCAAGTCAGCCAGATTCTCGTAGATCGGTTTCATTGCCATCTTTTTCCCGCCTTCTGCCTCCTGCTTTCTGCCTACTGTCTTCTCACGCACCGTCCGAACTTTTTCCTTTTACCTTTTTCCTTTTGCCTTCGGCCCTCACGCCCCGCGCGCCGGCGCTTCGCGGAAACCGAAGCCCGCTTCGCCTTTGTCTGCCAGCACATCGTCGTTCAGCATCTGCATCGCTTCTTCACGATGCATGGGCGGAATGACGTAGCGGTCGTCCACTGTCGGCAAAGACGTCAGCCGGTAGATCTGTTCGGCTTCCCTTTCAGAGCAACCGACCTCAGCCAGTGCCTGCTTTACTACTGCCGGGTCCATGTCGCCGACCGTCTCCATCCGTTTGAAGAGACGAATTGCGTACTGTTTCTTTAAAGCAAGCCGCACCGGATCGACATTTCCCGCCGAGAACAAACGAGCGAGATATTCCATCGGCAGGCGCGCTTTCTCGATCGGGCTGAACAACTCTTCGTTCGAGGAGTCGTACACACCGTCAACAGTCTTGGCCATCACCGGCAGCAGCGGTGGCACATAAAAGAGCATCGGCAGCGTGCGAAATTCGGCGTGCAGCGGCAGGGCCAGCTTCCAATCCTTCACATATTTGTAAACGGGCGAGCGTTCGCAAGCTTCGAGCGTGCGCTCGTCGATGCCGTTGCGCAGGGCTGCTGCGCGGACCTCGGGATCAAATGGATCGAGAATCATCTCGCGCTGCGCATCTACGAGTTGGTCGTCGGGCACGCTCATCGCTTCAACGATTCGATCCGCGTCGTAAAGCAGTCCGCCCAGATAACGAATGCGGCCTACGCATGAATGGAAACACGCGGGAGCCTGTCCAGTTTCAAGACGCGGAAAGCAAAGAATGCACTTTTCGGATTTGCCGGTGGACCAGTTATAGAAAGTCTTCTTGTAGGGACAGGCGGTGACGCACATGCGCCAGCCGCGGCAGCGCTCCTGATTGATGAGCACGATGCCGTCTTCGCCGCGCTTGTAGATTGCGCCCGAAGGACAGGCCGCTACGCAGCAGGCGTTCAGACAGTGATTGCAGATCCGCGGTAGATAGAAGAAAACGAGCCGCTCAATGTCGAAAAGTTCTTCCCTCTGCTCCGGCGTTAACGCTTCGAGGTTCGGATCGTTGGCCGCATAAACCGGCGAGCCACTCAAATCGTCGTCCCAGTTTGGTCCGGCCTTGATATCGATCGGCTTGTTCGTGACCATCGAAATCGGGCGCGCGGTTGGCTGGTCAGCACCCTCAGGTGAATTGAAAAGATCCTCATACTTGTAAGTCCACGGCTCGTAGTAGTCGTCCATGCGCGGCAGGTCGGGATTGTGAAAGATGTTCAGCACGCGCAGGCTGCGCCTGCCCATCTTCAACTGAGGCTTGCCGCCGTTCGTTTCCCAGCCGCCCTTGTATTTGCTCTGATCTTCCCAGGCGGTCGGATAGCCAGTGCCCGGTTTCGTCTCGACGTTGTTCCACCACATGTACTCGGCGCCCTTGCGATCAGTCCAAACGTTCTTGCAGGCAATCGAGCAGGTATGGCAGCCGATACACTTGTCGAGGTGAAACACCATCGAGATTTGTAAGCGAACGTCCATCGTGTTTGTCCTTAGTCAGTTGTCAGTGGTCAGTCGTTCTTTGTTCTTCGTTCTTTGTTTCCTGTCGTTTCGTCGAGCCCTATCGGCGGTCCGTTTCATCAACAACTGACCACGAACAACGGACCACTGACTTCTTCACCAATTCACCTTCTCCATCTTTCTTACCAGCACGAACGTGTCGCGGTTCACGCCCGTCGGCCCCCAGTAATTGAAGTGATAAGTAAACTGGCCATAGCCGCCCATCATCAGCAGCGGTTTCAGGCGAATGCGCGTCAGACTGTTGTGACCGCCCGCGCGCCTGTGCCCTCGCATCGGCGATTTCGGAACTGAGAGTGTGCGCTCTGGCGAGTGATACTGAATACACACGCCCTTGGGAATGCGATGGCTCACGATGGCGCGCGTGCAGACAACGCCGTTGTCGTTATAGGTCTCAACCCAGTCGTTGTCCTTGATGCCGAGGTCGATCGCGTCTTCGTCGTTAATCCACAACGGCTCGCAACCGCGCGAGAGCGTCATCATTCGGTGGTTGTCGGAATAGGTTGAGTGGATATGCCACTTGCCGTGGGGCGTCAGATAATTCAGCGCCTTTACCTTGCCTTCCGTGCTGCTGTACTTAAGGTCGCCGTAATCCGCCGGCTTCGGTGATGGCTTGTAAGTCGGCAGATTTTCACCAAACGCGATGTAGCCCTGATGATCCAGGTAAAACTGCTGCCGTCCCGTCAGCGTGCGCCACGGCACCAGCCGTTCGTAGTTGTAGGTGAACGCTGAATAGGCACGACCGTCGCTAGTCAGGCCCGACCAGATCGGACTATTGAGCAAGCGACGCGGTTGGGCTTGCAGATCTTTGTACGAAGTACGCGCGTTGCGATTCTTTTCTGCCAGATCAGCAAGCGGCAGTCCCACTTTCTTCTCGACAAACTGGTAAGCGCGATACGCTAACTCGCCATTGGTCTCCGGCGCGAGCAACAGGATCATGTCCGCGGCGTCTTCCGCCGTTTTCAACGACGGATACTTCCGGCCATTCCACTCGACAATCGGATATGACTGCGACTCAACAACCGAATCGTAGAAGTCTTCAATCGGGTACTTCACGCCGTGGGCGCCCATGCCGTTCTTTCTCGCCAGCGGTCCGAGCGAGATGAAGCGGTTGTAGAGGTTCACATAATCGCGTTCGACGACCGCAAAGTGGCCCATCGTCTTCCCGGGGACAGGTTCACACTCGCCTTTGCCCCAGTCTTTGATTTCGCTTTGGGAGATCTCGTCGGGCGTGTCGTGCGACAGCGGGGTGGCAACCAAATCCTTTATCGGCGTCGGCAAGTGCTTTTCGGAAAGTTCGCTGATCTTCTTTGCCAGCCCGCGAAAGATGTCCCAGTCGCTGCGTGATTCCCAACACGGCGGCACCGCTTCGGAAAGAGGGTGAATAAACGAATGCATGTCGGTCGAGTTGAGATCAGCCTTTTCGTACCAGGTGGCTGCCGGCAAAACGATGTCGGAATAGAGCGCCGAGGTGTCCATGCGAAAGTTGAGATCGACAACCAGATCGAGCTTGCCCTCCGGTGCTTTGCTATCCAACACAACGTCGTTGACTGAACCTTCGGCGCATTCAGTAGCGATGTCGTTGTGATGCGTGCCGAGATAGTGTTTGAGGAAGAACTCATGACCTTTGGCACTGGCCATCAATGCGTTTCCGCGCCAGATGAACCAGACTCGCGGCCAGTTCTCCGGTGCGCTCGGGTTTTCCATCGATAGCGAGAGCGTCTTCTCTTTCAGTCCGCTGACCACATAATCAACCACTTCCTGATCGTTACGGGCACCTGCCGCGACCGCGTCGCGTACCACTTCGGTATTTGGTTTGCTGAATTGCGGATAGAACGGCAACCAGCCGCAACGCACGGCTTTGGCTTGCATGTCGACGGTGTGGCCGCTGGCCAGACCAGCGGGCGCGCCGTTGTGCGGCACGGTGTGATAGTCAGTGAACTCGCGTTCGTAGCGCCACTGCTCGCTGTGCACGTAGTGCCAGGACGGCGCATTCTGTAAACGCGAAGGCGGAATCCAGTCTTTCGCAAAAGCGATGTTGGACCAGGGAGCCACCGTGGCCAGCTTTTCCTGCCCAACGTAATGATTAAGACCGCCGCCGTTCTTCCCGACGCACCCGCACAGCATCAGCGCGGTGATCGCTGAGCGGTACATCAGGTTGTTGTGGTACCAGTGGTTGACGCCGGCCCCGATGATCACCGCACACTTGCCCTCGGTCTTTTCCGCGGTCGAGGCCCATTCGCGCGCAAACTTGATAACTGTCTCCTTGCTGACACCGGTCCACTTTTCCTGCCATGCGGGCGTGTATGATTGGTTCTCGTCGTTGTAGTCAGTTGGGTAGTCACCGCCGAGGCCACGATCGACACCGAACTGGGCCATCATCAAATCGTAAACCGTGGTAACGAGCACTTCGCCTTCCGCCGTCTCGATCCACTTAGCCGGCACGCCGCGATGGAACATTTTTTCAGAGCCGAACTCTTCAACGGCGACGTTGACGTATTGCGAGTGACCTTCGATGAAACTGAGTTGCGGAGAGATCAGCGAACCATCGACCGCATCCCTGGGTTCAAGGTTCCATTTGCCTTCGGTCTTGCCCCAGCGATGCCCTACGGATCCACCGGGCATGCGCGGTTCGTTTGAGTTCGAATCGAAAACGAGAAATTTCCAGTCGCCATTTTCTTCGTGCGCGTAGCGCGCGAGTTTGTTGGCGCGCAGCAGGCGACCGGCGGAATATACCCGGTCGCTACCGCTCCCGGTACTGACATCAAGACGGACAAGGAACGGAGAATCCGTGTATCGCTTCAGGTAGTTAAGAAAGTATGGTGTCTGCTTTTCGTGATGAAACTCTTTGAGGATGACGTGATTCACCGCCATCCAGTAAGCGCCGTCCTGTCCGGCGTTGAGCGGAATCCATTGGTCGGCATATTTCGACACCTGGCTGAAGTCCGGAGCGAGCACGACCATCTTCGTGCCGTTGTGTCGCGACTCAGCCGCAAAGTGACAATCGGGCGTGCGCGTCATGTTTAGATTTGATCCCATGACGGCAAGGAGTTTTGAGTTGTACCAGTCGGCGCTCTCCGCGACGTCAGTCTGCTCACCCCAGATTTCCGGGCTTGCTGGCGGTAGATCACAGTACCAATCGTAGAAACTGAGGTTCACGCCGCCGAGCAATTGCAGAAAGCGCGAGCCGCCGCCGTAACTCAAGAAAGACATCGCGGGAATCGGCGAGAAGCCGACGATGCGATCGGAACCGTGCTGTTTGATCGTGTGAATGGTCGCCGCCGCAATCAGTTCCTGAAGCTCTTCCCAACTGCCGCGGCGAAAACCGCCCTTACCGCGCGCCCGCTGATAACGCGCGCGAGATTCCTTGTTACTGACGATTGATTCCCAGGCTTCGACTGGATCGTCGTGAATCGCTTTCGCTTGTCGCCAAAGATCGAGCAAAGCACCGCGAATGTAGGGATACTTCACACGGATGGGACTGTAGAGATACCAGGAATACGAGATGCCGCGTTGGCAGCCGCGGGGCTCGTAAGGCGGCAGGCCATCTTCGAGCAGCGGATAGTCGAGCGCCTGCATTTCCCAGGTGACGATGCCCTGCTTGACGTAGATGTCCCAACTGCACCCACCGGTGCAGTTGACGCCGTGAGTGCTGCGAATGACTCTATCGTGCTGCCAGCGGTTGCGATAAAACTCTTCCCACGAGCGCGTCTGCGGGCTTATGAGATCTTTAATCCAGTTCACTTTGTTGCTCTCCCTGATACCTGAGTTGAGCGTAGGACCCGGTCGCTACCGCTCCCGGTTCTGACAAGAAGTTCTTCCCGCACACCGCGCAGCCGATTCCTCCACGCCAGATTCAGGAGCGCCAGCGCGAGTAACATGGACGCGACGCCAATCACGAAGAAGCGCGGATCGAGCGTCGTGATTCCGGCCTGATTAGGCGGCATGGGATTCGCTAACTTTGCGCTTTGAAACAGAGCGAATAGTTGGACGATCTCTTCATCGTTAAGACGATGCGTGCCAAACACTGTCTACATCGTCGGGAAATTCGGATTTTGAAGAATTGAGATCAGTTCAGGATCGCGATATTTGATATTCACTCCCGTCAGGTCAGGCCCCAGCGTGCCGCCACCAAACATTCCGACGCCTTTGATCGAGTGGCAGGAAATGCAGGCCGAGCCACCGTTCTGTAAACGCGCTCTGCCGGTGAAAAACTGCCAGCCACCGTTCACATCCGCCGGAACGATGGCCCGGCTCAACTTCGCACCGGCCGGCACGTAGACCTGGTTTTTGTTTGTCAGGTCGGTAATCACCGCGAGGATCGAATCGATCTGTTCGGGAGTCAGTGCCTGGTCGGGCATCACCGTAGGAGAGAACTTCTTGAACAATTCAGTCGCAACGGGATCGCCTTTGGAGTTGACTGCCGCGGGTGTGTTGATGAATTCGTGCAGCCAATCTTTTGCTCGGCGCGTCGTTACGCCTTTGAGATCCGGGCCCTGCTTGTCGCCGCTGCCGATATTGTGGCAGCTATAACACTTCGTGCCGAACAGCGCTTGTCCTTCAGCAGTTGATTGGGCTTGGGCGCCGCCAACAATTGCGAAGACGATGCCCACCGTCGTGACGATTCGTATCAGCGCGTTTGACAGCTTATGCGGGATTCCAATTCGCATGTTCCTCGTCCTTCTGAGCCTCGTCATATTCCCCAGCTTCATCGCCGGTTTGCGAACTATTCCCCAGTCTCCTCGGTTTCGAGATCTCCGCCGCCGCTTCGGCAATCGTTCTATTTTGCAGGAGTGCTACCAGTTCCTTCCGAACTCTTTGCCAGTCGTCGTGAAAGGCGCAGGAAGATTCGGGCGAGCAAACCTTATTCCCGAGGATGCACGTGTCCATGTACGGGTCGGCCTCCAGCAGACTGAAGACTTCCCATAGAGTGATCGCCTCCGGAGCGCGTCCCAGCTCATATCCGCCGTGAATTCCCTTAACGGAGCGCAGGAACCGGTGGCGACGAAGTTCGCCCAGTACCTTTCGCAGATAAGCCGGGGGGATGTCTTCGTGCTCAGCAATCTCCTTGAGCCCAAACAAGCGGCGCTCGGGCTGGCTGGCGATGTAGGCCAGCGCCCGAATTCCATAGCCTGTTGCTTTCGAGAAGATCATTTCGCGCCAAGAAAACCAACGTACCTTTTTGTCCGGTATGATGATTGCTAATCAGAGCGGCGGCGACAATAGTCACTTCACATCATTTATCTGATTAAGGAGCGCAAATGAGATCCGAAGACATCAAGGGAATGGTTGCGAGCACGTCGGACGCGGCCTTTGCCGTCGATGGCGAGGGCTTAGTTGTGGCGTGGAACCAGGCAGCGGAAGCTTTGTTTGCCCTTCCAGCCAGCGAGGCAATGAGTCGCCCCTGCCGAGAAATTGTGCAAGGGGCAGATGAATGCGGGGCGGTCTGCTCTCAGGATTGCACGGTGCGTCAGGCGGTGGCGAAGCGACATCCGATCAGCAACTTCGATCTGCTCATGAACACGGCGAGCGGCAGACAGTGGTGCAACGTCTCGGTCCTGGTTGCCGAGAACGGCGCCTCAACCAATCCCTACGCGTTGCATATCATCCGCACGATCGATTTGCGGAAGCGGCTGGAGCTTCTCGTGCGAGATTTTGTGGTCAGCAACACCAATGTGCCGGCTGAGGAAGCAGTCGCACTGATTTCTTCCACGCGTGCGGCGGCCAGGGAGGCAGAGTTAACGGATCGTGAACTTGAGATTCTTCGCCTGTTGGGAAAGGGCAGCACCACCTCAGGCGTTGCCGACAAACTTCATATCAGTCGCACCACTGTCAACAATCATGTTCAGCACATCCTGCGCAAGCTCGACGCACACACGCGCCTGGAAGCAATTCGCCGCGCGGAACATGCGGGGTTGATTTAGTATTTCCAGAATCAATGCGAAGGCGCTGTTCGGGTGATCGGAACAACGACTTCTGACTTCGCCGGTTTGTCCGAAATCTCGACGTGCCTAAGTTCGCCGAGTAATTCCGCCAGATCCACTCCTTCACGTCGGCAAGCCTGCTCTATCGTGACCACGCGCGCCATGGTCTTTCGCAACACTGGATTCGCTAGCGGTCCAAAACCATGACGCAGGAAAATCTGAAGCGATTGCGGGTAATGCGCCAGCACTTCGGCAACTTTGGTTTGTGGCGTGATTTGAAATCTTCCAGCGCCATTCCCGGCCACTGCCGCCGTCTCTCTTTCCAGTCTCTTTCCGGCGCGCATATTTGCAAACAGCTCATATCCCCACAATGTCAGGCCCACGACTTCGATAAAGCCGGAGAATCCCATCACCGAAAAGGCTGAGGGAAAAAAGTCGGTAGCTATCTGACTGGAGACTCGCGTGAGGTTGCCAAGATTCAATAGGAGAAACGTCGGCCAGAGCGAGTTGGCGCGCCGCACGTCAACGCCAGAGAGCGTGGGCACAACTTTGCTCGACACGCCCACGATCATAATCATGATGAAGCCGACAGTGAGCGCGTGCCGGTAAGCGCCGAAGAACGCGTGCGAAAAAGGCACGTGTGAACCCGTGACGGCCGGGTAGATAGCGAAGTTGTAGATTGGCGTGAAAACCAGCATTGCGGTCGCGATGATGAACCAGACGTAGGCGGCCCGGATGAATTTCAAACCACGATCACGTTCGTTCTCGGGCACCGGTCCAAACAGCCGATACTGTCGTGGTGTTCCGATTGCCACTGCGAGCAGCACAAATGTCGTTAACCACTGGATCATCAAGAGCCAGTGATTACCACTCGCCATGCCAGCGACGAAAAAAACAATCCCGGCGAGAATCGATCCGTTGACTCCCCAGAAGAGAAGTGCTTGCCACGTTCGAGACGGTTCGCGCAGTCCGTATGCGTGCGGCAAGAGCCGGAGCGACACACCAAGGATCATGACCACCGCAATCCCCAGCAACTGCACATCGCGATAAGGAATGTTGAAGGTCGCCAGATTGAAAAGCAGTTGCTCGCGACTGCCCGGCAGCTCGAACAGCTTGAAGATGACTGGGTTCGCAATCGCCGCGAGCAGAAACCACCCGAGCGCCGCGTAAACAAATCGATCGTAGACTTCGGGTTTCTTGGCCCGGCGAGCGGTTATCACAATTGCCGCCGCAAAGATGATCACTGCCACGATTTGTATTGACGCGGCTGCGATTTCCAACGGCAAAGACGGAGGGAACAACAAGTGCGCGACTGTTTGCAAGAGAATCCCGGCAATCATCAGGGGCAGCGCGGTAAACGCAAGCTTCGGCCGCCACAGTGTCGTGTGCTTAAAGCGCGGGAAAGCCTGATACGCAAAGCCCATAATGAAGAAACCGACAAAGCCGAAAACCATCGCGTGCGCATGCGCCAGCACCCACGAGTAGTTTGCGCCGCTGAAGCTCTGTCGCAATCCGATCGTCAGCAGATTGATCGCGCCCCACGTGCACCCCAGCGTCAAAACTGTCGCGATCCCGGCAAGAAAGAACGGATGATAGATCGTGTCTCCGATCGAAGGCGCGAACTCGGGAACTTCTGATGTTGTCTGCGACGCGGCTTGGTTCAACTCGCCCAGCAGCTTTTCAATCGGCACGCCATGCAAACGCGCGAACCAACCCAGTTGTTCGCGAGGTCCCTGCGGGCCGCCACAACCGTGCAGCCCGTAGCGGTCAAGCACGACGCGCGTTGCCGGATAGCGTTCGACAATCTCCGGCAAAAACATTTCGGCAGTGATTTTTCCAACCTCGTTCATGATGATCGACTTCAACTCCTGCCTTTCGCCCGAAAGCCGAATCACGCTGGCATCGTCGCGCCCTGAAACGCCAGGAGCTTTGCAAACACACTCTCCCTCTCTTGTTCGGTTGTTACCTGATCGAGCAGCGGATAGAGCATCTTTCTTTCACGCGTGTCGTGATGCACCAGCAACCGCTTGAAGATGTGCTGCGAGTCCAGGAGAAAGATCACTGCGCGTTCGAGATCCTCGGTTTCCGCCAGCTTCGTCAACTCCTCTTTGAACAAAAGGAGGTACTGACGCATCTTGTCGTGCTCGCCAAGGAAGATTTCGGCCGTGCCACCGACGGGCGCTTCGGCCCGCTCGCGATACATTGGAATCATCAGCTCTTCTTCATCGCGCATGTGAGCCAGGAGTTCGGCCTCGTAGGCTTCCAGCAACGTCGAGGCTCGATCCAGATCCAGTCGCAACAACGCGCGCTGGTGCTCAAGAAACAATTCATCGAGCTGCTGGTGCAACATAAGCAAATCGCTGAAGGTCTTCATCACCGTGATGCGCTCCCGCTAAACACGAGGCCACGCCGGGCGGCCATCTCGGACCCTACAGCTTCCAACTCCGCACGATCCAGAACTCTTCCCGCCGTTAGGCGTGCCAAGCCGAATGCCTCATGTGAGCAAAGTGTGTGCCTCCACAGGAATAGGCTCCTTTCTGTATTTGCGGAGAGGAATCGTGCGCATTTTCGCTGATAGCCTGCGCAGAATTTCGCAGGCAGAAGTAATTGGAGGGTTTACCCCGCGCGTACCGAATTTGATACTGAGTTGCTTAAGCTCGGAACCGCAAGGCCCACTTAAAATCGATCGCTCAATATGCTAAGGTGCCCGTTGCTGTCCCGCATAAACAAATTGTAAAAAAGGTAAAGCCATGAGCACTAAGCTTCCGGAATCGATTGAGAGATTTGAAGACAGCTATCCCGCAGTGTGGGAGGCCTTCATGCAACTAGGCGATCAGTGTCACAAGGCAGGGCCGCTCGATGATAAAACGCGGCGGCTTGTGAAGATTGCCTTGGCGATCGGGGCGGGTCTGGAAGGAGGAGCTCACTCTGCGGCGCGCAACGCAAAGGCTGCCGGAGTGACACTCGATGAAATGAGGCACGTAGCCGTGCTGAGCATCACTACGCTGGGACTGCCTGCAGCCATGCGAGGCCTTTCCTGGATAAACGACGCTACCCAACTGCGGTCATAGGGAAAGCAGTTTCGCTGAGTCTTTCTCAGATTAAGCAACCGACAACCGCAACTGAGCTGTTGGAGTGGTTCGCGCCTTTCTTAGAAGGATGAAGTAATTAAAGAGCGGGCATGGGCATCCGAACGCCGTCAACGTAGGGCATTCCCAGATCCGTGATGACAACGGCGAATGATTCATCTTGTTCGATTGCATGATTGTGACGGCGAGCAACAATCAGAATTCCGAACACCTTGCTTTCAACTTGTAGCGGCGCTGCTACCAACTTCATCTCTCGGAGCTCTACTGGATCTCCTTAAAGTGAAGCTCGCGTTCGCTCAGATATGGCAGAGACTCTCTGCCGGGTTCTCGCGTATTAAGCCGGCGACTGCCGCCTTCACATTCTCGAGCTCTGCCTCTAATGTGGTCGTCGCCGCCATGTCACCCGGCAGATTTCCTTCTTTGCTCATCATCTCCAGGTTCAGCGCGAGATCACAAGCAGTCGCAGCCCCAAAATTATTGATTGACCCCCTTAGAGTATGACACGCTAACTCCAGTGACTTGGCGTCACGGTTAGTCAGAGCCGAGCGAATGTTTGCAATCAGGGACGGATAATCGTTCAGAAATATCTCCGCTGCTTGTTTCAACAATTCCTCGTCGCCGCCGGTGTCGCCTTGCAAAGTCAGTTCATCTTTTTCTGTCAACTGCCATTCCACACGCCCTCCGCCGTGGTGATGATATTGATTACTCCGTTGACTGCATTTGCACCCCATAGCGCGCCGCCAGGTCCGCGAATGACTTCAATCCGCTCGATGTCTTCCAGCGCCATGTCCTGCGCCTCCCAGTAGACTCCGGAGGTTTCCGGGGAGTAGACGCTGCGGCCATCGATTAGCACCAGCAGTTTATTGGCGAACGTCCGTTGAAGCCGCGAGCGCTCACGGCCCATTTAGTGCCGTCAATCCGTCCCACCTGCAGGCCTGGTACCAGCCGCAGCAATTCCGGAAGGCTCGTCAGACCCGAACGCCGGATTTCTTCCTGAGTTATTACGTAGACTGCCGCCGCAGTCTGAAAAAGCTTCTCTTCCTTTTTCGAAACTGAAGTGACCTCGAGGTTCATCAAGTCTTCAATGCTCTTTGCTGTGAGGTCGTCCCGAGGCTGCTGTGCCGTTGATATCGTGCCGAGGAAAGCCAGGGTTACGGACAGAAGGCCCGCTTTGACCACGAGCTTCAAAAAAGAACACTTCCGACTTGTGTCCGTATCCCGCGGATGAAAAAAGAAGCGATGCCATGCTGACTCAATCATTCATATTCTCCATTGAAAGTCCTCCTGAAATCGGAGCTTTCCCAATCTGTTTTTTTGCATGCTGGCGTGGGATCCTGGCGGCGCGCACTCTTCTCGAAAGAAAGGCGTAGCCATAGCGCTGGCAGATTACGAGAGGGCAAGCAATATGCCAGGGCATCCTGCGAGTCAGCATTTGCCCGTTTCGCAAGTGCCAATTGAGCGCAACGGATTGATTTGGAGATGTCTTTGGTGTGTAAAAGCAGTTGTGTTTTCCGCCAGGTTAGCTCTGCGCAAAGCTGGAACTGCATAAGCGCGTTAGCTATGGCATAGGCCTTGTTGAGCAAACGCGAGAGTGCCCATAGCGCTGACATAGCGCCCGGGGCGGGGAATTTCGACCCGACTTTGGGCACTTTGCCTGGTCAACAGAGACCTCTATCGAGAGCGCGGAGGGTCTCTTCAACTTGTCGCGCCAGGCTTTACCACCCCGTTTCATGAGGACCGATCAACTAATGTCTACAGACTGGATTAGAATCTCGTTAGTCACTGAAGCGTCTGATGGAGAGAGTCCTATCGTTGGCTTCTTGTCAAAGTTGGACGCTAAAAGGTTCGCGCTGTTGAGTGTAACAGGCCAGGAAGCCGCGCTGCAGCATTTAGCTGCAAAAGACTGCGACATTTGTATCCTGGATTTATCGCTAGCAGGAGCCCTCGCCTTTCTCAGTAAAATCCAGCAGCTTCAACTCACTTCGCTAACGGCTCTCGTGATAGTCAAGGACGATTCTGAAGCTCATGAAGTCATTCAGGAGGGCGCGGCGGGTTGCCTTGATAGAGAGAGCTTGACCTTTCAATCGGTGCAACGGGAGCTTCTCTTGCTGGCAAATCGTATAGAGGTCATCCAATCACTGCGCGCGCCGCTGAAAGAGAGCGAAGCTCGATACAGACGCATCGTCGATGTAGCGAAAGAGATCATCTATCGCATCGGCCCCACGGGCCACTTTTCTTTTGTCAATCCTACTGCGGCCGCAATCGTTCAGAGGACGGCAGAGGACTGCATCGGACTTCACTATGTTTCCCTCATAAGGAAGGACTATAGAAAACAGGCATTAAAGTTCTATGCTGAGCAATTAAGGGCGAGAAATCCTGTCACCTATTTCGAATTCCCCGCCGTCGCCGTCGATGGCAGTGAAGTATGGATTGGCCAGAACGTGCAACTGGTAATCGAGAATGGTGAGGTCGTCGAATTGCAGGCCCTCGGTCGAGATATCACAGCACGGAAGAAGATCGAGCAACAACTACTGGATTCGGAACAGCGCTATCGTTTGCTTTTCGAGGCCAATCCACACCCGATGTGGGTCTATGATTGCGAAGATTATTCCATCCTCGCAGTGAATAATGCCGCGGTTCAGAGCTATGGATATAGCGCTGAAGAATTCCTCGCCATGACGCTTATGGACATCCGGCCATACGATGAAAAAGAGCGTTTGGCACGTAGACTCTCGGAGGACGTCAGTAACGATAGCTCGGAGACGTGGAAACACCGAAAAAACGATGGCAGCATTATTGACGTTGAGATAAACGGACTGCCGGTTACCTTCGATGGTAAAAATGCAAGTCTAATTACGGCCACCGACGTCACGGCCCGTCTCCGGGCGGAGTCTGAGCGCCAGGTGATTCTGGACATCATTCAAAGCGTCAACATTACAGCGAACCTGGACGAATTATTGACGTTTATTCATCAGTCACTCAAGAAAATTCTTTACGCTGAGAACTGCTTTGTCGCGCTTCACGATCAAACGACCAATCTGCTTCACTTTGAGTATTGGATCGACGAGCGCGATCCCGTTCCGGCGCCGCGCCCTGTTGGCGACGGCTTTTCCAGCTATGTGTTACGAACCGGTAAGTCATTGTCGCTGACCGGAGAGTTCAAATCGCAGATGTATGGTCGCGGTGAAGTCAAGAAAGTCGGGACCTCTTCCGCATCCTGGCTCGGAGTCCCTCTCCACTCACCGTCACGCACTATAGGAATACTTGCGGTGCAACACTATGAAAACGAGAACGTCTATACCCAACACGATATCGACTTCCTGTCTTCGGTGGCCGGGCAGATAGCCCTGGCCATCGAGCGAAAGCGTGGAGAACAGGACCTTCAGGAGGCCAATCAGCGTGCCCTGACGGACTATGAAAAGTTATTGCGAAGGCTGGCTACTCTGGCCGAATCGTTTGGTACGGCGAGAGACTTGACGACTATTGCTCCTCGTTTTCACGTTCCACTTCGAGAAGCCTGACATTCTCAATGGCTGTAGCAGCCAGATTCGCGGCGTGCGGTCTCTGCGCCGTTAAGCATTCCCCCGGGAACCGAGACAATCCTGCTTGTTGAAGACGAGCAAATGGTGCGCACCATGGCTCGACATATTCTCAAATTAAGCGGGTACAACGTGTTAGAGGCGGCGAGTGGAAGCGAGGCGATGAAAATCTGCAAGGAACATAGTGGCATTGTTCATTTGTTGCTTACAGACGTCGTCATGCCGCAGATGAGCGGTCCACGGCTTAGCGAAGAAGTAGTGAAGATCTGCCCGGATATCGAAATTCTATATATGTCCGGGTATGCCGACAACGTCATCATGCATCACGGCGTATTGAAAGAAGGAGTCCCATTCCTTCAGAAGCCTTTCTCGCCGGATGCATTGGTACTCAAAGTACGCGAGATATTGGATACTCCTGGGCCAGCGAAAATCTACGCCTCAAGGATGCTTACCCAAAACTCATCGCTGGTGCCCCAGTTGGTTGATTCTTAAGACGCAAAGTTCTCCGCGCGCAGCAGCGATAGCCTTCACGAAGGCCGAAGGATACTTAATTTGAAAATACTAATCGCCGAGGATGATCCGGTTTCCCGTCATGTACTGACGACGAACCTTACCAATTGGGGACACGAGGTCGTTGCCGTCAGCAACGGCCTCGAAGCCTGGCATGCTCTGCAGAAAGACGATGCGCCGCATTTTGCCATTCTCGATTGGATGATGCCCGCGATGGAGGGACCGGAAGTCTGCCGCCGGCTGCGTCAATCGGCCAGGGAAATAGCAACTTATGTCATCCTCCTCACAGCCCGACAGGGAGTCGCAGAAGTGGTGCAGGGAATGGCGGCCGGAGCCGACGATTATTTGACTAAGCCCTATCACCGCGATGAATTATGCGTGAGAGTACAGGTGGGCGTGCGCATGATTGAACTGCAAACCAAGTTAGCTGACCGCGTGGGCCAACTCGAGCAGGCCTTGGAGCGGGTAAAGAAACTGCAGGGAATTATTCCTATCTGCGGCTACTGCAAAAAGATCCGTGACGACCAGGATTATTGGCAAAATGTCGAAAGTTACATCGCCACTCATTCGGAGGCTGAATTCAGCCATGGTATTTGTCCCTCGTGCTTCACGGAAATCGTGAAGCCGCAGATCGATTCGTTCAAGGTTTCCTAGGCAGGAGCCCCCAAAACAAATGACCTTGAGTGTCTGGAACGATGATACTGGCGGAACGCGCATGTGTTCATCAACTATGACGCCGCCATCTTTGTGAAGAGTGACCCCTTTCAGGAAGTCGGTAGCTGGCTTGACGCCGACACCAACCACGACCAGATCAGCGTCTAGTCGCTCACCGTTTTTCAGAATGACTGCTGTGACTACCTTTGTCCCCGTAAAGCAGGCGACAGAGGCGCCAAGTTTGAACCTAACGCTGTGCTCTTCGTGAACGTCCTGAAACACTTTTCCGATCTTGGCGCCGAGAGTCTTCTTGAACGGCACGTCATCCGGTGCTACGACCGTCACCTCGCAGCCGCGCGCCCTCAAGCTACTCGCCACTTCCATGCCGATGAAGCCTGCGCCGATGACCACTGCGCGTTTTCCTTTTTCGGCCGCGGCGACGAGCGCATTCGCGTCCGCATAGCTGCGCAGCAGAAAGCAGTTTTCCTGTGCTTCAGATTGAAAGGGCAACGCGCGCGGCTCCCCACCGGTAGCCACCAGCACTGCGTCACAAAGCAGCGACCCGCCATCCGCAAAATTGACGGTCTTCTTAGCCGCGTCGACGCGCTCGATCTCTTTGTCCCGTACAACCTCGATGTCATGTTCAGCAAAAAAGTCATCGGAGCGCAGCGGTAGCCATTCAGGCTTTGCCTTTCCCTGCAAGTACTCTTTGCTCAGGTTCGGGCGGTCGTAAGGCAGACGGTCTTCGCGAGTGGTCAACACGAGGCGGCCTGCGAATCCGTCTTCCCGCAGAGTCTGCGGGCCGAGAAACGTCGGCGCCGACCCTGGCACGAGAAGTAATTCGGGTTGGGCTATCGATTATGTGTTCCATCTTTCGTTGTCCTCCTGGTACAGAATAGTTTTGGATTTCGCTAAGGCGACTGTTCTTTTGGATCGAAGGATACACCTATTCCACAATAAGGCAAGGGTTACTTTGACTTATTGTGTTTATTTGCAAAAGATGTAATACTCAGCCTGAAAACATGAAAAGGACTAAGTTGGATAAACGCTTTTTCGGCAGCACGCGGGGTCGCATCGTCACCCTCATGAGAGGGACTACGAAAACGGTCAACGAGTTGGCGGAAGAACTGGAACTGACTGACAATGCCGTGCGGGCGCATCTCCTTTCGCTTGAACGCGACGGACTTATCAAGCAGAGCGGCGTGCAGCGGGGTACCCGCAAGCCACATTTCGCTTACGAGTTGACGGGCGAGGCGGAGCATCTCTTTCCTAAAGCTTACGACGCGCTACTCAATCAACTCATCGCTGTGCTTAAAGGACGACTCACGCCTAAAGCGCTCAAGGAGGTTCTCAGAGAAGTGGGTCGCGGCTTAGCCAGCAATCAGACTGCGGGCGCAAGAGGGGGTGACTTGGAAACTCGTGTCGACAGGGCCCTGACAGCGCTGGAGGCAATCGGCGGGGCCGCCCGTGTAGAGAAGGAAGGAAAGAAGTTTTTCATTAGAAGTGGGAATTGTCCGCTCGCCACAGCCGTGACTGAACACCCAGAGGTCTGCCAACTCGCCGAAGCCTTACTCACTGAGATAATTGGGGTGAGAGTCCAAGAGCAGTGCGACCGTGCAGACACTCCGCGATGCGCTTTTGAAGTCACGGGAAAGTGAAGACTGAAAAAGGAAATATCGCGGTTGCTAGTCCGTTCTCCATCCTGAGATGATTTGTGATCTAAGGACTACGCTCGTAAGTCCCTCGGCAAAAAGCTCTGACATTAACTCTTGTACAATCAGAATCGACTGTAACCTTCGTCTCCGTCCAGCGGTGACGCTAGGATGACGACATTTTGTCGCGATACCTAACCGGACGAAGCATGACTTTGACGGCTGCTAGTCCGGTGAGTATTGGTTCATCTAGTTTGGTGAGCTCAGGTAAGACGCCTTCGAATGGACTTAAAATCCGCTGGGAGTAATCTCGTGAGGGTTCGAATCCCTCCCTCAGCACCAATCATGTCAAGAATTTACAGACGAGGCCGGTTCAGCTTCCAAACCACACCGCGGATATTAGGTCCGTTGTCCATTCCTTCCTAAGACGAGGGTTGAGAAGAGAATGCTCTTATCCCAATAATATCGAGCAATGCGACACACCAGCAATCGGCGTTAATGAATCCCGCCATCGAACACTATTCTTGAAAGTCGGCCCAGAAACTCCAGATTGCAATCTCACAGACGGTGCCCTTGATCTAGCGCACACAGGTTAATGCGGCTAGAATAGGGCGCTTTGTCCATCTGCAGCTACCGTTCCGAATAGCACCTTTCGGTCTGCCACATAAGTGACCATTCCTGCCGGCACAAAACTCGGTCGCTACGAAATCCGCTCGAAGATTAGCGCGGGCGGGATGGGTGAAGTGTATCTGGCTGAAGACGCGCAACTCCGTCGTCAAGTGGCATTGAAGATATTGCCCTCTGAGCTTGCGACCAATCAGGATCGAATGCGGCGCTTCGTTCAAGAGGCGCAATCCGCGGCGGCTCTCAATCACCCGAACATCGCCACCATCCATGAAATCGGCGAGCACGACGGAACAAACTTCATCGCCATGGAGTTTATCGATGGCGCTACGCTGCGCGAGAAGATTCATCAGGAGCAAATCGATTTAAGAAAGCTGTTGCGATATCTGCAGCATGTCGCGGAAGGATTAGCGAAAGCTCACGCTGCCGGGATCGTCCATCGCGACTTGAAACCCGACAACATCATGATCACGCGCGATGGCCACGCGAAGATTCTCGATTTTGGTCTCGCCAAACTGATCGAGCAACCGCCTATGCCAGCCGGTGGTTCCAGTGAAGCAGCCACCGCAGTCATGCCGCAGCACTCAACCCCGGGCACGGTGATGGGCACTGTCGGTTACATGTCGCCCGAGCAGGCACAGGGCAAGACCAAAGAGATCGACCAGCGCTCAGACACCTTCTCGTTCGGCTGCATTCTGTTTGAAGCGGCGACAGGCAAGAAACCTTTCGAGGGCGAGTCGGTGATCAAATCACTGCACATGGTTATCTATGAGCCGGCGCCCCCGATTGGACTGAGCCCCAAATTTGAGACCACGAGTTAAGCTACAGTTTTTTAGGAGGAGGGCGACTGTGGGCTTAACACAAAGAAAGTTTACGCGGGAGTTCAAGCTGGAGGCAATCAGGCAGCTGGCATCGGGCAAGTCAT
>JBGQJU010000090.1:0-23935 GCA_041499185.1 Pyrinomonadaceae bacterium | reverse complement strand
TCTCTCAGGATACTTTGCAACGAGCGGTAGGCGGCTGACTCCCACGAGCCTCTGCGACCCGCGCATACTCGCCGGTTAGTCTCTCAATCACGTCTTGAATCACGGTTAGAAGCGGCCTTTGTTCGCTGTTTGTTCATGGAGGCCCGATGTTCACCAGTCCGAGTGCAAGCCTCTTCCTTTGCGTTCCCGCCTTACGGTCAAGCTTCGATCCGCATTCCCGAATACTAACGTTCGAAACATCAAGGAACAGCTTATGTCGAAAAAGCAAAAGCGAATTTTGTTGCCTGTGTTCTTGGTCACAATGAGCGTATGTGCCGCTCTGGCTCTGGTCTCCGCTAGAACTGCGGGCTTAGTTCGCTCGCCTAACGGGCGAACTTCAACTGACACAAAACGCATCGGGCCGTCTTCGCCGTTTGCCAGCTTTCAGGGGCAGGGCAAAGGGCAGCGAGTACAAGTTCAGGTGGAGCAACTCACGCTTTGGCCGACCGGCTTCCGGCCGGCCGAAATCACGCGTCCGTCAGGACCTGTGGCCCTGGTAATAGCGAACAATAGCGGCGTTCGGGAGCTCTCACTTCGGCTCGACGAAGAAAGCGGCAACAAGTTGCGCGAGGTTCGTCTCACTGAAGGCAAGCGCGAGTGGCGCGAATATATCGAGCTTCACCCAGGCAACTACGTAATCACTGAGGCTCGCCACCCGGCGTGGCTGTGTCGTCTGCACATTAACGCTCATTGATAGCGGGCTTGCAACTCGTTACATCACCTTTGGAGGAGGCAAGATGAATCTCCGACAGAACGATGACGCCCATCTCCCCACCGCTAGGAAGCGTAAACTACTGTTCGCGGCGCTGCTGTTATTACTATCGGCGAGCCGTTTAGTTGCGCAAGACCTAACCAGCACAACGCCACTCGGGGTCGCGCCCGGCTCACCAGCGGGGTCTTATGCCTTGAGCGGTTTTGAGAATGTCAATTTATTCAATGGAAATCTGAACTTCAATCTATCGCTCGTGCAGGTGGGTGGCCGCGGCGGCGCCCAAGTACCGCTGCTGTTACCAATCGAGCAGAGGTGGGTGGTGAAACACTGGCTTATCAATGTAGCCACCGGCGAATATGTAA
The DNA here is from genome assembly GCA_041499185.1 of Pyrinomonadaceae bacterium. Lineage (GTDB taxonomy): Bacteria > Acidobacteriota > Blastocatellia > Pyrinomonadales > Pyrinomonadaceae > JAOAPY01. The sequence goes on along the minus strand of JBGQJU010000090.1, from coordinate 22,822 downwards.
CTTATGCCGATCCCAACTGGTGGAACGACTTGATCGTCGTGCCTCGATACGGCATTGGTTCACTATATATTCGTTACTCCGGGCAGGGAGCAACCACTGGCTGTCCGTCAGGAGACCAGGATGTTTACTTCACTGACACGATGACAAGGATGACCTTCGTGGCGCCGGATGGCACGGAGTACGATTTGCGCGATCAGCTCAGTGGTGGGCAGGCGCTGCATGTATCGCCGAATTGTCCCGGCACATCCCCGGGAGCCTCACGCGGCAAAGTCTTTGTTACGGCGGATGGTACGGCAGCGACTTTCGTTTCAGACGCAACCATTCACGACTCCAATAACGCCAACTCGTTTTCGTCCCAATTCGTTTCTGGCTATCTGATGACACGGGATGGCACGCGCTATCGCATCGACAACGGTGACATTACTTGGATGCGCGACCGCAATGGCAATAAGCTAGCTTTCGTTTATGACAACGGCGTCACCACCATCACCGATTCGCTCAACCGCCGCGTCACAATTGAGTATGCCGTAACGGATGCGGCACCCTATGGTTTGTGCGACCGTATTACCCTAAAAGGCTTTGGCGGCGCGGATCGTAAGATTCGCATCTCGAAGAAAAACCTGGGACAGGTCCTGCGATCCGGCTATACCTTACAGACAGGCGCGACTCTTTTCCCCGAACTGAACGGGTCCGACGTTACCAGCTATGACACTGAGAAAGTTTCAGCCGTGTGGCTTCCCGACGGTCGCAGCTATGACTTCTTCTACAACAGTTATGGCGAGCTCGCGCGTGTCGAGTTGCCAATGGGCGGGGCCTTCGAGTACGACTGGGCATGTGGACTCTCCAATGGGTCAAACAGCGGGGTCATGCCCGGCGGCGAAGCGATCTATCGCCGCGTGGTCGAGCGACGGATTTACCACGAAGGCAACGTTCTGGAAAACCGGCAGACATTTAGCCGCCCTGAAAGCACGTTGTCATACTATCCGTACTGGCAGAACTTGGGGTACGTTGCTTTCGATCAATATGATGCCGCGGGGACATTGCTTACTAGGGCTTATCATTACTTTCACGGCGACGTATCTGGGTCAATGCTGGCTCCAGGTTGGTATCCGGGAGTGGACCAAGGCCGGGAATATCAGACCGAAGCATTTGACACGAACGGCACGACCGTCCTGCGCCGAACGCAGCATACCTGGCAAGGTAACGGAACGATGGGCGGAATGCCCGTGAATCCGCGCATCGTTGAGACCGACACGACCATTGAGCCTTACGGCGCAAACTTGGTAAGCAAAGTGACTTTTGCCCACGATCAGTACAACAATCAAACTGACGCCTATGAATACGACTATGGCAGTGGTGTCCCCGGATCGCTCGTGCGCCACACGCATACCGACTATCTCACTACCAACAGTGTGAACGGGTCAGCTTATGACTCGGTCAATCCAAATACAACATATCCCGATCCGGCGGCGACCATCCACTTGCGTAGCCTGCCCAAACAGATCTCAGTCTTTGACGCAGGCGGGACCGAACGGGCGCGAACCACTTACGAATATGACAACTACGCGACGGACACGAATCACGCGACAATACAGACTTATCCGCGACCCGGCCACAACGAACTAGTTATCAGTGGACTTGACACAGGGTTTAATTCCGGCAGCAGCAATCTAACGCGAGGTAACACGACGACGGCTACACACTATCTACTAAACACCAGTGGCTCAGTTACTGGATCGCTCGCCGCCTACGCGCAGTACGATATTGCAGGCAACGTCGTCAAAGCCATCGATGCGCGGGGCTATGCAACGACGTTTGATTTTGCGGATTGCTTCGGTGCGCCGGATGGAGACGCGCAAGCTAACACCGCGCCGTCGGAACTCAGCTCGCAATCTCAGTACAGCTATGCCTTCGCGACGGCGGTAACAAACGCGCTCGGCCAGACCGCGTATCTGCAACTCGATTACTATCTTGGCCGGCCTGTCGACGCCAAAGACGCTAACGGAACAACCTACAGCGGTTACTGCAATGACGTGCTCGATAGGCCGACGCAAATCGTTCGCGCTGTGAACAACTCCACGATCAAGAGTCAGAGCACGTTCGCTTACAACGACTCCGCGCGCACGGTTACGGTCACAAGCGATCAGGCTAACTACGGCGACAATCTGCTCAAGGGCCAGACAATCTACGATGGCTTGGGTCGCACGATTGAAACGCGCGCTTACGAAAACAGCACGCAATACATAGCCGTCCAGCACGTTCCTTTCGGCACGCTGCAAGACCCGGACACTAGCGCCTGGGTGCGCGCGGCGCAATCGTCAAACCCGTTTCGCCCGTTGAGCGAGACACCTGTCTGGACGACCAGTTTTTCCGATGCTCTGGGCCGCACTACTAAAGTACGAACGCCCGACAACGCGATCGCGCGCACTTCATACAGCGGCAACAGCGTGACCGTAAGCGACCAGATTAGCAAAGCGAGAAAGAGCGTCAGCGACGCGCTGGGGCGTTTGACTCAAGTTTATGAAGACCCGAGCAGCGCGAACTGGTTAACGAGTTATCAATACGACGCGCTCAATGATCTGACTTCGGTTTCTCAGTATGACTCAGTTTCCCAACACACCCAGACGCGCACCTTCGTTTACGATTCGCTCAAGCGCTTGACTTCGGCGACGAATCCGGAGAGCGGCACGGTTTGCTACGGCACACTCTCGGGTGGACAGTGCCAGGCAAAATGGCTACGATGCCAACGGCAATCTCCTTTACAAGACCGACGCGCGCAGCATCACCACCACGATAGCCTACGACGAGTTGAATCGCCCCACCTCGAAGAGCTATAACGACAGCAATCCCCAGACACCGACGGTCAACTATTTCTACGACGCGCAGAGTCTGCCCAGCGGCGCGCCCAGTTTCACGCGCGGCTCTGCCACGGGCCACCTCGTAGCTGTTACTTACGGCGGCGGCAGCGCGGGTGATTATTTTGGTTATGATGGGCTCGGCCGCAACGGTCTCAAGATTCAACAAACCGGCGGCATCAACTATCAAACCAGCGCGGTCTTCAACCGGGCGAGCGCCCCCACTTCGGAGACTTACCCATCGATCCGCACGGTCAGCTATGCTTATGATCAGGCAGGGCGCACCACGAGCGTGACAGGGTATCTGGGCGACGGCACGAGCCGCACTTACTCGACCAGCATCACCTACAGCGATTGGGGCTCGCTCAGCCAGGAGCAGTTTGGCACCGACACCGCCGTCTACAACAAACTCTTTTACAACTCGCGCGGGCAGTTGTCGGAGATTCGCGAGAGCACGACCGGCGGCGACACGAGCTGGAATCGCGGCGCGATCATCAACCAGTACAGCAATAATTGCTGGGGCATGTGTGGCGGGAGCAATAGCAGCACGAGCATGACCGACAACAACGGCAATCTGAAGCGGCAGGACATGTATATTCCTGACAACGACCAGATATCGAGCTACAAGTCCTGGGTTGATAATTACAGCTACGACAATTTCAACCGCTTGACTCAGGTGAGCGAGGACACAGGGAACAGTTCGTATAATTGGCAGCAGAGTTACACGATGGATCGCTGGGGCAATCGCAAGATCGATTACAACAACACTTCGTCAGGCCTTCCCCGTCCGCAGTTCGATGTCGATCCGAACACGAATCGCTTGACGGTGCCCAGCGGTCAGAGTGGCGCGATGACCTATGACAACGCCGGTAATCTCACCACCGACTCGTACACCGGCCAGGGAGACCGCAAATACGACGCCGAGAATCGGATGACGCAGGCCTGGTCCAACAGTCGGTGGCAGACCTACACTTACGACGGCAGCGGTCAGCGCGTGCGGCGCAACGTCAACGGCGTAGAGACATGGCAGGTGTACGGCCTTGGTGGTGAGTTGGTAGCGGAATACGTGCCGAGCGCGCCCGCGACCATACCCGACAAAGAGTATGGCTATCGCAATGGTCAGTTGCTGGTAACTGCTTCGGCAGTCGATCTTGCGTTGGGCAAGACAGCCACTCAATCGAGCACGTTCTACATCATGACGGCCAACCTGGCGGTTGATGGAAACACGAATGGCGACTTCTGGGGCGGGATGACCAGCGCCACGGCCGATTATGGCTATCAAGACTGGTGGCAGGTAGATCTAGGGAGCAGCCAATCCATCGGCTCGATTCAAGTCTGGCCGCGCACTGATTGCTGTCCGGAGCACACGGCCAACTTCTACGTGCTGGTCTCGGACAATGTTTTCACTTCCACTGACCTGAACACGACGCTGAATCAAGCAGGAGTGTCAGCGTATTACACTTCAGGCAACGGCGGCACGCCCACGACTGTTAACGTGAATCGCAGCGGTCGGTATGTGCGCGTGCAGCGCAGCGACTCACAGTATCTGGTATTGGCCGAAGTGAAGGTGTTAGCATCAACCGCCGACCTGCGCTGGATGGTGACGGATCAACTCGGCACGCCGCGCATGATCTTTGACAAGATGGGCAGTCTGTCCGCGATGACCCGTCACGACTATCTGCCGTTTGGCGAAGAAGTCTACGCCAGCACAGGCCTGCGCACGACGACGCAAGGCTACACGGCTCCGGGTTACACGGCAACAGACAAGGCGCGGCAGAAGTTTATTGAGCAGGAGCGAGACGCTGAGACGGGCATGGACTACATGCATGCGCGCTACTTCGTGAGCACGCAAGGGCGCTTCACCAGCGTTGATCCCCTCGGCGCGAGCGCTAACGCGGGAAATCCGCAGAGCTGGAATCGTTATTCTTACGCGCTAAATAATCCGCTGCGGTACAACGATCCGAGCGGGCTTGAAACTTCCGGTTATCAGTCGGGCGATATGAACGGGCCCGGTGTCGGAAACCCGCAAGATAGTCCGGATGAGCAGCGTCACCGAATGCAGCAGTTTTTGGCTTTAGAAGAGGCGAATGAAGCAGAGGCGGCAAGGCTTGAAGCGGTACGTAATGGGGAAGCCGTGCCCCCAAATTTGACTGTTTCGACTACAGATGAAAGTGCCGAAAATGGAGGCACTAATCCCCAGAACCCTGCACCCACACCTCAGCAACCCACAGGCAATACTTCCCACGCCACTGCCGAGGCGGCAGGAGTCGCTGCGATCATTACATACAACCCAACGTCTATCCAACAGAATCTCGAATATGCTGGCGAGGTCTGCCAACAGCAGAATGGCACTTTCATTTTCACACTGGGACCAGCCAATGCGCGGACGGCCAACAGCTCCGACAGCGGAGTTTGTCCTCCCGGAACAACCGAGGCAGCCGATTGGCATACGCACGCGGCCCACGATCCTACGCTTGTCAGTGGAGGCTTCTTTGGCATTGGGCGCAAGGACTACAACGAGAAGTTCAGTCCGGGCGACAAACGGGATAACAATATTAAAGGCGTCCCTGGGTATCTAGGAACTCCGCAAGGAAAGATAAAGGTTTTCATCCCTGGAACTCCTGGGCGAAGTACAACAACCGGTAAGGTTCGAACGTTGTATTAAAGGATGTCAGTTCTATGAAAAGCAAACTAGTACTAATTGCGGCCACATTGACACTGTTGACACTTTCCAGGCCTAACGCGCAAGTTGGAGGGGTTAGCGTCACAAGCGAGTCGCATCGGGAGGTGACACAAGTGGACGGAGAATTGCAGAAAAATTCACAAGAAGTTGCAGTCGATGGCGATTATCTGAAAGCCTTCACTGTTGCTTTCGAAGCATTCAATAGCGATGCTCTGATTCCTGAGCAAAAGAGATCATTGGAAAACTACACCATAATCTTCTCAAGAGACAAGAACTGCATCTACGTCTTCTTCTATGCGAAGAGGCTGGAGAGCGAACGTGGATTGAAGGGTGGGGAGACGCCGAGGGGTCGAGATGTCAAATACTGTATCTCTCGCAAGAGTTATAAGGTCCTCGATCGAATTTTCTTTAAGTAAATATGACGTTGAATTGTCGTCGTCTATGAAAATTCGGCCTCACTGTTGTTGGAAGTGCCTCGAACGCTTGTACTCAACGCAGTGACAACCGGCAACCGACAGAATGCTGTGGTCATCGCGCCAGCTCGGCACGCCGCGCATGATCTTTGACAAGACGGGCAGCCTGGCGAATACGAAGCGGCATGACTACCTGCCATTCGGCGAAGAACTTTATGCGGGCGCGGGTTTGCGCACGACGACTCAGGGCTACATGGCTGCGGGTTACGCCGCGGCGGACAAGGCGCGGCAGAAGTTTACTGAGCAGGAAAGAGACGACGAGACGGGCCTGGACTTCATGCATGCGCGCTACTTTGCCAGCACGCAGGGCCGCTTCACTAGCGTTGATCCTCTGGGCGCGAGCGCCAGAGCTGGAAGTCCGCAAACATGGAATCGCTATTCTTACGCGCTCAATAATCCGCTGCGCTACAACGATCCGAGCGGGCTTGCGAGTTCCGGTTATCAGTCGGGCGATATGAACGGCCCCGGCGTCGGGAATCCGCAAGATAGTGAGGAGGAGCAGCGTCACCGAATGCAGCAGTTTTTGGCTCAGCAAGCAGCGGATGAAGCGGACGCCGAAAGCCTTGAAGCGGTGCGGAATGGGGGCACGGCCACAGCGAGTCTCATTGTTACAAACACGTATTCAGGTGACAGTAATCGAGCCTCTGATCCGCAGGATACCGAGACCGCTTCAGTTAACGTGATGGGCGGAGATCCGCTAGCTGGAAGCCCGCAGAAGCGTAGCGACACATCAGGTGACTCAGCTATCAAAGTGCCAGAGGTTAAGGAGCAACCAGATCCGAACCGAGGTAAATTTGATAAGTGTTTTGAGGGGTGGCGCTTCTCGACCGCTGTCTCTGAACCATTCAAGGGGACATCTCTCCAGGGACCAGTCAAGACCGCAGCGGGGTTCTTAGAGCTTTCTGGTCCTGCCTCACTCTCTGGCGATGCAGTGGCCACAGGCCTCAAAGCCAGCCGCGCTGGAATTGGCGGCACAAAAAATCCTTACGCCAGCGGCCTTAATCTCGTTATCCGACGAACGGCGCCTTCCTTTATGAAAGGTACTCTGCTTAAGATTGGCACGAGAGCAACGCCTATTTTGTCTGGCGCCGGTGCGTTTACGTTTGGTTATAATTTGACTGTGGGAGTTGGCTGCGCGTTCCGAGTAATCAAATGAGCAAGCTAGATGCCGATTGGCGCGAAGACATATTGCGGAGATTCGGTGGCCGTCAGAATCTTAGTAAGGAAGCATTATATGCTCGTTACTTTGAGAAGTTGGGATGTCCCAAAACTGAAGTATTGGAATGCTTCAATCTTATCGAGTTCGAATATCAGATTCCTGCCGGTGTGCTACGACCCGAGGACAAACTTGAAAAGCTGTTCGAACCAGTTACGACTAAGAAACCTTGGAGATGGCTTGTCTACAGGACCCATGAAGGGGATAGCGAGACCGAAATAAACTACGAGCTAGGAAAGCGTATGCGGCGCTTTGGCACGGTTCAGGCGTGGTCCCACATCGAAAAGTTTGGCGACCTTACAATTTGCGAGCTCATTAAGGCCTGGTGCGGCCGCGAACCCACACGCAAATAAGCGGTCTACTGAAGCGAAGTTTACAGCTACGACTCAGTGACGGACCAGTTGGGCACGCCACGAATGATCTTTGACAAGACGGGCAGCCTGGCAAACACGAAGCGGCATGACTACCTGCCGTTCGGTGAAGAGTTGTTCGCTGGCCAGGGCTTGCGCACAAACACAATCGGCTACGTCGTCGACAACGTCCGGCAGAAGTTCACCCAAAAAGAAAGGGATAATGAGACGGGGCTGGATTACTTCGGCGCGCGCTATTACGGAAGTACGCAAGGAAGATTTACCTCGGTCGATCCGCTGGCGGCAAGTGCGATCGTTTCTGATCCGCAATCGTTCAACCGCTACACCTATGTTCTCAATAACCCGCTCAAGTACGTTGACCCCACAGGCCTGGATGCGCAGAACCCTTGGAGCGGAGTAGATGATGACACGAAGAAACTCCTAGCTCCAACGCTGGTGTCCGTTGCGGATCGCAATAACATAACGGCGGAGGAACTAAGTGCCGCAGGCAAGGCATACGACCACTTGGTTCAGGTCTATGACCACGGCAAATTAGATGTTGATGCAACCAACACCAAGATTGGAACGGTGCAAAATTTTGTTGACTCGCTCGGTCACGATCCCCAAGTCTGGAATCAAGTGAAGAATATCAACGGCGTAAATCTTCAGGGAAACGGACGGCAGGGCGATGTGGAGTTCACAGTGTCAAACCGAGTGACTTTCGAAAACGCCTTAGCCGACACGAAGGATAGCAACGGCTACTACCGCTTTACGAATGTGACGAACTCGGAGGCCTCTCGTGAAAGAGGTTACAGCGTAAATGATCCGTCAATGCACATAACGCGGGATTCCAGAAGAAAGTTAGGGGCTTATGCGCACTGGGATCCGAGCACGGCGTTTACGAAAGCAACTCCGGGTAATATTGCTATAGATGCCGCTTTGTTTGTTGTTTTTCCGGGCCTGCCTGTGGCACGACACCTGAGTGCGGCCGAGGAACATTATGTCTTGCCGCGCCCCACGATTGATCAGGTGCGTGGCTCGCTAAGAGAACAAGGGCTGGTACCAAGGCATTAACCATGAAATTCACGATTCTATTCGGCACGATACCTGTTCTTGCCGTGATTATCAGCTGTTGCGGAAGAGTCAGCGAACTCAATAACCCACCTATGCCGACGCGCACGAGTGGATGGCATAAGGTCCAACTCAGCGCGAATACGACCGTGTACGGTGATTTCGTTGTGCGTAAAGGTGAGTCGGTGAACGATGGGCAGTATGGAATTGAAGTTGTGAATCTGTACCCGGCGAAATGCAGTCTCGCAGATAAGCCGGGCGAGGATCTGCCGAGCGCTGAGCTACGATTCTTCAAGGTTTCTGATAATTCAACGATCTGCGATTCGACGTTCAAGCGTGGTTCTGCAACGTTGGACGAAACTATTGTCAAGAATCCTCAAGATATGATCTGGTCGGTAGTGGAGATTAACGAAGTAAACACCAAGAGTGGCTGGGTAGAATTCAATCTCCGGTTGAAGTGAGATCAAGAAACATCCTTTATGCGGCCAGATGACTCCGCCAATTCCGGCTAGATCTTCCACGAACACATTCGGAGACAACTGAAAGCGTGGGGCACGGCGGCGTCTTCGGGTGGGGGCGGCTGATATAGAATGGCTGGTGACGGACCAGTTGGGCACGCCGCGGATGATCTTTGACAAGACGGGCAGCCTGGCGAACACGAAGCGGCATGATTATTTGCCATTCGGTGAAGAGTTGTTCGCCACCCAAGGCCTGCGCACCGGAACAATGGGCTACAGCGTCAACGACAGCGTCCGCCAGAAGTTCACCCGCACTAGTACACGAATTCGCAGTCATACCCATGTCTCTGGCAAAACCAAACAACAGCGGGATACTCTACACGGGATCAAGTATCGAAATGGCGTCTAAACCGTTTCTTCAACTTGGCTCGAAGGGATCCCCCTAATCACACATCGGAGGTCAGATTATGTTTACGTTTAGATATGGCGGTAGAACCGGCAGGCGGCACTCACTCACCACGAGTGATGAACATGTCGCGGTGCGCACAAACAGCCGCAGCTCAATGGCGGGCCCAAGGTCTTTTGAAAGTGCGGCACTATCGGCTCGGGCCCGGGAGGTGCTTGGTGAATTTGAGCTAACGACCCGGTTTCGCGAGGCGGGCGTGGAAATTCTGCGGACTAAAGTAGCGCGTGGGCGCAAGAACTCGCGCGACAAAGCAAGAACTATTTTGACGAAGGAGCCCGAGATCGAATTCGCCGGGCGCGTGCTTGTGACTCCACAGGCCAAGAAGCCTGTCTTATACACTGAGAACTTCTTCGTCAAGTTTGACGGCGATCAGAGTACAAGCGCCTGTCGGAAGACTTTGAAAAGCTACGGCTTGACGGTGAAGCGCGAGCTTGAATATGCGCGCAATGCATTTTTCGTGGCAGCCCCTGAAGGCACGGGGCTGGAGATCTTTGTCGTCGCCGACAAGTTGCTGAACGAACAATCGGTCGAGCTATGCCATCCTGAGCTCATTCGTGAGTCGCGCCAGCGCGGGGCTTTTCCCCAGCAATGGCACCTCAAGAAGACTGCCGTTAGCGGCAATACGGTGGATGCGCACGCGAATGTTGAAGCGGCATGGGCTTCGAGCGATGGGACGGGGGCGACGATCGCCCTAATTGACGATGGTGTGGATCTGGATCATCAGGAGTTCCAATCATCCGGCAAGATCATCGCGCCGCGAGACGTGACGCGCAAGACTGACAATCCGAGACCAGGAAACGGCGACAACCACGGTACGGCTTGTGCCGGCGTGGCGTGTGCGGACGGAAACTTTGGCGCTTCGGGAGTCGCGCCGAAGGCTCGCTTAATACCTATCCGCCTGGCCTCGGCCTTAGGCTCACAAAACGAAGCGGACGCCTTCGTCTGGGCGGCGCAAAACGGCGCCGACGTCATTTCTTGTAGCTGGGGCCCGGTCGATGGCGATTTTACAGATCCCAACGATCCGGTCCACAACGACCGCGCTCCGCTTCCTGACAGCACGCGACTGGCAATGAATTTCGCCACCGAGCACGGGCGCAACGGCAAGGGATGTGTGATTTGCTTTGCGGCCGGCAATGGCAACGAGAGCGTGGATAACGACGGCTACGCCAGCTACGAAAGAGTGATTGCGGTCGCGGCTTGTAACGACAAGAGTAAGAAGAGTCCCTACAGCGATTTTGGCGGTGCGGTCTGGTGTGCCTTCCCCAGCAATAACTTCTTCCCCTCCCTTACGCCGGGAATCTGGACTACTGACCGATCGGGTACACTCGGCTACAACCCCGGCGATCCGCTTCAGGGCGATGCCGCGGGAAACTTCACCAACGATTTCGGTGGAACTTCAAGCGCCGCTCCGGGAGTAGCGGGTGTGGCTGCGTTGATCCTGGCGCGGAATCCGAATCTGCGGTGGGATCAAGTCAAGGATATTATTAAACAATCTTGCGAGCGCATCGATACAGCCGGAGGAAACTATGATGCCAACGGCCATAGCCCTTTCTATGGTTACGGTCGTGTCAACGCTAAGAGAGCCGTCGAGCTGGCAATGCCGGTCCAGGTGGATCCCATTGCGATCCGTACGGTGGTGCAGGACGTGCCGATTAAAGACCTCAAGACTTCGACTCTCAGCATGGTGGTTGCCGATACAAACGCGCTCAAGTCCATCAGGGTCTCAGTGGACATCGAGCACACATACATCGGTGACCTGGTTGTAAGAGTTAAGCCTCCAGCGAGCACAGGCGTTACTCCAATCACGCTGCACAACCGCGAAGGCGGACCCACAGACAACATTAAGAAGACGTATGACGAAGTAAACGCACCGGGTCTCGTTGCGCTCAAGGGAAAAAGCCCGCAAGGAACGTGGACTCTGGTAGTGGAGGACAGGGCGAAACAGGATACGGGAAAAATACGAAGCTTCACGCTCGAAATTACGCTCTGAGGTGAGGCAGGTTGGCATGAGCGGCTTACATCTGATACTCGAACCGCGCGACGTCAGACTCGCCGAGAATCACCGTATCACCGGGACTCAAAAATGCTTCGGTGACGCGGGGTGACTTGGGATCGTTCAGGAACGTTCCGTTTCGCGATCCTTCGTCGGTGATCGCCACGCGTCCCTCGCGCACGCCGATCCACAGATGTCGTTTCGAGATGCGCGGATCGGCAATTACAATTTGTGCCAGCGAGCCGTCACGACCGATAGCGCAGCCTTCCGGTTTAATTTCAAACTTCTTTCCGTTGAGCACACCGGAAACAAACTGGATCGAGCCGTAGCTCATCGGCGCAGTGTCGTGATCCCTCTGAATCGCTATGGTCGCAGAGAGATCTACAGTCCTTCCAGAATCCGCTGGGCCGGTGGGCGCCACATAAGGCGCAGGGCGCACGGGCGGTGGGCTGGCAGGCGCCGGCGCCGGCGAATACGGCGCAGGCGCGGGTCTCGGGCTTTCGTCTCGGCTAGGGGCTGGCGAGGGCGCGGGCTTTGGTGACATTACTCCGGCCGTGGCAGGTTGAGACGACTTTCCTCGCCTCCGCAGGAGAAGGAATATCACTACGGCTATTACGATGATCGCCACGATGATGAAGAGAACGACCAGCACGACACCGACCAGCCAGCCCACTCCTCCAAGACCGCCAGACTTGTCTTTTCCTTCCGTTATGTTCTGCTGGCTGCTTTGAATGAGGCGGTCCACTTCGGAATGTTGCGGGAACAGGCGCTTGACCTCTTCAAACTTGCTAATGGCGCTCTTGTATTCTTGCTTCCAATAAAACTCCAGGCCGTCGCGGTAGGCCTTATCGGCTGGCCCCAATTCGTTCTTGGCGCCACTCAAGAATTCCTTTACGGTGTTTGACGCAACCACGAAGTTGAACCCCTGGACTTCCTGCCCGTTAACGACGTTACCGCGGAAAGTCAGCAGGCCGACGACTTCCATAGCGTCACTTAGAACCGGTCCGCCAGAGTTGCCATGGGTTGTTGGCGCGCTAATCTGCAGAATCGGAGCCCCGCCTTCAGTCGCCTTGCGAGCCGAAACCTTGCCGTCAGTGATTGATGATTCAAGCTCAGACTTCTTGTCGAGCATGTGAGGATCCTGCGTTGTGTTGGCAGCGCCGGGATAGCCAATCACGGTGACGTGATCCTGCAAATTCACTTTGTCTGAATCCCCAAGTAAGAGCACTGGCGCATTCTTCACTTCAATCTTTATTATCGAAACGTCTTTCCAGTTCTCACCTTCACCAACTGGGGCGCCATAGCCCTTGATCTCGAAGGTAAAAAAAGTACCATTCGGAATGAGCACATGGTGTATCGCTTGGAAACCCAAGAGCTTCGAACGTTGATAGATAAAGACCTTTTGCTCTCTGGTTAGCCTCCGCGGGTCAATATTGTTATCAACCGCCACCTGTGCAAACAAGGCCTCCCAAGCCTCGTCCTTCATCTTTTCCTCACCGTCATGGTATGGCTGGGTCACATGCGCGTTGGTGGCGATGTAGCCATCTGGATTGAGGAAAAAACCGGAACCGGAACCAACAGTTGACACTTGATAGTTCTTACCGGGGCTGTCGGACAACTGAACGTAATAGGCCGCGAAGGCACCGGAGAAGATCTTTACGACCGAGGGCTTGCTGTACATTGACAGACGCTCGCCCTCAGAGACAGCGCCGACACTGTAGCTGCGACTAAGTGGTAGTATTGCGACTACCAGTAGGAAAACAAAAAGGCTTGCAACATAGATTCTACGCATGAAAAATGCTCCTTGGAGAGTTCTCAAATGAATTGTAGAGTTGCTTAGGATTCAAGTCTTGACCGATAAGAAAGAAACACTGGCTGAACACCGCCCGGCTAAAACCCTTTGCTCGTTTCTGGCAGACGACAGCCAAGCACTATTTAGTTTGTTGCTTCTATGCTAAATCTCAAGGAAAGTCAATAGAATTCTGGGACATTTGATCACACAACCATTGACTCAGCAGCGAAATTGCTTTAGAAGCAAACTCGTTCGTTTAAGATCCAACGGTCCTCGAAAGGATTTGATCATGAAGTCAGCAAACGGACTAATGTCCCTCGCCTTTGTTACAGCCCTCCTTCTCCTGGCCGGCATAACCGCAACAGCGCAAAGGGGCACAAGCGTCGTCAGTCGTATCAGCTTCGCGCGCGGCCGCACGACCGCCGTAGTCAGCGGCACCGTGAGGCGTGGAATGAGCCACGATTATCTCCTAAAAGCCCGAGGCGGCCAGACGATGACGGTTCATTTGGCGGCGCGCGGCGGCGTTGGATTTGAGATTCTGGCGCCGAACGGAGATTTGATATCCGAGTTCACGAAAGATTGGTCCGGCGATCTGCCTCGTTCAGGTGACTACCGCATCAACGTTCTGCCCGATACCACGACAGAGCGCAGTATTTCGTACACTCTGGAAGTGACAGTTCGTTAGCGGTCAGCCAGTCAACGCAAAAAATGAACTGCCCACACTGTCATCAAGCACTAAATAAGCACGCGACCGTCTGTGATAGCTGTGGGACGTCGATCATTTCGCCCTTCGTGCCCGCGGACGATTCGGAGTCGCCGGGCTTTGCCGAGGCTTCTCCGCAACCCGAAAACCCTCCTCAAGCAGATCCGCTCATCGGGCAACTATTAGACGGCAAATACGAACTGACGGCGCTCTTGGGCCAGGGGGGCATGGGCACCGTCTACCGTGCGCGGCGAGTGCACATCGGCGACGAAGTTGCCGTTAAGGTTCTTCGTCGCGAGTACGTAAACGATCAAAAGACTGTCGAGCGCTTTCGCCGCGAAGCGCGCGCCGCGGCCACGCTTCGTCACCCGAACATCGTGATCATCCATGATTTCAGCGAGGGACAAAGCGACGTGCCGGCGTACATTGTAATGGAGTTGGTCGAGGGCAACAGCCTGCGCAAAATCCTGGAGACTGAAGGCGGGCTCGCTCAGGGTCGCGCCATATGGCTAATACGCGAAATCTGCAAAGGCGTCGGCGCCGCGCACCGGCTTCACGCGGTGCACCGCGATATCAAACCCGACAACATCATTGTGCTCGCACCGGATGCGGAAGATCTCGAGCGCGTCAAGGTAGTTGATTTCGGCATCGCCAAGTTGCGCGAAGCTGCCACGAGCAAGACGCTGACGCAGACGGGCAAAGTGATCGGAACGCTTTATTACATGTCACCTGAACAGTGTTATGGCGAAGAGGTCGACCCACGTTCGGACGTTTACAGCCTCGGGATCATGCTCTATGAAATGCTCTCTGGCACGCCGCCGTTTACTTCCGAAAGCGCGACCGGCATCGTGGCCAAGCATCTGACCGAGCCACCACCGCCATTGCCAAAGCATCTGGGAATTACGCCGCAAGTCGAAGCCGTCATCATGCGCGCGCTCGCGAAAGAACCGGCTTCGCGACCGATTGATGCACGAAAGCTGGGACGTGAACTTGCCGTCGGCAGTGGTAGATCCGAAGAGCGAGATGCATCCAGTTACTCGCGCGAGACTATCGACTCAATACAATCGGCGGATACCGGTTCGCTTGGCGCGACTCAAGATACGCAAGCGAACGAATCCGCGCAGATATCAGTGCCCGCATCGTCGCAATCGCATCGCTGGCGTTGGTTGGGTGTCGGTGGTTTTGTCGCTTTGCTGGTGGTCGCCGCGGCAATAGCCATAGTAAGAAAGCCCTGGCTCTTCGCAATGAGAACAAGGAGCACAACTCCGGCTGAACACGGCTCCGGCGGCGCCTCGCTCGGACCCTGGCAGTTGAAGCAGACGCTCGCTCACAACAGTAAGGTCTATGCCCTGGCCTTCTCGCCGGACGATCGCTTGCTCGCGACCGCCAGCTCAGAAAGCGTGAACGACAACAAAGATTTTGTCAGTGAAGTGAAATTGTGGAATGTTCAGAACGGCGAACTCAAGCAAACACTGCCAGAAGAAAGCGGGGGCGTACTGTCTGTGGCCTTCTCTCCGGACGGCCGCCTGGTAGCCACCGCAACTGGTTCGGTCAGTGGCGAGAAGATGCTCGGCAATGTAGAGGTTTGGGATGCGCAAAGCGGCGGTTTGAAATGGTCCAAGGTCGGGCACGCGGCTTACGCCACGTCAGTCGCCTTCTCTCCTGATGGCCGAATAGTTGCGAGTGGCGGATGGGATCATGATGTAAAGTTTTGGGATGCGAACGACGGCGCCTTGAAGCGAACGCTACGAGGAGATGGGAAAGTCTACGCTGTAGCGTTTTCACCCGACGGAAAGACTCTCGCTAGTACGAGTCTACAGACAGTGCAACTGTGGGACGTCGGGACCGGTCAGTCCAGGCGGAGTCTCGCAGGACATACCTACCCGGTCGATGCCGTGGTTTTTTCGGGTGACGGACAGATGGTGGCCAGCGCGAACATGGGCGGCAATATCCGCATCTGGAATGCACAAACGGGAGTCCTCAAGCAGACTCTCAAAGGCCAGAACGACTTCGTTGTTTCGCTCTTCTTCTCTCCTGACGGGAAGCTCCTGGCGAGCGGCAGCTACGATTTCACAGTCGTCTTGTGGAACACGCAAACCGGCGTACAAGAAAAGACGCTGAATCATGCAGACAAGGTTACGGCCGTCGCCTTTTCTCATGATGGTCGCACGCTTGCTACTGGAAGCTTTGATAAAACGGTGCGCCTGTGGCAATGACGCGCCGTTCCGGCAGCATGCTCTTACACGGTTGTCGCACGAAGCGAATAATTTATGACGGTAGAACTAAAGCCCGTACCGATAGATAAGGCCTTGCTCGCAACGCGCGAGTCAATGGCCGTCAAGCGTGAGCTGGCCCACCTGCTAACTGCCCAGATAACCGACAAAGAAAATACGATCACGTTCGAAGCGGATCTGGGTACGTTCTTTGTCGGCACGAAATTCAATTTCTCGCTTGGCGATGTTCGCAATCAGACGGTCTTGCTCTTCGAGGATCTCAAACTGACAGTGCAGCCCGGAGACCCTCCGCTGCAGGCCACATTTCAGATTCCGGCCTCAGGCGAGAATGCGATTACCGTCGTCACCGATTGCGATGCAGATAGCCAATGGCATCTAAAGCTGGCCGTTGATGCCGGCGGCGTGGGCCGCGTGATAGATCACAATGGCGGAGGCCGCGACCAGGATCGTCCGCGCAAGCGCGTCTTCATCTGGCGGCTTCGAGCGGTGGCGCAAAGGCGCATGGTTGGCTGGTATGACCCTCCGCTGTTGCTCCGCACTGAATCGGAAGTACTCGTTTCAACGCTCTTCGGCGGGCATTCCGATTATCGTCTGCTCGAGGCGCTCGCCTCAGCCTCCAACGAGATTTACGATTACACTAGCTATTACCGCGAAGACGAGAACGGCAAATATGTAACGGATGAAAAAGGTCAGTACATCAAAGACGAGAGCAAACCAACGCGAGACGAAATATGGATCGACTATGTTGCGGACATCGGCGATGGCTGGAATTCAACGTATGGCGTTGCTTACTATCTCGCGCAGCCGCACCTCAGCCTAAAAGCTCCAAACGAGCAGACTGAATATCAGACCGAGCGAGGCAGTGTTCTCGTCTTTGGCGGCGATGAAGTCTATCCGAGCGCCAGTCGCAAACAGTACAAACAAAGAACAGTTGAACCTTACCGCACGGCTTTGCGCTACAGCCATCCGCCGCACCCCGACGTGTTTGCGATTCCCGGCAATCATGACTGGTACGACAGTCTCGTCTCGTTTAGCCGTCTCTTTTGCGCGCGCCGTTGGTTCAATGGCTGGCGCACGCCGCAGCAACGCAGTTATTTCGCGCTTAAACTACCGCACGGTTGGTGGCTGCTCGGCATTGACGTGCAACTCAGATCAGATCTGGACCACGCGCAGATTGCGTACTTCACTGAGGTCGCGAAAGAGATGGGTGATGGTGACCGCGTGATCCTCTGCACCGCGGAGCCGCATTGGCTGCAGACGAAGGTCTTTGAAAAATACGGCGCGGGTTACAGCGAGAGCAACCTCGCTTTTCTCGAAAACAATGTGTTGGGAAAGAGAGTCAGCGTTTTTTTGTCCGGCGATCTTCACTATTACCGTCACCATGAATCTGCCGACGGGACGCAGAAGATCGTTTCCGGCGGCGGTGGCGCATTTCTCAACCCGACACACGCCGAAGATGTAGACGAGCTGAAAGGAGGATTCAAACTCAAGTCGAGCTATCCCGATGAAACGACGTCCCGCAGACTTACCTGGCGAAACCTGCTCTTCCTTTACTACAACCCGCGATTCGGGTTCCTGACCGGCATTCTCTACTTCTTAACCTCCTGGGCTGTGATGGCCAACATCGGTCATTTAGGAATCCATGAGATCGGTCCCGCTTTCACCACCACGGTCAGAACGGGTCTACTTCAAGCAAGCGCTGTTTTCTGGATTCTATTCATCCTCGCCGGTTTTGTGGCGTTCACGTATACGAAGTCAAAGTTGTACCAATGGACCGCCGGCCTCATGCACGGATTTCTGCACTTGATCGCGGTGTTTTTGATCGGATGGGGAGCGACCTATTTCACTGTCACAGTTTTGGGTCTTTCATTTCAGTCGCCGCTCCAGTTGCTGTTGGCGGCGATCTTGATTTTCGCCGGAGGTTGGGTCGCCGGCTCGCTGCTGGTCGGCGCTTTCCTGTTGTTTTCGTTGAACGTTTTTGGCTGCCTGCAGGTGTCGGCTTTTTCAGCGCTCAGGATCGAAGACTGGAAGAATTTTCTCCGCCTGAAAATCGACGGTGATGGCAAGCTGACGATCTATCCGATTGGCATTCGGCGCGTGCCGCGAAAATGGAAACGGCCTCCGCCCGGCGCAGTAGGCCCGGAGCTTGTGCCTGACGACGACCGCGCAACGCTACCCAATTTGATTGAGCCTCGCATTGTGCTGAAGCGGTAGGCACGTTGCCACCCGATGCGCGAAGGCGTTAGTATCCTGTTCGACGCCGCAAGGCAAAATGTTTGTCCACGACTGAGGTTGTTCGGATGCGTCTTAGAAATTCCTTGCCACGAAAGAATAATCTGAAGCTGCTCTTCATTCTTCCCTGCTTGCTTTTGTGCGCCGTGAGTGTCAACGCCCAGGACAAGTTTGGCTACGTGCTGGATGTTCGAGGCGATTGGCTGCTGAACTCGTCGGCAAAACTTTCCAAGGGTAGTGCAGTAACGGTTGGCGGCGTCGTCACGACTCCGTCACCGGCAGACGGCGGCACCTATATCGTGATTGCCGATCGGAGCGGCAACATCTTTGACCGCAGGAACTGCGGCAATAGTGGCGAGTGCAACAAGCCGATCAAGATCCCCGCTTCTTCGGGTCGTGAGCAGTCGCTGACATCGCGCATCATTGGCGCGGCGATGGCGTTGGTTTCAAACGAGCCGGCCAAGTATGCGTCGTTAGTCAGTCGCGGCACCGATCTGCAAGAGGCCGTGGTGAAACTTGAAGGAGATCGGATTGATCTCAGCTCGGTCTTCAAGAACATGCAAGGCGAGCGCTATCTGCTACGCTTCGAGCCGATGAGTAAGAAGGTCAACATCTCTCGCGGCCGTTCCCCGAAGCCGCTGGAATTCAGTTGGGATCCGAAAAAGCCGCAGCCGCTTGTCGCGAAGGAACTGCTACCCGGTTTGTACAAGGTGAGTTTGTTGGAAGTGAGCTTGCTCGAGTCTGACGCTGGAGCGCACGAGCCGACCGGCAACGAAGCCTGGGTTTTTGTTGCCGGCCCGGACCAGTATCCAAAGGCATCCTCGACTTTCGAAGCGGCGACGAAAGTGACGAAGCAGTGGGGCACAAACGTCAGGCAGAACACGGTGCGCGAGTTTCTTCGCGCGTCACTTGATTTCATAAACGCTCAAAACGCACAGTAAGGAAAACCTATGCGCTGGAAGCTGTGGTCTTCCAGTAGGGGGACAAAAGAGAATCTCGAGATCGAGGGGATTTCGCTGTTCGAGCGAATCCTCAAAGCCGCGCCGGCTGTGATCATCGCCGTTCTCCTCACTTTTATCCTGAGCCGCTCCGGATTCTTCCGCCAGTTGGAAACCTACGCTCTGGACACGCAAGTCCGTCTGCAGAGTTCCCAGCAAGAGAGCGACGTCGCCGTCGTGCGCATCGACGACGACGACTATGCCAACCTCTTCCACGAAAAGAGCCCGCTCGATCGCGCGGCGCTGTCGAAGCTGATTAACGCGATCGCCCTGGGAAAACCGAAGGTGATTGGCGTCGACATCGACACGTCGGGGTCTGAGTTTCGCGACTTTCATTCTTTGCCGGGCTGGCCGCCAATTGTGTGGGCGCGCGCCGGCTCGTTTTCAAACCGAGAACAAAAGTTTCACGCTCTGAAAGTGCTGGGCGGGCAGGAGCCGGCGCCGGCTTCGGGCCTCGTGGTGCTGAAGCTTGACGCTGACACCGCCGTTCGTCGTTACGCGCGCATGTGCGAAACGGAGCACGGACCGGTGCCGTCGTTCCCCTGGGCCGTCGCCGCGGAGTTTTCCGGCCAGCGAGAAAATCAGAATGCCGGTGAACAAGAACTGTTCATTAAGTTCGCGGGTGATAGAGAAGGTACTCATCGCCTCCACTTTACGGCGGCGCGAGTCCTCGAGCTTGCTGACGGCGCAGGATGGCAAAGCGACGCTCCGATCAAAGATAAGATCGTTCTGCTGGGCGGCGCTTATACCGCGTCAGACGAACACGAAACGCCACTCGGCTGGATGCTCGGCGTTGAAGTGCTCGCCTATGCGATCGAGACGGAGCTGCACGGCGGCGGCATGAGGCCCGCGAGTGGCATAACCATCACGATGCTCGGCGGCCTTGTGGGTTTGGTGTTGCTGCTCTTGTTTCAACATTTCACGCCAACCAAAGCGTTGCTGCTGAGTTTCCCGACGATCCTCTTGCTGGGAATGGTTTGTAGTCTCGTCACCTTCAGAACGATTGCCTTCTGGGCATACTTTGTTCCGATTCCGCTGGCGGTATTGGTTCAGGAGGGTTACGTCCAGGCAAAGGACTATCGCAAAAGGCTGGTTAAGCAACTCTACGAAGGCGTGCTCGGCAGACCGGCGCCCGACCAGGACGGCGCTGGTCCAAAACCAGTTGAAGAACAGAAGCGGCCGGTTCAGGAGCAGCCGGAAGTTGTCGCCGAGCCGGCAGCGAAGACAAGATGACCTTCGAGCCTTTCTCATAACGCGCTCTTCTTGTTTCCATTGACCATCGAACCTGAAAAACTCAGCGTCAGTGTTAGCGAACACGAAAGCGTGACGGCGTTGCTCTACTGCGCCGCAAGGCGTGACCGCGCGCGCATAACCGTGCTGCTCGGTCACGGAGCCGGAGCGAATCAACTGAGCGGTTTTATGCGTATGTTTGCGTGCGGGCTCGCCGCGCGCGGCCTTGACGCGATGACTTTTAATTTCCTTTACACCGAGCGTGGTCGTCGCACTCCCGATCCAAAAGCGAAACTTGAATCCTGTTATCGCGCCGTCATCGAAGCCGCGCGCGGACATAAGAGACTGAAGGCGAACCGACTGGTGATCGGAGGCAAATCGATGGGTGGACGCATCGCCGCGCAGGTTGCGGCTGCGGGAGCAGGTGACATTGCGGCTCTGGTTTTTCTTGGCTATCCACTTCATCCGCCGGGCAGACCCGATCAATTGCGCGCCGAACACTTAAAGAACATCCGCGCGCCGCTGCTTTTCGTGCAAGGCTCACGCGACGCTTTCGGCACACCAGACGAGCTGCGCGCGGTGATCAAGACTCTTCGTCTGCCGGCAACGCTGTACGAGGTTGAAGGCGGCGACCATTCATTCAAGGTTCCAAAAAGCTCGCCCGTGACGCAGCAGCAGGTGTACGAAGCAGTAATGGACGAGACTGTCCACTGGCTGCGATTGAAATGATGGTAGAGCTGAGGCTGAGCGCGTCATTACGAGGATCCGATGTTGAATCATTGGAGCCAGGTAGTGGGGTAATTGTGTGGAGCGACTGGTCGAGTCGCGGAGCGGGGCACTCTTGCACCACTACTAGGCGCCAGTATCGCTGGACTGAACTAAAGAAAGGGTGGCACCTTAGAACTTCAGTAAGGTGCCACCCCCGACGTTACCTGAGCTGAAATGCCGGCATCAGACGTGGAATGCCAGCACTCGCTCGTACACTTCGAACAGAATCTCCGACAATAGCGGCGAGAGTGGCCCACCATGCGGTGTTGGCGGCCCTTTCGACATTTGCGCCACTAGCGGAGTCGACACTAGCGGAGTTGCGACTGACCAGATTTGCACTGGCCCAAGGCTGAGATTAACTACCTTGATGATGTACACACCGCTCTGCGTTATCGGGGCTTCGAGAATCGCAACTCCCGATGAGCTGTTCACGGTCTGCACCACGGTTCCCGAGGGGTTGATCAGCACCAACTGAATCGGTACCGCAACACTCGACTCAGCCGCAATCGAGATTGCTTGCGTGCCCGAGGGCAGCGTGATGTTGCTTAACAGCGCTTGCCCCGCCGACTGCGTAGCCAGCGACTCGGAGGTATTGCCCGGATGCGCCGCCGGCGTTCCGGAAGCAGTCCCATTGCCTATGCAGAAGCCGTCGATATAGACCCCATCGTGAATGGGCCTGATCTCCAGCTTGTGACTGCCCGGCATGAGCATTCCGTTCTTTGGGAAAGTTGCGCTTGCATCGGGGAATACAGGTGAACGATTCGAGCCGGTTGTGGCGTAGTAGCTAACGGGACCCTGATCTACGTCATCCAACCATACTTCAGCACTACCGCCCTTCTGACTGGTGGGGAAGAAGTACGTGATTGAAGTTTGAGTTGTGGAGTTAAAGGTTAAGACAGCGCTGTGCACATTGTTGCCGCCTTCGTTCAGACGGTAGTGGCCGGCACTGGCGCTCGAGTTATTGATCAAGTGCCAACCGTTGGAGTACGCGATACTCAAGTCGTCGTCCTCGACCGTCGTGCCACTGCAAGGCAACGGATTGGGCGTTGGTGTCGGTGTTGGCGTTGGTGTAGCGCAAGCGGTATTGCCGGCCACCGTATATGTGGCAGCCGGATAGCTGTTGTCGGCTTGCGCTTTGACGAAGGTATGGTCTACGAAGGGGAATTATATAGATGACTCCCGTTTCTGATTCTTGGCACGAGATTTCTTCGCGCGAGACTTCCGTTTGCGTGGCGGCTTCTCTTTGTGTTTCGGACGATAGTTCAAAACCGCGTCTGCGATCCGATCTAGTTCTGGCGGA